>JANMGP010000188.1:0-37402 GCA_031374705.1 Verrucomicrobiaceae bacterium | reverse complement strand
GCCGCCCCCGCCCTCCCTGTGTGGACACCCGGCACCCGCACCCTCACCGTCCTCGCCCTGCCGGAAGGGGCGACGCGCCTGGAGTTCTGGCGCGAAGGCCCCGGCGGAATGCCCGAGCTACTAGCCCTCGGCGAAAAGGGTGCGCTGAGCGTGCAAATCCCCGCCACCATCACGTTTGACATAGGCGACCTCTACCAACTCTGGGTCCAAGCCCGCAACAGCCGGGGCAGCAGCCCCGCCAGCCCAAAAGTAAACTGGCTGGCCACGTAGGCCCGTGATTTCCCGGCAAGCGGCGCGGCCAGAGCGATGATTCTCCACGCAACAACGTGAAAGAATTCTCGCTATCCCCCTGCCCTTCGCTAAAAAACGCAGATGTGCACAACAATCCACTCAAACAACCAATCCGACAGAGAGAAAGCACACGTCTCCGAGTCGCCCGCGATACGACTGGCGAAAATTGCTGGTCGTATAATGGGAAGTTAGGCGATTCCTCGCGCCTCGTGTGAACGAATGCCAATAGATGCAGACCGAGCCAGACTGCAATCCGAAGCACAGGTCGCTCAGACTTACCTCCGAGCGGCATTCACCTGCTGTCCGACGGCTTGCCGTCGCTTTCTTTTCGACTGTTATTCTCGCGGGACTTGGATTCGGCATCTATGTCGTTACCAGGCCACCTGCCCCACCGAATCCCTACGCTGAGGCAGCCGACTTGGACACAGCTATCCACACAGACCCACGCTTCGCGAACGTTCGGGCAGTATGCCATTACCCATCCATAGCCGTGATTTTATACGAAGACCTTGCCGACAACGTCAGGTCTGATTTGGAGCGCCTTGTGCGCCTGCGCGCTCCGAAGTCCGGCACTGCTATTCATTACACATCCTTGATACCTGACACTGGAACAGACAACGTGTCCCACAAACCATGAACCCGGAAACGCCTAAACTTTTCTGAAGGCATCCGGGCGGAGCCCCGGTGCCACTAGGGGTTGAACCGGTCCCGCTGGTTCAAGTTGGTGGTGCAGTGATAATGGGTCTGTCCCTGCCGTTTAGACTGGGTCTGGATGGCGGCGATGCAGGGCTGGCGCGGGCGGGCGGACTGAAAAGAGTGCAGTTCAGGCTTCTCGCCGCCGTTCGCGAGTAGCGTCGTGGCGAGGCCGTACCATTACAGTTTCAGCAGCACGAGCGCGGTGAAAAGCTCCAGCGCGTAGCCGCGATGCGCGATGATATTCAGGTCCACAAAAATGAGCTTCCGCGTCGCGATTTGCTGCCGTCGTCGCACTTTCTCACGAGCAATGTTTTCGAGGCGACGCGGGGTTGTGTGCATAGCTGCGATTTCTGTGTAGTGCCGACGGCGTGGGGGCGGAAGCCCTTCCAGAAACCGGTCGGTGAAGTCATCGCGGATATCCGGCAGATGGGCATCGACTTTGAGAACGTGTTCCATTTTCGAATTCATAGAATGCGTAATGTATGGATTACGCAATTTACGGCGACCCAACTCCGCCGGAGCTAAGCATGACGCTTACGAACCGGGATCATGAGAACCGGGGTCAGGCGATCGCGTGACCCCGGCTGCTGCGCTGGGCCTTGGCCGACTGGCCGGCAGCACACCCGGCGGGCGCATCGACGCATTTTTGAAAAAGCGGGGTCGCGTCTTGCACTCGCGCCGTATCCCGCTATCCCTTCGCGCCCTATGTTCTGGACTGAAGATGTCGCGGCGCGCGCTGGCGCGGGACCGCATGTAATCAACGACTCGAAAACACCAAGCGGCCGCGTTCACGTGGGCGCTCTGCGCGGCGTGCTGATCCACGACGCCATCTTTCGCACCATGAAAGAAAAGGGCGTTGAAGTCCGCTATCTTTTCGGCGTGGACGACTTCGATCCCGTGGACGAAATCCCCAAAGGCGAGGACATCCATTTTGGAAAATACATCGGCTGGCCGCTCTGCAACACCCCCGCTCCGTGCGGCGCGGAGGGCGATATGGCGGAGTTTTACATGAAGGAATTCTGGCAGGTCTTCGAAGAACTCGGCGTGAAAGTGGAGCGCTACCGGATGCGTGACATTTATCGCAGCGGACAGTTCGACAGCGAGATCGACGTCATCCTTCGCAACGCCGACAAAGTCCGCGTCGCGTATAAAGAAGTCAGCGGCGCAGTGCGACCAGACCATTGGTATCCGTTCCAAGTTTTGTGCGAAAAATGCGGCTGCATCGCCACGACCGAGGTCTATGATTACGACGGCAAGGAAGTCTCCTACCGCTGCCTTACGACGCGCTGCGTGAACACGAAACTCCAGCTCGGTCGCGGCTGCGGTCACGAAGGAAAAATCTCACCTTTCGGCGGCAATGGAAAACTTCCGTGGAAGCTCGAATGGGCCGCGAAGTGGAAAAAATTCCCTGTCACCATCGAAGGCGCGGGCAAGGATCATTCCACGAAGGGCGGCTCGCGCGATGTCTCGGCCGCGTGCTATCGCGCCATCTATGGTGGCGACGAACCGCTCCGCGTGCCGTATGAATTCTTCCTGGTCGGCGGCGCGAAAATGTCCTCCAGCAAAGGTTTGGGAGCCAGCGCGCGCGACATGGCAAATCTTCTGCCTGCCGATGTCCTGCGCTTTCTCATGACGCGCACAAAGCCGAACTCGCCCGTCAATTTCGAGGCGAACGAAGAAGGCATCGTCAAACTCTTCAACGAATTTGACCGCTCACACACGCGCTTTTTCAACGGCCAGGCCAACCCCGACGAAGCGATGACCTACCGCCTCGCCTGCATGGCCGAGCCCGCGAACTACCGCCCCGCCAACATCCAGCTCGCCGCCGCGCTCGTGCAAATGCCGCATCTCGACGCCCGGGCCGAACTCGCCAAGCGCCTCGGCACCGACCTCACGCCAGTCGATAACGCACGCCTCGACGAACGTATCCGCAGCGCCCGCGAGTGGGTGGAAAATTTCGCCGCTGAGGAAGAAAAAACGCGTCTCCAACAGACCATGCCCGCCCGCGCCTCGGAGCTGAGCCACACGCAGCGCGCGTTCCTGCACGCGCTCGCCGACGCGCTGCCCGGCATCGCGTGGGAAGATGACGCTATCCAAAGCACCGTCTTCCAAGTCGCCCGCCTCACGCCCATCGATCAACCGCTCGCATTCAAGGCGCTCTACCGCATTTTCCTCGACCGCGAAGCCGGGCCAAAAGCTGGCAATCTCCTCGCATTCCTCGACCGCGAGTTCGTCATTACGCGATGCCGCGAGCTCGACTTCGACATCGCCGAGTTTTGGACAGAAAGCGCCACCACGCCCGAAGCCATCGCAAAGTGGCTCGAAAAAGAAGGCCCGAAAATCAGCAGCAATACCGAGAGCTTTGTCACCCACGGTGCTTACGTAGCAAAAGAAATCCTCTACCAATACGCCGACGGCAAGACCGCCAAAAAGCGGCTACTCACCGGCGGCGTGCAGCTCGCGTAGCTCGACATTCCAATGTCGAGAATCGGCGTGCCTCGGAGGGTGCGAGGAATCTGGAAAGCCCCCAAGGAGGGGCGAACGTCCCGTTCCCCTGAGGCGCGAAGCGTCTCCTTACAGTGCGAGCATCTCGGGAACCACTTCGTGGTTCAGGGGAATGGGACGTTCCCCCTCCTTGAGGCTATCGACATACGCGGTGTAGTGCGCTTGCCGGGGCTAACCACGTACGGTGCGAGTTATTCCGGCTGGGAGCGCATGCACTCAACTTTGGAAAGTCGAGCTACGGGGCTGGGGAAGCCTGCGCCTCAAAAGGAGAACAAGGCGTTTCCGCAGGGAATTCAGACGACGGGCAAAAATAAGAGGAAAAGCACTTTGACAAAGCCCCCGCCCTCCGTTATCCATCGCGCCCTTTTTCGTCCGAACTATACAAAATTTCCAGTTATGCCTACTACCGAAGTCATCCTTACCGAAAAGATTCACAATCTCGGCCTTGAAGCCGACATCGTGAAAGTCAAAGCCGGTTTCGCACGCAATTTCCTTGTCCCTAGCGGCAAGGCACTTGAAGTCACACCTGCGACGCTCCGCCGCATCAACATTCTTAAGGCAAAGCGCGCCGAACGTGAAGCGAAGGAACTCAATGACGCACAGGACCTCGCCCGCAAGATCAACAAGCTGAAGATCGACATCGAACTTGAAACCGGCGAGACCGGCAAAGCGTTCGGCTCGATCACAGCAGCCGATATCGCCGAGAAACTCAAGGCGGCCCTCGGTGGCCAGATCGAAATCGATCGGCACAAGATTCACCTCGAACGCCCGATCAAGGAAAGCGGCAAGCACGAAGTCATCATCAAATTCCACCACGACGTCACCGCGACGCTGGAAGTGAACGTGGCTGCGAAAGGCGCCGCCCCCGCCGAAGGCGAGTCGAAGGAAGAAGACAAAGCCGCCGGTGCATTCAAGGCGAAAGCCAAAGCCAAGCACAAGGCTCCTGCCAAGGAGTAACGACCGATGGCCGAGGATGCCAAACAGGCGAATCCGAGGCGCGACAGGCCGGATGGGAAATCCGGCGCGGACCTGAAATCCAAGGTAAGTTATTTACCGGATATTCACCGGTTATTGCCACAGGCACCCGAAGCTGAACAGGGTGTTTTGAGCAGCTTCCTGCTCGCGCCCCGCGAAGTCGGTGCCATGTGCGCCGAATCAGTGATCAAGCCGCAACACTTCCACATCCCCGCACACGCGGAGATTTACGAAGTGCTACTGGAGTGCTGGGATAAGGGACAGCCGATCGATTTCATCACGATCACCCAGAACCTGCGGGACCGGAACAAGCTCGAATCGGTCGGCGGTGCGGGATTTGTCACGTCACTCTTCACCTACCTCCCGACTGCGGCCAATGCGGCGTATTACATCGATCTACTACAGGAGAAATATGTCTTGCGCGAAATCATCCGCGTTTGCACGGAATACGCCGCCCGCAGCTACGACGAGCAGGATGAGGTGACAGGTCTGCTCGACAAGGTGGAGCAGGAGATTTTCGCCATTTCGAAGGACCGGTACAAGGAGAAGGCGTCGAGCATGAAGGACATGGTCATGAAGGCCATAGGCGACATCCAAAAGCTCTACGACAACCGGGGGAAAATCATGGGGCTCGAGACCGGCTTCAAGGTTTTCGACCAGATGTCCGACGGCCTCCATGGCGCGGAAATGATGGTCGTAGCGGCGCGCCCCTCGATGGGCAAAACGGCATTTGCCATGAACATCGCCGAGCATATCGCGGTGAATCTCGGTCATGCAGTTGCGGTGTTCTCGCTGGAAATGAGCGCGCAGCAGCTCGTCCAGCGTCTGCTTTGCTCGCTCGCCCGGGTGAACATGGGCAGCATCCGCAACGGATTTCTGAGCGAGCGCGATTTCCCGGCGCTCACCGCCGCAGCTGCAAAGCTTGCTGCCGCAAAAATCCTCATCGACGATACAAGCGGGCTGTCCATTTTGGAGCTTCGCGCAAAAGCGCGCCGGATGAAGGCGCAGCACAACATCCAGGCAATCTTCATTGATTACCTCCAGCTCTTGCGGAGTTCCAGCAAGCGCGCTCAGGACAACCGGCAGCTCGAAATTGCGGAAATCAGCTCGGGGCTCAAGGCACTCGCCAAGGAACTCGACATCCCCATCGTGGTCCTGGCCCAGCTCAACCGTAATCCGGAATCGCGCACTGGCGAAAGCAAGGGCCGCCCGCGTCTGAGCGACCTCCGTGAGTCCGGTAGCATCGAGCAGGACGCCGACATCGTGGGACTTCTCGTCCGCGAGGAATACTACGCCGAAAATGACCAGCAGCGCGACGAAATGAAGGGCAAAGCAACCCTCATCATCGCCAAACAGCGCAATGGTCCGGTCGGAGACGTCCCCCTCACATTCCTCAAGGAATTTACAAGGTTCGAAGACCGCGCTGATGCGCCGGAGCCTGCGGGCTAGCCGCCTCGGTCAAAATTGAAAGCCGGCCCTTCACACAGTGGCGATGCCGGCGGGTGAAATATGTGGACGAATGCTTGATGAAAGCAGCCCGGTCGGGCTGTAGTCTGCGTTCGATCGATGCCTGAATCCGATATCAACACGCCGAACTGGCAGCGCTGGCTGTCGCGGGGAATCCTGCTGCTTTTACTCGCGCTGACCCTCCTGGCGCGGACACACAATCGTGCGGATGTGTTTCACGGAGGGGATGTCTATTTTCTGGAAGGCGACTGCTATTCGCGGATGACACGCGCAAAGATGGTCATGGAGGGGCATCTCGTCATACGGCATCATGATTTCGAGAACTGGCCGGCGGGCACCACGCCGCACACGACCGCACCACTGGACTGGCTGATCGCAGGCATGAGCTTTGCGTTTCGACCGCTCGATGGCGGAATACCGGACCGCGCGCTGGAGCTCGCGGGAGCCTGGGTCTCGCCGCTGCTGGCGGTCGGGACGGCGCTGTGGATGTGGTGGTGGGCGGGGCGGATGCGGGTGCCGTTTCGCGCGCTGATGATTCTCTTCTTTGCAGTGAGCCCGATTCTTGTGCACGGCACTTTGCTCGGACGACCGGATCATCAATCACTGCTCGTGCTGTTACTCGCGGTGGCCATCGGTTCAGAGATAGCGCTCGCGGATCCCGGCATGGCCGCGCGGCGGGCGCGCAAATGGAGCCTCCTCGCCGGAATCGCGTGGGGTCTCGCGCTGTGGGTCTCGCTCTACGAACCGGCCGTATGTCTGGCCGGGGCGATCGTGTGGCACGCGATCTCCGGAAGGATGGCGCTGCTGGCGCGTGCGGTGCGTCCGAGGTGGATCGCGCTCGGCGCAATCTTGTTGCTCGCACTGCTGATCGATGGCTGGCGAATGTCGTGGCCCGATCCCGCGCTTCGGGACAGGCTCATCGCGTGGAGTCGGACGATTGGGGAATTGAAAGTGATGAACCCGAGAGGGGCGCTGCCGTGGTACTGGTTCGGCGTGTTTTGGGTTTCTGCGCCAATCTTGCTCGTGCTGGGCTGGCGGAAGGATCGACGGGCGCTCGCATTGCTCGGGCTGGTTGTGGTGATGATCGTTCTGACGGTTTGGCAGCGGCGATGGGGTTACTTTTCCGCACTGGCTGTGGCAATCAGCATTCCGTGGCAACTCGCCTCACTGCGGCGCACGTGGCTCGGCTGGCTGGCTGGATTTGCAGCACTGATACCGCTCGCTTTTGAATGGGCGGACCGCTTGCATCCGCCGCTCGACGTGCGCGAAGGACGCGAGGAAACGCAGGCTCGAAACCGTGCCGAGCAGGAAGGACTCCGAAGTATCGCGCTGCTCATGCGTGCCCCGGAAAAGCGGCCGTTTCTTGCGGTCTGGTGGCAGAGCCCGCAGCTTGCCTATTGGTCGCGCCAGCCGGGTGTCGCGGGGACAAGTCACCAGAGTTTTTCAGGAATCTACGATACTGCACGTTTCTTTCTCTCAGACTCTGAGGAAGAGGAAACGCGCATCCTTCGCGACCATGGCGTGCGCTACGTGGTCATCCACGATCTGGCGGTGCAGGACGATCCGCGAAAGTATCCCTCGGTGATTAATTCCGCCGCCATTACCGGCACCGTGGCTCCGCTGGAGCCGCTCGGATTTCGCCTGGCGGACAGCCCGCGGAAGACGCCGCCGTGGCTCCGCTTTGTGGATCCTGATGAACGCGGCCTCGTTCTCGGAATCGGACGTCGAGAAGGCGGCACTGTGACGGCGACGGACTTGAAGTTTTATCTCCCGCAGTTCCTGCTGCTCTACGAAGTGCTGCCGGACGGATTTCCAAAAAAACCATGAACTACGACTACGATTTTCTCATCATTGGCGGAGGCAGTGCAGGCTACGCCGCAGCGCGAACGGCGGTGGCGGCTGGGCTCAAAGCGTGTGTCGTTGATGGCGCGCCAGAGCTCGGCGGACTCTGCATTTTGCGCGGGTGCATGCCGAGCAAGACGCTGCTGCAATCCGCGTCGCGATTTGCATCGATGCGGCGCGCGGGCGAGTTCGGATTGCGGGCTGAGGCTCTTGGATTTGATGGAACTGAAATCATCGCGCGGAAGCGGCGGCTGATTTCCGGCTTCGCGGAATACCGTGCGGAGCAATTGCAGGATGGCCGCTTCGACCTCGTTCGCGGGCTTGCGCGGTTTGTGGATGCGAACACGGTCGCGGCTGCATTTCCGGATGGAACAGAGCGCCGCATCACGGCCCGCACGTTCCTTCTCGCCACGGGCTCGAAGGTCGGTGCGGTACCGATTCCTTCGTTGAGTGAAGCCGGCTTTTGGACCACGGACGATGTGCTCGATACCGAGGAGATTCCAGCCAGCATCATCATTCTCGGCGGCGGCGCTACCGCCGTGGAGTTTGCGACTTACTACGCCGGGTTGGGGCGCGACGTGACGGTCATCCAGCGCAGTGGTCAGCTCTTGAAGGGAACGGACGCAGACGTCGCCGAGGCCCTGGTGGAAGGGCTGCGCCAGCGTGGAGTCAAGGTTTACACAGGCACGAAGCTGCTTTCCGCGGGCCGCACATCCACCAGAAAACGCATCACGTTTGAGCACGCATCGGGAACGCTGTCCGTAGAAGCAGCGCAGATTCTCCACGCGCTCGGACGCGAGCCAAACGTCGCCGGATTGAACCTGGCTGCTGCCGGGATCACGGAAATCGGCCGTCCCAAAGTCACCACCACGCAGCAGACCAGCCAGCCACACATTTTTGCGGCCGGGGATGTCGCCGGGCCTTTTGAGATTGTCCACATCGCCATCCAGCAGGGTGAGATTGCGGCGCGCAATGCAGCAAGGGTGATCGCATCGTCCGGCGGGCTGGAGGAAAGCGATTACCGTCTCCGGCTCTACGGGATTTTCTCGGACCCCGAGGTCGCGGTGGTCGGTGCTTCGGAATGCGAACTCCGCGAGACCGGCGTTGCTTTTCGCAGCGCGAAGTATCCGTTCAATGACCACGGGAAATCCCTCTGCATGGGCGAGACGGATGGTTTCGTAAAACTGATCGCATCTGTCGGGAGCGGCGAGATTCTCGGGGGCGCAGTCGTCGGCCCGCATGCCACGGAACTCATCCACGAAATTGCCGTCGCCATGCACTTCCACGCCACCGCTGCGCAGCTCGCCACAGTGCCGCATTATCATCCCACGCTGAGCGAGATCTGGACTTACCCGGCCGAGGAACTCGCGGGATAGTGCGCTGACAAGTGGCGAAAAGCCGCTCGCCTTCCGGTAGTTCATTCGTCATTCGTTATTTCTTCCATGCTCGCCGAACTTCGCAACGTTACCAAATCCTACGCCACCGGCGACACTGCCGTACACGTGCTCGCGGGTTGCGACTTCACCGTTGGCGAGAGCGAAACTGTCGCGATCGTCGGGCCAAGCGGCTCGGGGAAAAGCACGCTGCTCAATCTACTCGGCGCGCTCGACCAGCCCGAGAGCGGCGAAGTCATCGTCACCGGCAAAAACCTCGGTTCGCTGAAACCCGACGAGCTTGCGGAGTTTCGCAATACCGAGGTCGGCTTTATCTTTCAGCTCCACCATCTGCTGCCGCATTGCAGCGTGCTGGAAAATGTTCTCGTCCCAACGCTCGCACGCAAAGCGACAAAGGCCGAACGCACAGCCTTTCGCGAGCGGGCGGTGAAGTTGCTCGAAGCAGTCGGACTCTCCCATCGGCTGGAGCACCGTCCGGGACAACTCTCCGGCGGCGAACGCCAGCGGGTCGCGGTCGCCCGCGCGCTCATCACATCGCCAAAACTCCTGCTTGCCGACGAGCCCACCGGCGCGCTCGACCGCGACAACGCCGCACGCCTCACCGAGTTGCTCGCGGACATGAATCAACGCGAAAAGGTCGCCGTCGTAATGGTCACGCATGCCCCGGAACTCGCGAGGAAAATGGGCCGCGTACTAACGCTGCAAACGGGGAGGCTCGTGGAACGGCACGATGAAATCAAAGGCAGCACGCCCGCTGAGCGGGTATAAGAACTGCCCTCATGTTCCCCCTACCGGGCGTTCTCGCTTTTCCCTACGCACCAGAGCGCGTCATACGTGCGCAGGAAAATGTCGCTGTTGGAAATGACGACGGATGCGTTTGCACGCTCGCCCAGCGAGTTCACCGCGACCATTTCAAACTTCGTGGCGGCTTTGAAAACGAAGACGTCACCACCTTGCGACATCGAATAAATATTTCCATCCGCGAGCACTGCTGAAGACCAGTTCGTTGTCGCCTTGGGCTTAGCAGGCAGGCGTTCCTTCCAAACGGAGTTCCCGGTTTTCAGCTCGATGCACTGCGCGATACCGGGATCGTCCACGATGTAGATGTGACCTTCGTGAATCACGCCCGAACCAATGCGTTGAGGCGTCTTGGGCTGGTGCCACACACGGTGCGATTCCGTGATATCGCCGCTCCCGCCCACGCGGACGGCCAGCGCCGAACCGCTATAGCCGCCGTTCGTCACGATGACTCCCTCGCCGAAGATCGGCGACGTATAGACGAGCGGATTCAGACCGCCGGAGTGCCACAGTTCCTTGCCTCCGGCTGGGTCAAATGCCGCCAGCTTTTCAGCGGTACTCAGCAGCACCTGCGCTTTTCCATCGACCGTCATCATCACCGGCGTACTCCACGAACCATTCCATCCCTTCTTTTCCGGAACCGGAATATCCACCTGCCACGCCAGCGCTCCCGTCTTCTTATCGAGCGCCACGAGGAACTGCCGTTCGCCGGGACCGAAGTTCAGCAGGCACAAGTCGCCGTGAATAACGGGCGATGATGCCCAGCCCCACTCGTGGCGCTGCCTGCCGAGCTCCCGTCGCCACAGCTCCTTTCCGTCGAGGTCGTAGCACACTATCCCCGCCGAACCAAACCAGGCGATCACCCGCTCCCCGTCCGTCACCGGCGATGAAGAACCGGGCGGATTCGTATCGTGCGTCGGCTCGTTCTCATTCACACTCACCGACGATTGCCAGAGGAGCTTCCCCGCTTTGCGATCAAAACACATCACACCCCGCGTCTTCTCCGCGACCATTGCCTGTGTGACAAAAATGCGGTCCTCCCACACGACGGGCGTGGAGTTTCCCTTGTCCGGCAACTTTACCCGCCACCTGACACCGTTTGTCGCATCCCAAGTCGTAGGAAGATTGCGCTCATTGCAAATCCCCTGCCCTGTCGCCCCTCTCCAAGCGGGCCAGTTCTCGGCGCACAGCGTTGATGAGATGATAGCAGTCAACGCAGCATACGCCGCGTGGCGTAGTGTCCGGTGGAAATGGGTAGTTTGAGCATTCATGAAATAGAGTTGGCCAATGAGTAAACCCCGCACGCTCCGCCATCAAAGCGCTTCGTTTCCTACTGTTCCTCGCTCTTTCCAGCGTCGGCTTGCTTCGCTCCTGGATCCGGAAAATGCGCGCGCTCCTTTTCCAGCAACGCGGTCAGCTCTTTCATTGTTGCAGCACGCTCGGACTTATCCCGGAGGTTTGTCGTTTCCTCGGGAGCGTCTTGCAGCTCGAACAGTTGTGTACGATTCACTAGAGGATACCGGATCAGCGTCCAGCGCTCGTCGAGTGCCGCCGGTTGCGTTTCATGTTGGTCTATATGCTCGGAAGCGGTCGCCATTCAATCCTCCTCCGCGGCTGCCAGAAGTCGAATCGGCGTGATCTCCACGGACTTTGTTCCGTCACCGACCCACACGATTCCATCCTGCACGGTGACGTTGAATCGCATGGTCCGCTGCACTACCGAGGCGAGCGCCCGGCTTTGCTCCGGCAAAATCTGCCACACGGAAATGTTTCTCGCGCGCGTAATCTTCGTCGCCGTATCCGCCCACCAAATCGCCGTGCTCGTGCCATACGAAAATACGCTGATTTTTTGCGCCCGACCGCTCGCCTTCATGAGTCGTCGATCATCCGGCTGCCCGACGTCGATCCAATGCACGATGTCCCCCGTGAGGTCCCGCTGCCAGACGCTCGGCCCGTCGTTGTCGGAGATGTCCTTCCCAAACTCCAGCTCCCCGCCATCACTGTTCAGCGGCACGCTCAGAATGAACGCCAGAAAGCGCACCATCATCCGCTCATCGGTCTCGGAAGGATGCGCGGCAATCGTGAGGCTGTAGTCGCCATACAAGCCCCGGTCCATGTCCGCGAGTTCCGCCTGAATTTTGTAAATGGTTGCTTTAATCGCCATGAGCAAACGACCGTAACAGTCAGGATTGCGAGCGCCAGCCTCGCGAGCGAAAGCGGCGATTTTTGCCGGACGCTTCCAGCCACAAACGCACAGAGCCGCACCGGATCGATGCGGCTCTGCGAATGTGATTGCGATTTGACTCTACCTCTCGAGCTCAGGGCGTACAGGCCGACCTTCTCCGCCGGGCGCGGGCTGTCCGCCACCGGGCGGACGACCTTCGCCGCGTCCGCCGGGACCTGCACCACCGGGTCCACCCTGTGGACGACCTTCGCCGCGAACACCCGGAGCAGCGCCGGGAGCACCTGGCTGGCGACCTTCACCACCCGGACCTGCACCAGGACCGCCCGGGAATCCACCGGGATTGCCAAAACCGCCGGGGCGTTGTGGGCGGAACTCCTCTTCGGTGATTTTGCCGTCGCCATTTTTATCGAGTTTCTTGAGCGACTCGGCAGCTTTTGCGAGTTCGTCTGCGTCAATAGTGCCGTCTTTATTGCTGTCGAGCGCCTCAATGATCGGGCTGACGGGACGGAATCCCTGGCCTGGTGCTACCGGTCCCCCGCCCTGTCCACCCGGACGAAACTCACCAGGAGGACGATCGCCTTGCGGACGATCCCCCTCTGGACGTTCACCCCGTGGGCGGTCGCCTTGCGGACGGTCTCCGCCCCTCGGCTGGCCCTCTCCGCGCGGGCGATCTCCCTGCGGACGTTCACCACGTGGTTGGTCGCCTGGCGGGCGCTCGCCAGCAGGCCGATCTCCGCCCGGCGGTCGCGGCGGCGGTGGCGCATCTTGCGCGTTAACGAGGCTGGATGATGCGCCGATTGCCAGCGCGAGGATGATGCTTTTTGTTTTCATGATGTCTGTTGGTTACTTTGTTTTTTCCGAGCCCGCCTCGATGCAGTAAAGCGCCCGATTGGAGCGTAGAAAGATCTGGCCGTCCGCGATGGCAGGCGTGCCGTTGAATTGCGAATCGTCGCCAGAAAGCTTGTTCTGCGCGACAAGTTTAAAAGTCGGACTCGCGTCGAAAACGAACGTCCCGTTTTGCCGGCTGACGGCATAGACGAGTCCGTTCGCAAGCACCGCAGACGCGTAAAACGGCTTTCCGCCGCGCCCCGTGGCAGAGGCTCCGGGGAGCCGCTCTTTATAAACGAGCGCGCCGTCTTTTGCGCTCAGGCAAAGCGCAAAGCCTTGATCGTTGACCACGTAAAGATGCCCGCCGGTGACGACTGGCGACGGAACGTAGGATCCGTTCTGATTGCTCCAGATAACCGCAGAGTCCGTCAAATCGCCTTTCCCTCCAGCTTTCACCGCCGCAATACCCAGGCGCGGAAAGCCGCCGCTTAAATAGATATTCCCATCCGCCGCGATGACGCTTGGCGAGACATTGCCGCTGATTCCCGTGCCGGCAAACCAGCGCAGCTTCCCGGTATCGGGATTCATCCCCCAAAGCTCGCCGGGGACTGCGAGCACGAGGTCCGTGCGGTCGTTTGCTGTGACGAGCGCAGGAGTGCTATAGCAGAGCTCCAGTGAGGCCGACGGGGCTTTCCACACCTCCTTGCCAGTGGCCTTCTCGAGCGCGCGGATGCTTTGGCTTTCCTCGCTCGCGTTCACGATCACCTTGTCTCCACTAAGAACCAGACTCGCACCCGAGCCCCAGCGGCGATTACCGGATTCCTTGCCGACGTTGACCTTCCACAGCTCCTTGCCCGCGAAGTCAAACGCCAGCACGCCCGTCTTTCCAAAAAATGCAAACACCCGCTCGCCATCCGTCGCCGGAGTGCTGCTTGCGTATCCGTGCTCGGTGAGAAATCCGCTGTATGAATCCTCCGGCATTTCCGCGGCCACCGCTTTATCCCAAAGGACTTTACCCGTCGCGCGGTCGAGGCATACAAGGTGGCGCTGGAGCTTCTCCATCGCGCCATCGCTCCCGTCGCCGTAGCCCGAGTAGCATGTCACAAAAACGCGGTCTTTCCAGACAATCGGACTCGATGAACCGGGTCCAGGCAACGCGGCCTTCCATTTGACATTCTCCGTGTCGCTCCATGTCGTAGGCGCTTTGGCATCTCCGGCATTTCCGCTGCCATCCGCCCCGCGGAAGCGTGGCCAGTCGGCGGCGTGGGTGGTCGTAATGAGCGACAGGAGAGCAAGAGCAAGTTTCATCGTTGTTGTGGATTGGGCTGTTTCG
The DNA here is from genome assembly GCA_031374705.1 of Verrucomicrobiaceae bacterium. Taxonomy (GTDB): domain Bacteria; phylum Verrucomicrobiota; class Verrucomicrobiia; order Chthoniobacterales; family Chthoniobacteraceae; genus SXWH01. The sequence goes on along the minus strand of JANMGP010000188.1, from coordinate 23,088 downwards.
CCGCTGAAAAAAACCAGCGGATACTCAGTCTAACTCTCAAAAACCGTGGACGGTGCAAACTTTTACCGAGCCTTTACAAAGACGACCCGCGGATTCGACGCATCCGAATGCGCCGCATCATACGACACCGGCTATGCGATGATGCCTTTCACCAGATTCCCGAAGACGCCGGTGAGCCGCATATCGAGGCCTTGGAAGCGGAAATTCAGGCGCTCATGGTCAAAGCCGAGCAAATGAAGAATGGTCGCGTGAAGGTCGTGGACGTGGACCTTTCCATCAATCACGCCGAAGCCGAGCTCGTCCGTCTCGCCAAAGATCCCCGGCTTCGCGCCGCCACCAGCCATCCACATCGTGAAGGCATCGACGTGGTGATCGCGGCCCAAGGTCGCGCGGTTCTCGCCCATCGGGGTCCGTCCAAACTCGCCGCCCCAAATGACCAGAGTGTCGTCGAGCAATCCGCGCTGTTTGAGGTCAAGCACAAGCGCCGCCGATGCACGATCCACATCGCGACAGACGAGCTCGAAGTCGGCGTTCAGGTTCTCGCCCTGCCCGCCGTGGCTGTCCCAGTTCGTGTGGTAAAGCTGAACGAACCGCACATCGCGTTCGATCAGCCTGCGCGCGAGCAGACAATTTCTCGCAAAACTCGGCACTGCGGGGTCGCACCCGTAGAGCTCCAGAGTTTCGGCACTCTCACCGGAAAGATCCATGAGGTTGGGGGCGCTCGTCTGCATTTTATAGGCGGTTTCGTACGCGTTCAGCCTCGTCAGAATCTCCGGGTCTCCGGTCGTTTCGAGCCTTGCTTGATTCAGCCCCGCAACGGTGTCGTAAAAATGGCGCTCCCGATCGCGGGTCATTCCTTCCGGGCTGCGCAGGTTCAAAATCGGGTCGCCTTTTCCGCGCAGCGGCACGCCTTGGAACGAAGTCGGCAAAAAGCCACTCGCCCAAAGTTGCGCACCTGCCCGCGGCCCGCGAGGTCCGCTTTGCAGCACGACAAACCCCGGCAAATCCTTCGCCGGCGACCCGAGCCCATAAGTCACCCACGAGCCCATGCTCGGGCGTCCGGGTGCCTGAAACCCGGTATTCATGAAAAGCTTCGCGGGACCGTGGTTGAATACATCCGTCGTCACGCCACGCAGCCAGCAAACGTCGTCCGCGATCTTTTGATGATTCGGAAAGAGCTCGCTCAGCGTCATCCCGCATTGCCCGTAAGTCCCGAACTTCCGCGGCGAGCCGAGCAATGTCTCGGTCCCTTTCAAAAAGGCGAACCGCTTTCCCGACATGAGGCTCGCAGGCGGCTTTTGGCCATTCAGTTCGTTCAGCTTTGGCTTATGCGAAAACAGATCGAGTTGGGAGGGGCCGCCCGCCATGAATAGGTAAATCACCCGCTTTGCCTTCGGCGCAAAATGCGGCGCGCGCGGAAGCATCGGATTTGCCGGATCGATCTTTACCGCTCCATCCGCGGAGAGGAGCTGATTCAGCGCCAGCGCGCCGATACCGACGCCACATTTTTCGAAGAAGTGGCGGCGCGTGATGTCTCGGAGTGATGCGTAGTGCGGGTTCATTCGCGGGTGATGAAATTGTCGGTATTGAGGAGCACGCGCGCTGCGCAAAACATGGCCGCTGCTTCCGCAGGTGGTAGCTGTGCGAGGTCCGGTGACAGCAATGATTTCGCAGACGCTTCGTCCAGAGCGAAATCTGCCGCCTGGGCGTTCGTATAGTCGCGCAAAATCTTCAACTCCTTGTCCGCCGGAGCCCTTCCGAGCGTCAGGCGAAAGCCCCGCATCAAGCGCGCATCAAGGTCCCCTCCATCGCGATACATCCGCACGGCGAGTGCCTGCGCCATTTCGAGGAAGGCCGGATCGTTTGCCAGAGTGAGCGATTGCAGAGGCGTGTCGCTCCGAATCCGCCGGGTGCAGGTTGTCTGGAAATTCGGTGCATCGAATGTCGTGTGCAGCGGATACGCAGCGCTCCGGTAAAAGGTCACATACATCCCGCGCCGAAACCGCGCCGGGCCCTCGCTGGTCTTCCATGACTTCGCATTTTGGGTAAACGAATACACTCCGTCCGGCTGCGGCGGGCGGACACTGCGTCCGCCGATTTCCGGATTCAACAGCCCGCTCGCGCACAGCGCTGCATCGCGCACGATCTCGCTTTCGACTCGCAGCCGTTCCTGCCGTGCCAGCAGCACGTTTCGAGGGTCACGCTCCGCAAGATCGGGCCGTGCGTGCGAAGATTGGCGATAAGTCGCGCTGGTCACGATGAGACGGTGCATGGCCTTCATACTCCAGCCGCGTTTGACGAATTCTCCAGCCAGCCAGTCGAGCAGATCGGGATGCGACGGGGATGTCCCCTGAGTGCCGAAATCGTCCTCCGTCTCGACGAGTCCCCTGCCAAAATAGTGCATCCAAACGCGGTTCATCGTCACCCTCGGTGTCAGCGGATTCGCCGGATTCACCAGCCATTTCGCGAGATCGAGACGCGACTTAAACTCCGTCGGCACCCCCGGCATCACCGCGTTCACCGCACCGATGACGCCCGGCTTCAGCAAGCCACCCGCCGTATCCGGGCGGGTAAAATCACCGCGCAGAAAAAGGAACGTTTCCCGCGGCTTCGGCAGGTCGCGCATGATCATCTGCTCGACCACCAGCGCCTCCGGGTCGCTATTGCCGATGCGCTTCTTCCGGGCTCGCGGCTCGGCTTTTTCAAAAGCATCCCGCACCAGTTTTCTCTGCGCACCACTCCTCGCCGCATCCAGCATCCGCAGGGCCTCCGCGAGCTTCGCGTTCGCCTTTTCTCCGGCTGCATCCTGCCTCGCCAGCTCCGCGGCCTCCCATTCATCCTGAAGCTTCTCGAGTTCGCCTGCCCCCACGGCCTCGTCCGTTGATTCCGCTGGCTTGCCAAACATTTCCCCCGCGGCGACCGGGACAGTCGCGCCTTTGCTGTTGCGATCTTCGCCGTGGTTGTAGAACGCAAGAAACTGATAGTATTCGCGATGTGAAATCGGGTCGAACTTATGCGTATGGCACTGCGCGCAACCAATCGTCAGCCCAAGCCACACTGATCCCGTGGTGCTCACACGGTCCATCACCGCCTCCACGCGAAACTGCTCCGGGTCACTGCCGCCCTCTGTATTGATCAGCGTGTTGCGGTGAAAGCCTGTCGCCACGAGTTGCGCTTTCGTGGGGTTCGGCAAAAGGTCGCCTGCCAGTTGCTCGATGGTGAACTGGTCAAACGGCATGTCGTCATACAGCGCGCGAATCACCCAATCCCGATACGGCCACACCGCCCGAAATGCATCCGGCGCATATCCGTCGCTGTCCGCATACCGCGCCTGATCCAGCCAGTGCCGCCCCCAGCGTTCACCGTAGTGCGGCGAGGCCAGCAGTTGATCGGCGAGCTTTGGAACGTCCGGGTTCTTTGTGAACGCATCCACTTCCTCCGGCGTCGGCAGCAGCCCCGTGAGATCAAGGAAAAGCCGCCTGCACAGCGTTGCCGCATCCGCCTCGGGCGATGGCTTGATCCCCTCCGCCGCGAGCCGCTTTCGCACAAACGCGTCGATCGGATTGTCCGCTCCCGGAGGTGGCTCCGCTTTCGCCACGGGAAGAAACGCCCAGTGGCCTTCGTATTCCGCACCTTGTTCGATCCACTTTTTCAGCAAGTCCACGTCCCGTGCGGGCAGCTTTGGCTTTTTCGACTTCCGTGGAGGCATCACCTCGTCCTTGTCGTCACTCACGATGCGCGTCATCAACTCGCTCACATCCGGCTTTCCCGGCACCACCGCAGCATAGCCGCCGAGGTCCGCCAGCGCGCCCTCACGCTTGTCGAGCCGGAGGTCGGCATCGCGATGCTTCTCGTCCGGACCATGACACGCAAAACATTGGTTCGAAAGAATCGGCCGGATGTGCTCGTTAAAACGAACTCGCTCCGGCAATGCATCGTCGCCGACTGCAAAAGCAACGGCGGCAAGGTAGGCGATGGAAAATTGTCGAATCATCTGGCACCGATACGACTCGCAGAAAACCGCGAGTTTAGCAACGGAACGGAATTGCTTCCAAAAATGCCTTCACCGCATTAATCCGCCGTAAGCGCAGCCCGTTCGTCGCCGGCCGCCGTTTTCTCGAGGAAATAGTCGTAGCCCCCGGGATAAGGAATCACCTGCCCCCCGCCTTTTACGTGCAAGACTTTGGTGGCAAGTTTCCGGATGAAGTGAACGTCGTGCGAGATGAAGACGAGCGTGCCTTCGTAGCTGCCAAGCGCCAGCGTCAGGGACTCCACGGTGAGAATATCGAGGTGCGTCGTCGGCTCGTCCATGAGCAAAAGGTTCGGTGGATCGACGAGGAATTTTATTAGGTTCAGCCGTGTCTTTTCGCCACCGCTGAGAACCGAGGTCTTCTTAAAGATGTCGTCTTTTTTGAAAAGAAACGAGCCCAGAATGCCACGCGCTTCATTCTCCGAAAGGCTCACTCCGCCCACGTCCATGACCTCCTGAAGCACCGACTTGTTCGCATCGAGCGTGGCCGCACGATGCTGGCTAAAGTAACCGATCTTCGCATTCAGGCCTTCGGAGCGCGTGCCTTTCTGGAAGTCCACGACGCCCGCGAGAATCTTGAGCAGCGTGCTTTTTCCAGCGCCGTTCGGACCGACGAGCACAGTGCGTTCGCCGCGCTCGATGGTGAGATCAAGGTTTCGGTAAACGACGTGTTCACCGTAAGCCATGGCGATTTTCTCGAGGGAGATGGCGCGCTGGCCGATTCGCGGCGGCTGGGGAATCTGAAACCGGAACGGCTTGCGCGGCGGCACCGGCTTCTCGGCCTTTTCCATGCGCTCGATCTGCTTGAGCTTGCTCATCGCCTGCGACGCCTTCGATGCGACCGAGCGGAAGCGATCCACGAACTCTTGCAGCGCGGTGATTTCCTTCTGCTGGTTCTTGAAAGCCGCAAGCTGGTGCTCGTAGCGCTCCTCCCGCTGTTCGAGGAAAGCAGAATAATTGCCCGAGTATTCGTGGAGTCGCTTCTCGGAAATCTCGTACACTTTTTCCACAACCTCATCCATGAACTGCCGGTCATGGGAAATCAGCAGGATCGCGCCCGGATAGGTCTTCAAATACTGCTGGAGCCAAAGGAGCGAGAGCAGATCGAGATGGTTGGTCGGCTCGTCGAGCAGGAGCAAATCAGGCTCCATCACCAGCAATCGGGCAAGATGCGCACGCATCACCCATCCACCGCTCAGCTCACGCGCCGGACGGTCAAAATCGGTCCCCCGGTAGCCCAAACCGTGCATGATCTTTTTGGCCTTGGCCTCGACCTGCGGATTACTCAGCGCCTCGTGCTTGGCGTGTGCCTCCATGTATTCCGGCGAATCCACAGCGCCTTTCGCTTCCAATTCATGCAGGAGCTTTTCCAGCCCGGGCAATTCCCCGACCCGGCCCGTGGCGACATCCATGATGGTCTCATCCCCGATAGCCTCGGCTTCCTGCGGGAGGAATCCTACCGTCGTCCACGCATCGCGTTCCATCGTTCCGGAGTCGGCTGTATCCTTCCTCAAAATGATGCCGAACAACGTTGATTTGCCCGCACCGTTCGGGCCTACCAGAGCAACGCGCTCGCTGTAGTTGATCTGCATGTCCGCGCCCTCAAAGAGCATTCGGCCACCAGCGGAAACTTTTAAATTGCGGATAGTCAGCATGGAAATAGATGCCGAACACCGACAACAATCGCGGCGTTCAGAACCAGCGATCATGGCTGAACACCCACCCCTAGAGAAAGAGAATTCTCCCCAACGCGATGGCTACGAATGGACCCAGCGGCGGGCCTTTAGCTCGAAACGGGGCAATCCATCGGCCCGGTAAACCGGGATTCTCAACGTGAAGGCCTCGGTGAGCGCACGTTCGAGACGTGCGGCTGCGGAGGAGTCGGGCGTTTCTATTTCAATGGAAAGCTCCGCCATTTCACTGCGTTTCGCGACTGTGACGCGGTATTCCACGATCTCCGGGATGCCCCTCACCACAGCGTCCACGGCGCTCGGGTAGATGTTCACGCCACGGACCACCACCATGTCGTCCGCACGGCCGATGATTCCGCCCTCCAGCGCATTGCCACGACGGCAGACGAGGTCGCCCGTCCGGTAGCGCAACAGCGGCCATGAAATCCTACCAAGTGGAGTGAGCACGAGTTCTCCCACGGTTCCATCGGGAACCAGGGCAAGCGTCGCCGGATCGATGACTTCGGCAAAATAGCTCTCCTCAATAATGTGCAACACATTGGGCTCGCCGGGCCTTTGGTATGCAACCGGGCCGACTTCCGTCATGCCGTAGTGGTCGAGCACTTCTGCTCCATTCCACGCTGCGCTGATTCGCTCCCGGACACTCGGGATACTTCCGCCGGGCTCGCCCGCTACGATGATTTTCTCCACCTGCGCCTTCACACCTTCCTTCATCGCGACATCGGCGAGGTGCAGCGCATAAGTCGGTGTGCAACAAAGCACGCGAGGCCGATGCGTCATCATCGCACCAAGCCGTGCTGCGCTGGAAAGCCCGCCGCCCGGAATGCAAAGTGCACCGTATTTTGCCGCCGCCTCGAATGCCGTCCAGAAACCGAGGAACGGCCCGAATGAGAAGGCGAAGTAAATGCAATCGCCCGGAAGCACGCCCGCTTCGCGATAAATGCGCGCCCAATTGCTCAGCATCCAGTCCCACGACTCCGGTGTATCCAAAATGGCGAGCGGCTTCCCCGTCGTCCCGCTCGTCTGGCAGAACCGCGTGTATCGGCTGCGGGGAAAAGTGAGATTGGTGCCGTATGGCGGATGCGCCGCGAAGTCTTCGGCGAGTTCGGTTTTCGTGGTAAACGGAACACCGCTCCAGCCGTTCGCAATGCGCGGACGCTGGAAGGGATTCCCGGCAATGGCGTGGAGCAGCGCGTCGAGCGTCATGGCGCGAAAAAAGTAGCCCGCGAGTCTCTTCGCGGTTCTGTATCACTCGCGAAGCGAGAAGTCTTTAAGCGCGCGGCTTCGCCGGTAGCTCCAAATCCGCGAAGGGACTCGCGGGCTACTTTCTTCGCGGTCCACATCCGCTTTTACTTTGATGGAGCCTGAACAGGTGCAGTCGTCGGCGCAGCATGCGGCTTCGCCGGTGCATCCGGCTTATAAAGCGCTGCCATGCTTCCGCCGATCGCGGCGATGAGAATGCCCGCCCAGAACTGCCACTTCACAGCAGCGAGGCCGCCTTCCGGCGGGTGCTCAAACATGGATGCGAGGGCGTTTACAATCGGGGCGCCGCAAAAAATGATCGACATGATCACCGGGATGTAAGCCGTCTTCGGTGCCGGTGCCGCGCCAAACGCCAGAAGGACACCGAACGCGCCGATCGCTCCGACCACGCCCGCAACAAGAGACCACGTCCATCCCGCAGTCGGATAGGATAGAAAGTTTGTCGCTCCCGGTTTACCGCTAAGACGCAGCATGATCAGCGGCGCGAGCACGGCCACGAGAAAGTAGGCAAACCCGACAAACAGAAACGCCTTGTAGCGCGCGTTTGGGTCAGTGAGCCCGATCCCCGATTGCCCCTTGTGCAGCAGGACGCCATAGACGCCCCATGAAAAGACGGTGAGGAAAGCAAACAGAAGCCAGGTCATTGATTTTTTAGTTGGTGGTTGATTGGACATTGAACGGTGATTGAGACCCTCGACCGGCGATTTTACTTGGCCGATGATGGTGAGAAGATTGTCAGCATTTCGGGCGGCGCGGCAATGATTTGCGCGCGGATGACCTCGGGAATCGGCACCGCCGCAATCACGCCAGCCTTTTTATCGACCGACGCGCAGACGGTGGAAACCATCCCGCGGGCGACTTCGATACGCTCCCCGGCGTCCGTTTTCCAAAAGCGAAAGCCGTAGCGAATCGAGCGGTTGCGGACTTCTGCGACGATGAGTTCAATGTCCACCACGTCTTCAAAACGCAGCGGTTTAAAAAAATCACACGCCGTAGAAACGCGCGGCCAGCCGATATGGACGCCATCGTAGTCCCCGTGGATCGAAAAACCGAGCGATCGAAAGAACGCATGCTCGGTGTTTTCCATCATGCGGTAGAAGTTCGCAAAATGCACAATCCCCGCCATGTCAGTCTCCGCAAACTCAATGCGGCGGGTCAGTGTAAATTCATAAGCCATGTGCCCCGAGCAAAACGCATCCGACGCCCATCGGTCAACGGGCGAATTCAGAGCGGCGCATTCGGCCTTGTGCAAACGGCATCTTCGCGATGAAAGTCCGGGACCACGATGCCCGCATCCATTCAGCTCCTCGACCCGACCGACAATGCCGTCGTCGCCCTTCGCCCGCTCGCCGCCGGCGAGACCGTGGAGCGCTGGACGCTCAAGACCAACGTCGCAGCAAAGCACAAATTTGCCGCCGAACCTCTGGCCACCGGCAGCGCCGTCCGTATGTACGGCACCGTCGCCGGACGGACTACTTGCGACGTAGCTGAAGGCGAAGCTCTCACCCGCGAAAACACGATACACGCTGTCGCCGCGCCCGATATCCGCGGACAGCAAGTGAACTCGCAGGCACCAGATATTTCCCGATGGACGGGCCGGACTTTCGATGGCTACCGCCGCGCGGACGGCCGCTGCGGCACGGCGAATTACTGGATAGTTCTGCCGATGGTCTTTTGTGAAAATCGGAATGTGGACATCATGCGCGAGGCGTTGACGAAGGGCCTCGGATACGCGGTCACCACGCCTTACACCGGGTTCGTCGAGCATCTTGTCGAAGCCCGCCGCACAGGCTCGCCGCTCGATTCCGTGGCGCTCTCATCCGCTGGTGAAAAGGCGCGCGTTTTCCCAAATGTGGACGGCGTGAAATTCCTCACCCACGCGATGGGATGCGGCGGGACCCGGCAGGATGCACACGCACTTTGCGGTCTGCTGGCCGGATATATCGCGCATCCGAACGTCGCCGGAGCCACCGTCCTGAGCCTCGGTTGCGAGAATGCCCAGGCATCCATCCTCCGCGAGGAACTCTCCCGACGGCAGCCGGACGGAACAAAGCCCGTCCTCTTTTTCGAGCAGCAAAAGTCCGCGAGCGAACAGAGCCTGATCGAACTCGCACTGCGCGAAACATTTCGCGGCATCGCCGCCGCCAATGAACTCCGTCGCGAACCATGTCCCATCTCGGAACTCATCCTCGGTCTGAAATGCGGGGGCAGCGACGGTTTTTCGGGCATCTCCGCGAACCCTGCGCTCGGCCACACCTCCGATCTCCTCTGCGCCCTCGGCGGCAGCGGTGTCCTTTGTGAATTCCCCGAGCTCTGCGGAGCCGAGCAGTGGCTCTGCGACCGCTGCACCGATGAACGGCTGGCGGGAAAGTTCCTCGACCTCATGGGCCGATACGACGCCCGTGCGCGCGAAGTCGGCAGCGGATTCGAAATGAATCCATCACCCGGAAACATCCGCGATGGCCTTATCACGGACGCAATGAAGAGCCTCGGCGCGGCGCGCAAAAGCGGCAGCGCGCCCGTCGTCGATGTTCTCGACTACCCGGAACCCGTCGCCACTCGCAAAGGCGTGACGCTTCTCTGCACGCCCGGCAACGACGTCGAGGCGACCACCGCGCTGACCGGTTCGGGCTGCAATCTCATCGTTTTCACCACCGGCCTCGGCACCCCTACCGGAAACCCGATATGCCCGGTCGTAAAAATGAGCACGAATTCCGAACTCGCGGCGCGCATGCAGGACATCATCGACTTCGACGCCGGCGCAATTATCCGCGGCAAAGAGTCCATTTCCGCGACTGGAGAGCGCCTGCTCGATTTCCTCATCGAAGTTGCCAGCGGGCGCGTGATTCCAGCGTCCATGCGTCTCGCACAGGATGATTTCCTGCCGTGGAAACGCGGAGTTTCACTGTAATCACACCGCTCTCCGCGCCTATCGCGCAGCGGCTTTCAGCTCCGCGAATCGCTTCCGCATTTCGTCCGCGACCTCCTTTTTCTGCGCGACGATGTTGTTCGTTTCGCCGGGATCCGATTTCAGATCGAAGAGTTCCTCATACTGAAAATCCGGCCACAGCATGAACTTCACGTCCTTCCGCACCAGTGCCTCGGATGCGGGGATGAAATCGGAGTTTTTGATAATCGCATGCTCGTAGAAAAATTCCGTCCGCCACTCCTGCTTTCTGTCCTCGCGATAGAGCGGTGAAAAATCCCGGCCTTGCATAGTCACCGGTGCAATCAATCCGGTCGCTGCAAGAATCGTCGGCGCGAGATCCACATTGAGCGTGAAGTCATCGTTCGTCGTGCCAGCCTTGTCCTTCGGCATCCGGGGATCACTTACGATAAGAGGAACGCGGATGCTCTCCTGATGCGGATACCACTTATCCGCCAGCCCATGGTCCCCATGGAAATAGCCGTTGTCAGTTGTGAAAATCACCAGCGTCTCCCCGCGCACGCCTTGAGCATCGAGCTCGGCCAGAACGCGCCCGCACGTGGCATCCACCTCGGTCGCGAGCCGGTAGTAGTTTTTCATATATTCCTGGTATTTCTCCGGCGTATCGAAGCGCCAGTGCCAGCGATTGCGCCCTTCATTCTTCTCCGTTGCGACAAAAGGCGGCAGCTTGTGAAAGAACTCGTCACCCGATGTGGCCGGGATGGGCACTGAGACATCCGTGTAGAGCGACATGCTATCCGGTTGCGGCAGATATTGCTTTGGATTTCCGTCCTCGGCATGCGTCGCAAAGAACGCGAGCGTGAGGCAAAACGGCTTGTCCTTTGGCCGCGACTTCAGGAACTCCATTGCGTCGCGCTCGTTCTTTTGCGTGACGTGAATCATCGAGCCGTCGGGCTCCTTCATCCAATGCCTGCCGCTATAGCTGCGACCAAAGTCGAAGTTCTCCGTCGGGAACTTGCCGTTGTGCCATTTGCCGATATGGCCGACCCAGTACCCGTTCCCGCGCAAGAGCCCCGGATACGTCTCCGTCCAAGGCGTCTTGAACATATCGAACGCCTTGTTTCCGTGTCGCGACATCCACTGACCGGTAAATAACGTCGCACGACTCACTCCGCAAATCGAGGTCGTGACGCAGTTCTGGGTAAAGCGCACACCCTCCTTCGCGAGTCGATCGAGATTCGGCGTCTTCACCACCGGATTCCCTGCACAACTGAGCGTGTCATGACGCCAATCGTCGGCGTATAGAACGAGCACGTTCATCGGCTTTGCTCGGCAAAATGAAGCGCACGTCAACAGGGCTATGAGAAGTCGGAGCATGCCGTGTAATAGCGGCCACCCAACAAACTGCGAAGTTCAAACGATCAATTCTGTTTAAAAACCGCCTCCGAGCCACCCGGCCACGGATGGGTTGAACTCGCTCCATCAGGCCAGAGAATCGCGACGGCCGCCGGCTCTTCGCCGGGTCGCAGCGGGAAACGTAACCTCGCCGAAGACTGGGATAGATAACCGCCACCTGCGGAAACCTCGGAAACCAATCGTCGGCTTGCTGTCTCGAGCTCTACTCGGGCACCGACGCCTGTGGGATTTCCCCGCTTTCCGACGAGACGGACAACAATGCTCCGCTGCGGCGCGACATGTTGGTTTTCGAAGACACGCACGGGACCGTCGTTCATACCGAAAACCAAATCGACACGACCATCGCCGTTGATGTCCGTTGCCACGAGCGATTTTGCATCACCAGTGATTGCGATGCCCGATCGCTCCGGTGCCACGGGCGTCAGCCCGCCTTTTCCATCGCCGAGCAGCAGGAGACTGAGGCCTCCGTTCATTCTGCCCGTCTCGCGTTGTGGGTTATGGAAGTTTTGCGCGAGCACGAGGTCCTTGTGTCCGTCGCCGTCGAAGTCTCCGGAGGCGATTCCAAATACCGGCGCCACTTGCGCCAATCGCGGCAGTGGCGCGAAATGGAATGCAGGATTGCCCGGTTTTGAGTCATTCCAGAAGACACCGCTTTCCAGCGTGGTCGCCTCGAACTTCCGCGCGCGTTCGAGACCAGCAGCGCTGTAGATGTCAACAAGCGTGGCCGACGCGAAATCGTGAAACTTCGGAAATCGCGCGCGCAAATCTGGGATCGCGTTTTGCGAGCAGCTCTTCCCTCGCACGGGAAACATCGCGCCGTCACCCTGCTTTGCCTCAATGATCTGCGCGACACCCGTGTCGTCGAACACGCCATGATAAATCATCGCCGGATGCGCTGCGTCGGCGTGGTATTTGGTATTCAGGCCAAAGTTTCCAGCGACATAGTCAAGGTCGCCATCTCCATCGAGATCCACCGCATGGACGGAATTCCACCATCCGGTGAACGGCTCCAGTCCTGCGGCTTTCGTGGTATCGGTGAGTGTTCCGCGTTCGTTGCGAAAGAGTCGCACCGGCCCCCATTCCACCGCCAGAACAAGATCCACCCAGCCATCATTATCCACATCGCTCCAAACCGCAGCCGTGATCATTCCACACTCGGCAAGCTCCTTGGTCGTTGCATCCGTAAAGCGCCCGCCGTCATTCCGTAAAAGTCGGCTGCGCGGAGAGAGCGGATACTTTCCCGACACGACGCGCCCGCCAATGAAGACATCGAGATCTCCGTCGCGGTCGAAGTCCGCGATGCAAACCGGCCCGCCCGCATCGCGATCATCTGGCAAAGCGGATGATTTCCGAAACTCACCGCGCCCGTCGTTGAGATAAAGTCTGTCGCCGAGTTCGTGCGCATCCGGCGCATACTCGTTACTGCCACTCACCACCAACAGGTCTTGATCGCCGTCGCCGTCTGCATCGAAAAAGACCGCGCCCATATCCTCGCAGCGGTCATCCTCATCGAACGCCTCGCTCGGCACTTTCGTAAACTGCCGACCGGATTCGTTGCGAAGAATCACCGCATCGCTTCCCGCCGCGCCGCCGAGGAAGAAATCATCATCGCCATCGCCATCGATATCCGCGAACGCGATGCCCGGCCCGAGTTGAGAGAGCTTATTCGGCAGCAGCGGCTCGCGTGCAAAATCATCAAACGGCTTCTCCGAATGCCGCGCATCCGAGAGCAGCTTTGATTCTCGAAAAATCGGCGGCGTCATGCCTGCGGGCTGCACTTTCGGCAAATCGGTCGGCTCATCGATCGTATGGAGCAAGCCCGCCTCCAGCGATGCAATGCGCTGCTCCCCGCCACCCGGCCAGCGAATCACAACGTTGCTCGCCTCCTTCGCCGCACCGAGCCCGAAATGCACCACCGGTTCGTCCGAGCCCGCGAAGCCGCGCGCCAGAGTCAGATATCGGGTCTGGCGCAATCCATCCGATTCCAGTTCCACGCGCGCGCCGACGCCCCAATGATTCCGCGCCCCACGCAGCCGCACGCTAAAGCGTTGCGAACCGGCGATTCGGTTTTCGTAAATACTCGGCGGCTCATCCCAATTGCTCACGATCAAATCCACATCGCCATCACCATCGAGGTCACCGTAAGCCGCGCCAAAACTCATCGCCTCGCGGTTCACGCCCCAAGCCTTGCTCACGTTTTCGAACGCCAGCGCACCCGTGTTCCGAAAAGCGAAATCCGCATCCCGCTTCGGCGGAGCCTTGGTGGGATCGGCCTTCATCGCTTCCGCGAGGTCGCTGTTGAAAAAATCACCCATCATTCCGTTGCTCACAAAAAGATCGTCCCGCCCGTCGCCGTCAAGATCCGCGAACTTCACCGCCCAAGTCCAGTCCGTCGCCGCGAGTCCCAGCAAATGCGCCACTTCGCGAAACGGTCCGCCGCCCGAGCCGAGGAACATCGTATTCCGCATCACCTGACGCGGATTTCCCGTCTCCAAAAACCAGCCGTATCGATCCATGTCGCCCATTCCCATCTTCGAACGATAGTGCGTCGCGCCTGCCATGTCCGACGCGAAGAAATCGAGATGCCCGTCATTATCGATGTCCGCGAAATCACTCCCCATCGAATAGAAGGGCGTGACAGGAAGCAGCGTCGGCGCAACATCCCGGAACGTGCCATCGCGCTCATTGTGCCAGAGTCGGTCCGCGCCGAAGTAATCGTTCGACACATACAAATCCGGCCAGCCGTCTTCATCGTAGTCCCACCAGGTCGCCGCCAATCCCAGTCCGTGATCCAGCACGCCCGCTGACTCGGTGACATCGACAAAATTCACCGAGCCATCCGGACGCACACCGTCATTTCGCCAAAGCCTGTCGCTTTGGCCGCCACGCACGACTTCCGTCCGACCGTCCGGATGCGTCAGCAGTCGATAACGCTCGCGAAGCTCCGGCGGCAACACTCGCCGCCCACTCGCATCGGTCGTCGTCCGCGATTGCAGCTCGCTCATTTTCAAAACGTCGCCCGGCTCCTCAAAGGCAAAATACGTCACCAAATACGCGTCGAGGTCGCCGTCATTATCGAAGTCCGCAAAAGTCATCATCGTGCTACCGCCCTTCACCGCCAAACCGCTCGCCCCCGCAATGTCAGTGAACGTGCCGTCTCCGTTGTTCCGCCAAAGCCTGTTCGCGCAATCATAGCCGCACACCGCGAGATCCAGGTCACCGTCGCCATCGACATCCGCCCAAGTCGCGCCGCCCGCCCAACGCTGCTCGCGCTCCACTCCGGACTGCACCGTGACGTCCTGAAATTTCCATCCGCCGAGATTCCGATACAACTTCGCCCCTCCAAACGGCCGCGTCAAAAAAACGTCCGGCTTCCCATCGCCATCCAAATCCCCGATCGCCACACCGCCCGCGCCCGAGTGGTCGAACGTCTTGCGATACCGCTCCGGCGGAGTCCACCGATGCACGAAATCAATTCCGACATCCGCTCCATCCCGCAGCACAAAACTCCCCGTCCGCGCCGCTTGCGGGGAAAGCGGGACCGCCCCAAACGCAGTGAGACTCAAACAGGCGATGATAAGAATAGAACGCATAGTCCGGCGTGCTCCCGCTGATAAGCGGCGGTCGGGATATGTCGAGCGTGATTCATTGGTCCCAGCGAGACTTGGGTGGAATCGCAACGCGCATCTGTCGAGTTTGAACGTTTTTAATCCTGGTTGGTCTGATTGCTCGGACCAATGAGCATCGCAGCCTCACCAGAACCCAGTTCGAACCTCCCCGTAATCCTCGCCTATCGGCACCATTCAGATTCAGGATTCGGCCCGATTCTTGTCGCGTTTTTTGGCATTTTACTTCCGCTCATGGCGCTGCTCGTGGAACTGAAGGAACATATCTGGGCGGGGTTCCTCATGGACCCGATCCCCAGATGGTGGCACGTGGCAGCGATTCTTACGGTGCCGGTGAGTTGCGGGTGGACCTGGTGGAGTCTGAACAGACCGACTCCGCTCAGTCGCGCACTCTTTCAAATGAACGCCTTCGCTCTGGGCGTGGCCATCGCATACACGATCGGTTTCTTCCCGACACTTCCACTTGCGCTGATAGGCTGCTTGTTTTGGGGGCTCGGATTTCTCCCATTGAGCCCGGTCTTTGCGATTATTGCATTACTGAGGTCGAGAGGGGCGATGGACCGCCGTATGCAAAGTGAAAGCATTCCCAAACAGAGCCCGACGACCTGGCCGTCCGGCGTTCTGGCTTTCCTGCTCCTCGGGTTTGCTGTCTTCCATCACTTTCTCACTGCCTCGCTCGTCCAAAAGGGAACGTCCGAAAATGCGCTGGAAAGCAAGCGTGCAATTTCGCTCCTTCGATGGATTGGCGCTGAAAGGACGATGCTCGAAGCGTGCTACGGCGACATCGGCAGGACTGAACTGATGAAAGGTTGGCGCATTGATGCGGAGAGGGCGCGGGAGGTATACTACCGCGGAACAGGCAGTCCATTCAGTGATAAACCGATACCCGCTTCGGCATCGAATCGCATGCTGGGCGGCGGGCGTTGGAACTTTGATCCATCGCTGGGTCAGGATCGCGTCGCGAATCACGTCCCCGATCTTTTTCTCACAGAATCCCGGATGGACGTGCAGGTGAACGCCGCCGCTGCGACAGCGTATAGCGAGTGGACTTTGGTTTTTCGAAACGACGCGCTCAATGCCAGCGAAGCCCGCGCGCTCGTGGAGCTGCCGCCCGGCGGTGTCGTCTCGCGACTCACGCTCTGGATCAATGGAGAGCCTCGGGAAGCAGCATTTGGCGGGCGTGGGCAGGTGCGCGCGGCGTATCAGGAAGTCGCAGTGACTCAGCGACGCGATCCGGTTCTCGTGACAACGGCGGGCCTGGATCGGGTCTTGATGCAGTGTTTTCCAGTGCCGCCGCGCGGAGGCGAAATGAAAGTGCGAATGGGAATCACTGCACCCCTGAGCATTGCGGCCGCGGACACGGGTTCGCTGGTTTTACCCCGATTTGTCGAAGAGAACTTCGAGTCGGGACGGGAACTAAAGCACCACGTTTCTGCCGAAGGCGACGCAGCGGTAGGATTCGGTTCGCCGAGCGCAACGAAAGTGATGCTCGCTGTGGAAAATGCGGCCTTCCGAAGGGGCCAGAGTGTCGCCGTGGCGCGGGCAAATGCGCCGCCAGTCGTATTCGCAGAGCATCCTTCGGACGGCGCACTCGCAATTCGCCAGACGCTCGCACCAGCCAAAGCGGAGCGCCCATCGCGGGTGGTTTTCGTCGTGGATGGCTCAAAGCCCGCTGGAGCTTCCATAGGAAACATCGGAGAAATGCTCGCGGAACTTCCGGCGGCTATGCCGTTCACAATCGTCTTCGCCGGAGACAACGCGGAGGCGCTCGACCTTCTACCTTCGAACCCTCATTCACGCGCCGCCGCAACCAAGTGGATAGACTCGATGAGGTTTACCGGCGGTCAGGACAACATCCCTGCATTGGTCCGCGCATGGGACATCGCCTCCGCAGAACAGGACGCCGCCATTGTGTGGCTGCATGCGCCGCAGCCCGTAATCCTGAGCGCTCTGTCGCCACTCGATCAAAGAATGGAACGCGCGGGCATTCACGCACCGCTCATTTTCCTCGCCCCGCTCACCGCTGGTCCAAACCGCATCGCGGAGAAGCTCGATGCGTATCGGGGACTTCGGGATCTCCGGGCGATTACGCTCGCCGAGTTGCTCCGTTCGTGGGCGGGAAAGAGCAGTGCGCTAATGCTGGTCCGTGACACCATTCCCACCGGCGACATCCCGCTTGATGCCGTTCGGACTGATCGGCATGTCACCCGGCTGTGGGCTCTCGATGAAGTCCGACGTCTCGCCGCCAATGCCGACGGAGCGGCCGCGCAAAAACTCGCCGTCGCTGCGCAAATCGTGACTCCTGTGAGCGGCGCGGTGGTTCTGGAAACCCAGGCGCAATACGACCGCCACGGCCTCAGCCCCGTGGACCCCGCGAGCGTTCCGATCATCCCCGAGCCCGGCAGCGCAGTTCTGCTTCTGGGTGGAGCAGTCTGTGTCGCCTTGCGGAGATTCCGCAAACGCGAACCGCGGGTGGCGTGATTCCGGCGATTACGGCTAACCGCCTATTGAAAGGTGGCGCGCAACGAGCAATACGAAGCGTCGTGGTTTGACCGCGCATCCATTTTGGGCGAACAACATCGTATCACGCATGACTCGCTTTTTTTTCATCCCGCTCCTTCTTGCTCTCACCCATCTTGCCGCATCTGCCCGCGCGGAATCGCTGCCGCAGATCATCAATGTCTCGGCCTATGACCCAAAGGAGCGGCAGCGGTCGGGAAAGAGCTATTCGGAGAATGACGTCTCCGCGCTCCGGTCCAACGGCGCGAGCGCGCTCATCGCCCGCGCAGGAAAAGGCGGCGTGCTGGATACGAAATGCGCGAACTTTCTCGCGGCGGCGGATCGCGAGAATCTCCTGCCGGGCGTTTACTATCGTCTGCAAACGCATGTCGATGCAGTGAAGCAGGCCGATCAATTCATCACGCGGGCGCAATCGCTGGCGCGGAGTCGCTCGTGGAATGCGCCCTCGCTGCTGCTCTGCGGCGACTTCGACGCCAACTCGAAGCTCTCGGACATTCTACGGTTCATGGATCGCGTGGAGTCGCGCACAGGCGTGGTTCCCGTCGCGTATTTGGAGAACAGCGCACATCTCAAAATCCTGCTCGGAAATGCGGACGACGCCACCAAGGCCAAGCTGCGCCGAATGCCGTATTGGCTCGCGCTTTACGCACACGACAGCGGCGAAGGGCCGCAGTTTCCCGCACCCGGCAGTCCGCGTGGACTGGTGAAGCAATACAACGTCTGGTCGGACTGGACGCTGTGGCAATACGGCGGCGTGGATTGGGAGCGCGGCGGCTCGCGTCCGAAAGTTTACAACCACGGCTTCTACCGCAACGCGCCCTACTTCGGCGACCTCGACAGGCCCATCGAGCGCAACGTCTTCAACGGCTCGCATGCGTCATTGCAGACGTTTTGGAAACGCCACGGCCTGCCGTTGCGGTAAGCAACCAACCGATCACCCCTCCGGATCATCCAGAATCACACGAAGCCTCTCCGCGAGGGCTGTGGGAAACCGCTCCATCCAACTTTCATCCACGAGACCGACGGACGCGAGATCGCGAAGATGCATGCGATCCTTGTCCCGGAAGGATGTGAGTTTCATGCGGAGCAAATCCGCCAGCGGAATCAGCTCGAAGCCATCCGCCGATTCCGTTTCGCCGAGTTCCGGCGAGGGCTCGATCGCATCGGGGACGGCCTTTTCGCCCGCCCACAAAACATGGACGGCGTCGCGGACCTTTGCATCCGGGCCATCGAGAAAAACATCCATCGCAGCGGCCTTTCCCAGCGATGCCACACGGCGATGCACAAATCCCGCCGCCTCCAGCGCCAGGCGTGCCCGCTCCATGTCTTCACGCCGGAGCAAAATGTCCACATCTCGCGTATTGCGAACAGCAGACGCATCCACACGCGAGACCCACGCAGCGACTGCATTGCCGCCGACCACCGCGTACCGCACGCCCGTCTTTGCAAGCGCAGCCGCCGCGCGTTCGAGGCGATTTTTTACGTCTTCAATGCCTTGTGCCATGCGTTTCCAAGATACGGGTTCGAGAGCGATTGCGATGCTCATATCGGGAGCGTGTCATGTTTTACGCGCATTGCAAATCCCCTACTCTTTCGGCGGGCTCACTTCGCGTGTGGTCGCGCCGTTGGTTTCGCTGAGGATGAGGATGCTGAGCTTCTCCACACTGCCGAGCTCGGCGGGCTTGAGCATTTGGTAGTCGAGACCGTTTTTCGGTGGCGGCTCGCTTGAGCGCTGGAGTTCAACTTTACCTGCGGTGCCGTTGAGGCTGGCGTAGTCGAATCGGCCGCGGAGGTCCGTGTAGCCGTCTTTGTAGAAGCGAATCGCGCCGCCTTTGAGCCGCGCATACACTTTGACGTAGGCCTTCGCGACGGGCTTGTCATTGGCGGAGTCGCGGGTTTCGAGGCGTCCGTAGTTTTCGGTGAGCGTGAGCTTGAGCGTGTTGGCGTGATACGGCTGCGCCTTGCGTTGTCCGGCGGCGACGACTTCGACGAGAACGTTCGCTTTCGCAAACTCGGCGGGCAGCGGAATTTCGAGCGTGTCCTTGTCTTTCGCGAGCGCCTGCGTCGCGGTTTTGTTCGGCTTGATGATGCTGAAGCGGCTCGCGTCCTGGCTGACAAACGGGCTGCTGCTGAACGAAAACTCCGGGTCCATGAGGTAGTAGTTCACGGTCACATCGCCGATGTTTTTGTAGTTCAGCGAGATGGTCTGTTTCTCCACTTTGAAGTCGAACGACGGCTCCGTCGCAGCGAGTTCCGCCTGCTGCTTTTCGCGGTCGGGTTTGTCACCGGGTTTCGCGGCGACGGCCTTGCCTTCGATCTCGTCGAGCTGGCTGGTGACTTCGCCAAAGAGCGCCTTCCATCGTGCGATGGGATAGCCTGCATACTTTGCGGCGACGGTGCGCGCTTCGCCGAGCTGGCCTTCGTAAAAGCCCGCGTAGCATGAGAAATAATCGTGCTGAATCTGCGTGGGCAGCGTCTTCGCGTCCACGCTGCGGAATCGCGCGAGCGCTTCCTCCACGCGGTCTTGCAGGAAGAGATAATACGCGGTGCTCATCGTATCCACGGCGTCGAGCGCGGGCTTGTGCGCAAGAATTCCGAGGAATTCCGTGTATTGGTCGCGAACGGCGGGATTCGCGATGCGCCAGTCGTTTCCGACACGGTGGGCGCGCTGATTCACGAGCGGCGAGTATTCGAGATGCTCGTAAGCGCGCCGCTCGATCGGGTCGAGGACGACGAGCTTGCTCGAAAGCCACGGCCCGCACTGGCTCACAAATGCGTCGTTGTGCTTCAGCCATTCGCGCAACGCGGCGGGCTCGTTGTGGACGACGGCGTAGCTGTAAATCGTCTCGTCCCACACATGGTGCGCATTCAGGAAGGCGGTGAGCTTTTTGAAAAATGCCGCGTCTTTGCAGCGCCACGCGACCCGCCCGAAGTTGAGCCCAGCGAGGTTGTTCGCGTCGAGGAACGTGAAGACATCGGCGCTCGTTCCATATTGCGAGATGTAGTCCCACGAAGCTTTGTCAAACTGGGTGAGCTTGCCGACAACGTTGAACGCGAACGGCTTTGCGCCCGCGGCGCTGTTGCCCGCGATGGAGACGTTCACCGGATAGTGCGGGAACTTCGCGCCTGCTTTCGTCGGCGTCGCCGGGAAGTAAAACGAATACTCGAACGTCTGCGTCGTGTACGGCTTCAGGCGCAGTAAGCGCGAGTCGGTGGGCTTGCTGCCGAGCACGGGCAGCGCGCCTTGCGGGATTTGCAGCAGCACTTCGGCTTTCACCTGCGCGCTCGTGGGATTCGTCACGACGACATTTGCGCCATACACGATCCCCGTAAGAAACTCGTCGGTGACGTATTTCTCGAACTTCTCATTGCCCTCCTGTCGGAACCGGTCGTCGTGCCGGTAAAAGCTCTGCGACACGAGCAACCCGCCCTGCGCAGCGTTTGCGACGGCCGATGGTTTGATTTCCTTGTGATACACAATCACCGGTCCGGAGGCCGTGAGCGTAAATTGCCCGCCGTCGGCTTTGGTCACATGCTTCGGCGCGTCGAACGGCAAATCGAGCACAGCAAGCGCGAGCATCATCTCGGTGAAATTACGCGAAGCCTCCGCGACATGCTCGGATACAAATGCACCTTTGCCACCACCTGCGATGTGCGCGCCGAAGTCGCGCCAGAATGCATTCACGGAGACAAGGTCGGCGTCCTGCTCGGTGATACGCAGTTTGTAGTAATTGTTCTCCGCCCATTCCTTTGTCGGTCCGAGTTGCCGGTAGTAAATCCGCGTCGCCTCACGCAGGCCTCGCGCTGCATCCACTCCGGCAAAAGCGAAGTCGGAATCGGCAAAATGATGCTCCACGCCTGCGACCGCATTCCCTATGGCATCAGTCATTCCGGAGCGGCGGAAGAACGAACGATTTGCAGCCGACTCCTTCATGTCACCGAAACTCTTCTGCAATTCGACGCTCTCTTCAGCGAGACGCCCTCCATCTCGCTTGAGCGCATCTACCTCCGAGATATCCATCGCCAGCGAGTTCTTCGCTTTCTCCATTATGCGCCCGCCCATCGCACCCTTCGGCGCTGCGGGGCTCGGCGGAGGCATCGCAGCAGGCGCGGCGGGGGCATTTAACTCGGCCTTATCCGGCGTATTACCTCCTCCAAAATTCTGAGGGATTTGAAGCGGAGTGTCGTCATCTTCGCGAAGCGCGTTTCCGTGAAGGCCTGTTTCGAACAAACGCTCCTGCTCGTCGGGGTCAACCGGAATCATCTCCCACTCTTCGCGCAACCGGCGTGCCGCGTTTTCGGGTTCGCCATCAATGCGTGTCGCCAGCAACGCGCGCTCCACGGCATTAAGTCGGGAATACGCCCACGCCTCGCGATACGCGGCACCATAGGTAGGATTTTCTTTTCTTATGGATAATATCTTATTCCTGATCTCAGTAGTAATTTTAGAAATAATGATTCTTTTCTTAGGTTTTGGTGTTGGAAATATACCTTTTTTTAGATCGAGCAAAAGACTCTTTTTTCTATAATATGTAGCTCTACTAATCTTAGTGATATCTGAAATAACATTATCTTTAAGAGAGTTCTTTTTTAAAGATTCCCAAGGAATTGTTATTTCTTCACATAATTTTATGTACTTTTCTTTACTTTCTTGTCGTATTCTATAGCTATTTATTCTATATATATTCTTGTGTAAACCAAAAATTTGCATATTAAGCCTCCAGGACTATGTTTGTTGAAAAAAAAATATCCTAGAGGCTTTTTTCATTTTTGTAAATTTTAGGTTGTGGATATGTGCATAACTTAACTTCGTTTAAGTTCTACACATACCCACAACTACAACAACATAATTCTTTATATTATTGTCTGTTTTACTTATCTAATAATTACAATTTGATTCTGTTTAATTAGTCTCAATTATTTATGAACTAATACAAATGTGGTCTAAAATTATTGTATTTATTGATAGCCTTAGAGAGTTCTATTCTTAATGCTCCTAAGGAATCTGCAAGTAAATCTCTTCTGTCATAAAATTCCTCTCTAAATGTTCTATTTCCACGCTCTACACCTCCATTATATTGAGGCCTCTTTGGTGGTAGTACATATAAAGATATTTCTTTTGCCATACATGCATCTTCAAACTCTTTCATAAATTCTGAACCTCCATCAACCTGTATGGATTTAATCTTATATGGCACACTGCTTTCTAGATACTCTAGAAAGCGCTTAGCCGATTTGCTGTTAGCATTAGAGTATATTTGAGCATCTATACGTTTAGAGAGAGGATCCCAAGCCTGGAAGTGCTTTACAGTGATTTGGTTCTTAGTAACAGTCATATGATCTACTTGTACCATTTCTCCTAGGGTAGATGCTTTCATGTTATAATTCCATTTCTGCGCATGTCCCTTAAATCTTCTCTTCTTTCTAACTCTAGGCGCTGATATTGATTTAGTTATAATACCTTTTTCCATAAAATCTTTTAATACCCTACCAACTGAGCTTTCGCTAAGATCTATGTCATGATCACGTTTTAAAATAATAAATATTTTATTCTTACCATAGGTAGGATTTTCTTTTCTTATGGATAATATCTTATTCCTGATCTCAGTAGTAATTTTAGAAATAATGATTCTTTTCTTAGGTTTTGGTGTTGGA
>JANMGP010000160.1:0-11999 GCA_031374705.1 Verrucomicrobiaceae bacterium | reverse complement strand
CGGCGATCGTACTGGCGATCGGGCTGGTGCTGATCGAACTTCCGTTGGTGCTGAAGAATTTCCCGGCATGGCATGGGCTTTTTCCGAATGATCCAGCCAAGGTCGAATCGCGGCTGACGTGGGCACGGGTCGCGATTGCATTGGTCCTGATTGTTTTTTCATCGATGCAGGCCTGGCTGGCGCTGCATGGCGAAACGCTCAGCCGGGCGCTGGCGGCGCACTGGCGATTTTGCAGACAGCACGCGATCGCACTCGGGTGGTTCATCCTTATTGCGGGTGTCCATTTTTGGGCGATCAGTTTCGGCAGGGCGGTAGTCCTTGAGGGAGTCGGCCATGAGTCGGCCCTCGGAGTTCTCTGGACGGTTGCATGGCCATGGATTGCGGGCCCGATTGCGGGGTGGTTGCTGGCGAGTTGGGTGTGTCTGTTCAAGGTGTCCGACGGGCGATAAACGCAGTAACCGACACTTCATATGACATATATTGTATGATGTTGTAGTTATTGGCCTGTTCCTGAGGTAGTTCGCTCGCTGTGAATAACTTGTGGAGAAAACCAAGGATTGAATCCCGCCCTCCGAAAACGGCGAAGTTGTTCACAGCGATCCGCGGTTCTTCACGACATTAACGCATTTCGCCGCCACCTTTCCCCCGACATACCGCCTGCGACAATCCCATGGGAAATGCATTTCCCGTGTGCGCGCTCTTGCACAAAACGGACACTCCTTTTACTCACACCGGCCATGCTCGTTTCGCTCCGTATTCGCAACCTCGCCTTGGTCGAGGAACTTGAGTGGCTGGTCGGTCCTGGCTTTATCGCTGTGACCGGCGAAACCGGCTCGGGCAAAAGTATCATCGTCGGCGCCCTGAAACTTGTTCTCGGCGAACGTGCGGACAAGTCTCTCATTCGTGCCGGTGCCGAGAATTGCTCCGTCGAGGCGGTTTTTTCCGTCGCGGATGCCAAAAAACTGAATTTATGGCTCGAGGAACAAGGCGTCGAGCCGTGCGAGGAGGCTCAATTGATCCTGAAACGTGTCTTTTCAACCACGGGAACGAACCGCCAGTTTATCAACGGCAGCCCGACGACACTCAGCGTGTTGAAGGAACTCGGTGACGGTCTGGTGGACCTTCACGGGCCGCACGATCATCAATCGCTGCTTTCCTCGGAAAAGCAGCTCGGCCTTCTCGATTCGTTTGCCGGTGCCGAGGCGCTCCATGCAAAATACGGCGAGCAATTCCGCGCAATGAACCGCCTCATTGCCGAGCGTGACGAACTCGCCAGCAGCGAGGCTGCGATGGAGCGCGAGTTGGATTTACTGCGGCACCAGGTGAACGAAATCAGCGAGGCGTCCCTAAAGCCCGGCGAGGAAGAAGAAATCACCGGACGTTACACCGTCGCTTCAAACGCCCGGAAGATTCTGGAGCTTTCGAACGGCGTCCTCGGCAGACTCCTCGAATCCGAAGACAGCGCCGTGACGCGTCTCAATGAATGCGGGAGACTCTTGCGCGATCTCGAACGCGTGGACCCTGCGGCGGTGCGTTTTTCCGACGCGCTTCACCGTGGCATCGCAGAAATCGAAGAGCTGGCCTCGGGAATCCAGCACTACGCGGAAGACCTCGATATCGAGCCCGGAGAACTGGCCGAGATGGAAGAACGAGTGACGCTTTTCGAATCACTGAAGAGAAAATACGGCAGAACGATTTCCGATGTCATTGCGTTTGGCGATACCGCCGCCGCCCGCCTCGCCAAGATCGAAAGCCGCGGCGAGGAAATCGAGCGGCTTGGATTTGAAATCGAAAAGCTCCGGAAAGCGGCTGCGGAAACTGCGGAAAAGCTCACGGAAAAGCGTAAAGCCGCTGCGCCCAAGCTCGCAAAAACGGTAACGACACACCTGCGCGATCTTGGTTTCAAGAAGTCCGATTTCTCGGTCGCTCTCGCGGCGCTCGCGAGTCCCGGAGCCCACGGAAATGAGGCGATCGATTTTGTCTTCGCCCCGAATCCCGGCGAGCCCGCTAAACCTCTGAAAGCCATCGCGAGCAGCGGAGAAATTTCCCGCGTCATGCTTGCGGTGAAATCCGCCCTTGCCGCGCAGGACACGATTTCGCTGCTCGTTTTCGATGAGATCGACGCAAACGTCGGCGGCGAAATCGCGCACGCAGTCGGCGAAAAAATGCGCGCCATTGCAGACGAACGCCAGGTTCTCGCGATCACTCATCTGCCTCAGGTCGCGGCCTGCGCGGTCAGTCAGTTCGTCGTGAGCAAAGACATCGAAGGCGGTCGCACAGTGTCAACGCTCAAGCGCATCGAGGCAAAAGAGCGCATCGCCGAAATAGCGCGGATGCTCGGAGGCAAGGGTGAATCCGCGCTGGCCCATGCAAAGACGCTGCTTGGTGTGTAGGTCTTTTTAAATAGCGATGTTTTTGAAAGATCATGGCATCATCCGCGTAATACTGGAATGCAGATGGAAACCGATCGCTCAAAAGAGAACCAGCCCACCAAATGGAACTCCGTGATTTTCGGCGCGAAAGCGTGGCTTCACAGGATTCGCAGGGTATCGAAAGAGCTCGGACGACGTCCGAAAAAGCTGGGGCGATGTCCGCTTTCCAAAGAATCCCCTCTCCTTGCCGAATCAGCGACAGCGCTTTTCTCTACCGGCAACGAGGCGGAGTTCGCGCTGCAAGCCGGCAAAGTCCAGAATCTCAGGGTCATCGCTGCGCACCTGAATGGACTCGTGGTTCCGGCAGGTACAGTGTTTAGCTTCTGGGCGAATATCCCGCGACCAACGGCAGGGCGCGGATTTGCCCCTGGGCGCGAACTTCGGGAGGGATGCATCATTCCAAGCATTGGCGGCGGACTCTGCCAGCTCACAAATTCTCTGTACGACGCAGCATTGACGGCGGGATTTGAAATCCTCGAACGCCACGCGCATTCCCGGCGGTTGCCCGGCTCGATGGCTGAGCAAAACCGCGATGCCACGGTTTTTTGGAACTACGTGGATCTTCGGTTCCGTGCGCCGGTGGATATTCAGATCGAAGTCCGTCTTTCGCGCTGGAAGCTCACCGTCGCATACCGTCGGCTTGACGGAAAAACTACGCCGCCAGTTTGCGGTACCGTGCCGGCAAGCGGCCCTGATGCTGGCCCGGAGGCGGAAAGCTGCGAGACATGTGGCGTGACGAGTTGCTTCCGGAATCCATCGGCGACGTCGCTTCCAAAACGATCTGCCACAACATGGCTCGTCGATTCATTCTGGCCGGAGCACGACTCTTATCTCTCCGCAAACCGGACCCAGTCCGACACGCTTCTAATGCCGCTGAACAGTCGAAAATACGGCATCGGACCATACCGCTGGAACGCTGGGGGTTTCTCGAAAGTTGTTCAGTTTC
This sequence comes from Verrucomicrobiaceae bacterium, assembly GCA_031374705.1. Lineage (GTDB taxonomy): Bacteria > Verrucomicrobiota > Verrucomicrobiia > Chthoniobacterales > Chthoniobacteraceae > SXWH01. Next base: position 8,621 of record JANMGP010000160.1, on the reverse strand, counting down.
CGCTCTTCACTGCACGGAGATCTTTTCATTCGCGCAAGCTCGCCGAGCAAGGTCCGGTGCGGCAGCGGGCCTTGCTCAAGATGGATGACGAACTCGCGAAACTCTATGCGCAGAATGTCCCCTACTCCTCGCTCCATCTCGTCGTGAGTCAAACGTTGCTTCCGTTTTTGTGGCAGCGCGGCGTGCTCGGCGGCAGGAGTTTTGAAGTGCTCATGACTCGATTGCCGCTCGCGCACATTCAGTCACAACTCGACAGCGCTGCCGCAGCGTGGCCGGAGGCGCGGATGCTCACTGACTTTCGCGCGGATCCGGAATTGATCGAGGCCGAGACCGAGGCGCTCGCCGCTGCCGATTGCTGGATCACGCCGCATCAACATGTTGCCTCGCTCGCGCCAAAGCGGGTCACTTTGCTCGACTGGAAACTGCCCGCGGCGACATCGCAAGGCAAAGGGCGAAGGGTCATATTTCCGGCATCCACGCTGGCTCGGAAAGGCGCATGGGAGCTGAGGAAAGCGGCGCGCGACACCCTCATACCGATCACGCTCGGCGGGCCGATTCTCGAAGGCCGCGATTTTTGGTCGGGCTGCAATACGATCCCATCCGACAGGGGTGACTGGCTCCGCGATGCAGCATTGGTGGTGCTTCCGAGTTGGGTGGAGAATCAGCCCCGCCGTCTTCTCAAGGCGATTGCGGCGGGCATCCCGGTGATCGCGACGGAGGCCTGCGGAATCGCGGGACTGCATGGAGTCACCACGATCCCAAACGGCGACTCCGGCGCGCTGGGACAAGCGATCGACAGCGCACTCGCAATCTGACGCTCCTTCGGCGATCGCTTCTTTCTTCACCACAGCAATTGCCATTTTCGCAAACCCCGCATACACAGCAATTGAATGAGCGACCTTCCTGGTGAATTAGATCTGAAATTCTTGCCCGACTGGCTGAAAGAAAGCCCGTCCACGAACCGTTATGCCAATTTCGAAGGCGAACCGGAGGGCCGCGGATATCGACGCGATGGCGGCGGTCGTCCGGGCGGACCGCGCCCTGGTGGCCCGCGTCCAGGCGGTGGCCCCGGCGGGCCCCGTCCGGGTGGACCGGGAGGTCCGCGCCGCGATGATCGTGGCCCAAGGCCGGGCGGCGGAAATCGCGACAACCGCGGTCCGCGCGGAGATCAACGTGGGCCCGGCGGTCCGCGCGGACCGGGCGGTCCACAAGGCGATCGCGATCGCGGTCAGCGCCCCCCGCAGGAGCCGGTGCGTCAGGTGCTGCGTGTTGAAGTTCTTCCGGAGCCGATGATCGCCATGAGCATCGCGAAGCAGGTGAAAATCAGCAACCGCGCGTGCGGCGTCTTCCGCCTCGCAAAAATGTTCCTCGAACGTCCCGAGCGACTCCGCCTTCGTGTGACGGCGCTGGACCCCGAAGCGGTGCTTTTTCAAATCGGCGATGGCGTCGTAGCGTTCGACCGCACGGTGCTTGAGCGCGGCGCGTATCAGCAATTCAAGAACGACTTCTATGTCACCGAGGTCGTCCAGGGTGAACCGCCAAAAGGCAACTACACCTCCGTGGCCCGCGAGCGGTTCAGCGGAGTTCTGCTCGGACCATCCAGCCATCACGGGTATCAGGTCGCGCTGCGAAAGCTTTACGAAGAGCGTTTCGCCCGCCGCATGGATTTCAGCGACTTCCAGCGCAATATCGAAATGGTGAATGATCCCGTCGTTTTCGAGCAGTGGAAGCAGCAGGCGAGCAGCGTGACCGTGATCAAAACTAAAGTCGCGGAAGGCGAGGAGCCGGTCACTTTCAAGGACGAGTATGAGGCCGAGCAGCACTTCAAACAGTATCACCTTCCCAACCTCATGAAAAGCGGGCACTCGCTCGACATGAGCGGAGCCGCCACGAACTGGTTTCCCGAGCGGAACGTCGCATTCAACATTCGCGACGCCATCGAGCGTGAGCGGATGTTTCCCGGCCAGATGGTGAATGCGCTGCGCCCGATCTTTTCGGAAGCGGGCCTGCACCACTTCAAGTGGAAAAAGAAGATCCTCTTCGTCTCGGCGATCCGCCCGCAACGCCACAATCCGGACCAGACATTTGGTGACGGCATGGGAGCGATTCTCACGACCGTAAGCGAGCACCCGGGTATCCGCCGCCCGGACCTCGCAGCGCGTTTGCTCGCGGGCATCGGGCCGGATTCACCGGAGGCTGCTGCGAAGAAAGAGGCTCTCGCTTCCGACCTGCACTATCTCATTCAAGTCGGACACGTGGTCGAGTTCCAGAATGGTTCGCTCGAACTACCGCAGGATCGCCGGGCAGCGAATGCCGAGCACCATGATGATTCACGCGTGGATGCGAATGCGGAACGGGCGGCTCTTGACGAGCCGGGCCAGCATCCGCAGCAGGGAAATCAGCAGCCGCGCAAAGGTGGAAATCCCCCGCAACAGCAACGGCAGCAGAACCCGCAGCGTCAGCAGCAGGGGCAGCGTCCACCGCAGCAACAAGGGCAGCGCCGGAAATCCGATCCTGGATATCTCCCGCCCATGCCATCGGTGCTGCTATAGGTCGAATCATTCGCGGCGCTCGAAGATCCACTCATTCGCATTGAGCCAGTCCACGGTTCGCGCGACTCCCTGACGGATCGTCAATTGGGGCTTCCAGCCCGTGCCGAGCACGCGGGCAGTGTCGAGGAAGATAAAGGGATTGTCTCCGACCCAGCCGCGCTGGCCGCCGGTGAATTTCAGGCGCGGAGTGAGGCCCAGTCGCTCAGTAATCCAGCGGATGGAATCTTCCACCGCGCAGTATTCCGAGGTCCCGAGATTGAAAACCGCAACGCGATGCGGCGCGGAGGAAGCGAGATTCGCACCGGTCGTGTGGAGCAGTGCCGACACGCAGTCTCCAACGTGCAGGTAGCTCTTTCGCTGCGTGCCGTCGCCAAGTACGCGGAGGTATTCCGGATGCTCGCGGAGCTGTTTGACAAAATCGAATACGTGACCGTGCGTGTAGCGCTCGCCGAGAATGGAAACGAAGCGAAAGATGTATCCTTCGAATCCGTAGCCTTCGCAATACGCCTGAATAAGCCCTTCGCAAGCGATTTTGGACGCGCCGTAGAGCGAAGTCTGAATCGGGAATGGCGTATCCTCACGCGTCGGGATTTGCTTCGCCTCGCCATAAACTGAACCCGTGGACGAAAAGCCGATGCGCTTGATTCCGTTCGCCCGCATGGCTTCGAGCACATTGAAAGTGGCAATCGTGTTTTGCTGGAGATCCCGTTCGGGATGCTCCAGCCCGAAGCGTACATCGGCATTTGCAGCGAGGTGAAAAACCATGTCGCATCCCGTCATCGCGACCTTCAGCGCAGAGGCCTCGAGATTGTCCCCGCGAACCAGCTTGAAAGCCGGATGAGCGATGGCCTTCTCCAGGAATGCCTCCTGGCCGGTGCAGAAATTGTCCCAGCCTACGACATGTTTTCCTTCTGCGAGGAGACGATCTGCGAGATTACTGCCGATGAAACCGGCCGCGCCGGTAATGAAAACGCGTGTCATGCTTCGAAAGCGTTGAGATTGGAACGAATCGGCCCGAAGCCCAAGCCCGAATATTCAGTGTCACTCGTTCCAGCGGCTCCGGGATGCTTCGTTCCTATCGGGCAAGGCATTTGCTTATCTCAGGTCAGCCCAATCATGTCCGACCAAAATTCAGCCCAACCGCCGCAGCTTTCCATGCGGTCATTCATCATTTGTTTCATCCTGATCTCGATCGTGGGATCGATCGTCCGAATTGCGGACTCCGGCTCGTGGCGCCGTGTGGGGTTCGATGAGATGATCTACCGCCGCTATGTGAACATGATGGATGGCGGAAAACATACAGTCGGCGTATTTCAGCGCGACCATACGATGGTTCCGTATCAGATTAACGTGGAGGGCACAGGGGCAGGCGCGATGCCGGATTTATGCGGCTTGTTCCTCGACTCGCAGGCCTCGGATAAAACGGAATGCGAACTCCCGCCCACGCGATTCCTTTACATCTACACCTCGTGGATATGGAAGCGCATGCAGTTCGGCGATGCGCCGCCTTTGATTCCATCGGAGCTACAGCCCAGGGAACTGGCGGCGGATCGTTCGATGGACCCGGATCATCGCGACCCGGCGCTGACTTCGCTCCACCGCGTGGCGTGCATGTTTACCATCCTGCTCATGATCGCGGGCGGCCTTGCAGCCTGGAGAATGGCGGGGCCCGGCGTGGGGCTCGGCGTGCTGGCGCTCATGGCTTTCAGCCCGATGCAGCTTCATTTCAGTCAGCACGCGCTCATCGACGGATTCTTCGCTTTCTGGGCGCTCATGTGCCTTTGGACCACGTGGGAATGCATGCGCGCTCCCAACTCGAAAGGCTGGCTCATTGCGCACGGAATCTTCCTGGCGCTCCTGCCGATCGCAAAGGTCGAGAATGCCTTTTTCGTCTGCGTTGGACTCGGCGTGATCACCGTCGCGAATCGATGGTTGAAAATCGGCGCGACCACTCCGAAGTTTGTGCTAGTCAGCATTTGCGCCCCGTTGCTCGGGATATTTGTCCTGATGTCCCTCGCCGGCGGCGCGGGTACTTTCGTCGCAATTTACAAGATGCTCGTTATCAAGGCGCAGAACCTACAATATGCGAAATTGACCGGCGATGGGCCGTGGTACCGCTACTTCATCGACATGATCACGCTGAGCCCGATCGTCGTCCTGCTGGGCGTTGGCGCGCTCTTCAAACTCACGCCAGCCCGGAAGGAACTCGCGTTTGTCGCAGTCTTCGTAGCTGCGAGTTATCTTGTCATGTGTAATGTGAAGTACGGAATGAATCTCCGCTACACGAGCATCTGGGAAATGCCGTTCCGCCTCGGCGCAGTCTTGATCATCGCCGACCTCTGCGCAGGACTTCGCCAACGCCAGTGGCTGGGCGTGGCCGTCATTATCGCTGCAATTTGCGCATACGATTTCCGGCAATACACCATCTTCGTGGGCGACCCGAAAAAGCCGCTCTACGAACTGGTTACAAACGACCTGCTCAAGCTCGTCAAAATCCTCAAAACCGACGCCGATTTGTAGGCCGAATCGTTCGAAATGAGGCGGGTTGGGTGCTCGTGCTCATTCCTTGCGAGGCGAGCAATAGAAAGAGCAAGAGACTGAGATCGTAGAGGCGCAGCTTTTTTGGAGGGGCCGCTGGCGATTTATCGTTTTTGGCAGTGTCATTTTGCATGGTCTCCAAAAAACCCAGTGTCGTCCCTCAAATCATGCTCGCTACACGCTGAACTGGAGGTCGATTTCGGACGACGTGCCGCTGGAAATAAAGCGCAGTGGGGATTTCGCGATTCCGTGACGAAATTGCCTTATTTGGGTCATGGGGAGCGTCTCACCGGGCTTCTGGCAAGTGGAAATTCGCAGAGAAAAACTTTTCCTAAAGGCACACGTTATTTCCTTGGATACCCCAACAGATTGCGGTGTTATATTGTCTCATGCCCCATAAGCAGTGTTATTCACAGGTCCGCCTCTGATGGACACGGTTTATTGGTCGTCACCCCACAGAGTTTTCACCAAGTTATTCACATTCCAGCCATGTCCACGATTAAAACAGTCCGCCGCGGCTCCGTTAGCCGCCCAAACGTCGCCGCTCACAGCCGGCGTCCCGCGAAAAAGTCCGCCCAGAAAGGACTGAAGTTCGAGCGCGTATTCAGCAATCCAGTCATCGCTCCGTTCGACGAAATCGAATGGGAAAGCCGCACCGCGGAGATTAGCGACGATTCGGGAAAAACAATCTTCAAGCAGGACAACGTCGAAGTGCCAAAGACATGGTCCGAACTGGCGACTAAGATTGCGGTGTCGAAATACTTCTACGGAGATATAGCGAACGGCAGCGATCCTTACAAAGGCGGTCGCGAACGTTCGGTGAAACAACTCGTCAATCGCGTCACCCGCACCATCGCCGACTGGGGCCTTGCGGACGGATATTTTGCCGACAACGAAACCGCCGAGCTCTTCTACAACGAACTGACATGGCTTTGCGTAAACCAATTCGGCGCGTTTAATTCGCCCGTGTGGTTCAACTGCGGCCTGTATCACCAATACGGCACTGGCGTTGGCCGCGGCGAGGGCAACTACTTCATCAACCGCGATACCAAGATCGCGGAGCGCGCGCCGACCCAGTACGAGTATCCGCAATGCTCCGCGTGCTTCATTCAGCGTGTGGACGACAATATGGAGAGCATCATGGGGCTCGCGATGTCGGAAGCCATGCTCTTTAAATACGGCAGCGGCACCGGCAGCGACCTCTCCACGCTCCGTTCCACCCGCGAAAAGCTCTCAGGCGGCGGCAAGCCGAGCGGTCCCCTCTCCTTCCTGAAGGTGTATGATCAGGTCGCCAACGTGGTGAAATCCGGCGGCAAGACGCGGCGCGCGGCGAAGATGAATACGCTCAAAGACTTTCACCCTGACATCGAGGAGTTCATCGAAGCGAAAACCAAGGAGGAGAAAAAAGCGTGGGCACTCATCGCGCAGGGCTACGACTCTTCGTTCAACGGCGACGCTTACGGCTCGGTGATGTATCAAAACGAGAATCTCTCGGTTCGCGTCAGTGACGAGTTCATGGACGCAGCCCTCGCCGGTCGCGAATGGTGGACGAAGCGCGTGACCGACGGCAAACCGTGTGAAAAGAAGGACGCCAAAACGCTTCTCCGCAAAGTTGCGGAGGGCACATGGGTCTGCGGCGATCCCGGCATGCAGTTCGACACAACCATCGACAAATGGCACACGTGCCGCGGCACCGCCCGACAGAACAGCACCAATCCTTGTTCCGAGTATCTGTTCCTCGACAATACAGCGTGCAACCTCGCTTCGTTGAATCTCATGAAGTTCAAGAAGACCGACGGTTCCTTCGACGTCGAGCGCTTCAAAGCAGCCGTGCGCATCTTCATCACCGCGCAGGAAATCGTCGTCGATAACGCCAGCTACCCGATCAAGGAAATCGCGGAAAACTCCCACATCTTCCGCACGCTCGGCCTCGGCTACGCAAACCTCGGTTCTCTCATCATGAGCTACGGTCTGGGCTACGACAGCGATGAAGGGCGCGCGCTTGCCGGTGCCATCACGGCCATCATGACAGGACATGCCTACGAGCAGAGCGCCCGCATTTCCCAGGTGGCCGGTCCCTTCCCCGGCTACCACGATGCTCGCTGCACCGGCGTCAGCAAGCCCGCTGCGAAAGACAATGTGGAATCCATGCGCAAAGTGATCCAACTTCACCGCGACAGCGTGGAAGACATCCAGGTCAGCGACCGATTCGGATTTCTCAAGGACGAAGCCCGCGCGACATGGGACAGCGCGCTCACGCTCGGAAACAGGCATGGCTATCGGAATGCGCAGGTCACAGTGCTCGCACCGACGGGAACGATCGGCTTCCTCATGGACTGCGACACCACCGGCATCGAGCCCGACATTGCCCTCGTAAAATACAAACTGCTCGCGGGCGGAGGCGTCCTCAAAATCGTCAACCAAACGGTCCGTCCAGCGCTGCAAAATCTCGGATACAACCGCATGGAGGTGGAGCGCATCGAGGCCCACATCGACCAGTGGGACACGATCGAAGACGTCGCCGGTGAAACCGGCGAGCTTGTACGCTCCGGCCTTCGCCCGGAGCATCTGTCGATATTCGACTGCGCGTTCAAGCCGGCGAGCGGCAAACGGAGCCTGCACTACCGCGGCCACATCAAGATGATGGCTGCCGCCCAACCGTTCCTCAGCGGCGCGATTTCAAAAACCGTCAACCTTCCCAACGAAGCGACCGTTGACGACATCATGAACACGTACGTCGAAGGATGGCAGCTTGGACTCAAGGCCATTGCTATTTACCGCGACGGTTCCAAAGGCAGCGCGCCAATCGCCACCGACAAAAAGAAACACAGCAGCGACAATAAAGCCGTCGCCGGAGTCGAGGCGGTGGCTAACGACGGTGAAGCCCTCGACAGCCGCATCAGCGAGCTTGAAAGCGAACTCGCCGACCTTCGCAGCAAAGCCGAGCAACCCTTGCGGAAGCGGATGGCCGACACGCGTGTCGCGCTGACCCACAAATTCGACATCGCCGGCCACGAAGGTTACATCACCGTCGGCATGTTCGAAGACGGCCAGCCCGGCGAGCTCTTCGTCCAGATGCAGAAAGAAGGCAGCACGCTTGGCGGGCTCATGGACACCATCGGCGCACTCTCCAGCATGGCGCTTCAATACGGTGTGCCCCTTGAAAGCATGGTCCGCAAGTTTGCCCACCAGCGCTTCGAGCCGTCCGGTTTTACAAAAAACCCGGACATTCGAACCGCCAGCAGCATCACCGACTACGTCTTCCGCTGGCTCGGCTGCCAGTTCATCAAAGGCTACAAAGAAGCAACCAGCCCGAACAAAGGCCAGGCCGAACTCCCCATGAAGGAACTCGCCGAGCTCGACAAAAAGGCACTCAACCGCCCCGTCCCCGAGCTTGAACGGACCGCCGAGCGCGAAGTCATCGACCTTATTTCACACACTGGCGGCAGCGAGGGCCACCCGCACGTCTCCCAGGCAGGCGCCACGCACGCCGACCGCCTCAAAAGCGCCCTCGGCCACATGTATATGGAC
>JANMGP010000155.1:0-41091 GCA_031374705.1 Verrucomicrobiaceae bacterium | reverse complement strand
ATCGTCTCGCTCTAATCACTCACTTTTTATGCTCAAAAAAATACTCATCGGTCTCGCCGCCGTCATCGCCATCTTCCTCATCGTCGCAGCCACGCGGCCCGCAGATTTCCGCGTGGAGCGCAGCCGCATCATTGCAGCCCCGGCGGCTGCTTTGTTCGACCAGGTGAACGACCACAAGAAGTTCCAGAAGTGGAATCCGTGGGACAAAATGGACCCTTCATCCAAGACCACCTACAGCGGCGCGGACTCCGGCGTGGGCGCGGTTGCGAGTTGGGTGGGAAAAATGGTGGGCGAAGGCAGCGCCACGATCACCGAGAGCAAGCCCGGCGAACTTGTGCGTCAGCGCATGGACTGGAAGAAACCCATGGAAGGCGTGAGCACCGTGGATTTCACATTCAAAGCGGAGGGCGACAAAACCACGGTCACTTGGGCCATGTATGGGAAAAACAATTTCATGGGCAAAGTGATGAGCATGTTCATGGACTGCGAAAAGATGTGCGGCCCGGAGTTTGAAAAGGGGCTGGCGGATCTCGAGAAAGTCGTCGCGAGCGCGCCCGCGAAGTAGCACAGCCAACACACCTGAAATCATGAATCCATCAGCATCTTATCCGCCCTTCAGCCCCTACCTCACTGTCAAAGGCGCGAGCAAAGCCATCGAGTTTTACAAGGCGGCGTTCGGAGCCACCGAGATACTCCGGCTGAGCGATCCTGCAAGCGGTGCTGTCGGCCACGCGGAACTCTTGGTCAACGGCAGCCTGCTCATGCTCTCGGATGAAAACCCCGCGTGGGGCAACAAATCACCGGAAACCCTCTCAGGCACACCGGTGCAACTATGCCTCATCGTCGAAAATGCGGATGTCGTCGTGGAACGAGCGCGCGCCGCCGGTGCCGTCGTGGTCAGCCCGCCTACCGACATGTTCTACGGATTTCGCAGCGCATCCATCCGCGACCCCTTTGGGCATCTGTGGATGATTCAGCATGAGATCGAAAAGGTCCCGCACGACGAGATGCAGAAGCGATGGGCCGGGATTCTTGCATCGGGTGCGGGTTGCTCCGACTCGAAGGATTGACGCCATGAGCACCGGCAAGAAATCCGACTTCCTCCTGCTCTCGCGCGGCAAATGGGATGCGAACTCGTCCAAAGCCGACATCGAAGCAGCCATCGAAAAGTTTTACGCATGGTATGAAGCGAACCTCGCCAACGGCAGCTTCAAGCCCGGCTCCCGCCTCACCACGGACGCTGCGCTCGTTACGCGAGACGGCATCCGCACCGACGGGCCGTTCGCCGAGGGCAAGGAAGTCATCGGCGGCTACTGGCTCATCGTCGCCGAAAGCCTTAGTGCCGCAGCAGCGCTCGCGGCGGAGAGCGCCGTATTGAAACATGGAATCCAATACGAGATCCGCCCCCTCGAATCCGAGCGCGGGTCCGTTTTCAGAATCACAAACGAAACGCCAGCATCATGAACGTCTCCACTTCATCCGGGCAGAAAATCGCGCCGTGCATTTGGTTCGATACACAGGGCGAGGAAGCTGTGGCTTATTACGTATCCGTTTTTCCGAACTCCCGAATCACCCTCGTGTCGCACTGCACCGAGGCAGGCTTCGAGCATCACGGAAGGCCTGCGGGCAGCGTGATGGCCATTGGGTTCGAGCTTTGCGGCCAGCCCTTCACCGCGCTCAATGGAGGGCCCCTTTTCAAACTCAACGAAGCCATGTCGCTCATCATTTACTGCGACACGCAGGAGGAGATTGACCACTATTGGGAGCGACTCAGCGAAGGCGGCGACCCTGCGTGCCAAGCGTGTGGTTGGTTGAAAGACCGCTTTGGTCTGTCGTGGCAGGTCGTGCCCGGCAATCTGCTCGCGCTCGTCAGTGACCCAGCCACTTCGGAGCAGGTGATGAAGGAGCTGCACACCATGAAGAAGCTCGACATCCGTCGTCTCCAACAAGCTGCCGAATCCAAACTCATTTGAATCATGATCGAACCCACAAATCCGCAACAACCTACGAACGAACACCTGCTTTTCATCCGCGGCACCCACTGGAACAGTGGCATGTCACCCGCTGAACTCCAGCGCACCATGACCGAATTTTACGCATGGGTCGAAGGACTCAACACACGCGGAATCCTGCGCGGCGCACAGCCACTCATGGAGGAAGGTAAACTCGTCTCCGGCCCCAAGGGGAGCGCTGTCACCGATGGTGCTTTCGCCGAATCCAAGGAAGCCATCGCGGGGTATTTTCTGCTCGCCGTGGACACCATGTCCGCCGCGCTGGAAATCGCCAAAGCCTGTCCCATCCTTGCGCACGGTGCGCAGATCGAAGTGCGGCCCATCGCTGATCTCTGCCGCCCGATGGCGGAGGTGAAGTCCTTGAGCTGAAACAATACAACTACTCATCCCATGCCACACACCATCCAACTCCACCGCGTCTTCCGTTGCCCGCCGGCGCGGCTCTTCAACGCATTCACCAACGCCGCCGCGCTTGCAAAATGGCTGCCGCCTTTCGGCTTCACCTGCACCGTACACGAGTTCGAATTTCGCGTTGGCGGGAAGTTCCGCATGTCCTTCACCAATCACACAAACGGGCAGAGCCACAGCTTCGGCGGCGAGTATCTGGAAATCGTTCCGAACGAACGCATCCGATACAGCGATGTCTTCGATGACCCGAATCTGCCGGGCTCAATGACCTGCACCATCGAGATGAAGGCTGTCCTCTGCGGCACCGAATTGCGCGTGACTCAGGAAGGCGTGCCCGACGTGATTCCCGCAGAGATGTGCTACATGGGCTGGCAGGAAAGTCTCGTCCAGCTCGCGCAACTCGCCGAGCCCGAGATCCAGTAGCGTCATGCAGACGCCCGAAACGAGCTGCTTGGCCGAGGGCCTGTTCCGACAGGAGGCCGGGCGGCTCGTTGCCGCACTCACCGCGCATCTCGGCACCCACCATCTCCAACTGGCCGAAGACGTCGTGCAGGAAGCGCTCGTCCGAGCATTGCAAACATGGCCGTATCGGGGAGTGCCGGACAATCCCGCCGCCTGGCTCACGCAGACCGCCAAGAACCTCGCGCTCGACCACCTCCGCCGCGAACAACGCTGGAACACAAAGCAGGACAGCATCGCCGCCGAACACCATCGCTGGCTCTCCACGCCGGCCGATGAATCGCACGACAGTTTCGCCGACGACACCCTTCGGATGATGTTTGTCTGCTTTCATCCCCAGCTCTCCATCGAAGCGCAAACCGCGCTCGCCCTCCGCACGCTCTGTGGACTCAGCCCCGCCGAGATTGCCGCCGCCTTTCTCACCAGCGAGGCCGCCATCGCCAAGCGGCTCGTCCGCGCCCGCCAGCTCATCCGCGATCTCGCGCTCCCGTTTGTGCTGCCCGGGCCCGCTGAACTCCCTCAACGACTCGATGGCGTCCTCGGCACACTCTACCTGCTTTTCAACGAAGGCTACAAAGCCAGCAGCGGCGAACGCCTCGTCCGCGAGGACCTCTGCCAAGAAGCCATCCGGCTCGTCACGCTGCTGGCCGGGCACCCGTCCACGCAAACACCGCGCACCTTTGCCCTGCTCGCGCTCATGCTTCTCAACGCCGCCCGACTCAGCGCCCGCACCGACGACGCCGGAAATCTCCTGCGCCTCCACGAGCAAAACCGCAGCGCCTGGGACCAAACCATGATCCAGCGCGGCATCCAATGCCTCGGCCACGCCGCGCAGGGCAGCGCCATCAGCGAATATCATCTCGAAGCCGGAATCGCCGCCTGCCACAGCACCGCGCCCGACGATGCGGGCACCAACTGGCCGCGCATCCTCGCGCTCTACGATCAACTCCTCACGCTCACCGCGTCGCCCATCGCCGCCATGAATCGCGCCGTCGCCGTCGCCCGCGTCCACGGCCCGCAAGCCGGCAGCGCCGCACTCGATGCCATCGCCGACCGCAGCAAACTGGAATCCTACCACCTCTTCCACGTCATCCGCGGCACCTTCGCCGCCGAGCTTGGCCACCAGGCTGCCGCGCTCGCGCACTTCCGGCAGGCCGGAAATCTCGCCACGCTCCCCGCCGAGCGCGACTTCATCGCCCGGCGAATCCGCGAGTGCGAGGCGGCAGGAACAAAGGCAGGCTAAACGGCACACTCCGCGGATCGAATGGCGACCAACTGAAGCGCGATCCCAAACGAAGTCTTGTCCCGGATGGGGAACGTCATCGACAATCCGTGACGCATCCCATGAAACACACACTCACGCTCCTTTTCGCCCTCGCTCTGCTCGTGCCGGCAGGCGTGCAGGCTGATGAAATCACACCCAGCCCAGCCAAGTCGGAGTCGCTTCCGGTGGTCGTGGCGGACCGCGTCTCGGCCCGGCCCGAGCTCACAATCACTACGATCGGTTTTGGGTCTTGTGCGCATGAAGATCGGCCTTTGCCGATTTGGGACACGATCCATGCCGCCCGCTGCGATGCTTTTGTCCTCTGCGGCGATAACATTTATGGCGATTCCGCCGACCCATTGGTGCTGCGCAAGAAGTACGACTTGCTCGGCGCGAATCCGGGGTTTGCGAAGCTCCGAGAGGCCACGCCGCTGTTTGCGACTTGGGACGACCATGACTATGGAATTAATGACGGCGGGGCCGGGTTCCCCGGTGCGGCTGCTGCACAAAAGGAGTTCTGCGATTTTTTCAAAGTGCCCGCGGCTTCGCCCCTGCGCACGACGCCGGGCGTTTACGACTGCGTGACGCTGGGGCCGGAGGGCAAACGGGTTCAACTCATCCTTTTGGATACGCGGGCTTTTCGCTCTCCGTTGAAAAAAGATCCGGCCAGCCCCAAAGTCACAATCCCGAACAACGATCCCGGCGCGACCGTGCTCGGCGAGGCGCAGTGGGCGTGGTTCGAGCGTCGCCTGCGCGAGCCGGCGGAACTGCGTGTGGTGGTTTCCAGCATTCAGGTGATCGCGACTGAGCACGGTTCTGAAAAGTGGGAGAACTTCCCGAATGAACGCACCCGTTTGTTTGAGCTGCTCCGTCGCACCGGAGCACAAAATGTGGTCGTCATCAGCGGCGACCGTCACCTCGCCGAACTCTCCTCGCTGACGCACGCCGATGGTGTTCCTTACCCGCTTTACGACATGACCACCAGCGGGCTGAATCTGGTCGTCCCGCCGAAGCCTCAGCCCGCTGCTCCCGACGCCAAACCGGCTGTCCCGAAGAAGCCGCAGATCAATCGTTTCCGCCTCCACGAGAGTCCATACACGAAGTCTAACTTCGGCCTTTTGCGGATCAAGTGGGACGGCCCGAGTCCGTCGCTTCGCATGGAAGTATGCGGTTTGGAGGGCGAGGTAGTCCTTTCCCGCGACATCGCTTTCTCGGAGATCCGGTCGAAGTAAAACAATTACTGTGAACCGCGCGGAGAACACCGCAACGTCCGAAGCGACTCCATTATGAAGGCATTAATTCTTATCGTCACCGTGGCTTGCGCGATCGCTTTTTCCGCTCGCGCCGCATCCAAGCCGAATGTCCTCATCATCCTTGCCGACGACCTCGGCTATGGTGACGTGCATTGCTACAATCCGGAGCGCGGAAAAATCCCGACGCCGAACATCGACAAGCTCGCGGCGCAGGGCATGAGGTTCACCGATGCGCACACTTCGAGCGGCGTGTGTTCGCCTTCGCGCTACGCGTTGCTCACGGGGCGCTATCATTGGCGGTCACGCTTGCAGAGCGGCATTGTCGGCTATCTCGAAAAGCCGCTCATCGCAGCGGACCGGCTCACGATTGCGAGTTTGCTGAAGCAACACGGCTATCGCACGGGCATCGTCGGGAAGTGGCACTTGGGCTGGGATTGGAACGTCGCGCCTGAGCAAAAACCGCTCTTCAGCGGCGGGCGCGGCGCGAACGCTGGCGAAGCAACGGAAGCGCATCGCACGGTGTGGCGGGAGTATTTTGCCAAGCCCATCGGCGGCGGTCCTGTGACGCGTGGCTTCGACGAATACTTCGGCACCGACGTGCCAAACTGGCCGCCGTTTTGTTTCATCGAGAACGATCGCACGGTCGGCATCCCGTCCGAGTTTCTGCCCGCGTCGAAGCTCGTGAAAAACCAGGCAAGCAAGGATGGTCCGGCGCTCGCTGGCTGGCAGCTCGAAGGCATCCTGCCCGCGCTGGCCGACCGCGCGAGTGCGTTCATCGAGCGCTCCGCAAAGCAGCCCGAGCCGTTCTTTCTCTACCTCCCGCTCACCGCGCCGCACACGCCCATCGCCCTCGCGGAAGGATGGCATGGCAAGAGCGGGCTGAATGATTATGCGGATTTCGTGATGCAGACCGACGCCGTCGTGGGACGCGTTTTGGACGCGCTGGAGAAAAGCGGCGCTGCGCCCAACACGCTCGCCTTTTTCACCAGCGACAACGGCTGCGCGCCATACATCGGCGCGGCGGAGCTGGAAGCGAAAGGCCATTTCCCCAGCGGCCCTCTGCGCGGATACAAAGCCGATGCGTGGGAAGGTGGACATCGCGTTCCCTTCATCGTGCGGTGGCCCGGCGTGGTCAAGGCGGACGCCCGCTGCGACGCGCTCGTTCAGCAGAGCGACGTAATCGCCACGCTCGCCGAAACCCTCGACGCCAAACTTCCCGACAACGCCGCCGAGGACAGCGTGAGCTTGGTCCCGCTGCTCAAAGGCGGCACGCAGCCTACACGCGAGTACGCCATCAGCCACGCATCCAGCGGCCTGCCCGCGCTGCGCAAGGGCGCGTGGAAAATCATCTTCGGACAAGGCGGCGGCGGCTTCGGAGCGAAAGGAGGAAAGCTCCCGACCGGCCAGCTCTACGACCTCTCCACCGACCTCGGTGAAACGAAAAACCTCTGGGCGGAAAAGCCCGAACTCGTCGCAGAACTCACGGCAACGATGGAGAAGCTCGTCAACGACGGTCGCATCACGCCCGGTCCTAAGCAGGCCAATGATGTCGAAGTCAAATGGCGGAAGTTTTTGAGCGGAGCGGTTGGCGAGAAGCCGGAGAAAGATTGAGTCTGAAATGCGCGGGTCCGGGTTTGATCAAAAGTGGAATTGTGCAAGGCGCAAAGTAGCTCGCGAGTCCCTTCGCGGCACCACACTACTCGCGAAGCGACACTTCTGTCTCGTGCGGCTTCGCCGTTTGGTTTTTTGCCGCGAAGGGACTCGCGAGCTACTTTCCGCTTTCAATCAAACCCCTCGGTTCCCGCAGTCCGGAAAAAGATCGGACGGACGGACTTTTTTGTGCGAATACAGCGTCCGACTCACTTCAAGCGACGAATGACACTAAGCGCCATGCGCCAACATATCAACTGCCTCCGCTTACTCACTGCGGGATTTTTCACATGCGTGAAAATCGGCGCGCTGTCGGGGCTGCTTGCGCTTGCGTCCGTCCCTGCGCAAGCCGCGACGAGGTATTGGGATGGCGGGAGCGTGGACATCGTGGCCAACGGTGATGGTAACAGCGACGGCGTCAGTGGCACTTGGAACACCACTTTGGAGAACTGGGATCAAGGCAGCGGTCTGGCTCATGTGGCGTGGGTGAACGGCAGCAACGTGGCCGACATCAACGGCGCGTCGCAAACCCTCACGCTCGGCGCGAACATCATCCTCGGAGGGATCGTTCAGAAATCCGGTGGAACCTCCGTCGTCATCGCGGGTGGCAGCGGCCCCTACACGCTCACGTTGGGCATTACCGGAGCCAATACGTTTCTGGCGGCCGCCAACGACACCACCGGTAGAACCTTGACCGTGAATGCTGTGATTGCAGGGCCAGTCGGCAGAAATCTGGTCCTTGCCGGCCCGGATACCTCCGGCACCGGCACGGTCAATTTGGGGGGCGCCAACACTTTCAGCGGCACCACCAGTTTCAGCGCTGGCGCCACGGGAGGTGCCCGCGTGAACCTCAACAATCGACTCGCGTTGCAAAACAGCACCGTGACCCTGAGCGCGGATGCCGCTGTGATCTTTGACAGCGGCGTTACTGCAAACGCATTCACCTTTGGCGGGCTGGCCGCCAGCAGCGCAGGCACGGGCTCCAACCTCGCCCTGCTGAACGACGCCAGCACTCCTATCGCTTTGACCGTGGGCGGCAATAACAGCTCCACCACTTACAACGGTGTGTTGAGCGGGGGCGGTTCGCTGGTCAAGACGGGCGGCGGCACGCTCGCTCTCGGCGGAGCAAATACCTACACCGGCAGCACCACGGTGAGCGCTGGCACTTTGCAGGTGGACGGCAGCACCACGAGCCCAACGACGGTCAACAGCGGGGCGACTCTGGCGGGCGACGGGACGGTGAATGCCGCCGTCACCGTGGCCGCAGGCGGCTCGCTCACTCCTGGTGCCAGTAACCTCACCGTTTCCAGCCTCACGTTCAGCGGCACGGCTACCGTCAATGTGGGAACCCTGTCTGCCTACACCAGCGTGGCTGCCATCAAGGTGAACAACGCTCTAACTGTTAGCGGCGGAGCAGGCGCGGTGACGGTCAACCTGCCGACGGCACCGGGTTTTAATGGCACCTACCATTTGATCCAATTTGGCAGCGGCCCGGCGAATGCCAGCGGCTTCACGCTCGGCACGGTGCCCACGCTCGCCTGGAATCAGACTGGCGCATTGCAGGTCAGCGGAAACTATCTGGACTATGTGATCACCGCCGCGGGCGACACGATGCCGCCAACTTTGCGCAGCACCGTGCCGGTCAACAATGTTGCGAACGTGTTGGCCGCCGCCGACCTCGTGGCGACCTTTGACGAAACGGTCGTTGCGGGCACCGGCAGCATTGAGCTGCGAAGGTTCAGCAATGACAACGTGGTGGAATCATTCAACGTGGCCTCATCCTCCCGCCTGACGTTCAGCACCGGACAATTGGTCATCAACCCGACCAATAGTCTCTCGACGAACCAAACTTATTACGTGCTGATCCCCGCTGGCGCGGTGAAGGACACTTCGGGCAACAGCTACGCGGGAATCGCCATCAACACGGGCTGGAAGTTCACCGTGCCCGTTCCGGCGGTGCTCTACACAGATACCGGCAGCCCGGCGAACCCGCTGTGGAGCGCGATTTTGCCTACGCTGAATGTGGACGCCCCGGACCCCGGCCCGGTGAATGGGTCGGTGATCAATGTCAACAATGCCGCCGTCGAAGTAGGGCTTTACGGCAACCGCCCCATTTCGATCCCCGACCGTCGAATCCATGTCGCGTGCAACACCTCCACGACGAATGTCGCGGATTTCACCCGGTGGTTTCAGACCGATGGGAATACGCATGTGCTCCGCGTGTTTGTGGACGATGAGAATACGGCCACCACGCGGGCAGGCACCTCCTCGCATACGGAGGCTTTCATGGGCGGCGGGTGGCAGTACACCGATTACACGACCTACGAATGGACGGCCCATTACACCATCGCCCGCCTCCAGCAGGGGTATTGCTGCTTTCAACTCAAGAACACCGACAACGATTGGGCGGTGCAGCTCAGCATGGGCGGCGACGGTTCGCTGACCGTGAACAATCGAACTGGCACCGATGTGGTCGTCACGAATCCCGATGGCAGTGCGAAGGATTTCGATGGCGGCGGCTTCGATGTCCGCGTGCTCGACGACGGTCTGAATTACAAGCTGTGGATCGATGGCGTGTTGTATGCCTCCAGCAGCTACTCCCGCCCCACCGGAACGACGACCTTCCGCTGGGGCATGTATTTCGGCGCAAACAACCTCAACGCTCCCGCCGATTTCAACATCGTCCTCGTCAGCGGTGCGCAGGTGCAATCCTGGCCGGGCACTCTGGCCGCCGCCACCACGACGATCACGAAAGCCAACAACGCCACGAACCTCGACGCCGGGGGGAGCTGGGTGGGCGGCGTGGATCCCGGGATTTACAAGCAAGCCCAGTGGAACAGCACGGTCACCGCCGCGAACACCGCCACGCTCGCCAGCGATCAGGATTGGGCTGGCATCAAAATCGTCAACCCCGGCGGTCTCGTGACCATCAATGGCACCGCGACGCTTGGCCTTGATGACGCGGGCGTGGACATGACCGCAGCGACACAGAATCTCACGGTGAACTGCCCGGTGCAATTGGTCGTCCCAAGCACATGGAGCGTCGCTTCGGGCCGCACCGCGACTTTCAACGGAAAAATCAGCGGCTATCCGGGCCTCACGCTCAATGGCGCGGGAACCGTGCAGTTGGAGGCAGCGAACATCTTCAGCGGCGACACAACCGTCAGCGCGGGCACGCTGGTGGCAAACGACAACTCGGCTCTGGGCACCGGACGGCTGATTTTGAATGGCGGGAGCTTGTCCAACACCGCGAGCTGCACGCTTGGAAATGACGGGAGCTTGAGCGCAAATGCCGCCGTCAACGTCGCCGCGTCGCAAACGCTGACCCTGAATGGCTCCATCGCCGGCACGGGCACGCTTTCCAAAACCGGCACGGGCACGCTCACATTGTCCGGCGCGAATACCAACACCGGCGCGACAATCGTCAGCGCTGGCACGCTGGCCATCGCGGACACCTCGGCCCTGCTCACCACCTCCGGCGTGACGCTGGCTGGCGGGACCGTTCTGCAACCCAACTTGGATGGCGTGGTTATCGATGCGCCCATCACAGTGGCCAGCAGTGGAACCACTGCCACCATCAGCGCGCCCACAAACAATCCAGGCGGCGGAGTGGTCTCCACGCTCACGCTCGACAGCGTGCTGGCAGGCAGCGGCAATGTCACCTTTTCCAGCAGCGTCACTCAAAACGCCTTGTCCACCGTCTATCTGGGCGCGCAAAGCACCTACGCCGGCAGCACGCTGCTGAACACGACGGCCTCCACGGACGGAACGACCACTGCCGGGGAGAACCAGATCATTGTGAAGCTCGGAATCCAAAACGCGCTGCCGCCGACCACGGTGCTGACCATTGATGGCGGGAACGGCGGTGGCACCGGCCGGTTTGCAGAGGTCAATCTGAATGGCTTCAACCAACAGCTTGCGGGTCTGACAAACATCGTAAGAAGCGGAGCCAAAGCTGCCTTGAGAGTTCAACGCGTCGTCAACAGCGACATCTCTGCTGCGGCAACGCTGACGATCAACAACAGCGGCAACTATACGTTTTCGGGCAACCTCGGTGGCATTGCGAATGGCTCGGTAGCGGCGGCCGCAATGCCCGGATCAACGAACGGAAACAACTTCGGACTGACCAAGAGCGGCGCGGGCACCTTCATCCTCAGCGGAGCGAATACCTACACCGGCGACACCAACGTGAACGGCGGCACGCTCGCTCTCGGTGCCAGCAATGTAATCTCCAGCACCTCCGATATCATCATCGGCAACGCCACGCTCAACGCCGCGACCTTCACCGACAACCTCGGAACCCTCGACATCACCAGCACCGCCAAAATCAATCTGGGCGCCGGTGCCGCCCTCGCCTTTGCAAACAGCAGCGCGATCGACTGGACCGGCGGCACGCTCAACCTCACCGGCACTTTCGTTTCCGGCGCGTCCCTCCGATTCGGCACCACCAGCAGCGGCCTCACGCCCGCACAGCTCGCCCTCATCTCAGCATCGGAATTCCATTCATTCGCACTGAATGCAAGCGGCTACCTCACCGCCAGCACAGTCACGACATTTGCCACATGGATCACCGGCACCTTCACCGGCGGTGCGACCGTCCCTGCGAACAAGCGCGGCCCGACTGATGACGCCGACAACGACGGCATCAGCAACCTCGTCGAATACGCCGTTGCCGGCCAGGACCCCACCGTGCCAAACACCGCCGTCGGCACGCTCACCGGAAACACCCTCACCTTCACAAAACGCACCGGCACCAGCGTCCTCACCTACGCTATCCAAGACTCCACCGACCTCGGCGCGACCGACCCATGGGCGGAAGTCACCGGCGGCACCTACGTGAACGACGCGACCACCATTTCCTACACCGTCGCCCCCGGCAGCCCACCCGCGAACTTCCTGCGCCTCCGCGTGCAGTCGAACTGATCCACAACTGGGGAGTGGTCCCGATAATCGGGAAGGCCGCCATTTCAAAAACAAAACGCCGAAGGCGCGCTTTGAGTGTCGTCGTCGCCTGGCGAATGACGCGTGCTCTTTCAAAGGGCGCCTGCGGCGGACTTGTAAAATGGCGGCCGCAGCCCGCCACTCCCCAGAAGGGGGAGGAGGTCTGTAAAGTTTCCCTGTTAGTACGCCCGATCTCGGTGCAATAGGGAAACATCGATGAACCTGGAACTCTCGCTCTTCACTCCCGCCACCATCCGACGCTCGCTTCGAACTGCTTTCGCGCTGCTCGCCTTTTCCACGGGCGCGTGGGCGGATACGGTGGTGCTCGCCGATCCTTTCACGATCACGGGCGCGGTGAGCGATACGAACCTCAATGTGGATATCCCGGCACGGCAGTCGGGCGTGCTGACGGGCGGGACGTTTACCGAGTTGCTGACGAGTCCGGCGGGCTACACGAACGATGCGTTTATCGAGAAAAGCTCCACGAGTTTCGCGGGGAGCGATGTGCTGCTGCTGCGGACGTTTCACAGCACGACGGGGTCGCAAGCGGCGGTGCGCTTTTCGACGAATTTCGGTCCGCAGGTGGCAGGGAAAAAGTGGCGCGTTTCATTCACCGGGAATATTCAGCGCAACAACGCTACGGCCATCACGGACACGTGGCTGTCGCTCGATCTCGGCGACACAACGGGCCACATCGGACCGAATAACGCTTCAACGGATATCGGATTTTTCGTGCGCGGAAACGGCGGATGGGCGACGTGGGCGGACAATGTGAACCTGGCCAGCGGTGCGGCTGCGGTGCTGAAGAGTCCGGACATTTATGCCACGAACTGGACGGTGGCGCTGACGATTGACGAGACGGTATCACCGGTCGCCGCGAGCGCAGTGGTGACAGTCGCGGGTGGCAGCACGTTTAACCTCGGACCGTGGAATATGACTTGGGAGAACGCGGCGCGGTACATCGAGATTCGCCAGCAAAATGGCGGGACGACAACCGGTGCCGGTGCGCTTGCGGACGGTCGGCTGGACAATCTCACCGTGTCGGTCGTGGGGGACCCGCTTACGCCGCCGGTCATCACGACTGCGCCGCAAGCGCAGAGTCTTTGGTTTGGCGACAGCGCGGTACTGAGTGTGGTCGCGGACAGTTCGGCGACTCCGACTTACCAATGGTCGCTGGACAACGTGGCGATTCCCGGTGCGAACGGTTCCTCCTTCGCCATCACGAATGCGGCACTGGCAAATGCGGGCAGCTATTCCGTGCTGGTGACAAATTCGAACGGCACGGCGACGGCGACGGCGGCGGTGAGTGTCATCTACCCGAACCGCTGGCAGCGCACCGCGGAGCCGCTGGCCGTCTCCAGCAAAAAGACACCGCTCATCTTCTCGGAAATCATGCCGCATCCGGCGACGCGTCTGGATGGAAAGAACGTGGAGTTTATCGAGCTCTACAACACGAACCCGTGGCCGGAAGACCTGACGGGCTGGCGTATTTCGGGCGATGTGGACTTTGCATTTGCACCCGGCACGAGCATCCCGGCGCAAGGCTTTCTCGTGGTCGCTGCGGTGCCTGCGGATGTACAGGCGGTGTATGGAATCACGGGCGTGCGCGGGCCGTGGACGGGGGCGCTTTCAAACGAAGGCGGCTCGCTGCGGCTGCGCAGAAAGAACGAAGCAATCGTGCTCGATGCGCAATGGAACGACGGACCCGAGTGGCCCGCCGCCGCGGATGGCGCGGGGCATTCGCTTGTGCTGGCGAGGCCGAGTTTTGGCGAAGGCGATGTGAAGGCGTGGTGCCACAGTGCGGCGGCGGGCGGCTCGCCGGGCGTTGCGGAAGTGCTGCCTGCGAGCACGCAGGACCATGTGCTCATCAACGAAATCCTCGCACACTCAACCGTCGCGACGGATTTCATCGAGCTCTACAATAGCAGCCCGCTGAGCGTGGATGTGAGCGGTTGCTGGCTGTCGGACAACAACGCGCTGCTCGGAAAATTTCAGATTCCAGGCGGCACCGTGCTCGCGCCGCGTGGACGCGTCAGCTTTTCGCAAACGCAGATGGGCTTCGGCCTCAGCGCGGAAGGTGAGACGGTCTATTTCTCAAACGCAGCGCTGACCCGTGTGCTCGATGCCGTGCGCTTTCGCGGGCAATTGCCCGACACCGCGAGGGGCCGCACGCCGGACGGCGAAGGGCCGGTGCGCCGTCTTGCGAGCGCGACGCCCGGCACGGCGAACGCGGTCGCAGCGCGTGGTCCGGTGGTGATCAACGAATTGTATTTCAATCCAATCACGGGCGATTCCGAGGACGAGTGGCTGGAGTTGCGCAATCTCTCAGGCAGCCCTGTGAGCCTTGCTGCATGGCGTATCAGCGACGGCGTGTCGTTCACTTTTCCGGCGGGCGCGAGCATCGCGGCAAACGGCTACTTGGTCGTCGCGAAGAATCCGGCGCGCGTGATGGTGAACAATCCCATGCTCTCGCCGGGCATCGTATTTGGGCCGTGGAGCGGGACGCTCGCGGACAGCGGCGAGGAAGTCGTGCTCGGAGAGCCCGTGACGATTCCCGGTCCGCTCACGTATTTTGCGGCGGTCGATGAAGTGAATTACACAGACCAATCCCGCTGGTCGCAGTGGGCCGATGGCGGCGGCAGTTCGCTGGAACTCGCCGACGCGAGCGATACTTCGGTGCCGCTCTGGCTGGACAGTGACGAATCCACAAAGGCTCCGTGGACTTTGGTCGAGCTCACCGGCGTGCTGGATCATGTCCACACCGATGCAACTGCCGTGGCGAACCGCATCGATGCGATGCTGCTCGATCCGGGCGAGTCGCTGCTGGACGAAGTGGAGGCCACCCCGTCGGGAAGTAGCAATCAGGTCATCAACGGCGGCTTCGAAAACGGCATCGGCTCCTGGCTTGTGCAGGGAACACACAACACCTCTGCTATCGCCAGCACCGGCTTCGCGGGGAGCAATTCCCTTCGCATCGTTTCCACCGGCCGCGGCGATATCGCCCCCAACCGCGTCCGCAGTACTCTCGCGAGCACGATTGCTGCGGGCTCCACCGCGACCATTAGGGCCCGCGTCCGCTGGCTGCGTGGTTCAGACGAGTTTTTGCTGCGATTCCTGGGCGGAGGTTTGGAAAAGTATGCGAAGCTGACCGTGCCAAAGAATCTCGGCACGCCGGGCGCAATAAACAGTCGAGCCACCGCAAACTCGGGCCCCGCCGTCACCGACACCCGACACAGACCTGCGCTTCCTTCCGCCAACGTGCCGTTCACGGTCTCCACCCGCGTAGCCGATCCATCCGGTCTCGGCTCTGTCAATCTGCGCTACCGAATCGATCCATCGGCCACGCTCACCACGATTGCCATGAATGACGCCGGCACCAGCGGCGACATGCTCGCCGGCGATGGAATCTACACCGCCACGATTTCAGGCCAAACAGCAGGCACGCTCATCGGTTTCACGATCTCCGCGACCGACACAGGGTCTGCAAACGCGGTTTTCCCACCGACGGGCGAGTGCCTCGTGCGCGTGGGCGACGTGCTGCCAGCTGGCGCTTTCGGCTCCTACTCGATGTGGCTTACCTCTGCCGCGATGACGGCTTGGAACACCCGGATTCCCAAATCGAACGAAGACTTTCCGCTCACCTTGATGCACAATACGAGCCGCATTTTTTACGGCACCGGCGCGCATTTCGCGATGAACTTTGAGGGCGCGAACACCAACCCAGGCAACACCATCGGCGGGTACGAGATCTCTCTCCCGCCGGGCGAGAGACTTCTCGGCGAGAGTGGTGTCACCCTCGACTGGCCAGTCCGCGATGCAACCAACCAGCGCGAGCAGCTCATGCACTGGATGCTCGATCAGATGAATCTGCCCACACTGCATCGGCGGGATGTTCACCTAATCGTCAACGGCACCCGCCGGTTCAGCGCGACCGTCCCTATCTACCACGACGCCCACCAGCCGGGCGGAAGTTACCTCGAGTCAAACTTCCCGGGAGACTCGGAGGGGCGGTTGATCAAAACCAATACGTGGGTGGAGTATGGCGACACGGGAACCCGGCTGAACGGTCCGATCAACTCCTTGCTTCCGTTCACCACGACAGGCGGTGTTTTCAAGACGGCTCGCTACCGCTGGTGCTGGCAGCAACGCGCGACGGGGAACGATCAGGATAATTTCGGAGACCTCTACAACCTCGTGAACGCCGTGAATGTCACCGGCAACGGATACGTTGGCGCAGTGTCCGCCGTGGCCGACATGGAGCAGTGGATGCGCAATTTCGCCTTCGCGGACCTCGCGTGCCTTTGGGATACTTTCGGAAACGAAAACCACAAAAACGCTTACCTGTATAAACCGGTGAACGGTCGTTGGCAGGTGATCACCAATGACGCGGACATCGGCCTAGGGCAGGATAATGGCAATCGCCACCCGTCTTCGTATGCCTTGTTTCCAGTCGGCGCCATAGACCCGCCGCTCCTGACCATGTATGCCACGCCCGCTTTCATCCGCCATTACTGGCGCGCGATTTCGGATTCACTCGGCACATTTTTCAGCAGCTCCGCAGTGAATACGCGAATCACGCAGCGATACGACGGCTACGTAGCCAACGGTGTCGCGGCGACTTCGCCATTTGTGGCAAGTGGCTACTACACCGCGATCACCGGCGGCATCCCGGAGTGGATGAATCTGCGCGTCGCATTCATGCAATCGCAACTCACCGCCGTCAGCGCACCGTTTGCCGTCGATGGCGCGACCACCTTCAACACGACAACAAGCCCGATCACCATCACCGGCACCGCGCCGGTGAGCGTGAAAACGATCACGTTTAACGGCGTGGAACTGCCGCTCACGTGGACGAGCACGACTGCATGGAGCGCAAGCGTGAGCGTGGCCGGCGGCACGAACCCGCTGATCATCCGCGCCTACGACAGCGCAGGAATCGAGACCTCGAGCGCAACGCTCACCGTGACATTTACCGGCACCAACGCCTGGGCCGCCCTCCGTATCAACGAATGGCTCGCCGACAACGCCGCACTCGTCTTCGACCCCGCCGATGGCGACAGCGAGGACTGGCTGGAACTTTACAATCCTACGGGCAGCGCCGTGAGCCTCGCGAACTGGACACTCAGCGACTCCGCGTCGACACCGACGACATTTGTCATCCCTGCCGGATACAGCATCAGCGCTGCCGGGCGTCTGCTCGTATGGGCCGACGACGAGACGATTCAAAACACCGGCAGCGGCCAGCTCCACGTCCCATTCAAACTCAGCAACAGCGGCGAAACCCTCACGCTCCGCGCCCCGGACGGCACCATTGTGGATACGGTGACATTTGGCGCACAGGTCAAAAACATCAGCCAGGGCCGCACGCCCGACGGAGGCGCAACGCTCGACTTTCTCGCAAGCCCAAGCGCTGGAAGCGCCAACACCGCAACCCTCGCGCTGCCCACTGCGAGCGCGACGTTGAGCGGCGGCGTGATTACTTTCACGATCACGACCACGCCCGATTTCACGTACCAGCCGCAGTTCAAAAACGAGCTTACCGACGCGACATGGACCAACCTCGGTGCAGCAATCAAAGCCACCGGCGCCACGCTCGAAATCACCGATATGCCGAGCCCGCAGACGCGCCGATTCTATCGTGCGGTGCGGACGCCGTAGGGTTGCGTCACGGGGCGGGCGGCAGGAAACTCGCCTCTCCTTCCTCGAGAGTTCTTGTTCGATATGCTCGGAGCGCTCCCGAAACAGGGTTCACTATCTGCGTTCTTTCCCTGAGCGAATATCCAGCACTTGTTCGGCGAGCGGGAGGTCGCGGGCGAAGGTGATCTTGAAATTGTAGTCTTCGTTGGGGAGTAAGGCGACGCGTTTGCCAAGTTTTTGCACGGCGGAGACTTCGTCGGTGACGAGTTCGTTGTGAGCCATTAGCGATGCGTAAGCTTGGAGGATCAGTGCGGTGCTGAACACTTGCGGTGTTTGCATTGCCCAGAGGCCCTGCCGGTCCACGCTCTCGGTCACAATCATCTCATGGGATGCGCGCTTTACGGTGTCGGGAATTGGCGACGCGCAGCATGCGGCACCGTGGAGTCGTGAGAGAGTGAGGCATTCGCCGATGAGCTTTGGGGTCACCAGCGGGCGGGCGGCGTCGTGAATCGCGACAAATCCGGCCCGCCCCGTCTGCACGGCTTTCAGTCCGTTCCAGACGGATAGATGCCGCTCCGCGCCGCCTTCGACCGTGCCGCGAAATTTTGAGATATCCGAAGCCGCGACCACGTCCTCGACTTCCTTCATCCTGTCTTCGCGCGTCACGACCAGGATCTCATCGACATCCGGGCACGCTTGAAATGCGGCGAGGGACCAGTAAAGCACCGGCTTTCCGTTGAGGGGCGCGAAGATCTTGTCGAACCCCATCCGACGACTGCTGCCCGCTGCGACGATGATGGCGGAGACCATTTACGCGAGGAGTTTGCCCACGATTCCGCTGAGTGTCTTTCCGTCCGCGCGGCCCTCGGCGCGTTCATTCGCGGCCTTCATCACCGCACCCATCTGCGCTTTGCCGGTCGCGCCGAGGTCCGCAATCACGCTCTTTACAAGCGCTTCCATTTCCTCGGTCGTGAGTGGTTTCGGCAGGTAGGTGGCGATAATTTCGGCTTCCGCTTTTTCCTTGTCGGCGAGGTCGGGGCGCGTCGCCTCGAAAGCGGCAATCGAGTCCTGCCGCTTTTTCAATTCCTTGCGGATGATTGCGAGGCAGGCAGCGGTGTCCGCGCTCATCGCTTCATCGGACAGGCCTTTCTCGATGGCGGCGGCCTTGATGGCGCTTTTGAGGCCGCGCACCACGGTGAGGCGGTCGGCGGCTTTGGCGCGCATTGAGTCTTTAATGTCGGAGTCGAGTTGAGCCAGTAAGGTCATAGTGCGGGCGAAACTAGCGGCGGGCGTTCCGTGGGCAAACGTTTTCCGCGATTACCCGGTTCGCGGCGTGTAGGTCCGCTTCTTTCGCAGGCGGAACCAGTTGTTTAGCGTCTTGCGCAGCTTGTCGCGAAAAGGGAGGAGTTGTTCGTGTCGCTGGCCGCCCGCTTTAATCGCGGCGACGATGCCCTTAACCGAAAACTCCGCCGTCTCAAGAATCATCCGGCTTGTCCCGATCGACGCCTCGTGATGCGCGTCGCTCCCTGCGATCATCGGGATGCCGCGGCGGGTCGCATATTCGCGGGCTCGGGCGTTGTATTTCGGGAAGGAAATGGCGGCATTGAAAACTTCGATCGCGTCGGCATCGAGGGTGTCGAGAACCTCCTCGCGAATGCCGGCGCGGAAGACGTCGTAGGGATGCGCGGGAATCGCGATACCACCAGCCTGACGGACGGCCCTGGCCACGGCGAGAGCCGGTTCGCCTTTCATCTGCGGGAGCACGGCTCCGATGCAAAGCAGGTGGCCCTCCGCGGTGGATACTTCGACGCCGGGCAGGATCAGGAAACCGTCCACCGGGAGTCCGTCGCGCCGTGCAAATCCATGGTCAACAAAGTAGTGATACGCGTCGCAAGTGTTGTGGTCCGTGATCGCAAAGCCGTCCAATCCCTTGCGCTTCGCCGCAGCCACCAGTTCCTCAGGGCTGCTCACGCCGTCTCCGGAATACCAAGAGTGGCAATGTAGGTCGATCAGGTGTGGCATGTCGCGGTGGAGATACCCGAGGCGAGACTCCGAGTGCAACGAAAGTTTGGCGGAGGTTGGCGCACCAACGGCATCGGGGACGACTTTCTATTTTGATCTTCCTACGAAGCGCGATGGATGCGGATATTGAGAGCGTGATTTCATCGAAGGGATTCTTGTTTTTTCTTGCGGGTTCGTGCGCGCTTGCGGCTGACCGCGTGGTGATCAACGAGATCCATTTCAACCCGAAGGACAAGCGTCCGCTGGAGTTTGTCGAGCTCTTCAATGCAGGCGACTCGCCGGCAAAACTGGACGGCTGGAAGCTCGATAAATTCGTGTTCCCGGCGGGGACGATTGTTCCGGCGGGCGGGTATCTCGTCGTCGCGCAAGACCCGGTGGCGCTGGAGAAGGAATTCGCCGTAAAGTCCATCGGTCCCCTCGTAGGAAAGCTGAGCAACGAAGGCGAGAAGCTCACGCTTTTAGACGCTGCGGGGAAGACGGTGGAGTCGCTCGCTTTTGGTGCGGGCTTCCCGTGGCCGAGCGCGAGCGCCGGGCTGGGCTCATCGCTGGAACGCATCAATCCGCTGGCGGATGCATCGCGGCCCGGTCATTGGCGTGCGTCGGGATTTCCGGATGCGCAACCGGTAAAATCCGGCGTGTTTATTTCGCCGGGCAGCGTGGGTTGGAAATGGCGCAAGGGCGACTCGGACCCCGGTGGGTGGACTTCGCCAGCGTACAAGGAGGATAATGCGTGGATGTCGGGCAAGGCGGGATTTGGATACGGCGATGATGATGACGCGACGGTGATTCCCGACATGCAGGGGCGGTATGCGTCCGTATTTTTCAGGCACCGTTTTCCGATGGCCGAGCTCCCGGCGTCGCTGGTGCTTATGGTGCGGGTGGATGACGGATGCGTGGTTTGGCTGAACGGCCACGAGGTGGCGCGGTTGCATGTCCCGGCCGGGCCGCTCACGCGAAAAACGCTGGCTGCGGAACATGAGGCAGGCGAATGGGAGGAAGTGCGTGTCGAGAATCCTGCACGCTTTCTCGTGACAGGCGAAAATCTCCTCGCTGTGCAGGCGATTAATTCATCTCTCGATAGCAGCGACCTTTCGATGGACCTATCGCTGGCGTTGCCGGGCCAGGTGAATGGCGGCGGGGGAAAGCGCCCGACTCCGGGCGCTGTAAACACTGTGGCTGCGTCGAGTGCGCCGCCGGCCTGCGCGTGGGTTCAGCACAAGCCGGATGCGCCCAAGGCGGGCGAAGCAGTGGTGGTGTCGGCAGCGATCACCGACCGCGAGGGCGTGACGTCGGCCACGTTGCAAGTGCAGTTTGTCGAGCCAGGCGCGTATGTGCGGAAGGGCGACCCGGACTTCGCGACGCGATGGGAGGATTTCCCGATGAACGACGACAAGCGTGATGGCGACAACATCGCGAAGGACAATGTGTGGTCGGCTACGATCCCCGCGGCTGCGCAGACAAACCGCCGACTCGTGCGCTATCGGATCACGGCCACCGGCGGCGACGGCGCGGCGGTGCGTCTTCCGTACGCGGACGACCCGTCGCCGAACTTTGCGTATTACGTCTGGAACGGTCCGCCGGCATGGACGGGCGCTTCGCAGCCTGGGAAGACACCGCCGATCACTTTTAGCGCGGAAATGCAGAAAACGCTGCCGATTTTCACCCTCATCGCGAATGGCGAAGACGTCCGCAACAGCCAGTATAATGGCGGCTTCAATCACCGGCGTTTCACCGGCACTTTTGTGTACGAAGGCCGCGTGATCGACCACATGGCGTTTCACAACCGTGGGAGTGCGAGCACTTACAACACCGGAAAAAACAAGTGGGGTTTCAAATTCGCCCCGGCCCACGAACTGTCCGTGCGCGACCAGTGGGGAAAGCTGCGCAAGGAAGCGTGGAACAGCTTTTCGATGAATGCCTGCGCGAGTCCCTGGGTGCAGGTCAATCGAGGCATGTCGGGGCTGGACGAAGCCATTTCGTTCCGCGCCTATCAGCTCGCGGGCGTCGCGGCGTCGGATTGTCAGCCGGTGCATTTTCGTGTGGTCACGACTGCGGAAGAGCAGGGGAAATCGCAGTACGACGGCGATCTTTGGGGGCTTTACCAGGCGATCGAGGACGCCGATGGAGCGTGGCTGAAAAACCACAAATGGCCCGATGGAATCACCGTCGCGCCCGAGCACGGCATGCAGCACATCCCCGGCGGATATACCGGCGACCCGGGGCGCGAGTGGGGAAATCTCAACGGCGGACCAAGGGGCGATGCGCTCAAATGGTGGCGCGCAAATTTGGACGTTCAGAGCTACTACAGCTTCCACTCGATTAACCGTCTCGTGGCAAATCTCGACCTCCGTCCCGGTGCAAACCATTGCTTCTATCAACATCCCGAGCGCGGATGGATGCCTGTTCCGTGGGACCTCGACATGCAGTTTATTCCCTGCACCCACCAGCCCGGCTACATTGAGCAGGCGCGCGTGCTCGACGTGCCGGATTTGCGCACTGAATTCCGCAACCGCGCCCGGGAGATCCTTGACTTGCTCGGCAGCGATCCGCGCCCGAATGGCGGTCAAATCGGTCAGCTCGTCGCCGAGTACGCGCGGCTCATCGAGCCGAAGGCCGGGAGCTGGGCCGAGCTCGATCGTGCACGCTGGAACTATGCTCCCGCCGCCGGTCCGAAAGGATCGTTCTTCCGCAACCCGGCGTCCGAAGGCATGCAGGGCGGCAGTTTTACCCGAACGCTCGCCACGCCGGATTTCGCCGGATTCTGCAAATACATCGTCGATTTCTGCACCGATACGCGGCCTAAAAAGAACTACGCCATTAATGATCACGATCCGCTTGGTTACGGCTGGGGATATCTCTCGATCGAGGCGGCGGACAAAGACATCCCTGCGCGGCCGACGATCCGCTATGTCGGGCCGGCGGAATTTCCGGCGGGCGCGCTCGGCTTTGAGTCGGGTGCATTCTCCGATCCGCAGGGGGTGAATACTTTCGCCGCCATGCAGTGGCGCATCGGCGAAATCGGCACTCCCTCCGACAAGCCGTGGCGCTACGAGATCGAGACCGTGTGGCAGAGCCCCGAGTCTCCGGCCTTCGTCCCGCAAGTCCACATCCCGCAAGGCACGTGCAAGCCCGGCCGCACCTATCGCGCCCGCGTACGCCACAAGGACAGCACGGGACGCTGGAGCCGCTGGAGCGAATGCGTCGAGTTCGTCGCGAAGTAAGACGAAGGGCGGAAAGCCCGGCACCGTTCGCAACGGGGAACTTCCGCTTCGTCCCGGCTTGTTTGGTTCGCCCCGCGAGTTTCTTGGCGACATTTGCCGGTGGCGCCGGTAGCTCTGCCCGTCACACGACAATCATCCTGCCATGAATCTACAGTCTAACCGTAAATGCAATATCCTCCGTCTGATTCTCGCATCCTCGATTGGAATTGCGATTCAGGGCTGCGCGACGCGCGAGTCCAGAGCCACGCTTGGAAACAAATGGCCGTCGAGCGAGCCGACGGTGAATCTCGCCGCGTACGAGAACGTCCAGAAGCGTCCCGGACAGCGGAGCGATGTCGCAGTGGCGGTGGCGATCTCGGGCGGTGGAATGCGCGCGGCTAATTTTGCTGCGGGTGTTTTGAAAGCGCTCGAACAAACTCCCGTCCGGGGAGCGAACGGGCGGATTTCGAATCTCCTTCGCGAGGTCGATTATTTCTCCACGGTGTCCGGCGGTGGACTCGCGGCGGGCTCCTACATCGCTCATCTCAATCAGCACCTGCGGCAGGTTCCGGGAGACCCGGAAGCGCGCGGTTTTTCATTCGCGGCGGGCGGTGGAGATGAAAGCGGACGCAACTGGCGGAAGACGCTCGCCGAGAATTGTCAATCATCGATTGTCGGCTCGTTTTTCAATCCGCTGATGGCTGGAAAGCTCGATCGCGGAGACATCCTGGAGCGGCGGTTTGATGACTATGTCCTTGGCCGTGACGAGGGCCGCTCGCTTACGCTCGGCGACATTTTTAAGAAGAAGGGCACGACGCCACTCATGCCATATTGGGTCACGAACGGAACCGTCTTTGAGAATGGCGCGATCTTTCCATTCACGCCCGACGTGCTGGCGCAGTATGGGATCACCGGCTACAATCACCGCCTCGGATCCCGGCAGCTCAACGCTCCCGAGGATATGCCGCTTGCAGTAGGTTTAAAAACGAGCGCCACGTTTCCGGTGGCGATTCCGCTGACGACGATGAAGAGCAACGCCGATCCGCGGCATCCGTTCATTCACCTGATGGACGGAGGTGTTGCTGACAACCTCGGCGTCATCACCGCTGTCCGGCTGCTGCGGCAGGACAAGGCGAAGCACAAAGTCCTCATTGTCATCGACGCCTACAACGGCAAGGTTGAGCCTTTCTCAAAAGGAGGTTTCCGGCCCGGCATGCTTTCGACCGCACTACGCACGACATCGATCTCGCTCGAATCATCCCACCAGCGAATCGACAACCTCCTGGCAACCGTCGCTGCGCCAAGCTCGATTCGGTACGCAGTCATCGATTTCACTCGCGCGCTGAACGCGAAGGACGATCAGCCTTCCGCGCCTGCCGACGGGCTGATGGACTTTTTGGGAATGGGCTCGATGAAGCGGGATGAGACCAGCCCGCAGTCCATCCAGGCCGTCTTCACCCAGGCGCTCGGCGTCGGCACATGGTTTAAAATCGACAAGGATGCACAGAATGCGCTGCTCCAGGCCGGAGAGAACGCCATCTTCATTCAAAACCCCGAATACCCGACAGCGGGACGGAAGCTGCTCAAGGAAATGCGGAGCATCCGAGATCTCTTTTGATAGCCGCCTTGCCGGGCTACTTCTTCGCCAACCAGGCTTCGTCGGCTTTCTTGAGTTGTGCGTCGTCGCACCCAAATGCTTTGAGGATGCCGCGCGCCATGATCTTGTCGCCTTCGAAATTCATGTGGACGCCGTCGCCGGTGACGGTGTTTTTACCGGGCTTGTTCTCGGCTTTTATGCGCTCCTGAAACATCGCGTTCAGATCGGCCAACGGTGCCTTCCGTTCGGCGGCGAGGGTGCGCAGGAATTCGTTGTAAGCGGCGAGTTTTTGGTTCTCGGGACTTTCGAGGTTTTCGTGGATGACGGTTGCCGTGGTCACGACGACCTTGACCTGCGCAGCAGCGGCCTTGTCGAGAATGGCTGTGATGTTCTTTTTGTAGTCGTCCAGAGCGACACCGTTCTTGCCGTGCCACACGTCGTTCACGCCGCAACTGATAGTCATCCACTGTGGTTTTTTCGCGAGGACATCGCGTTCCACGCGGGCGAGCATGTCGTTGGATTTGTGTCCGCTGATTCCCGCCGGGACCGCGGTTGCGCTCACTCCATTGGCCGCGAGTCCGTCGATCACGAGATGGACATAACCCTTGGGATTTCCCCATCCGCCCTCGGTGATGGAGTCGCCGAGGAAGCCGATTTTTTCCCCGCTCTTCACGGCGATGTCTGCAAAAACCGTGGTTGCGAGCATTGCTGCGGTGGTGATGATGATTTGGACCGAGGAGCGGAGAATATTCATAAGACGCGCATCCTCAGCAAATCGCCACGGCCACGGCAAGCGGGAACATGCGTGATGGAGCGAGTTCTCAAAGTTCTCAATTGCCGGCGTGAATTTCGCCTTGCCCCGACGATCGTCTCCCGCCAATTTCCGCCCGCTTCAAGCAACTATCTTACACTACAATGAGCAATACCTCTCCGAAACTTCATAACGCAATGTGGCCCGGTCTCGTGGGCAAGGGAACTGGCGAGGGCCAGGAACCGCCCATCAGCCTCGAACACATGCTCGATCTCACCGCGGCAGCCAGCGTCAACGGTCAGAAATTCGATGGCATCGATTACTTTCTCTTCCTGCCTCACACAAACCCGGAGGCCAGCGACGCCGAGCTGATGGGCATCGCGGACCTCATCGCCGGCAAGGGCTTCAATGTCGGCTCACTCGTCGCACCTGTATGGCCAGGGACCATCGGCGATTCCGCGATGGGTGACGCGGCGCAGCGCGAGAAATTCCTGAGCGCGGTAAAGATGGCGTGCCGGGTTGCGGGTGTTTTCAACAAGCACGGTGTCCGCAAGTACGGCGTCATCCGCATCGATTCCGCGGAGTTCGGTGTGAACAAATGGCGCGAGAATCCGAAGGCGAACACTGCTAAAATTGCGGAAACATTCCGCGAAGCCGGAAAAATCGCAGAGGCCCACGGCGAGCGTCTCGCAGCGGAAGGCGAGATTTGCTGGGCGGGCATGCATTCATGGAAAGACATCCTCGATTTGCTCGAGGAGACCGGGATGCCGAAGACCGTTGGTTTTCAGGCCGACCTCGCGCACACATACCTCTACCTCCTCGGATACAACGCACCCGAACACGCGCTCATCAAAGACGGAGCAACCGAAGCGGAGTTCTACGCGGCCTACGAGAAAATGACCGATAAACTCCGTCCGTGGACGTTCGATTTCCACGTCGCGCAAAACGACGGACACGTCCACGGCGCCGGCTCGCACGACAAGACTGGCAAGCACTGCCCGGCGGATGATCCAAACGGCAAGCTCGATATCGTGAAGGCGTCAGGTTACTGGCTCAAGGACGCGGCATCCCGCGGAATGAAGCACATCTGCTGGGACGGCTGCATGTTCCCAAATGCGAAGCTCGAACAGCCGCAGACGTGGAATGCGATTCTCGACGTCATGCTCAAGGTCCGCACCGCTCACGGCTGGTAATCAGCGGTTCAATTTCAAGAGACGCCCGCCGGGGAATCGGCGGGCGTTTTTTGTGCCATAGCGGCGACCATCGCTTAGGGATGGTTTGAAATCGGGGGGCCGCGTTGCAAACGGCGAGTGCATGTTCCCCGCGCACTTCGCGGTAAAATGAATTGCGCCGGAGGGCGTTGGCGGGCGTATAGGCGTCATGTCTATTGCCACAAAAACGGGGGATGATGGAACGACGGGGCTCATGTTTAATCGCCGCGTCGCGAAAACGGATGCGCGAGTGGCGGCTTACGGTGCGTGCGACGAACTCAATGTGGCGCTGGGGCTCGCGCGGGCTTGGAATGAGGACGCGGTGCTGACGGCAGAGATTCTGGCCATTCAGAAAGAGCTGGTCATTCTAATGGGCGAGCTGGCGTGTGCGGCGGAGGATCGGGAGCGTTACCGGGAGAAGGGGTTTCTTTTTGTGACGCCGGAAATGGTGGATCGGCTCACGGGCATCATCGATGATCTGGAGAAGAACAAGAAAATCTCGTTCACGCATTGGGCGACGCCGGGTTCAACCAAAGGCAGCGCGATGCTCGACGGCGCGCGCACGGCTTGTCGCAGGGCGGAGCGCGGTGTGTGGGAGATGAAGGAGCGCGGCTTCGCAGTGACGGGTGCCGTGCCGCAGTATTTGAACCGGCTTTCCGATCTGTGCTGGCTGTGGGCCCGGTGGGTGGAGACGGTTGCCGGAGTCGCGTAGCCTCTACGAAAGGCCTGTCGCCAGCAGCGCCGGGATGATGGGCGATTTGCCGTCGGGCGTGGTGTAGAATGGGCGGCCTTCGATCTCGTAATGCGTATCGGGGCTGATTCCGAGGGCGTGGTACATCGTTTGGTGGATGTTGCCGATGCTTACTGGGTTTTCGATGGTCGTACAGGGGCGTTCGTCCGCTGTTTTTCCATACACCTGGCCGCGCTTGATTCCGCCGCCGAACATGAGGACCGAGCCTGCGCCGGTGAAGTGGCGGTGCATTCCGTAGTGCTTCATCTCGGACATTTTCTCGGGCAGCTTTTTTGTGTCTGCGCCTTCGGGGGCGGGTTTCGCGGCGGCGCCTTCGAGCATGGCGTCGCGGCTGAATTCGCTCGCGAGGATGATGAGTGTGCGGTCGAGCAATCCGCGGGCTTCGAGGTCGCGGACGAGTTGGGCCACGGGGCGGTCGATTTGGCGCTTCATGTCGGCGGCGCGAGCGTGGCCGGTGTTGTGCGTGTCCCAGTATTCAAACGGGATGTATTCGCTGGTCACTTCGATGAAGCGCGCGCCGGCTTCCGTGAGGCGGCGTGCGAGCAGGCAGCCAAGCCCGAAGCGGCCGGTGTTGTATGCGTCGTAGGCTTCCTTGGGTTCGAGCGCGAGGTCGAACGCCTTGGCCTCCGGCGAGCGGAGAAGTCCGTAGGCCTGCTCCATGGAACGAAGCAGCGAATCCTGCTGGTAGTCGCTGGATTTTTCGGCGACGCCGCTCTTTTTCAGCATCTCGCGATAGAGCGAATGACGCGCTTCGAAACGCTCCGGCGTCATGCCTTTTGGTGGACGCACGGTTTCCAGCGCGGCGGTCGGTTCTTCTACGAGAAATGGTCCGTATTCGCTGCTGAGAAACCCGGCGGTGTGAAACGTCTTGAGCTCTTCTTTTTCCCCGCGATCGAAGCGCTGGCCGATGACGATAAACGGCGGCACGACGGGATTGCGCGCGCCAAGTTCCTTGGCCACCCACGCGCCCATGTGCGGCGCGGCGACGCTTTGCGGAGGCTCGTAGCACGTGTGCCAGTGGAACTGATGCCTCGAATGCAGGATGCTTCCCATGTCCGCCACAACATGCGAACGGATGACCGTGCCGCGGTCCATGACCTTGCCGATTTCTTCGAGGCCTTCGGAGAACTGCACGCCGTCGAGCGCGGTCGGACGCGACTCGAAAGTGGAGAGCACTTTTCCCGCTTCCATCCCGACTTCAAAAGGCACGTAGCGCTTCGGATCGAACGTCTCCGTGTGCGCCATCCCGCCGGCCATCCAGAGCAGGATGACGGTGTCTGCTGTGGCCTTTGGTTTTGAAGCGATGGCATACGAGCGGCGAGGGGAGCCCACGGTCATGGCGGCGATGGATGCTGCGGAAAGTTGGCGGAGAAATGTGCGGCGGTCGTTCATGGATTATCGGATGAGTTGAAATTCGGGCAGCAACAGCACTGACCATAGCAGATCGGCGGGAGCGGCGGCGGCGAAGGCGAGTTCGTCTGCGCGCGGTTCGCGGAGGAGCGCGGTGCGGTAGATGTTTGTCAGACGTGCGGTTGCATCGGGGATGCGGGCGGTCCATTTCGCGGCGGCTTTGGTGAGCGTGTCGTCGAAGCTTCGTCCGTTTGCAAAGGTGAGCGCTTGCAGGAGCGTCGCCTGCGTCGGGCGGCTCATATTGATTTGGTCGCGGATGGGCCGGCCGAGGACGTTTTGCAGCGGGTCGTTGTCCACGAATGCCGCGCGCACAAAGCCGCCGTGCTCCAGGAGAGTAAACCCGGGGACGTCAACCCACGGAAGTCCGGTCGGCCCGAGCGTGATGACCGGTGCCCATTCTCCGTCGGCGAAGGCAGGCTGCTCCCATCCATCCGCGGGCTTCTCGGCGCTGCGCCAGCCGGGGCCGGTCGCGAGGACGAGCGGCGTCTTTTGTCCCTCGAACCACACTGCGACAGCGAGGCGCAGCCCTGCCGCACCGGGCGCGATGTTGTCGGCCATTACGGCGACGGTGATTCCCGTTTGCCCTAACACTGCGTCGGTCGCGTCGGCATCCACGGCTTCGTTCCAGTTCGGGTTGTCGAGCACGCGTGCGCCGTTGATATAGCACGCGAGCGTATTGTCCGCCGAGCCGACGACGCGGGCCAGGCGCGGCTTGCTGCCTTTGGGAAATCCCACGGCGGTGCGGAAGTAACGTTTGCCCTGCGGGAACGCGTTGATATTTCCATCGGCTTCGTCGTTCCAAATCCACTGCGCGCCTGCAGCGAATGCCGGCCCGCCTTTATCGCCGGGGACGAACTTGCGCTTTTTGTAAAGCGGCGTGGCGATACGGCTCACGGCATCCGTGAACTGCTCCGCAGTCAATCGCCGCACGACGGGGCCTTGAAAAACGAACGACGATTTCGCGAGGTCGTCCGCACTGGCGACTTCCACCGCCGGGAGTTGATAAGCATGCGACGTGAGGATGAGCCGCAGCGTGCGCGTGACGCGGTAGCCGTTCGCGGCGAAATCCGACGCGAGCCAGTCGAGCAAATCGCGGCTCCACGGTGAATTGTCCAGCGCGTCCACCGGCTCCACGAGCCCGCGGCCAAAGCACGCCGCCCACAGCCGGTTCACCATCACGCGAGCGAGCCGGCCGTTCTCCTTTTTCGTGAGGATGTCCGCGAGTTGCTTGCGCCGTTCTGCGCGCGGAGCCTCGGCGGTGATGCTGCCGAGCTCGGGCCAGAAGAACGCCGCCGCAGCCGTTTCGCCGGTTGCCTTGTCGCAGCGGTAAAGGTCGAGCGGCTGGTCGGAGAACACAGCGGCCAGGGCATGCGCGTCCTTGAGCGTGTAGTCGGAGATGAAACTATCGTGGCACGACGCGCACTTGATATTCACGCCGAGTAACACCTGCCCGATGCTCTGCGCCGCCTGCAACTCGATGCGCTGTCCGGCGCTCACATCGCCGCGCCATTTGATGCCCTTGATGAACCCCTCCGCGCCCGGCGCCTGCGTGATCAATTCGCGCACAAACTGATCGTAAGGCACGTCCTTGAGCAGCGCATTATACAGCCACGACGAAACCGGCAGCCGTCCGCCGTCGATATAGCCCGCGCCGCTGTAATCGTTGCGCAGCGCATCGTTCCAAAATGAAAGCCAGTGCCCGGCGTAGTCTTCCCTCCGGGCAAGCAGAGCGTCCACCGCGTTGGCGCGGTTGCCGTCGAAAGCCTGCAATTCCTGCCACTCCGGAATCAACCCCACGACATCAAGCGACGCACGTCGAAGATATGTGCGGTTGTCCACTGGCTCGGGCCAAGCGAACTTCTTCTCCTGAAAATATCCCGCCACAAACTTATCCACGGGATTCTCAAATGCCTCGGTGCCCGCTGGGAAATCGGGCGTCCTCGGCGCTATCGGTGCGCGTTGGAAGACGATGCCCGCGGTCGCGCCATCCGGCCACGGAGCCCCGGCGGCGATCCATTTCTCCAGCGTCGCGATGTCCTTGGGGTCCAGCGGGCCTTTCTCCGGCGGCATCGCCTCGTCGTCCTTCGCCGGGAGCTTCAGCCGCCGGATCAGCTCGCTCGCATCCGGCTTGCCCGGCGTGATGACCGCGCCGCTTTCGCCGCCCTTCATCGCCGCCTCGCGCAAGTCCAGGCGGAGTTCCGCCTTCTGCTTCTGCTGTCCGTGACACTTCGTGCAATTGTGCGCCAAAACACCCCGCGCCTCCGCGCTGAGCACCGCCAGCTCCGGCGAGAGCGGCTCCGCAGCAAACGCACCGGCGGCAAACAGAATTGAGACGAGAGATTTCATGCAAAAGGAATCGAGCCGTGGGACGGCGGTAAGCAATCCTGAGACGTCCCCGAAACTAGGGAGGAAATGCGCGGCTCGAGTTGGGCTCGCCTTTTAATCACACCCGTGGACAGAAACTCGGGAACACGGCGCTTGCCATTCCGCCCGCTGCTGCATACGCTCAGAACAGATCAAAAAGCCGACGTGGCGGAATGGCAGACGCGCTAGACTCAAAATCTGGTATCCTCACGGGTGTAAGGGTTCGAGTCCCTTCGTCGGTACTACGACTTGATGCTGGCGCGATGCTTGCGCAGCGCGGGCGAGTGTGTGCTAATTCAGCACATGACTCCGAACTGGCTGCGACTCTTTCCCAATGCGGATTTCCGGATGCCGATGGGGCTGAGCGCCGGCGATGCGGCGGCGTTTTGGTCTTCGTGGGACGAGACCGGGGCAGTACTCGCCGAGCGAAAACGCTGGATGGGAGAAAGTCCGGAGCTTTTCTCGGTCTGCCTGCCGGATGGAGAGGCCGGTAAGCGCGAGGCGCTCGAGTGGATGCACACTTGGACGGCTGTCGCAGAGGCGGATTGGGTGGTCCTTTCCGGCGACGCCGAGCGCGAGCCTGTGGTGCTCGCGGGCGAAGTAGTTTTCCCGACGGCTTGGTCGCTGCCGGAGAAAGTGGGACTTCCGCTCAGCGCGGTCCATGCGCCGGTGCCAGGACTGCAATCAACGATCGGCACAGGCATTGCGGCGTTTCTTTCACGCATCGAATGCGGTGCCGCGTGGG
Organism: Verrucomicrobiaceae bacterium; assembly: GCA_031374705.1. Lineage (GTDB taxonomy): Bacteria > Verrucomicrobiota > Verrucomicrobiia > Chthoniobacterales > Chthoniobacteraceae > SXWH01. Next base: position 9,416 of record JANMGP010000155.1, on the reverse strand, counting down.
AGCGCGAAAACTGGGGCATGTGCGCGAACGCCGAACTCAATCATCACCCGTCGCGCAAGCTGCCAAGGCTCTCTGCGGAGTCGCGACCGGAGACGACGTGGATTCGACTGGAGACGCAGTTTTTAACCCGCCTGCCGCAAACGCGCTGCTTACTCTTCGGCATCCGCGTGAATCATCACCGACTTGATACAGTCGCCGCATTACCCGAAATAGCCGGGCGAATCGTACGCGCCCTGCGCACGATGCCTGAGCCGATGGCGCAATATAAAGGACTCGCCACGGCGCGCGCATCGCTCGTCCGTGCGCTGGGTGGGTGAGGCGCTCCTGCGCTTGGGCAGGCGAGGGGACTTGTGCTGATTCTGTCGTCAGCGAGTCAGCACGCCATTGACGGTGCGCATGATGGAACGCAGATTGTCGTCACGAAGTTCGGCAGGCAACGCCTCCTGCGGGAATCCCTGCCAGCTCGCGGGACGCGCCCACCGGAGGATGGCAGCGGTGCCGACGCTCGTGTAGCGCGAGTCGGTGCTCGCCGGATACGGACCGCCGTGCTGCATGGATGGACACACTTCCACACCGGTCGGGAATGCGTTCAAAACAATGCGCCCCGCACGGCGTTCCGCGATGGAAACGAGGTCGGCGAATTGCGCAAGATCATCCGCGTCCGCATGGAAAGTAGCGGTGAGCTGGCCCGCGAGGCAGCGCGCCGCAGTGATGAGTTCCGTGACGGTCCTCGCTGCGACGAGCAGGGTGTAGGGGCCGAAAACCTCTTCTCGCAATCCATGGTTGAGGATGAACGTCTCCGCATCCGTTGTGAAGGCGAGCGGCTCGCCCTGCGTTTTCGCAGCGACCGCGTCGGTGTTCGCTTCCGCGAGCACCGTCACGCCTTTGATCTCATGGATTCGATCGACGCCAGCGTGGAACGCGTCGCAAATCGAGCGGTTCAGCATAGTCGCCGGTTGCACGCCCTGGACCTGCGTGCGGAATTGCTCCGCGAACGCATCAAAATCCGGCCCGCCCAGCGCAAGTACCAGACCCGGCTTCGTGCAAAACTGTCCGGCTCCCATTGTGAACGAGGTCTTCAGACCGGCGGCGATCGCAGTTCCACGTTCGCGCAGAGCATTTGGCAAAAGGAACACGGGATTCAGCGAACCCATCTCCGCAAAAACCGGAATCGGCTCGGGCCGCGCGGCGGCGGCATCGAACAGAGCACGCCCGGCGCGCTCGGAGCCGGTGAATCCCAGTCCGCGAACCAGCGGATGACGAACCAGCCCCTGCGCCACGACCGAACCCGCACCGTGCAACATGGAGAAAACACCGGCCGGCAGTCCGCACTTTTCGAGCGCACGATAGATCGCCGTCGCGACGAGTTCCGCCGTCCCGGGATGCGAGCCGTGCGCTTTCATGATGACCGTGCAGCCCGCCGCGAGCGCCGACGCCGTGTCGCCGCCCGCCGTCGAGAATGCGAGCGGGAAATTGCTCGCACCCATCACAACGATCGGGCCGAGCGGCACGAGCATCCGGCGCAGGTCCGGCTTCGGGACCGGTGTGCGGTCCGGGTTTGCAAAATCGATGCGCGCATCCACCCATGAACCTTCGCGGACAAGCGCTCCGAACGCTTTCAATTGCCCGCAAGTCCGTGCGCGTTCGCCGGTGAGCCGGTCGAGGGGCAGACCGGTCTCGACATGCGCCCGCTGGAGCAGCACATCGCCGAGGCCGACGATTTCGTTTGCGATGGTATCGAGGAAATCCGCTCGGGCTGCGGCGTCCACCCGCCGGTAAATCTCAAAAGCATCCTCCGCGTGGCGCACGGCCTGATCCACCTCGGCAGCACTCGCTTCGTGAAACGCGGGCTCCAGCGCCGCCCCTTCGAGCGGCGACTTTGCATGAAATGTTTTCTCGGAATCCGCCGTGGCTTTTCCGGCGATGAAGCTGTGACCGTGGAGTGTGTGCATGATGGTGTTCTAAAGAGCGCGAGCCTTTGGAGTATCGGAAACGAAAACAAGCGGATTCTTCCGATCAGGCGGTTCGCCTCTGCCTTCGTCCCTGTGGAACCACGCACGATTGTATCACCGGACCGAGGTGAAGTCCTTCGACACCATTGACGCGAAACGCCGCTGAAAGTAGCCGCCGTGCTTGGCACGTAACGGGATACGTCCCGCGTGCCCGCTTAAATGTCGGGGGGCACGATAAAGTCGGCGATATCCGCGAGGTGGACGGAGGCGGGCAGCTTTGGCATGACGGCGATGAAGTCGTCTATCGCGCTGTCGAATGTGCCGTTGTGGTCTTTGTCAAGGAAGAGACCGGTGAACTTGGCGGTTTTGGGGATGAGGGCAAAGTCGAAGTTTTTGGTGATGGGCAAGAGGAAGTAGTCTGCCGCTTGGCCGTGCAGTTCGAGCTTGTCGCCTTCTTTCACTTTGAAATCTATGGCTGCGTGGTCGGTCTTTCCGGTGGCGATGTAGTAAGGACGGTTGCTGTTGCCGAGGATGTAAGTGTCGGCACCTGCGCCGCCGATGAGCGAATCCACCGTGTTTGCGCCGCTCCAGCCGTCCGCCTTTTCGCCGCCGACGAGCACGTCATCGCCGCCCCCGCCTTCGAGGATGTTTTTCTGGAAGTTGCCGACGATGACGTTGGCGATGCTGTTGCCGGTGGCTTTCAGTGCGGTGCCGGTGAGGGTGATGTTTTCGACGTACTTCGGCAGCGTGTAGCTCACTGCGGCGAAGACTTTGTCCATCCCACTGGCGGCGGCGCGTTCGATGACTTCGTCGCGCGTGCTATCCACGTAATAAATATCGCCGCCGTCGCGGCCTTCCATGCGGTCGTTGCCTTCTTCTCCGTCGAGTTCATCGGCTTCATTCCCGCCGATGAGGTTATCGTCGCCCTCGTGGCCATACAGCGAGGTCGCCACGCTGTTGTTGCCGATCAGTTTGTTCGCAATGTCATTGCCGTGGCCGAAGGTCGCGTTGGGTCCGGAGAGGCGCAATTCCTCAAAGTTCGGCCCGAGAAACCAGCCATCTGTGGAGTTCACGATGTCGTATCCGGCGTTCGGAAATTCCACGAGATTGTCTTCGATTGCCCCGCCTACGCTGGCTTCGTAGGCAGTGAAATAAAGGTCGTTGCCCTTCCCTCCCCGTAGATCGTCTGCACCATCCCCGCCGACGAGCGTATCCTTTCCATCGCCCCCCCATAGCGTGTCGTTGCCCGCGCCGCCTTCCAGTCGGTCGTTTCCTTTATCGGAGAGGAACACATCCGTCGCATCTCCGCCGAGGTACACATCGTTAAATTTAGTTCCCAGCACGGTGACTTTCTCCACTTGGGTAAGGTCCACCGAGGCGAGTTGATCAGTGACCACATAAAAGTTGGTGAGCTTGATGAAGTCTCCCACTCGGATTTGAATATCAGCGTTGCCTGTAACCAAAACCGGCTTTGGCGAGCTGCCGAGATTCATCCGCACCGCGTCGAGCCCATCGCCGCCGTTCACACGGGTCCCCGAGCCTAAAAGGACATCCACTTCGATCTCATCGTCGCCCTCGCCCGCGTCGATCACGTCTGCGCCGCCGCCTCCGTTCAGCACATCATCCCCGCCTCCGCTGTAGATTGTGTCGCTGCCCGTATTGCCGTTGAGGAAATCGTTCTGATTTCCACTGATGATGAGGAGATGCTCTATCTCGCTGTAATTGACCTCCCACCCGCGCCCGCCACCGCTCTCGAGGCTGCGGACTTGGCCCGGACGAGTGAAGACGGCGTAGTTGCGGTGGCTGAAATCCACCGTGAGCGTGTCTTGCCCCGCACCGCCGAGAACATCGTCTGCCACTCCGCCAAACACCGTGTCGCCGAGATCGCTCACTGCCAGTTCATCGTTCCCATTTCCGCCGTACATCGTGTCAAAGCCTTCGCCTGCCTCTAGGTAATCATCCCCATCGTTTCCCTCGATGAAGTCATTTCCCGAGCCTCCTTCTATCGAATCGTTGCCTCCGCCACCGCGCAAAATATCCTCCCCGTCAAAGCCGGCGATGGTGTCCTGCTGCCGCCCGCCGGTGAAGTCGAGTTGCTCGACGTTATCTGCTAGGATGTAGTCGAACCTATTGCCGTTGTATTCGCGGGCCACGGTGAAAGTGAAGCCCGCCCGCAGGATTTCCACGCCGGAGACTTGATTGGAGTCTGCACCCCAATCCGGCGGCATATCGCCTATCGAATAATCTACCACCAGCGTATCCGTTCCCAGCCCGCCATCCACATAGTCAGATGCCCCCTGCGCTTCGCGGCTGAGGTTTGGGTTGATGCGGTTGTTCGCGCTATTGCCGATCAAACTATCGTTGAAATACGACCCCACAATGTCGGAAATACCCGAGATCGTATCCGATTGCGGTGCCATGTCTTCCGGCTCGTAAATGGCAGCGGAGCCATAATCCAAATTTACGACCACGCGCCCGCCCGCATCCTCATAGTCTATGACATCGTCGCCATCTCCCGTAAGTGTGTCAGATCCTAGGCCTCCGATGAGGGTGTCCTTGCCCCCGCCTCCATTGAGGCTGTCGTCTCCTGCGCCGCCATTGAGCACATTGCCGATCGCATTACCGAAGAAGGTATCATTCCCATTTCCACCGAGCAGATTCTCGATGTCGGTGATCGTATCGCCGTTCGCTTCCCCGCCGGTGCCGATGCCCGTTGCGAGATTCACCGTCACGCCAGCGAAGTACTGTGCGGAATTGTAAACTGCGGTGTCTTTCCCAGCACCACCGTCGAGAGCATCCCCGCCCGCACCACCCTCCAGCGAATCATTTCCGTCCTTCCCAAAGAGAACGTCGTTTCCATTCGCTCCGATGAGGTAGTTGTTAAATTGATTGCCCCCCAAAGTATCGTCGAAAGGACTGCCTTCCACCTCTTCGACAGCGATTATTTTATCCCCTTTCGCGTCGCCAGATTGGAAAATCCCAAACTGAAGGTCCACCTTCACCCCGGCACTCGCCGATTGATACGTTACCTTATCGAAGCCCGGCCCGCCGAACAGGTAATCCCCGCCCGCCCCGCCGTCGAGCGTATCGTCGCCGAATCCGCCGATGAAATTATCCTTACCCGCACCGCCTGTAAGGCTATCCGAGCCATAATTACCGATGAGGAGATCGTTCCCCGGCCCACCGCCCAGCGTGTCGTCAAACGTACTTCCGCGAAGCACATCGTTGCCCGATCCGCCGAATGCGTACGACACAGCGTCGCCTGACGTGAAGTCGAACTTATTGGTCACGCTGTGATTGATCTGGATGATCTCCGGGTTCACGTGCCCGCCCTTCACAAAAATCGTCCCGTTAGATTTCACCTTTTGCCGCAACTCCTCGCGCGGCGCGCCATCTACGTATCGGCTCACCTGGATCTCCAGCTCGCCATTCGCCTTATTCACAAACCACGTATCGCCGATGCGGTCTTCATCCCCGGCATCATCATCCAAATTGCCAAACACCCGAGCCTCGGCGTTTGCACCCACGTTCAAAGTGACATTGCCCCCGCTCACAGTCGCCAGCTTCGGCGAAGTATCCACCGTGCTCGGCTCCCGCACCCCAAACTCCAGCAGCTTCACGCTCGCCAGATTCTTGCGGAACGTTTTGGAGAAAAAGCTGTAGCCCACCGTCAAATACGCGCTCAACCCCGCGCTCACATTGCCCGAAGTATCGAAAATATCGCCCCCGGAAATCACCTCCGCCAGCTCGTCGAGATAGATTTTCCCGTCCGGCTTCACATCGTTGAGGTCGAAGTAAATATTTGCAAACAGCCCCCCGCCCACGCCAGCCCGCACCAGCGCCAGATTCAGCTCCGCAAAGGCTTGCAGGCTCGCCGAGACAGTCATCTCCGGGCCATCATTCTTCCCCACCCAATGGTCGCTCAGATAAAAGCCATTGAAAATCTCCTCCGCACTCCCGCCCTTGCGATACACATCCAGCCCCGAGCTATCGAAGCCAAAATCCAAGTTCACATTCAGATTGATTGCCCCTTCCACCCGCGCCCCCAGCGGCCCGATGATCGGAAAGAAATTGCTGTATTCAAACCCCGCGTTCAGCTCCGGCAAGTTCGCCACAAAAAGGTCCGTCGTGATTCCATTCAGCAGCTTGAAAATCCCCGGCTCCGCCGCGTTCAAGATTGGCAGCCCAAACGTCCCGCCGCCCGCCGAGAGCAAGTTTGCCACCGCCGCGCTCTGCGAACTCACATCCACGCCCGGCGTGAAAATCGACTGCCCAAAGTCCAGCTCGCTCGCCTTGAAGTTCTTATCCCGAATATCCTGCCCCGCCCCGTAGGTGAGCGTCCCGAGATTGATCTGCGCGACATCCGCCGCCGCCGCGCCCGCGTTCACGAAATCAATCACCGACTTCAGCGTCGCCACCTCCGGGCCGATGCCCATGAAATCCGCGAGCGTGCTCGGCAGCCCCAGCCCGGAAAGAAACGGGATGCTTGCGCTCAACGCGTCCACCACCGGCTTGATCGGGTCCGTCACCGCCTTAATCTTCGAGAAGATCGGGTCGATGAACTCACCGAAAAACGACGACAGCACCACCCCGCTGCTCAGCGAAACACTCGGCACATTTCCAAAGCTCGCATCATTTGCCTTCGCCCCATTCACCGCTGCGCCGTTGAACTCCCAATCGACATTTGCCGCCGTCGCCACATCCGGAAGCACTCCGACTCCAAAATCGTTCACCACATTAAAAGTCGCATCCAGCCCTCCAGTCAGAGTCGTCGCCACTGCTGCTGAAGCCGCCGCCGATTTCGTCAGCTTCCCTCCCGCCACGTCCACCCGGAACGCTCCATCAAATTCCGAGCCCGTCCCCGTTGTAGAAATCTTCGCCTCCAGCCCGTTCATCTTGCCCGATGCATTAGTGAGCTGCGAACCATCCGCATTTACGTTCACCCGGATAAACTCCGTGCCCGCATCAAAAAAGAAACTGTCCTTATTCGCCCCGTTCAGCCCCACGGTGAAGTTGTTCGTGTAGCTCACATCCGTCGGCACGCTCCCGCCCAACACATTCATCCCGAGCCCCGGCATCCCCAAGTCCTGCGCGATAAGATTCCCCACCGTGTAAGTCTGCGAGCCGACAAACGCCATCCGCACCTCTCCGCCACTTTCGCTGATAACCACGCCCGTCCCCGTCCCCGTCAGCGCACTATTGATAGCACTCTGCGCAGCCGCATAAGTCGGGTTTGCCCCGAGCCCATCCAGCGCCTGCGCCACCGCAGTCTTAATGGTGGTAATGTGGTCTGTCGAAGGCCCATGATTTTTCGCCACGACCCCGAGATTCGCGCCGATGAGCGGCAGCGTCTCCGCGAACACGGTGTCGGTAATCTTCGTCTGGATGTTTCCAAGGGATGCAGTGATGCCCGTTTTCAGGGCCGTGATTTGAGCGGGTGTGAGGTTCATATTTTTAAAAATGCTGGGTCTATTTGGCAGCGGTCGCTTGGAGATTCCACACTCGATCCTGAGAAATCAGCGCCGAGAGGGAGGGCGGCGCTTTTCTCAGTTACCTTAAAAGGCGGGCCGGACTCAGGAAGGACGCGGACCATAAGCAATGGGCGTCGCCGCAGATATACGTCGGACTACGTACAGCTCAGCGCCCTGCTCGCGGTCCACATCTGCACCGCGCCAGTGCGGGTCTCAGCACCGGTCTTGCGCAAAATGTTTTCGACATGCTTGTCGATGGTCCGTGTCGAGCAGCCGAGGATGATTGCGATCTCGCTGTTCCGCTTTCCTTCCTGAAGCCACTTGATCACCTCCACTTCCCTTATCGTGAGGCCCAGTGTTCGCGTGTTCCCAGTTGTCGAAACCGCCCGCTCGGCATCCCAAACCATTCGGTGCGCCAAGCGCAAATGGCGGCTCGCCAGCGTGAGCATCGCCTTCGTTCGCGCAGTGATCGGGCGGTCGGAATTGATCGTCAGCGTGTTGATCCACCCCGGACGCGAGAGCAGCACGTTCACTTGATGTTTGATTCCGTAAGGCCGGAAAATGTCCTGATAGAAATCCGTCCGCATCAACTCCCTTCTCGACGCCAAGTCCGCCAGATCCACCACCGGCCCCGCGCCCCCGCTCTGGATGTATTGGTAAATCGGGTTCTGCTGATACACCTCCATCAAGCGCGCGTGCATCCGCTGCTGGTCCGCGAGGTCGAGCGGCACATTGTGGTCGAAGCCATAGAACGAGCCGCCCTCCTCGATCTGGTCAAAGGCCACAATTGCCCCCGGCAGCAGCTCGGAAGTCAGTCGCACAATGTTTGCTGCAAATCCCTTCACATCCCGAGGTTCCAGCAAGCCCCCGACAAAATCGAGAAGCCGCGCGTAATCGGAATGGGTCAATCGTTCCATAGCCGCGATGCGAGACGATGCCCGCAGCCGTGTCAATCGCACGCAGCAGGGGATTCTTCCATCACGGCTGACGTTGCAGCGCCCTCTACACCCGCGTGATCTGATTCATCAGCGTATTCAGAAAATCCAGCATCTGCTGCACCTCCGTCCGCGTCGGCGGATCACTCAGGGCGAGGCTCAGCGTGCCTAGGCTTGGGTTTTGCGCGGTGTTGGCGAGGGCCGCTTCCAGCGCCACGATGCGGTCGTTGAGCGCGTTGAGCTGGGCGCGAATTTCCACCGCATCAATGTCGGTGCCGTTCTGTGGTTTGGTAGGATCGAATGCCATAGGGTTTCCCTTCTCGCCCAACCTTCGAAAAAGGACAGAAAAAAGCGGTTGCAAATTAAATAGGCGAGGGCATCGTCCGCACCCGTGAAGACTGCCTCTTACAGCTTCCTGCGTCCCTATTCGCTGACCCACGCCAGCGCCGCTCCATCCACGTCTCATGGCATTGAGACATCGGATTGCCACGCCCCCACGTCGGAAAGTCACGTCCCCATGTCGGGAAGTCACGTCCCCATGTCGGGAAGTCGCGTCCCCATGTCGGGAAGTCGCGTCCCCATGTCGGAAAGTCACGTCCCCATGTCGGGAAGTCACGTCCCCATGTCGGGAAGTCGCGTCCCCATGTCGGGAAGTCACGTCCCCATGTCGGGAAGTCGCGTCCCCATGTCGGGAAGTCACGTTCCGAGACGGAAATCCCGCGAAACCACAAGCACCACAGGGATTTGCAAACAATTCTCCCAGATCGATAAAAACCATAAAACAAAACCAAGTAGGTAACACGAAAGACATCACACCATGGCAAAGCTCAAATGGGGAACTCCAGGACTGAAGTGGAATCAGCCAGGGCTCCACTGGAACGGCGATGCCCCAACTAAAACACACAAAATGAACAACGTAGTTTCTTCCGGGGTCATAGTGGCGAAAGATCGAGCTTGCCGCAGAAGAAGAGGATGCGAGTCCGGTAATTGAAGAAGTTACGGAAGCCTCTGGCGTTGGCTTTGAGCGCTTGGATTTTCGAGTTGAGCCCTTCGGCGGT
>JANMGP010000147.1:0-3513 GCA_031374705.1 Verrucomicrobiaceae bacterium | reverse complement strand
CGAGCTCGCCCGACGCGCGCGTCCGCAGGGACTCGACCCACGACGACAGGCAGCCCAGGAACTCGTCGGGGTCCAACCACTGGAACACGCGTGCAAACGTATCGGCGGAGGGAATGCCACTGCGCAGGCGCAGGTGCTGGCGGAACCAGTCCAACTTCTCCCGCCCGTAACCCGGCAGATCCTCCCACGAGTCACGGCCGCAGATCGTGCCGCACAGCGCGATCACGACGACATCGAGCAGATCGTGCCACCGCGTCCGATCCACACGCGGGTCTGTCAAACTTTCAAAGTGCCGTGCAATTCCGACAACCGCCTCTGCTGCCGACATGTTGCGCTCCGTCAGAAACCAAGCCTCCTCGCGCCGACCCACTGCCGACACTTGACGGAACACACACCCTCGCAAGAATGACGCCGCTCAATTTATACCGCACGCGGCCTTGAATGAGAGGTTTCCCTGTTGGTGAGTTTCGGCGACACTGCGACGGGCGGTCGAGATGTCCGCTGAAGTTCGTCTGGCGAGCACACAGGGAGGTGGAGCATGGCCTGGTTGCGGATCGAGTTCACCGAAGACGAACAGCGGATTGTGTTGGGCGAGCGGGAGTCACATCCGAACGCGTGCGTGCGACGCAGGCTGTGGGCGATCTGGTTGCTGCACTCGGGTTTGAAGCGTGAGCAGGCGGCGAAGATTCTCGGGGTCGCCTGTTCGACCGTGCAGCGGGATGTCCAAGCGTATCGCACCGGTGGACTGGAGGCATTGCGAACCTCCGGGCGTGAGTACCGGCCGACCAGTGAACTGGCCGCGCACCAGGATCAGATCCGTCAGTCGTTGGAACAGCAGCCCGCGCGGACCATTGCCGAAGCCTGCCATCGCATCGCGGCGCTCACCGGTGTGGCGCGTCGGCCGACTCAGGTGTCCCGGTTCTTGAAGGGCTTGGGACTGAAGTCGCAGCGGGTCCGCGCCCTTCCCGTTCCGCCAAAAAAAGCCTCGCGGAACACGCCGCCGATCAGGCCGCTTTTCTCGACGACCAACTGAGGCCCGCGCTGGACGCTGCCCAAGCCGGACACGGACACGTGTTCTTCGTGGATGCCGCTCATTTTGTGTTCGGCACGTTCCTGTGCTGCCTGTGGTCGTTCACCCGGCTGTTTGTGCGGGCCGCGTCGGGACGGCAGCGATTCAACGTGCTGGGGGCGTGGAACGCGGTGATGCGCACCTTGGTGAGTGTCACAAACACCACGGTCGTCAACACCGACACGATGTGCGAACTGTTGCGTCAGATCGCCGCCCAAGGACTGACGGGACCGGTCACACTGGTCCTCGACAACGCCCGCTATCAGCGGAATGCGGTGGTGATCGCCTTGGCCGGGCACTTGGGAACCACCCTGCTGTTCCTGCCGTCCTACTCGCCCAATCTGAACCTGATCGAGCGACTCTGGAAGTTCACCAAACGCCGTGCGCTCTACGGCCGCCATCATCCCACCTTTGCCGACTTTCGAGCGGCCATCGAACAGACTCTGTCCGTCATCCCGACCCAGCACGCCGCCGATCTCGCCTCCCTGATGACCTTCAACTTTCAGCGGTTTGAAAACGTCTCACTCATGGCCACGTGAGGTATAGATGCGGAGGCCCTGGGTGGCCTCAGGCTACCACGCCTACGCAGCGGGCGCTAGACGTAGTGTGGATATGCACTAGGCAATTCTCCCGGTGAATGGCGAGAGGTTTATCGAACTTCGCCAGTTCGCGGGAGTTTTGCGGCGAAGATTTTGTCGAAACATTGCTCAGAACGTAGGAAAGAGAGAACGTGATCGGCCATCACGCATCAGACTGTCGCAGTGATTCGAGAATGTTCTGAATCTCCACGTCAGTCTTCCCCATCGCCATCAACAAGCCTGAATAGTTGCCGCGAAACACTTGCCAATGCGGATGCTCATGCCCCGTGTGGTGTTTGAACTTCCTAAGAATCTCAACAGCTCGCCGCATCAGCGGCTCGGCCTCGGCCAGCCGGTTGGTGGCCAGGGCCTACGCACCGATTTTCGGTTGTTGGAAGATTTGCAGCAGGTAGTTGAGATCGAGGGCGCAGGCGAAGCGTTTGGCTTTGATGCCACGTTTGAGGGACGTGTCTTGGCGGAGCAGGCTGAGGGTCAGTCGGCGGATCGTGGCGAGGTTCGCTCCGCCGTTGCGGTCTTGTTGGCGGCGCGAGTCTTCGTCGAAGGCGATGTCCAGCACCCAGTGCTGACTGTTCTCGATCGACCAGTGTTTGCGGATCGCGTCGGCCAGAGGCTTGGCCTTGGGCGGCAGGCTGCTGATGTACAGGCGAGACTCCCAATGCTCTTCCCCCGCGATTTCGCGACGCGAGACAATGACCGCCAGCGAGCGCAGACCAGGCCACTCCGCGCGGCGCGGATGAGCGGCGGGAATCTCGACCACATGGCACGTTCGTTCGTCGAGGCGACCGTGGCCCTTCTCCGTCGAACTGACGGTCTCGTGCTTCACGTCAGCGAAGTCGTTGGCGATGGCCGCCTGGAAGACCTGCTGCATGTCGGCCTCCAACCCGGACTGATTCCCCTTCAGCGCGAGGACGAAGTGCCCCTTCTGACCGCGAATCTGCCGGGCGATCTCCTTCTGGCAACCCATCGCATCGATGGTCACGGTGCAGCCCTTCAGGCTGAGCAGCTTCAGCAGTTCGGGGATCGCCGTGATCTCGTTCGACTTGTCGTCGCAGGCGGCCTGTGCCAGCGTCAGGCCGTTGTCGCTGGACCACGCCGTGACCAGATGCAGCATCCCCAGCCCCTGCTTCTGGCGAGCCGAACGCCGCAGGGCCTTGCCGTCGATGGCGATCAACTTGCCGCCGCTGGCCTCGTGCAGCGTCTGGGTCCATTGCAGCAAGCACGCCGCGAATTCCTTCCGGTCGAGCAACCCGAACACACGCCGAAACGTGTCGTGCGACGGGATTCCATTCGGCAGTTCCAAGAACATGGCCAACCACTCCCGCCGCTTGTTCCCGAATGTTTCGAGATCGGTCCAATCGTCGGCCCCGCAAGCCACGGCCAGGATCGAGATCGACACGATGTCGAACAACAGATGCTCGCACGACGCCTGGATACGCGGATCACGCAGACCCGCGAAACACTTCTGCACCCCCGACACAAACCCGGTCGCATCGCCATCCATGGCCGCTCCTTCCCTCACACCGCCAACACCGAGCCGCAACCTCGCGGCCAATCGCAGTGTCGCTCGTGACGGAAGCTACCATCGGGGCATCGTTTCCGGATAGATTTCGATGCGTAGGCCCTGGGTTGGTGGCCTTGAGCAACGTCGCCAGGTTATTCAGGCTGATGGCGACTTTGGGGTGCTGGTCCCCGAAGGACTACTCGTCAATGGCCAGCGCGCGGCGCATCAGCGGCTCGGCCTCGGCCAGACGGTTCGTGGCTTGAAGCAACGTCGCCAAGTTGTTGAGGAGGATGGCGACGTGGGGGTGGTGGGCTCCGTAGGACAGTTCTTCGATCGCCAGAGCG
>JANMGP010000113.1:0-3365 GCA_031374705.1 Verrucomicrobiaceae bacterium | reverse complement strand
CGGCGACGCATTCACCAGTCTGCTCGAATACGCCCTCGCCACCAGCCCCGCGCAATCGAACAGTGCGCCGTATAATGTCGCGCAACAAGGCAACACGCTCGTCTTCACCTACACCCGCCCGAGCCTCGCGCCCGATCTCACATACGCGGTCGAGTGGAGCCAAGCACTCGCCGCCGGGAGCTGGAACACCGCAGGACTCACCCAGCAAATCACCAGCGACAATGGCACCACCCGCACCATGAAAGCCACCGTCCCCGCAGGCACCGCCGCACTTTTCCTGCGGCTGAAAGTGACGGGGCAGTGAGGCTCGCCTGACCCCGCCAAAGTGGCTTCGTCTTTAGCCAAATCATTCAAAATCAAATGCGGCTAACCTGAATTTCTCACCCTTTGAAAAGCGCCCCACTATCGCGGAATTAGTTTTCCAGCAGATTCAGGGAGGTCCGCAAATTATTTTACGGTGGAAATCTGCGGGCCTCCCTGAATCTGCTGGAGAAAGGTGTTGGAACTGCGGCCTAAAGCCGCAGCCCCTTACTTCTCAGGCGCGGTCACGATGCCGTTTTGTTTTGCCGATATCTCGGCGGCGGCACCGAAAGGCCATTCCGTAATAAGTTGTCTTCCTGTATTCGTCACCACTCCTCGCCGAATGGTCACGTCATAACGCCAGTAGTCTGTGGTCGCGTCAGCTTGGAGTGATTACTCAAGGTCAAGAAAAACGTGGGGATCCAAACCGCGCTTCTCGGCATCCTTCAAAAGGATGTTCTCGTAATGCTGATTCCCAGGGAGCGGGTGGTTAAGCGGATCGGTGCTGTATGCGGTGATGCGTAGAGGTTCGCCAAGCGTCTCAATGACGCGTGCAATTGACCAACCGGTCTGAACCTCGGAGAACCGAGCGGCCACGAATCCCGGCGGGTAAATAGTCTTCTCACAGCCACAAATTGCGAAAGCGGCGGCTATCGCAAGGATCTTGGAGTGTTTCATTCGATCGTGTCGTGCACAGCGATGGCTAAACCCTTCCGACTGATAAAGCGAATTAGAAAAGTGACACGAAGGACTCTGGTATGCTTGCGTTGACCGGTGGCGCGGATTTGTAAAAACAATGCGGCCCCGCTTTTCTTCCGCGACCGCAATTATCATGAAATCGATTCTCACACGCTCACAGCGATGACTGACGGACTCTTTGCTCCAGACTCGGCGATGTGGCGGCTGAACCGCGAGCGCTTCGTCCTGCTCGGAGGCGCGTCGGCCGCGATTCTTCGAGCCGCGCATCCGAAGGTGGCGATGGGCGTGGCGGCCCATAGTTCGTACCGGGATGACACGCGTGGTCTCCAAAGTGTTGCGCGGTGCAATCGAGCGCATAGATGGGATCTGGAACTTCAATTATTTTGAATTGCGCAGATTCGCGCTATTCAGACACGTTCCGACCTCGAATGAAGCTGATCCGCATATTGATGCTCGCCACGTTCGTGGCCCCACTCGTTGGCGGCTCGATTCTGATGGTGTTTGGAGCAATAGAGATTTGGCCCGCGCGCTTTGTAGCTGACAACGAAACGTATGAAGAACTTCCGGACTGGGTGCCTAAAGGCTTTGCTCTCGCTCTTCCGGTTGTTTCACTGTGTGCGATTGCGCGCCCACGGCGAAGCGAATGGGCATTTACTTGGCTTTTCGTGTACGGATTTTCGTGCCTCGGGCTGGCTCTAATCGAATTGCACTTAGAGTGGGAAAGGTTCCGGCGTTTCGGTGTAGATTCATATTGGGTTACCCAACCGTTTCACGGGCCGCAGCGACTGATGTTCGTTTACTCCACGGTGTTTTTGGGAATCGCTCAACTCGTCGCGGCGGTCTGGCGGGTGGAAGTAGCCGGCTTGATGGCCCGAAGCACTCCGTGAGAGCGGTAGCAGGTAAACTGCCGCCGCGCCTTTTTCAGCAGCCGCAGAGCCCTACCCGAAATTCTCCACCCGCAGCAGCCGCGGCTCGCCGATGACGCACGCCAGCGCTTGTATCTTTGCGATGGCTTCGCGGACTTGGGCGTGGGTGGCGTCGTGGAGCATGAGGATCAGCTCGGCTTGCGCGCCGTCGCTCTCGGGCTGGATCATCGAGCTGATGCCGATGTTCGCGGCGCCGAGGACTCCGGCGACTTTGGAGAGGACGCCCGGTTTGTCGTCCACGGGGACGCGGAGGTAATACTGGCAGGTGATTGCGTCGAGCGGCTTGCAGTCGCCGTAGAGTCCGTGGGGCATGAAGCCGCAGTCGCGGCGGCGCACGTCGAGCGCGGTGGCGGCTTCGGCGAGGTCGGCGATGACTGCACTGGCGGTCGCATCCTGGCCTGCGCCGCGTCCGTAGAAAAGCGTTTCGCCGACGACGTCGCCGTGGACGCACAGCGCGTTGAAGACGCCGTTGACGCTCGCGAGCACGTGCTTCTCGGGGACGAGTGTGGGGTGGACTCGGACTTCGATTTCCGCGCCGGCGTCGGCTTTGATGATGCCGAGGAGCTTGATGCGGTAGCCGAGTTTTTTGGCAAAACAGATGTCGCGGGCGGTGACTTGCTCGATGCCTTCGACGAACACTTTGCTCGGGCAAATCCACGTTCCATACGCGAGCGATGCGAGAATGATCGCTTTGTGCGCGGCGTCCCAGCCGTTCACGTCGAGCGTCGGGTCGGACTCGGCGTAGCCTTGTGCCTGGGCCTCTGCCAGCGCGGCTCCGTAGTCGAGCCCCGCTTCGGTCATGCGCGTGAGGATGTAATTCGTCGTGCCGTTGATGATGCCGTGGATGCTCTTGATGTGGTTGCCCACGAAGCTCTCGCGCACGGCTTTGATGATGGGGATTCCGCCCGCCACCGCGGCCTCGAAGAACACCGGCACTTGCTTGTCTCGCGCGAGGTCGAAGATCTCTTTTCCGTGCTCCGCCAGCAGCGCTTTGTTGCCGGTCACTACGATTTTCCCCAGCTCGATTGCGCGGAGAATGAGCGCGCGTGCTTCGTCGATTCCGCCCATCAGCTCGACGACAATTTGCACCGCAGGGTCATCGACGACATCCTGCCAGCGGGTTGTGAAAAGCGATGCTGGAGCGTTCACTCCGCGGTCTTTCTTCAAATCCCGCACGGCGGCCTTTTTCACCACTAGTTCTACGCCGAGCCGCTCGGAGAGAAGCGCGCGGTTGCGCTCCAGATGCTTGAATACGCCTGCGCCGACGGTGCCGAAGCCCGCGAGTCCGATGCCGATTTGTTTCATCATAAAATTTTGTTGTCCACGGAAGATACGGAATGACACGGAAAGCACCGCACACGAGCCATCTGCTGCAAAAGCGAGCGTCGCAGTTCAATCAGCCCGGAGGGCTGCCGGACAGTAGCCGGGGGTTGAGCGAGG
>JANMGP010000102.1:0-109228 GCA_031374705.1 Verrucomicrobiaceae bacterium | reverse complement strand
AAAAATCGCGTCATCCTCAATCACAAAATACGACTCCACCCCATCCATCGCCGCATCCTGCGCCATCCGCACATGCGAGCAAAAACACCCCCAAGCCCCTTCGCACGCCCGAAACCTACTCGGCGGCGGACAAACGCTCCCCGCCACCGCCCGCACCCAAGTCACCCGCGCCAAATCCACAATCCCCACCTCCCGCAAATGCCCCTCCAGCACCTCCCGCCGCTCCTCCGCGCCGGGTAGCGTGAGGATGAAAACTTTCTCGAAAGCGTCGGTGAGTGTCATGGTCGGCGTCCAACGTCCAACATCGATTTCTTCGCAAGGGTGATCTCTAACCGCACTTTCCCCCTATTTCCGAGGTCGCCGTTGAGTGCGTTTACTAGAACGCTTGGCAGGATTCGACTTTAACTGTTTCAACATTGCCTCGATCGGGTTTCCAGGATCAGGGCGGTGCGTGTAGTAGCCTGCCTTGTTGAGTTTGCTTAGCTTCGGAATAAGCTCGTCATCCGACCACACCGTCCCAGCATGGAAAGCAATCATCAATGATGCCGCATATCCGTTATTCGGCGCAGTATCCTTCTTGTCGTCCCACATGCGCTTTACCTTTTCCATATCACCCTCACGTAGTACTGGCGTCCATTTCTTCCTATCCAAGCCAAGTTGAGTCCACAGTGCGGTGGAAGTGATCTCAAACATCTTCTGATCGGGACTGGCTAACCATATTTTCAAAATCTGATTCAGTCCGACAACGCTGGGGTGGCCTTCGATCTTGCAATGATACAAAACATAAAGCCAAGACCATATAGCCGCCTCCGCTACCGTGATTGATTCAGCAAAGAGATGCTTTTCGATATGTTCCATCAATTTTCCCGGAAATCGAGGCAGCTCGCGCGGAATATGTGGCTCTCTTTCCATCCTCCTAGAGACCCTTCCCGCCGTAATGAACAAACCTTGGGATATTTCCTCATCAGTCGTGCTGGTAAGCAATCGCAGTAATTCTGGGTCGAGGTTCCCTTTGTCGGCCAGTTCCCTTCCAAATCTCGCTTCTGCGATATACGTGCAAGTCTGAAGGATATTCACGTCCTTCGATTGCCGACCCGAAAAAAGTGCCCAGGAATGATGCAGTAGTTCGGCGCCAAATGGGCCCTTGGACAGCGCCCTCCAATCTTCTTGCGTATGACAACCTCTTGCAAAGAAAGAGACCAACTGGAGGGCCTGCGTAGTCGTTTCGGGAGTCGCTTCCGCTTCTTCAACCAAGCACTGGACCAACCTCGACACGGGGGCCGGAAGTTTCTCTATGCGCCCACGAGCCTGTTCGTCATCTTTATGCTCACCCTTTTCATACCGAGCACGAAGCGCTTGCCCCCTGTGCAACAAATCTAACATAAGAGGTTCCGCCTGCTTCCGAGCGAGAACTGCTGCCATAGGCACGACTTCCTTCCATTCGTCAGCGATCAGACATTTCGCCAACGGTGTCAGAACGGTGTCTTTTCTGGAGTAATCAATGTAGTGGCCTTCCGCCACGGCAACCGCAGCGAGATATTCTTGGAAGGTTAAATGGCGAAACTGATAAAACGGCACGGTCTTTCCTCTTTCGATCTGGTGGCCAGCCTCCAGTAAAACACTGGACCTCAACTCAACTCGCTTTAGAAAGTCATATGGGGAATCCTTGGCATACCGCCGGATCTGCGGCACGCGCTCACGAGCTTCTTCGAGCAACGCCAGTAATTCCTGCTCAGTCGCAGTTTGCTTTCCGGCCTTCATGAGCTGAAATGCTACACACGCAAGCTGGGGGACAGCCTCCTTTAAATTAAGCGGGTCATGTCCTTTAATATTCCAAGTGTCGAGCAGGACCTCAACAGCCCGGCTGTAAAGACTGACGCGGTCAGGAGGAAGCCGCCCGGCACCATGCTTTACGACCAGCAACATGGTCAGAAGAAGCGGATTTTCGGCGAGTCGGTGTAAAGACGCGTTTTGAATGAGATGCGCAACTACCTCATTCATCTCGGATACAGCTTCCGGTGAATCACCGCTCATGAGGCAACGCCAATTCTCGCAAAGTAACTTGATCGCCGGATTCTCCAACGGCGCGACCAGCCAACGGTCACAAAAGCGGGAGATACTCGGTGCAACAAGACTGAAACCCGCCTCACGGCTCGTAACAACGAGCCGAACGCGCGGAAAATCTTCCAGGAACGATTCCAAATGCTCAACAAATGTAGTGCGGTCAGCGTCCTCATGGATTTCATCAAGTCCGTCGACGAGGAGAAGCGCGCTTCCATCCCTGAGCTTCGGGATCAAGGCGTCTCTGAGCCCAACCAAGTCGGACTGACCGGTGATATCTGGAAGACTTTGCAGAAGGGTGAGAATGGGTTTGCGTATGTGCTCGCGCCACTCGCGACAGCGAATCAATACTGGTGTGAGTGCAAGGTCTGGAAGTAAATCCTCGGTAGATAGAAGGCGCTGGGTGTCGGCATAGGCGACTGCGAGGCGCTTCAATAGGAGCGTCTTTCCGCCGCCTGGCAGCGCTAGCAAAGCCAAATGCTTCCGTTTCCCAAAGACTTTCCCAAATGGAACGGGATTGCTGTTCTTCTCCACCCACTTGCGTAGTTTTTGTTCTGCGAGTGGATCATGTTTGGAAATCTCAGGACGACATGGCACCACCTTGAGTGGAACAAAAAGCCGTTCGAGATCAAAGCGCCGCTGGCCGATTTCCATGTCGGCTCTGACTCCTTCGATAGTCATCTGGCCGCAATCCTTAACGAGAAATGAGCGGTATTGCTGAAGAAGGCTGGCGGCATGCTCACTTGGGGTCGCCCTTTTGCGACTGCCAATTACTTTCGATCCTACGGCTGCTGTTATCGCAATGTGTTTTTTCAAAAACCCAGGCAAGTCGCCGCGCTTTTCTCCGTAACCAATGGGCTCGACAAATCCATGCCACGCCGGATCAGCATGCCGCGTAGGAACGTCGGCGTTAGTGACTAACGCGTAATGCTGCGGTGCGGCAGTCTTCATTTTCTCTCTTAACCACCTGATCAGGGCAGTAAAGTTTGGGTCGGCGAAAGTGTCTCCGCAGCCTATAAACAGGAGTCGCTTAAACGTCCCTAAACTTCGCTGTATTAAATCTCGCAGGTCATTCGCGAGCGTTGTCTCATAATCACGAATGCCAAGGATGCAGGTAGCGGGTGAGTCCCAAGCCCCGTGAAGATGAAGAATCCCCTGTGTTTCCCGGCGCATCCATGCCGTGAGTTTTTGCGGATTGCTCAGTGTGACTGGCGGTAGCCCCGTCACAGCTTCCACCAGGTGATCGTAATTGAGGGTGCAGATCGGTATATTGGCGTGTTGAATGGCGCGTAGAGCCTCTTGCATTTCTTGATTCGTCACTCCAACCGTTTTGAACGTGTTCTCAAGCCAACGAGCATAGAGGTCCCCATTCGGAGCGGAAAGTTTCCGACTAACAAACTCCGCAGCACCAAGTAAGTCATCGAGGTCAGACGACTCAAGTTGTGCTCGCCATGATTCGACCTGAGTTGGGGTAATCAGCCCCTTGGTTTTGCCGTAAATAAAACCGTCGCCGATCAATCCTTTCCATGAGAGTGCCGGAATCTTGCCGTCGGTGAGTGCCATACTGACTCCGGTGCCGACGACAATCACAAGTTCGTTTTTGTGTGCTGATTCCTTTATTCGTCGTATTTCTTCCAACTCTCCCAGTGCTGAGGCGCTGCCCACGCTGCTTGTCTTGGATGGCCAGCGAGCCACGTTCTTCTTCGTTTTCATGATTGGTTAATTTCGACCATTCAAAGCGTATCGGTCGCTGCTTTTTATAAGGATTTTGTTTTTCGCGAGCAACCAGAGGCAGAAGGGAATCTGCGTGCTGTAGAAGAGGAAGCCGGGGAGGGTGGCCTTGGAGGGCAGGGACAGACAAATAGTCTTCACTTCCAACCCCCCTTCGTTTTCCCCGCCTCGATCACCGCCTGCTCCGCGACGGGCAGCATTTGCTGGAAACCGCGAATTGGTTGAGAGCTGAAAGTTGAGCGTTGAGAGTTCATGGCTTCGGCGGTTCCTCGCGGAGGACGGTGGTTTCCATGCGCTCATCCCCCGGCACGGGCGGGGCGGCGGGGACGCGGGACATGATGCGGTCGAAATCCTCCCAATTTCCGCGCGCGGCGCGTTCCTCGACGGTGAGGCCAGGGAGCGGGAGGGCGACGGCGGCGCGCTGCGCTGGTTGAGAGTTGAGAGTTGAGCGTTGAGAGTTCATGGCTTGGTGGATGTCGTCGGGGATGATGGCTTGGAGTGTGGTCATGGCTTGGAGTGTGGTCATGGCTTGGGCGGCTCCTCGCGGAGGATGCAGGATTCCGTTTCCAAGGCGGCTGCTTCCTCGAAGAGCGTTGCCACAGTGTCGCCGATGAAGAGTTGTTCGCGTGTCTTCACGTAGTCGCCGGCGCCGACGCGGAGGTTGGCGAGGAGGCGCGCGACTTTCGAGGGGGGCATTTTTTCGAGAAGGATGTCGGTGGCTTCTTCGATGGTGGCGATGTCGTTTTCAACGGTGATGCTCATGGCTGTGCGGCGTGTCATTTCCAGATCGCTTTCGCCTTCCCGCCCTCGACCGCCGCTTGCTCGGCCACGGGGAGCTTTTGCAGGAAGTCGAGGCCGGTTTTGGCCTCGATGGTGTCCACGGTGGTGAGGTAGCTCTCGTGGTTGGTAGCGGCTTTGGGGAGGGATTTATTCGGGTAGATGAAGGCGAGGACATCGGGGCGCGTGGGGGTGGCGGTTTCCTTGATGACGATTTTGAAGAAGGCGTCCGGGATGGCGACGGGGGTTTCGCCTTTCTGGCCGAGCCATTTCTTGGGTTTTTTGCCGTTGAGGATGGGGCCGGTGACGACCCAGACCTGGCCGTAGGTGTCGGCCCAGGCGTCCACGCGGCGTTCGAGGTTTTCCCAGATGCCCTGGTTGAGGTCGCTGTGCTGGGGGCAGGCGTTGACGAGGGTGTGGGTGTTCCAGTCGGCGGCTGCGCCCATGCGCCATGCGGTGAATTTCGGGGCCATGTGGCCGCGGTCGTAGGGCGGGCGGTTTTTGAAGGTGAGGGGGTAGTGGTAGGAGGCGTCGGCGGGGACGATGCCCTGTGCGAAGAGGGGCAGGTCGGTGATCCACGGGCTGGGGCGGTCGGGGCCGGCGGGGAGTTTGGCGTGTTTTTTGACTTGGTAGGCGACCCAGTGGGGGATGGCCCAACGGTCGGGTTTGCCGTCGCCGTCGTCGTCATCGGCGGAGTCGAAGCTGACGGTGTATGCGCGCCATTTCTGGATGATGTCGGTGGGGCCGGTCTGCCATTTGTCGTGGCTGTAGCTCCAGGCGAGGGTTTCAAATTTGGCGGCGGAGGTTTCGGGGCCGGGGGGCTTTTGGGGTTTCGTGTCCTGCGCGATGCCGGAGGACGCGGTGAGAAGGATGGCGGTGAACGTCCAACGTCCAATGCTCAATTTCGAACGTCCAATGCTCGGGAGTGGCGGCAGCATGGACGCGGAGGGAAGCGGGTTTTCCGCGCAGGGGCAAGGTGGAAGATCGGTAAACGCGGACAGGGTTGACTTCGTCTGTCTAGCGGCTGCCGCGCTACGTCGGGAGGCGGTCGAGGCGGAGGAGGCAGACGCCGAAGTCGAGGGCGGGCTGGCCGCGGACCTGGTATTGGGGGGCGATGCCGTAGAGTTTGGGGCGGTCGTTGGTGACGATGCCGGCGCGGCGCAGGACGGTGATGTGTTTGCTGATGTTGGTGGCGGGGACGTTCAGGCGCTGGGACAGTTCGACGACTTGCAGCGGGCCGACTTTGGCGATGGCGGCGAGCATCCGCCAGCGGGTGAGGTCGGAGAGGGCGGTCAATAGTGCGGGCATTGGGATCATGGTGGGCAGGAGTCAGGAGTCAGGAGTCAGGAGGAGTCATAGAGTGACGGGTTGCCGATTGACGAAGCCGAAAGAGCGTTGCGGCGGGCCTCGTTCTTCAATATCCACCACTCCGTCCATCCATGAAACCAGCACACTTCGCCACATCGCTTCTCGCCGCCATCCTCGCGGGTGCCGTCCATATTTCCGCCGCTGGTCCGGCTGACGACTTGCGCGGGCTTGTGGCCGGGCGGGTGGAGGCCGAGTATCCCTCGCTGCTCGGCATTTACACGGAGTTGCACGCGCACCCGGAGCTTTCGTTCATGGAAGTGAAAACAGCGGCGCTTGTGGCGGGGGAATTGCGCAAACTGGGATTTGCGGTGACGGAAAAGGTGGGCAAAACCGGCGTCGTCGGCGTGCTCGCGAATGGCCCCGGCCCCACGGTGCTGATCCGCGCGGACATGGACGGGCTGCCGATCAAGGAGAACTCCGGTGTTCCGTACGCGAGCACCGACATCGTGAGGGATATCTCGGGCGAGGATAAGCCCGCGATGCATGGTTGCGCGCACGATACGCACGTGACCGGCCTCATCGGCACCGCGCGCCTGCTCGTTGCGCTGAAGGACAAATGGTCCGGGACGCTGGTGCTTGTCGCGCAGCCCGCAGAGGAGATCGTGGCCGGTGCCAGGGCGATGCTCAAGGAGGGACTCTACACGCGGTTCCCAAAGCCGGACGTCGCGATCGCATTGCACACGACGTCGAGCCTTCCAGCCGGTGTGATCGGGTATGGCGAAGGGCCGTTCCTCGCGAGCGTGAACTCGATGGACATCGCGGTGCGCGGTGTCGGCGGGCATGGATCCGCGCCGCACACGACGAAGGATCCCATCGTTCTCGCCGCGCAAATCGTGCTCGCGCTCCAGACGATCGTGAGTCGTGAGCTGAAGCCCGGCACCACTGCGGTCGTTACGGTCGGGACCATTCACGGCGGGCTGAAACGCAACATCATTTCCGACGAGGTGAAACTCGAACTCACGCTCCGCGCTTTCGACGACAAGGTCATGGCTCAACTGGTCGCCTCCATCCGGCGGATGTGCGCGGGTCTCGCGCAGGCAGCTGGCGTGCCCGACGATCGTCTGCCGGTGATCACGCTTACGCCCGAGTCGGTTCCGGTGACGAGCAACGACCCCGCGCTCACCCGCCGGCTCAGCGGCGCGTTTACCACGTGGTTCGGCGGGGACCGGGTGAAGCTGTCGCAACCGGTCACCGGCGGCGAAGACTTCTCCGAGTTTGGACGCACGGAGCACAAGGTGCCGATTTGCATGTGGTGGGTCGGCGGCACAGCACCGGCGAAGTTCGTCGAGAGCGAGCGCACCGGCGTGCCGGTGCCGTCGAACCATTCGGCGACGTTTGCTCCCGTGCCCGAACCGACGCTGAAGGCATGTGTCACGTCCATGACGGCCGCCGTGCTGGAGCTGATGGGCAGCGCGCCGGCAAAGAAGCCGGCAGGACACTAGGGCCGGACGAGGTAAGCGGAGGCGGGTGAAAAACCAGCGGGGCCTTCTTCTTACGCTCTCGCTCAGTTTTCCGAGTCGCGCCGCCGTTCCTGCCATTGTGATTTCGGCGGAGCCTCCGGAGTCGGGTGGCGGTTTCTGCGGAGAATTATTTTTGAAAATGGATGATCGTTTGACTCGCCTGATTTCGCATGAGGGTGTGAAATGAATACGTCGATGAATCCACCGCCATCACCTGGAATGCCGCCACGACCGCCGGGCCGACCTGCGCCGCCGCCCAGGCCCGCTGTTGCTCCAACCGCTGCGCAATCTGACGGGCGCTTGCGAAAGGTCGAAGAGGTATTCATTGCGGCGCTGGAGATTCCCAATGCCCAGGCACGCGCTGCATACCTTGCGGGGGCATGCGGCGACGACGCGGCGCTGCGGGCGGAGGTCGAGGAGTTGCTGGCGGCGGATGCGGCGCAGCCGGATTTCCTGCAAGGCGCGGCGGACGATGCGTTCAAGGCGGAGGAGGCGGGCGAGACGATTGGGAACTACAAGCTCCGCGAGCAGATCGGCGAGGGTGGCTTTGGGACGGTGTGGGTGGCGGATCAGGAAATGCCGGTGCGGCGGCGCGTGGCGTTGAAGATCATCAAGCTCGGGATGGACACGAAGGAGGTCATCGCGCGTTTCGAGCAGGAGCGGCAGGCGCTTGCGATGATGGATCACCCGAACATCGCCCGCGTGCTTGATGCGGGTGCGACGGACAAAGGGCGGCCCTATTTCGTCATGGAGTTGGTGCGCGGGGTGAAGATCACGGAGTATTGCGACGACCAGCAGCTCTCCACGCAGGAGCGGCTCGCGCTTTTCATCACCGTCTGCCAGGCCGTGCAGCACGCGCATCAAAAAGGGATCATCCATCGCGACCTCAAGCCCTCGAACATCCTCGTCACGATCAACGACGGCGTGGCGGTTCCGAAGGTGATTGATTTCGGCGTGGCGAAGGCGACGCACGGGCGGCTCACGGATCACACGGTCTATACGCAGTTTTCGCAAATGATCGGCACGCCGCTCTATATGTCGCCTGAGCAGGCGGAGATGACGTCGCTGGATATTGATACGCGCAGCGACATCTATTCGCTCGGCGTGCTGCTTTACGAACTGCTCACCGGCCACACGCCGATTGACACCGAGACGATGCGCGCGGCGGGCATGGATGAAATCCGCCGCATCATCCGCGAAGTGGATCCCCCGCGGCCCTCGATGCGGGTGAAAACATTCGACGGCGCCGAGATGACCACCGCCGCGAAGCGCCGCCACACCGAGCCTGCGAAATTGCACGGCACCCTGCGCGGCGACCTCGATTGGATCGTGATGAAGTGCATCGAAAAAGATCGCAAGCGCCGCTACGACACGGCGAATGGCCTCGCGCTCGATCTCCAGCGGCACCTCGCAAACGAAGTCGTCGTCGCGCGCCCGCCCACCACGGGCTACCTGCTCGGCAAGCTCATCCGCCGCCACCGGCTCGCCTTCGCCGCGGGCGCGGCCATCATCGCCTCGCTCGTCCTCGGCATCGCCGCCGCGACGTGGATGTATTTCCGGGAAAGCGACGCCCGCAAGCGCGCGACGGATGCGGAGAAGAAAACCGCCGAGACCCTCGCGCAAGTCACCACCGAGCGCGACGCGAAGGAGCAGGCGCGCAAGAACGCGGAGGACATCTCGAAGTTCCTCACCGAAGTCTTCCAAAGCCCCGACCCGTCTCGCGACGGTCGCACCATCACCGTGGCCGAGACGCTCGACAAGGCCGTGAAGAAACTGGACGCCGACCTTGTCACCCATCCCAGACAGCAGGTGAATCTACAGGCCACCCTCGGTGAGACCTACCGTGCCCTCGGCCTTCCGCGGCAGGCCATCCCGCTGCTGGAGAAGGCGCTGGACACTCATCTCAAATACTGTGGCGCTGAGAGAGAATGCACGCTCGCTGCGATGAACAATCTGGCTAATTCTTACGACGACGCCGGTCGCCGGGGCGATGCGTTCAAACTGCGCGAGGAGGTGCTGCCGCTCAGCCGCAAGGTGAATGGCCCGGAGCACCGCGTCACACTCATGGCGATGAGCAACCTAGCGAATTCCTACAGCGACGCGAACCGGAAGGACGAGGCGCTCAAGCTGCGCGAGGAGGTGCTGGCGCTCAGCCGCAAGGTGAACGGCCCGGAGCATCCCGACGTGCTCACGGTGATGCAAAACCTGGCGCTTTCCTATGGCATCGCCGGTCGCCTGGACGAGGCGCTCAAGATGCAGGAGGAGGTGCTGACGCTCAAGCGCAAGGTGCTCGGCTCGGAGCACCCAGACACGCTCGGTGCGATGAGCAATCTGGCGCTTTCCTACGATGCTGCCGAACGCCAGGACGAGGCGCTCAAGCTGCGCGTGGAGGTGCTGACCCTCAGCCGCAAGGTGAACGGCCCGGAGCACTCCGACACGCTGGACGCGATGCATAACCTGGCGATTTCCTACGACGCCGCGAAACGGAAAGAGGAGGCGCTCAAGCTGAAGGAGGAGGTGTTGGCGCTCCGCCGGAAGGTGAACGGCCCGGAGCACCCCGTCACCCTCACGGCGATGAACAACCTGGCGGTTTCCTACGACGACACCGGCCGCCGCGATAGGGCGCTCAAGCTGCGGGAGGAAATGCTGACGCTCCGCCGCAAGGTGCTCGGCCCGAAACACCCCGACACGCTCGACGCGATGAACGCCCTGGCGGTTTCCTACGACGAAGCCGGCCGCAAGGACGAGGCGGCGAAACTCCGGGCGGAACTGGAGGCGCTGAAGGAGAAAAAATGAGCACCGCCCGCCGACAACAGGGCAACTCCGGGGAGCGCAGCGGCGATGTTCAGCGGCTTTGCGGCGGAGTTTATGCATTTGGCGGGTTTTCACGCAAAATGGGCCGTTTTGCATGAAAACGGGGCCGTTTTGCTCTAAAACGACGCCATTTTCCCTCAAACGATGCGGCGACGTTCTTATGAAAAATGGCCGCGGCCTTGAACAAAATGACTTTGTTCGAGAGCAAAATAATTTTGTTCTCGAACTTTACCGCGGCCCTGTGGTTGTTTCCAGGCCGGATTTCAACGGCAGCTTTCGAGGTCTTCCTCACGGTCGCGCCTCATCCATCGAGTGCAACAACCCATAAACACACACACAACATGATCGTAGTCAAAACTGACACCGCCCGCATGACTGCGGGGGAACTTCGGGACAAGCTAGTCCTCGTCTCGACAAAGCTAACCGGCAACAGCAACTTCGCCTCGCCACCCATCTCCCCGGCGACACTCACCTCGCAGGCCGCCGCCATTACCAATAAACTCGCGCAAATCACCGCGCATGATCTCGCCGGGCAGGCCCTCACCCTCGAATTGCGCGCCCTGCGCGAAACGGGCGCGGTTTCCATCACCCAGAATGCCGGTTATGTGCAGACGACCGTGAATCAGCTCACCGGCACGGCGGAAACCCTCGCCGCCTATGTAGTCGGCGCAGGCTATCTGGTGGCCGATGCGGCGGCACCCGTCGGCCCGATGCCGAAGGTCGAAAACCTCAAGCTCACCCAGGGCGATGCCGATGGCTCGGTGGATTCCGGCTGGGATGCGATTGTGCGCGGGTTGCAGATGTTTGTCATCGAGGCCACGGTGGACCCGGCGGCGCTGACGGGGTGGTTCCAAGTGGGCATGACGAAGAAGAGCAGCCACACCATCACCGGCCTGACCAGCGGGACACGCTACTGGATCCGCGTGCGCGCGATGGGCGCCGCCGGCCCCGGCCCGTGGAGCGACCCGGCCACGAAGGTCGCCCCGTAGCGGATGGCGGAAAACGACATCACCCGGCTGCTCAGCGCCGTCGCCACGGGCGACCACTCCGCGACGGAGTTGTTGATGCCGCTCGTCTATACGGAGCTGCGCGCGCTGGCGCGTGCAAAGATGTCGCGCGAGCAGCCGGGCCACACTTTGCAGCCGACGGCGCTTGTGCATGAGGCGTGGCTCCGGCTGGGAGAGCAGTCGTTTGAAAACCGTGCGCACTTTTTCGGCGCAGCCGCGGAGGCGATGCGGCGCATTCTGATCGAAAGCGCACGCCGCAAGCTCGCGGCCCGTCATGGTGCAGGGGCGGGACACGTGAACGTGGACGACGTCGAAATCCCGATCGTGCCCGGCAAGGAAGAGGAGTTGCTCGCCGTCCACGAAGCCCTCGCCGCGCTGGCCGCGGTCGATGCCCGAAAGGCGGAACTGGTGAAGCTCCATTACTTCGCCGGTTTCACGTTTGCCGAAGCGGCGGACATCCTCGGAGTCGCCGAGCCCACCGCGCGCCGCGACTGGGTTTTCGCCCGCGCGTGGCTGAAGCGGGAGATCGGGAGGGAGTAAGGGCGCGCGTGGCTGATCGAGGATGTCGAACTTACATGTGCGGCAATCCGATTTCTTCGGAGTGGAGTCAGGAATTCGTGAGATTGCGGTGTCTGATGAGCGAAGATGAGCGCGGATATGCGGTTCTATACGAGCTCGCGGATGTAGAAGTCGAAGGTGTCGAATGGGAAGGTGCCTTTGCCGGGGCCGGTGGGGGCGGCGGCGAAGTTTTCGTTGCTGGTGGGCTTGAAGGCGTATTTTACGGAGCCAATTTGTGCTTTGCCGATTTGCTGGGCGACGATGCCGTAGTGGTCGCCGTCGTCAGGGGTCCCGAGAGCCTGGCCTTTGATGAGGATGCTGGCGATGGTGGAGAAGCGGAGCGGTTCGTCAATGCCGATGCCGACCTGGGTGTCGTCGCCGGTGCCGGCGAAGCCGTCGGTCCCCTTGGTGGTGCTTGCGAGGATGCTGCCGGCGATCCACGCGCGGCCTACGGTGATTGCGCCGATGCCGGAGTCGGCGTTGTTGTTTTCGCCGATGGTGATGTTTGTTTTTTCGTAGTTGCCGCCAATGGTGAGTTTGCCGATGGCGTTGTCGGGGCCTTTGACGAGGGGGGCGATGGCGAATAGCTCAATCTCGGTGTCGTAGAGGTCGCCGCCGATGGTGATGGCGCTGACGCGATTGAATGCCTGAATGCGCCCGTTGTCGCGGAAGCTGCCGCCGATGGTGATGGTGCCAATTCCTGCGGCGCTCTGGATAGTGCTCTTGGTGACGGAGCCGCCGACGATGAGGCTGGCAAGGTTGCCGGTGGGGTTGTTGGAGAAGATGTCGGTGGCGCGGATGTCGGTCTTTACGGTGATTTTTCCGAGGCCGTGTTTGCCGTTGATTTCGTCGCCGCTTGGGGAGGTGCCGCCGATGGAGCCGAGGGATTGGACGGTGAGGCTGCCAAGGGCGATGCGGGTGGCGTTGGAATCGCCGACGTCGAGGTCCTGAAGTTCGCCGCCGATGATGACGTTGCCGAGGTCGGTCTGGCGCGCGTCGATTTCGCCGACGTTGACGAAGCCGTTGCCGCCGTTCGGGCCGACTTTGGCGGTGATGCTGACGTCGAACGTTTTTCCGGCGGTCTCGGGGGTGAGATCGAGTGCTGCGAGGAGGCCGCCGATGCCGGCGGGGGTGATGGTGAAGTCGGCGGGGCTGAAGGTGCCAAGTGAGCGCTTCACGGTGACGATGTCGCCGTCCACATCGGTGAAGGTGGCGGTTTTGTTGTCGGTGGAGAGGGTGAGGTTTGCGCCGGCGGCGGTGATGGTGGGGGTGGTGGAGCCGAGTTCGCGGATAATGAAGTCGAAGGCGGGATTCTCCGCGCCTGCGCCGGTGATGGTGGGGGCGGCAAAGAAGGCTTCTTTTGTAGCGCCCGCTTTGAAGGCGAAAGAGCGCGCGCCGATTTTGGCTTTGCCGATTTGCTCGGCGACGATGCCGAACATGTCGGCGGTATTGTCGGCGGTGCCGAATGCCTGGCCTTTGACGGTGAAGCTGGCAATGCCGGCGGCGATGCCTGTGGCGTTGCGAGCGGAGTTGGCGGCGAGGGTGTCGTCGTTGGTGAAAAGGACGTTGTCTCCCGCGCTGGTGTAGTAGCCTGCGATGACGCTGCTGGCGATCCAATCGCCGCCGACGGTGATGCTGCCGATGGAGGCGTCGGCGTTGAAGCCCGTGTCGCCCGCCCGGATGGTGCCAAACTCGACGCTGCCTTTGACCGAGACGCTCTTGATGGCGAGGTCCGTGCCTTTTGTGGGTGCGACAAGCTGGCCGAAGCCTTCGATGCGAACCAAGGCGGTTTCGGATCCGACGATGGAGCCGGCGACGGTGACGCTGCCGAGAGGTCCGGCGGTCGTGATGGTTGCGTCGCCGTTCGCGCTGGAGCGAATGTCGCCGGCGATTTTCACGGTGCCGATGCCGGCATTCGCATGGAGCCCGGCGTCCTGGGTGTCGGTGCCCACGATGGAGCCGCCGATGGTCGCGCTGCCGAGGATTCCGTCGCTGGTTCCGTCGATGCGGAAGGCACCGCGCAAGTCGCCGTTCACGGTGAGCTTTGCGAGTGCGCCTGTGATGGTGGAAGCGAGTGTGCCGCCTGCGTCTTGCGTGGACAAGCCGAGCAGCCCGACGCTTTGGACGGTGAGTGCTTTGAGGGCGGGGACTTTGGCGCTGCCGCCAACGGTGCCGGCGTTGATGCGACCGAGGTCGCCGGGCAGTGTGATTGCGCCGAGGTCCACGCCGGTGGCGTCGATGAAGCCGATGTTCACAAAGCCGTTGCCTCCGATGAACGGCGATGGCTGGGCAGTGATGGTGATGCTCGCGCCGGTGAATGTGGAGTCGAGCTTAAGGGTCTGGAGTTGGGCGCCGGTGACGACGCCGGTTTTGTAGCCGCTAAAGCTGGCTGTGGTGAAGGTGCCCTTGGTTGTTTTGATGGTCACGAAGTCGCCGTCCACGTCGCGGAAGGTCGCGCTTTTTCCGTCCGTGGCGATGTCCGCAGCGAGCGCCTCGGCGGTGCGGATGGTGACGTCGTTGCCGTCGCCGCCGAGGTAGGAGATGCGCGCCGGCGGGTTGATGCCGGGGACGAGCGCGCCTTCGGGGAGGCCGTTGAAGGTGCCGTTGATGGCGTCGGTGCCGTCGTTGTCGAGGAGGAGGAACGTGGTATCGGTAGCCAGCGTGCCCGTTTGGTTGAGCGTGAGCTCGGTGTTGAGCGTGACGCCGCCGGTAACGGAGATCTGGTCGTTGCCAGTCGCGCCGATGCCGAGGTTCAGGCGCTGCTCCGAGCGGAAAGTCACGGTTCCGTTCGCGGCATTGAGGAAGGCGGCGGTGAAGTCTGCGAGGTTTAGTTCGTTGTCGGTGTTGGCCGCGCCGAGGGTGAAGCCGTCGTCGTCAGTAAAAACGAAGGTGGTCTGCGGGCCGCCGCCGGCGATGACGAGGGAGTCCACATTGTTCGCGCCGTCGAGCGAGATGCTGCCGCCGGAGTTGATCGTGAGCGCAGGAACGGTGATGGCGCCGGCACCGGCAATATCTCCGCCCGTAAGGCTGAGGCTGCCGCTGCGGGAAAACGCGCCGCCGATGGTGATAGGATTCGTTCTCGCGGAGCCAATCGCGAGCGCGCCGGCGGTAATCTGCCCCAGCTCGGCGGAGCTGATATTAAAAGAACCCACCTGGTCCGCACCCGCGAGAATGATGGCCTTGGTGCCACTCAACGGGGAGAGGCTGACGGTGCCGGCGCCGACATTGATGGAGTTACTGATCGTGAAATCCAAAGCAGTGAGCGTCGCGTTGCCGGCGGTGATGCCGGTGACTCCGCCGACAGTCTGGATGATGAGCGGGCCGTTGTTTTTGAAGGTGATGGCACCCGTCGTGTTCGCCGCAAGCGCGTCGATCGTGTTGCTCGCGAGCGACAGATTAAATGGGCCATTGCCCGTGAGCGCGAGACTGCCGATGAATACGCGCGAGTCTTGGACGATGGAGCCGGTATTCAGGACGGTAGTGCCGAGATTGTTGGTGATGCCGGAGAGGCCGTCCACTGTGCTGATATTGAAGCCGTTGTCGTCCCGGATCGTGCTGACTCCATTGCTCCCGGTGCTCATCGCGAAGAACAGGAAATTATTCGTGCCGGTGAGGCTCACCGGGCCGCCGGCCTGCACCCCGAGAGCGAAGGCGTTGAGGGAGCCGGAGCCCGTGGTGCTCACGCCGGCACCGGTTGTGAGGTTGAAAGAGCCGGTCGCCCCGACCACCGGAGCCGAGAGTTCTATGGCCCCGGCACTCGCTGAACCGATCGTCAGGTCGAAGGTTCTGAGATTGTCGATCTCGGCGTTGGTGAAACTGAGTTGCGAGGCGTTCTCCGTCCCGAGATTGATTCCTCGCCCCGCAGTGAGCGGCTGAATCGCTCCCCTGGTGTCTGACGTCAGCCTCGCATTGATCGCCATGTTGTCCGCGGAAAAAGTCACCGTGCCCGAGTTCACCGTTAGTGCCGCGTTGACGTTGATGGTCTCCGCCGCCACGGAGACGTTTCCGGAAATTATTTTTGCTGTGGTTGAAAACGAAACGGTGTCGTTGCCCGCGCCGTCCACGACCGTGAGCGGGACGGTAAGGTTCTTCACATTGAGAGCGTCGGCATTGTCGCCGAGATTGATGACGATGGCGCTGACTGCGGCAATGTTCACATTCACGATCGAGGTCCCGCTCCCCGTTGCCTCGCCAGCAAGGGTGCCCGTGACCGTGATATTTTCGCTATCGTTAAAACTGTATTTTGAGCCACCGACATTGACGATCGAGAGATCGAGGAAATTGAAAGCACCCGCCCCCGCGGTGAAAGTCACCGTGCCATCGCCCGCAATAGTGAGCATTGCTGGGGCGATGCGGGCTTCGAGGATTTCGATGGAGGACGAATGTGAAATGATTTTCATTTTCTGGAACGTAGGGTAATCAAACGCTGAGAGCCAGAGCGGAAGTGGAGATGTCTCCTATCCGAGAGCGGGATCGAACCATGGGAACGAATGAGATCGCGCTACTTCACTAATTCGCCGGGCATCAAAATGCCGCCGGGGTAAAACGCGGTGCCGTTGGAGCGCTCCGGCTTGTCCATTATTGGCTCGGCACGACCCGCGCATGCTCGTAGATGTCGGTGCGCATCGGCTCGCCGAGCGTGTGCGGGCCGGGCGTTTCTCCCGCGTCGCGAATGGCCGGGAGCGAGGGCCTGGCTGAAGCGGGAGATCGGCAGGGAGTAAGGTAGCGCGTTGCAGATCGACGATGTCGCCACGCGGAACTTGCATGCGACGCAAGTTCCCCGCAATTTCGGTGGATGAGCGAGTCCATTGAACCATCGCCGAAGCCAGCGGGCTTGAACGCGCGTCCCGTGGACAATGCCAAGGATGTGACCCGTGTTCTTGGAGAGGCGGTCGATGGCGACACCGCCGTCCGGAGCGAGCTTTACCATGCCGTCTATGGTGAACTGCGGGCGATCGCGGCGCGCAAGATGGCCTCGGAGCGACCGGGGCACACGCTTCAGCCTACGGCGCTGGTGCATGAGGCGTGGCTGCGGCTCGGCGAGCGCTCATTCACCAATCGGGCCCACTTTTTCGCCGTCGCTGCGGAGGCGATGCGGCACATTCTGGTCGAGAGTGCGCGCAGGAGAAATCGGGTCAAGCGGGGCGGGGACTTCGAGCGGGTGGAGATGGTTGAGGACTCGATTGCCGCTCCGTGCAAATCGGAGGAGTTACTCATGGTCAATGAAGCGCTCGACACGCTGGCGAGGGACGATTCGTTAAAGGCGGAGATTGTGAAGCTGCGCTATTTCGTCGGGCTCAACCATGATGAAATCGCACAGGCGCTGGACATGAACGAGAAGACCGTCCGGCGGCACTGGGAGGTGGCGAGAGTCCGGCTTTCTCAGTTGATTTCCACCACGACGGGCGGGGCGGATGACGGTTCGTCCGCGATGGATTCCAGTAAGGAAGAATCAAGTGGCGTAGATGAGGCGCGCAAGGGTGGGACGTCGCGTCACTAAAAGCGATATCGCACCATGTTTTTTCGGTGCTACTGGTGCGCGGGATCGCATATACGGGCCTCATGAACACGCAAGCCTCAGTCACAATTCGTCCACTCGGATGCGAACTACAGCGTCCATTTCCCGTGAAGCCTCTCGTCCTTTGCGCATTTCTGTGGGCAGCTTTGCTGTGCGGATGCGTGAGTTCCGAGGGAGACCGTCGCACTGCCACTCTGACAAGAGAGGAGCCTTTCGCATCTCTGCGGGACACGCGCGTGACTCTCCTGCGACCAATGCGCATCCAGAAGGCTCCGGCCTACAACAGCAGTTCCGGCAAGGCCCCCGCCAACGGTTCGGACGACATCGCATGGGTAGCCGGAGTGAAGGAAATTCCAGGGGCTTCCAAGAAGCAGGGAAGCAGCGAGGAAGTTGAAAAACTTGCGATGGGCCGCACGTTGCCCGCGGGAACGGTGATCCAGTTTAAGAAGTTCTACTTTGTGCGGGATTACGCCCTTGCGTGGTTACCTGGTCAGGACACCTCCCTCCCATGGTATCCAGGAAGGGGCCTTTTTCCTTCCCCCACAAAATTCTACGCGGAGTTTACTTCGGAAGCCACTTCCGCCATTGGCCGCGCTTTTGGATCGGACGTCGTGCTGGGATATCGGTGGGGCTGCGGGACGCAGCTATGGGCAGCACCGTGGGAGCCGAAAAACAAGACACCCGTTTTCGTGGGGGATCTGGGGCGCTCCTTCAAACCGTCTCGCTGACCATCATCAATACAATCGCACTATCGCATAGACCGAATATGATCGCGGCATTCGGCAGGATATTCGGAACTCGATTGCCGGCGTTGCTGTTGATGGCTTCGCTCACGGTCTCCGTGGCGCAGGAGAAGGCGGTCGATGCGCCGTCCGTCGGCGCTGCATGGGAGGTTCCGACCGGCGTGAAGACGCTTTCGGACTTCATTTTGAAATGACAGCCCACTCTTCAGACTCACTCTACGACCTGCGAACGATTGACATGCCGTGTGTCGCGGGGGCGAAACTGCGGCTCGCCATTGCTTTGCTGGACAGCCCGCTGCGGCAATTTCTGATTCCACAACTGCTGCGCGAGTCCGGCGTGGCGTGGCTTCGCGGTCAGTCGTTCGATGAACCTCCGACCTTCGCGCCGCAGCATTCAAGCGACGGCCCGCAGACCAATGTCGCGCCTGTGCCGCAAAGCGAATGGCCCGGGCCATCGGAGGTGCAGGAAGAGGGATTTCATTTTGCGACCGTCCACGACTACGCCCGCGCCTACCGGGCGAATACAATATCGCCCGACGAAGTGGCAGCGCGCGTATTGCAGGCCATCGGCGAGAGCAATGATGCGAATCCGCCCCTTCGCGCCGTGATCGCTGTGAATCGTGATGATGTGCTTCGCCAGGCTGATGCCGCCACAAAACGGGTCCGTGCCGGCGAGGCGCTCGGCATTTTCGACGGCGTCCCGGTCGGCGTGAAAGACGAACTGGACATGCTGCCTTTCCCCACGACTGCGGGCACGGCGTTCCTCGGGCGTCATTCGCCCAAGACCGATTCGACTGTCGTGGCGCGTCTGCGCTCAGCGGGTGCATTGCTCATCGGAAAAACCAACATGCACGAAATCGGCATCGGCGTGACGGGACTGAATCCGCACCATGGCACCGCGCGAAATCCGTATGCTATGGACCGCCACACCGGCGGGAGTTCGAGCGGCTCCGCAGCGGCGGTGGCGGCGGGGTTGTGCCCCATGGCTGTCGGGGCAGATGGCGGCGGCTCGATCCGTATTCCTGCCGCGTTGTGCGGGGTCGTGGGGCTGAAGCCGACCTACGGACGCGTTAGCGAGCATGGCGCGGTGCCGCTTTGCTGGAGCGTCGCGCATATCGGGCCGATTGGCGCGACCGCCACGGATGCCGCACTTGGCTACGCTGTCATGGCCGGGCCTGATCCGAAGGATCCCGCCTCACTCCGCCAGCCGCCGCCGTTTCTTGCCGGCTGGGAGAACACGGATTTGCGCGGCGTGACGCTCGGGGTTTTCTGGCCGTGGTTTCGCCATGCGGACGAGGAAGTGGTGGCGGTTTGCGAGACGATGCTTTCGCGGCTTCGCGAAAAAGGCGCGCAAGTCCGCGAAGTCCTCCTGCCCGATCTCGAAGCCGCGCGCGTGGCGCATGCCGTCACAATCTGCTCCGAGATGGCGCAGGCGATGAGTAACACATATGCGCAACATCATCGCGACCACGGCCACGATGTGCGGGTCAATCTCCGCATCGCCCGCGCCCTCACCGCACTCGATTACATCCAGGCGCAGCGTGTGCGCACCCGTATGCTCGGGCACTTCCGCCACGCGTTCGCGAGTGTGGACGCCATTGTCACACCGGCCACCGCCACAGTGGCGCCGCGCATCCCCGAAGATGCGCTTGGAACCGGTGTTTGCGATCTATCCAAGGTTGCCGAATTGATGCGCTTCGCGACACCCGCGAACCTCACCGGTCTGCCCGCGATTTCATTCCCGGCAGGATATACTTCAGACGGGTTGCCAGTCGGCTTGCAGGCAATCGGGCGGGCGTGGGAGGAACCACTCCTTTTGCGCATCGCACTGGCTGCCAAGTCTTGTAATGAGCGCAAGACTCCCAAGCGGCATTTCACAATTCTGCCGTCGCGCTGACAGCGCGCCCGACCGGAGTTCTGGAAGGAATACGATACGAAGTAGAAGTATGGTGTAATGGTATTGTCCGCGCGGGATTCGACGAAGGAAAATAAATCTTACGACGGATG
This sequence comes from Verrucomicrobiaceae bacterium, assembly GCA_031374705.1. Classification (GTDB taxonomy): domain Bacteria; phylum Verrucomicrobiota; class Verrucomicrobiia; order Chthoniobacterales; family Chthoniobacteraceae; genus SXWH01. Next base: position 89,184 of record JANMGP010000102.1, on the reverse strand, counting down.
TCCGTTTTTTTTGGCGGATGGCGCTTTGATTGATAAGCACACCATGATGAATCCGTCACCCCACCGAAAGGATCAGGAACACCACCCGGACCGCCGCATCCACCGATGCCGGGGGCCTGCCGGCAACGCGTAGTGGGAAAACGTTTCACTCGCCCCATCAGCGGGTGGCGGATACGCGCGTAAACCAACTTGCCGGGAGCGCGCTGGCCGGTTGCGTGGTGCGCCAAGTTTCAGTGGCGGTCCCGTCGGCATTATGGACCGACGAGACATACATGATGCCGGTATTATTCCAGACAGAAAGGTCCGTGGAAGTCTGGGGAGCGAGCGTGACGCCGGATGCTTCCAGATTCCGCTGGAACCGGAAGTAAAGGTAAGTGGCTACCACTCCTGCCGGTGGCGTATAGTCCTCGTATGTCATTACGGGCGCGGGAGGATTCACGCCCCCGGCACCCATGGCATATTCGAGCCCGTCTGCGGTCCCGTCATTGTCGGAATCCGCATTCCACACGATACCGGGCGGCGGAGCGGTGTGATCGTCCCCGCCGGGCACGCCGTTTTTCAGAGCGCTCGCGTGCCAACTCGACGCAAGAGTGTGGTCGGGGTTTGCGATGGGATCATTCAGCACGAGGCTGTAGCCAAAGCCATCCGCGTCGTTCGGCCATGGGAAGTCGTCTTGATAGGCGAACTGTTTGATGATTCCACCGTTTGCGGCGCGGATGGTGAGAAGCTCGCCGCCATTGGAGAAATTGCCGGTAAACTCCCCAGCAACCACAGGACTTGCGCCTGGACTGAGACGGGAGCTGAAGGCGGCGCTGTTCTCTACGATTACGACTCGTCCACCAGGCGGGAGAAAACGCGAGTTCCCTGCGGCATTTGCGAAGTTGAACATCACGCCGATCGCGTCCTCCAGCTTCACATTCGTCAAATCGACGGGCTGCGTTGCGGAGATGTTCAGCAGCTCGATGAATTCGAAATCGTTGCCACTGTTGTAGCCGAGCGCAATTTCCCCTGCGGTTGGGTCGGACGGATGATAGTGCAGTTCCGAAACCACAAGTGTCGCGGCGCTGGCAGGAACGGCACCTACGATGAATGTCGCCTCCGTGAGCGGCGACCACGTCGAGCCACTTTTGATGCGGGTGCGGACGACGTGCGTGCCCGCAGCATTGAGCGTGTATGAGGCTCCCGGTCCGCCGGCGGTGATGCCGGTAATCCGCAGGTCGAAGCGCATGTCGGAGAAATCATTCCGAGGATACGTATTCGTGGGATTCGGTGGGAATGAGTAGAGCGCCTGATGGACTTCCACGGCGAGTGTATTTACGCCATGCTTGAGCTTGGTTTTGTCAAATGGCACCTGGAAAAAGGTGGTCTCGATCGGTGAATAATTATTGCCGGGATCAATGGGCCCGAGCGCTTCCTGAGCATAGTTCGCCACAGTGGGGGCGAGGGGATAATTGAAGCGGGCGACTTCGACGCCATTCAGATACACGACTGCTCCATCGTCGGCGATGATCTCGAACATGGCGCCTGTCAGGCTCGCCGTACCGGAAGCGGTGAACGTGCTGCGAAAATAAGCGGCTCCCGGCTCGCCGGTCCCGGCAGCGCCGATGGCGCTCGTGTAGTTTGGCGCGGTGGGCGAGACGTTGGTCGCGAGTCCGGTGGTCTCTCCATAGCCTAGCGGAGCCGTGCCGGTGGTCCACGATGTGTCAATGAAAGCCTCGGCCCACCAAGGCGCACCGTTGATATCATTGGCAGGAGCGGCGGCAGGCAGCAGCCATTTCCATGACTGGCCGCTGGCGACCACGGTTGATGCCGCCACGCTGTTCGTGGATGCGGTCTGCGCCGCAGGATCAAGGATCCCGCCAGTCTGACGCGGATCCGCTCCGTTGATTGTATAATAGGTCGTGCCGCCTGCCGTGTTCGGATTATCGAGCCGGAACTGGTATCCCGGCGGTACGTTTCCGCCAAATTGAGGAAGTCCGGTGGAGGCATTGACGAGGTCAGTTGGCTTGAGCCGGGCATCCAGTGTCGTCGTAGCGGTCGTCTGCGGTGCGCCATCCATCCAGTCGAGACGCTCGGTGATCCATGATTTCATGGCATCGACCTCATGCCTCCATGTGGTGCGGCTAATCTGACCGGTCTGTCCGCCGGTGAACGTAGTGACACCCAGATTGGGATACTTCCGGTAGTGGCGTGCGGCAGGCACCTGAATCGCCATCGTGGTGGCATTGGCCGCGTTGACGATATCGGCCGGATTGCCTTCGGTGAGCTGGCTGTAAACAGACTCGATCCTCGAAAAAAGGGTATCTTTTGAGAAAATTGAGCGGCGCAGCGCGGTCCAGCGGTTCCAGTAACGATCGTTGAATTCCGGATCGTCATCCATCCGAGTGTAGTAGGTGTAGTTCGAGCCCGCCACCCACCACTTGAATCCGAACGTTGCATTTGAGCTGCCGTAGTTGCTGTTTCCGAGACTGCGATCCACATCCCAGAACGGGAAGCCGGCCATGCGTCCGTTACGATCTTTGGAGAAGTAATTACTGAAGGTGTAGGCATCGACTTCCTTACAGAATTCATACCAGAGGGTCTTGTCGATGAAGCTGCGTTCATCGAGCCACTTGCCGTAGTAGTTGGCGCTCGCGGGGATGTTATAGTCGGCGGCGGCGAGCGCAGAAGTCATTTGATTCAACCACGCAGTGAGCGCGTTGGCCTGCGTGACCGTGACCGGCTCGGGATCGTAGATGTCGTAGTCACGACTCGACCCGGGGATTGCCGCATTCGATGTGGCATTGATCTTGTACTCGTACGGCGTCTTGTCGTTCTTAAAAATGAACCCGCCGTTGGTGAGTGCAGGATCGCTCATGCTGTCATTGAGCTTCGCAATATTGACGCGCTCCCTGCCGCGGCTGACTTTTTCCATCAGAAGGTAAACCCCGCGGTAGTCGGCGTAATCGAGGGTGGTGTTTCCCTGATTGAAAAACACTTCCACAAAACGGCAGCGGACGCCCGCGCCGGGGCCGTTGGCGTCGAGCATCGCCTGTTGGATGATGTAGTTTCGCATCAGGGATTTATCCAGCGTCAGGCTCATGAGCACCCAGTCGCTGTGGCTGGGCATGCCGAGGAGTGGTTCATTCCGATCGATGTCCTCGTCTTCTTTCCAAAATTCCAGCGCGTACGGCCGCTCGGCCTGCCCGGAGGAGCTCTGTCCGCGCACATGCGTGCCGGCCCTCAGCATCTGGTCCGGAGCATTCGCGAAACTGGAACGCCCGGTGCCGGGCTTCACATCATAGACCGCCGCCTGGGTAAACCGATAAGGACGCAGCCCGGCCGGATTGGTGAGCCCATCGACGTTGCGCAAAAAGCTGTCGAGCACGATGACCGGGAGGCTGGAATTGAACGGCTGGCCGGAACCGTTGTAGTTCGCAGCCACGTTGATGAGGGTCGTGGCGTTCGTATCCGCCGCGCTGGAGAGCCAGATGAACGAACGGTTGCCGGTTTTCGAAGGCAGCCATCCGGGAGCGAAGACCTTTACCTTCACCGCCGTGCTGCCCGTGATACTGATTGGTACCGTGTAAAGGGTGGAGGTTTCGAGCGGCTCGCCGGTGTTCAATGTGTACCGGATCTCTGCGCCGGCGGGCGCTCCGGGAGGCAGGAGGATTTCGAGGGAGGTGTTCGCGCTGATGACCGCGCTGCGCTGCTCCTCCTGCGGGACGACACCCGGCTTTACGAACAACGGATCCGCAAGCCTCGGATTGAGCGCCTGACGGCCTCTGTTATTCGCTCCGGGCGTCGCGGCTTCGAAAAAGCCCGCGGTCTGAGCGGAACCAACCCCGCCAAACGACACGTCTTCCTTCTGCGCACCGTAAGTCAGCGTGTGCGCAGTCGTCATCCCATCGGCCTGCACGAGCGTGAGCGTTCCGCCCTCCTTCGTGAGGTTAAAATTGGTATGGGGCCGCACATTCGTAAAGCGGTTCTTGCTGGACGCAAAAAGGATCTGATGACCGTACGCCGGAATATTGATCGCGGGCAGCGTGTAGCTGGCCGGAGGCGGTGTCATCCCGGGGGCGGGGACTGGCGCGCTCGTGTAGTCGAGCCTCCAGCCCGCGATATTCACCGCAGACGCGGTGCCGTTGTAGAGGTCGATCCAGTCGGGCTGATCCAAGTCCTCATCTTCGAGGCCCGAGGCATTGTCCGCCATGAACTCCTCAATGACCACTCCGCCCGTTGCCAGTGGCGGCACCGGCGTTGTCACCGTCGTGATGGAAAGATCGTCGATAAAGACATCCTGATTCAGTCCGCCAGTTGCCGCGTTGATGGCAAAATTGCAGCCCGACGTCGGGATGAACCCCGGCGTCGGCAGGTCATTGAAAATCGTGACGCCGCCGTAGGTCAGGTCGAGCCCGTTTACGCTGTCCCAGTGCAGCACGAGTGCGCGGAAGGTTTGGTCGTACGTGAAATTGCCGCCGGAGAGGTCGGAGGCGAGGTAATTCGCAACGGAGATGCCATCTGCGAAGATCTCGATGCTGCGTGGATCGGCTGTGCTGTTTTGATAAGTGTCGAAATTGACCACGAGCCCGTACGCGGAGCCGTGGCCGCCTGCTCCGCCAACGCCGCTCAGCGCCGGTCCGAAGCTAATGTTGAAGCCATCAGCCGGGACCGCGCCCGTTGTTTTATCCATGAGCAGATTCAGCGTCACCGTGAATTCATTGACGGAGACGCCGCTGTCGATGACTGGCGCAATCAGGGCCGCGACGGCGCTGGCGGTCCCTTTTTCGGCGAGTCGCAACGCCGTGGCATTTCCCGACCCGACCCCTGTTTTCACGATGCCGACGTTAATCGTGCCAGTGTTGTTGGTTTCCTTCTTGCTCGAAATCACCTGCGCGTTGCCGGCGACTCCATTGAGCAATCCGCCGGCGATATTGATGTGCGTGTTAATCGCTCCGTTGGGGTTGTTGTTGCCCACGGAGTCAAAGTTGTTGGTGTAGGTGCCGCCATGCAGGACACACGGGAGCACGCATGCGAGGACGGATAGTTTATATGCGTGTTTCATTGCGGGTGAAATGGGTAGAGTTCTGTTCGTTTGGATACGACTGTCTGATTCGAGGAGGCTTTCGCGAATCATGTTCCGACGATTGTGAAATCGCCGCCGGACATTCGCCGCTTGTGAGCCGTGGTTCCAGTAAAATCTAACACGGTCGGATGAATAGGGCGCTCGGTAAAGAAACCTGCCTGTCCGTCCGGAGCATAGCGCGTCGTTGACGTCCGCGCTTTCCCCCTCTAAACCGCGCGCCCTTAACTTTCCAAATACACCATGGCTTTTCTGAACGACAATTACCTCAAGCTGAAGGCGGGCTACCTTTTCCCGGAGATCGCGCGCCGCGTGACGGCATTTACCACCGCAAACCCGGACGCCGCAAAACGCCTCATCCGCTGCGGAATCGGTGACGTGACCGAGCCGCTCCCGGAGGCGGTGCGCGCCGCCATGCACAAGGCGGTGGATGACATGGGCGATCGTTCGACTTTCAAGGGCTACGGCCCGGAGCAGGGCTATGAGTGGCTCCGCAAGGCAATCGCTGAAAACGATTACCGCGCCCACGGGCTGGATATCGCGGACGATGAGATCGTCGTGAGCGACGGCTCGAAGTGCGACACAGGCAGCATCCTCGACATCCTCGGCGCAAAGAATGTCATCGCCGTGACGGACCCCGTTTACCCCGTCTATGTCGATACGAACGTGATGTGCGGAAACACCGGCGAGTCCGATGATCGCGGTGCCTACGCCGGGCTCGTCTATTTGAAGGGCGATGAAAAAAACGGCTTCATCCCCGCGCCGCCGTCACAGCACGTCGATGTGATTTACCTCTGCTCGCCGAACAACCCGACGGGCGCGGCAGCGACGCGCGAACAACTGGAAGCATGGGTCGCCTACGCGAAGGCGAATGACGCGATCATTTTGTTCGATGCCGCATACGAAGCCTACATCACGCAGCCCGGCATCCCGCATTCCATCTACGAGATCCCCGGTGCCCGTGAATGCGCGATCGAATTCCGTTCGTTTTCAAAGAACGGCGGGTTCACCGGCGTGCGGTGCGCGTTCGTCGTGATGCCAAAAACGCTCATGGCAAAGACCGCCACGGGCGAAAAGAAACCGTTGCATCCGCTGTGGCTTCGGCGGCAGACGACGAAGTTCAACGGGGTCTCTTACATCGTCCAGCGCGGTGCCGAGGCTCTCTACAACGGCGATGGTAAGTCGCAGGTGAGGGCATTGATCGAACATTATCTCGGCAATGCAACAATCCTCCTCGACGCCGCAAACAAGGCGGGGTGGCCGACCTGGGGCGGTGTGAACGCGCCATACATCTGGGCGAAATGCCCCGGCGGACTGACTTCGTGGGAGATGTTCGACCGGATGTTGAACGATGCCAACGTGGTTATCACACCTGGCGCAGGCTTCGGTGCCGGCGGCGAAGGCTATTTCCGAATCAGTGCGTTCAATTCGCGCGCAAATGTGGAGGAAGTCGCGCGCCGCATCCTCGCGCTGAAAATCTGACGGGCCCCTACTGCGGTGCCGCAGCCGCACGGATCAGCGCATCCCGAAGGCGTCCGAGCTCTTCGGGGTCCGTCGGTTTTACAACGATGGAATTCCGGTCTCCGACTACGGTGCGGCCTACATAGAATGTATCGACGGCAGCACCTTTCTCCGTCGCGATGCGCGCCGCGCCAATCTCGAATCCCGCGTCGCTGATCGCACGCAGCAAGTCGTGCAGAAGCCCGAGGCGGTCCGGTGTGATGAGTTCGACGACCGTGAACCGGACGTGCGACCGTGAATCGATCGCGATTCGCGTGGGGAAATCGAGCGATGAGCTGGTGACTTTTCCGAGCGCGCGCTTCATCAGCGGCAGGAAGTCGAAGTCGTCGTTCTTTAGCGACTCGCGGAGGTATTTCTCCACAAGCAGGCGGTCACGCTTGTCCGTAATCGCCTCGAAGCGGGTCGTGGAAATGCGGAAGGTATCGAGGACAAGGCCGTCGTCCCGGGTGAAAATATCCGCGCTGAGAATGCTCAGGCCCGCGCCGGAGATGCTTCCACAAATGCGGGCGAGGAGCTGATGCCGGTCCCACGTGACGACCTGGAGTTCGCTGTGGCCGGCGTTCGTCTGCGTGACCCAGTCCACGGTCGGCTCGAGGATGGCTTCGTCACTATTCCAGTGATCCTCCAGAAACTGGCGGAATAGCCGGACGTGTTGTGCGATGACCTCCGCGGTATGCCGTTCGGTAAGAAAATAGCGGTCGGGCATCGACTTGAAGTGCGCGTCGAGTTCCAAGGCCCAGTCTTCTCCGGGGAGCAATCGCCCGACTTCCTCGCGCAATTGCTTGCGCTGCCCTGCCCGTTGCTCGCGATACGCGGCGGCGTCGGCAAAAAAGGACGTAGTCTGCCGGTAGAGATTCCACATCAGCGACATCTTCCAGTCGTTCCACATTTTCGCATCGCCGACACCAAGGCCATCGGCCGCAGTGAGCAGCATCAGCGCATCAAGTCGCGACTGTGAACCGACGATGCCGGCAAATTCCTCGATCGTGGCCATGTCATCGAGATCCTGAGTCTGCGCGGTTTTCGCGAGTTCATCGTGGCAGTCCACGAGGAAAATGAGGACCTGCCGCTGCGCCGCGGTTAGTTTCAGCCGCTTTGCGACCGTTTGCGCATTCATCGCGCTCACATCGGAATGCGAGCGAACATTTGCCGATTTTCCTGTGTCATGCAGCAGGAGTGCAAGGTATAGGAGAAACGAGTCCTCCATTTTTTGGAAAAGTTCCCGGTAGCCCTCAAACCTTGGGTCCTCGTTATCGAGAAGACCGTCGAGTTTCTCGGTGCAGACGAGCGTGTGTTCGTCCGCAGCATAGCGGTGGAAAAACTCGTGCTGCACAAGCGCAGTCAGGCTGCCAAACTCCGGCATGTACCGCCCTAGAAAATCGACGCGGTGCATGAGTCGCAGAATGGGCCCGACCTGCCCTTTCTGGCGGAGGATCTCGGCGAAGACTTCGGCATTCTGCTTGGAGTAGCGGAAGTCCGCATCGACGTACTTCAAGCGACGGCGGATGAGCTGGCGCAGCTCCGCCGTCATCACCAATTGGCGTTGCTGAACGTGGCGGAACAGGCGCATCATGCGGGAGCTGTCCGCCTTGAATATCTGCCTGTCCTCATGGGTCAAACGGTCACCGGTGGCGATGAATCCATCAAACACCTCCTTCTCCGTAGCCGCCCGTTTGCGGAACGGAAAAAAGCGGAACAGTCCCGGCTGCGTGTCGGCTTTTGCAGTCGGCAGCGCAAGGCGCTCGGACACGAGCTCCGTGAGTTCGAAAATATTGCGCGCATGCCGGTAGTAATCGCGCATGAACGCCTCCGTGCGGCGGAGGATGTCCGGGTGCCTCGCCGTGTAACCGAGCCGGTTTGCCAGCGGCAGTTGCTGGTTGGTAAGGACGATGTCGGTGTGTCTTCCGGTCAGGTTATGCAGCTCGGTCCGGAGCTGAAAGAGGAACTCGTAAGCGTCTTCGATTTCCGCGTGTTCGCTTTCATTGAGGTACTTCCGCTCCACGAGCTCGGCCGTGGTTTTCACGCCGTATTTCACACGCGCCATCCAAAGCAGGTTCTGGTAGTCGCGCAGTCCTCCGCAGCCGTTTTTGATGTTTGGCTCCTGCATGTAAGGCGTCTCGCCATACTTGCCATGCCGTTCCGCCTGGTCCTCGACGCGCATTCTGAGATAGGCCGCCTCTTTTCCTGCGATGCACTCTTTCTCGAACCGCGCGCGGAAGGTCTCATACAGTTTCGGGGCACCCCAAAGCATCCGCGATTCGAGCATCGCGGTCTTCGATTGCATCTCCTTGTTTGCCTCCGCGATCGTCTCGTTCAGGCTGCGCGTGCTGTGCCCGAGCGTGAGGTCGCATCCGGAAATCACGTCATAGACCTCGCGCACAATCATCTCAAATCCCGGCGGAAATCTCACGCCGCCTCCGTGGATGAATGTGACGTCCACATCGCTCACGGGGTTCAGTTCCATCCGTCCGTATCCGCCGAGCGCGACGACGATCATCACCGGCGGAGTCCGCATCCCGGCGTTCGCGGTTTCCGCGGCTTCGTCGAGAAGGTGAACGAGAAAATCATCGAGGCACTCCGCACGTTCGTGACCTTCAGCAAGCCCCGGGCGGGGGCCGTCGCGCTTCTGGCTTGCGAGATATTCAGAGTTTTCTTTCAGGGCCTGACGATATGCCGCGATTCGGCGGGGGAGCTCGAATTCACCGGACTCCTTGAGCCGTTTGGCAATGTCGGAAAGCACTGTGGCAAAGCGGCCCATGCGTGGTGTATGCGGTAAATGAAATGAGACCGCCAGGGCGCGGGACTCCTCTTGCCTCTTAAGACTTCACCCTCTCGACGCGCTTTGAGCCGGATTCTTTTCGGGCCACGGTCTCGGGCAGAAAGGGTAGCACGAATGCATCGTGGAAGTTAAATACACCCTTGAAGTCCTCCACGGAATCCGTCGGTGTTTTCCCAAACACTCCGAGTTCGATGAGATTCCATACCATATTGCCGAAATCGTCGGTCTTCTTCACTCCCCAATATTCGAATACTGTGGGCACCATCGGCCCAAACTGCTTGAGGGCGTGAAGCCGGACACCTTCGCAAAGCTGCTGGCCGCTCACGTGTCCGCCTTCGCCGAGCTGGCGTTTGCGAAGTTTCACGGTCTGGTCCAGCGCGTCACGAAGGAAGAAGTAAGCCTCGCGCGGGTAGCGCGGATCGGCCTCGGCGATAAGATCTACAGCCTCTGTAAAATCGAGTTTCTGCATGTTGAGCATTTGCACGGTAGGCAACCAATCACGATGCGTCAATCGTCCCGCGACCCATTGCGCGATTTCGTTCCGGCTCCTCGCAGAATGGGGAAGTCGAGCCGGATCTAGACGCGCTCGATCCAGGATCGCAGCGCGTATTTTCGCGCAGCGAGTTCCGTGGCGGCATCCAGTGTCCCCTGCTCCGGCGGCTCTTCCGTCCATGTGGGTGTGAATGCTGACGGGAGGTCATTCCGGTCTTCTTCGCAGACGCCGACATATAAAATGCTGCCTTGGTGTAGCAGGCCGGACCGCGTCCGACGCTGGGCAGCACCCGCGATTTTCCGGCCCTCGGTGACGAGATCAAATTCGGCAGGGCTCTCAAAGCACACGTTTACGGAATTCGCACCCGGCTGCGGTGCGAGATGCGTGTTAATTCCACGCCCATCCATCCACGCTGCGATGGCTGCGTGAATGCTGCGGTAGCTATCGCGCGGCGGGCATATGGCAAGCGGATGCGCGGAAGGAAGAATGAGCGAATACGTCAGGTCCGCGCGGTGATCGACCATGCCGCCGCCCGTCATACGGCGGACGAGTTCCCGCCCGGGCCATAGTGCGACGACATCCGCGTGCCGGATGAAATAGCCGAAACTGACCGCGGGAGTGAGCCATCGATAGAGTCGAAGCGTCGGTGCCGACACGCGTTCCAGCAATACTTCATCAAACGCCATATTCACCGCGGCAGTGCGCGGTGTGTGGTCATTGATGAAGCGTAGTTTTTCGAACAACACACTGCCCTGCTACTGGAACGCGGGCGGTTCGTCATTCGCATTCGCTCGGATTCGGAATTGCCGAGCGCGAACGAACCGCGTACGAATCATCGAACTATGGTAAAACCTGCGCTCGGGAAGGGCCTCAGTGCTCTCATCAACACGCGTGTTGCCTCGCCGACACCCCGCGAAGACGAGGGCGAACGCGTCCAACTAGTCTCTTTGGATCAGATCGTTCCGTCCCCGTGGCAACCTCGCACAGAGTTCCGCGACGAACACATCCAGGAACTTGCAGACAGCATCCAGCAAAAGGGCATCATGCAGCCGCTCATCGTCCGCAAAGTCGGCGAGAAGCTGGAGCTGATCGCCGGGGAACGCCGCTGGCGGGCCGCGCAGCGCGTGGGGCTGAAGGAAGCGCCGATCATCGTGCGCACGGCGTCCGATCAGGACGTCCTGGAGCTCGCACTGATCGAAAATATCCAGCGCGAAAACCTGAATCCCATCGAAGAAGCACGCGCGTTTTCACGCCTCGCGAAGGACTTCAATTTGAAGCAGGAGGACATCGCGCAGAAAGTCGGCAAGAGCCGCGCAGCAGTGGCGAATGCGATGCGTCTCCTAGAGCTCCCCGCGCAAGTGCAAACGTGGCTCGTCCAAGAGCGCCTCTCGGTCGGGCACGCGAAAGTCCTGCTTGGCGCGAAATCGCCGGACGCGCAGCTAAAACTCGCGGAGGAAGCGCTCCGCCGGGGCCTCACGGTCCGCGGCGTCGAGCAATTGATGGCGGACCACTTCGCCGGCAACGGAACGCACAAACCGAAGCGCGGTGCCGCCAGCAGCCCGCAGGTTGAGCCCGCCGTCGCGCATCTCCAAAACCGCCTCCGCCAGCATTTCGCCACACAGGTGAGCGTCTTTCACGGCGAGAAAAAGGGACGCATCGAAATCGAGTACTACGGCAACGACGACCTCGACCGCATCCTCAAACTCGTTGGGCTTCCCGAGGAGTAACGCTTTGAGGGCCTCCTTCAGCAGGATCACAAGCGGAGTGTTCGCCATCGCGACGTACCTTCTTTTCGCATGCGATGAAAAACCGGCGACCCCGCCAGCCGATGCGCCCTCGAGCAAGCCCGTCGTGCTCCCGGCGGAATTCTGGAAGGAATTCTCCGGCGAAAAGGCGATGGAGGAAGTCAAGCGGCAGGTAGAGTGTGGACCACGTCCGAGCGGCTCCCTTGCGCTGGAGAAAGCCCGCCAGCATATCATCACCACACTCACCACCCACGGGTGGGAAGCCGAGCGACAGGAGTTCCGCGTCACTCCAGTATCCGGCCACGGCGAAACATCCTACGCAAACATCATCGCCCGGTTTCCTGCGGAAAAAGGAAAGCCCGCCTCGCGCTCCTCGCAGCGCGTCATCATTGGCTCCCACTACGACACGAAAGTGATGAGCGGCATCCATTTTGTCGGCGCGAACGATGGCGGAAGTTCGACGGGCGCGCTCCTCGAACTTTCCCGCGTGCTCGCCACGGCTCCCGCATTTGCCGAACAGTTCGAGTTGGTTTTTTTCGACGGTGAAGAAGCGGTCGTCGAGTTCGGCAGTGCGGAGATCGGTCCCGACGGTCTTGTAGGCAGCCGTCACTACGCCACGCAAATCCGGGATCGCGCCCGGCAGTTCCGGTTTGCCATCGTCTGGGACATGATTGGCGACCGGGACCTCACGGTGACGCTCCCGTCGGACTCGCCCAAAAATCTCGCGGGTCCGCTGCTCGCCGCCGCCGAACAGCTCGGCGTCCGGAAAAACTTCGGATATTTTCGCCAACCGATTCTCGACGACCATGAGCCAATCGCCCGCATCGCGAGGATCCCCGCGTTCGACATCATCGATTTCGAATACACCCCATGGCACACAAGTGGCGACACTCTTGATAAACTGAGCGCTGCGAGTCTGGAAACCGTGGGCCGGGTGACGCTCAAAATGCTCATGAGCGAGCTCGCATCGAAATAAAATCGACGAAACTATTGCCAACAGGCTCCCTGATATGCTCTCTTCTCAGTCCAGTTTTTTCGGGTAATGCAGCCATAGCTCAATTGGATAGAGCATCTGACTACGAATCAGAAGGTTTTAGGTTCGACTCCTAATGGCTGCACCACTCTCCAGCGGGATTGCGAAAGCCGGCAATCGCATGAGCTTCCAACAGCCGCATTACTGACTGTCGCGAGGCGACGCCCGCCTTGCTTGGAGTATGACGGGATCAAGACCGCGACTCTTGCCGGATCAAAACCTTCGACAATCGTCCTCCGACTCGGATCGAACTACCGCGCCTGAGCCCAGCCCAGCGGCAGTTCTTTCGGGCGCGATGCTTCCAGCAGTCCGAATGTCGCCTGCGCCGATTCCACGGTGACGGGGATCTTTTGGTAGATGCGATTGATCACCACGTCTGTGAATCGTCCGAGCCCGATGGCGCCGGCCGCTTTCACCGCCTTCGCTTTCTCCGCTTCGTTCGCGCTGGAATAGCGGACGACTTCTTTGAGCAACGCCCATTCTTGCGAAGGCGTGAACATTTCGGAGCGGCCGACGAAGACGCGTTTTATCTCGCGCGGTGCGGGTGAAAATGTGAGCGGCAGCACGCGGTCGGACCACGTTTGCGGGAGCGTGTAGAGCACGCGCATCCCCTGCTCGCCAAACCACGAATCGTCCCAGGTCTTCACCATCGCTGCGGCTTCCTTTTCGTAGAGCCCGCCTGCGACGATTGCGGCCTGGAGCTTCCTGCCAAAGTCTGCGCGGACTTCGGCGAGGGGCCGTGCTTTTTGGAAATCATACTCGACGCTCCGAATCTCATCGCTCGCGTCGATCGCTCCAAGCGGCTCCAGCAGTGCCTTGTCCCCGCGGACGATGTAAAGGAACGCATCCGCGAGACGCACGCCTTCCTCGGTGACTTTGAGCCGGATCGAGTCGCCAGCTTGCGTCACATTCAGCGGTGCGGTGAAACCGCCGACTCCGCGATAAAAGAGCATTTTCTCGCTCTGCGCCTCGCCTTGCGACGGAGTGAATCGGAGCGGCGTGGCGTCGGTCTCGCGCGCGGCGTAGTAGTGACTGGCCTTGCCCTCTTTCGGATAAAGTCCCGCTTCTTTCAGGCCCGGCAAAAGCTCCACTCCGGTCCACTTCATCGTGTGAACAATGCCGCCCGCCACACCGAACTTATTCTCCGAGATTTGCGGATACCACTCGGTGATTCGACCTTGGTTGAACTTCACAGTGACATCCACTTTGTGCGGCTGCTTGGCGTAGAAATAGATCACCGGCGTCTCCATCCGCTGCCGCGGCTCAAAGCCCCATCGCTGCGCTGTACCCGTCTTGCTCGCGAAAGCAAACGCCGGGAGTTGCACGCCCGTGCGCTTGGCGGTCGGATTATTGATGGAGAAAACAAACGGCGGCAGATCTGCCGCGATGAGGGGATTCCACGAGAGCTGCACGCCTTCCGCGCCCTGCACGGAAGTAAACGTGCCCCATTCGTGCGCGACGTAGCCGTCGGCGGCGAACGATGTTTGGGCAATGAGAGCGGAGGCGAATGTGGCGAGAATGAGTTGCGTTTTCATGGTGTGAGACTGGCAGAGGCCGCGCGCGAGTGTGTCACTACGGGATGAGTGGGATGTAAAAGAAATGTCAGACCGCGCAGAGGGTTGTCAGTCCGCCGATGCACGCTATTTTATACGCACATGCCCAAGCCGATTTCTGATGCCGATGTTGAGATCATCCCGCCGCATCGCTTTGGAAAAGGCGACGCAAAGCGGGACGCCGCCGACCCGCTCGCGCAGGACCCGATTCTGACATGGCTCGCGGGCGTGATGGACAGCGCCTTCGTCATTCCCGGCACAAACATCCGCTTCGGGCTCGACCCGATTATCGGCCTCATCCCAATCGTCGGCGACGTCCTGGCCGCTGGAGTCTCAGGCTTTATCGTGCTCCGATGCGGCCGCTTGAAAATGCCGCGCATCGTGCTCGCAAGAATGAGCATCAATGTGATCCTGAACGCGCTCATCGGAGCCATCCCGTTTGGCGGAGACCTTTTCTCGGTTTGGTTCCGGAGTAACGAGCGCAATCTCGACCTCGCACGCGACTACCTTTCCAATCCGCACAAAGCCACGCTCCGTGAATGGCTCGTCGTTCTTGGAATCCTGGCCGCCATCATAGGCCTCGGAGTGCTGCTCGTGTGGATGCTGGCCGGCCTGTTCGGATTCATCGGAAGACTTTTCGGAATTTCCTAGCCGCCGGGGGAATAGCGGCGTGTGAGATTTTTTCCATTATCGTGGAACGCGCTCTTGCCACGCCCCGTCGCAGTCGCCTACATCCCGCAGGTCAAACGAACCCTTTCTAAAACACCTGCCTTATGAACTCTGGAATCCGCCGCAAACTATTCATCATGATGGTCCTCGAAATCGCCATTTGGGGCGCGTGGTTGCCATTGATTTTCGGGTATCTGCCCAGCCTCGGCTTCTCACCCAGCGCGCCGCCGGCCGCTTTGAAAGGCATTGTGGAGTTGCTGCCGAAATTCATGCAGGTGCTCTTTTCGGAACAAGGATTGATTTTGAACGCGTTCCCCGTTGCGGCAATTGTCGGCATGTTTTTCAGCAACCAGTTTGCCGACCGCAACTTCGCCGCTGAGAAGTTCCTCGCATTCAGCCATCTCATTGGAGGCCTGGCCATTTTCGGATGCGGCTTCACAAAGGAGTTCTGGCCGTTCTTCCTGCTGATGCTCGTTCACTGCCTCCTATACGTGCCGACGCTTTCCATCACAAATTCGATCGCCTTCGCCAATATGAAGGACGCTCAAAAAGAGTTCGGCATCATCCGCATGGGCGGCACGTTCGGCTGGATTCTGGTAGCGTGGCCCTTCACTTTCATCCTCGTCGATTGGGCGAAAGTGAGCGCGCTCAATCCGCAGGGAATCGTCAAGTGGTTCGATGCGGTGTTCGCCTCCGGATTGACGGGCGACGCGCTCAAGTCCGCAACGAAGTGGACGTTTGTCGTATCGGGAATCATCTCGCTCACTCTCGCCGCATTCAGCCTCACGCTGCCTCACACACCTCCGAAGAGAAAGGAAGAAGGCGCCGCCGAAAAACTCGCATGGCTCGAAGCTGTAAAGCTGTTGAAGCATCCTTTCGTTCTCATTCTTTTTCTCGTCACGTTCGTCGATTCATTCGTCCACAACTGCTACTTTAACTGGACCGGCGGCTTCCTCGGAGCGTCGCGCGAATCAGGTGGAGTCGGCATCGCAGGCAACTGGATCATGCCCGTCATGACCATCGGCCAGGTCGCAGAACTCGGCACGATGGTCTTGCTCGGCGCAACTCTGAAGCGCTTCGGATGGAAGCTGACGATGATCGTCGGAGTCCTCGGTCATGCTGCCCGGTTCGCGGTCTATGCGTTCTTTCCGGAATCGCAGGGCGTCATCATTGCAGTGCAAATTCTCCACGGCATCTGCTACGCCTTCTTCTTCGCGACGGTGTATATTTTCGTGGATGAGTTCTTCCCGAAAGATGTGCGGGCCAGCGCGCAGGGATTGTTTAACGTGATGATCCTCGGCGTCGGAGCACTCGTGGCAAACTCGATTTGTCCAATGCTCATGCAGGAGGTGTTCACAAAAGGCGGCATCACGGATTTCAAGGGCCTGTTCCTCGTGCCGTGCTACGCCGCGCTTGCCGGCGCTGCCGCACTCCTTCTCTTTTTCCACCCGCCAAAGTCCGCATCGCCGTCCGGCGGCGGGACAGGCTCCGCACCGCATTAGCCGGACTTTCCCGCCAAAGACAGGATGAGCGGGCGGGATTTTCAATTGCGCAATCATGCCTCGAAAACCTGCAAAACGGGCGCCTCAAAAACGCGTCGCAGCGAAGTCTATAAAACCGACTTTTGCCGTCCTCGTTGAATCGATTCAGCGGGTTCACGATCGCTGCTCTGCAGAAGTAAATCGCGTCGTCAATGTGAGCCTCACACTTAGAAATTGGGTGATCGGGGCCTACATCGCGGAATACGAAATCAACGGAGCAGACCGCGCCAAATACGGCGAGGGCTTGCTCGACGCTCTCGCTGCAAAGCTTGTGCGTAAAGGCGTAACGACGGTCGGGCGCAGGCAATTGTATCAATATCTGACGTTTTACCGGACGTATCCGCAAATTGTGAGGACAGTGTCCGCACAATCTTCGGAGATGCTTCCAAAGGCACTTCGCGACCGTCCGGAAAACATTGTGCGGACAGTGTCCGCACAATTCGCCATCGCCTCCGAAAGCAAGGTTTCAAGCGGCTCTCCGGCCAGTGCGAAGCGTTTGCAGAAGCATTCAAAATACGAAGATGAAAAGCCGCTCGGTGTTCCCGTGGACAGGCTGATTCAGGGACTTTCCTACAGCCATATCGAACTCCTCATCGCCATCGATGCCCCGCTCAAACGTGCATTTTACGAGATTGAGTGCCTTCGCGGAAACTGGTCGGTCCGCGCGCTCAAACGACAGATCGCAACGCTTTACTTCGAACGCTCCGGCCTCTCCAAAAACAAAGACAAGCTCGCATCAATGGTTCAGTCCGGAGTGGAGATTGCGGAACCAAAACTGGCGATTCGCGATCCGTATATATTTGAGTTCCTCGGCTTGCGGGCGAGAGACGCAATGGATGAATCGGAGCTGGAATCCGCGCTCCTCGATCACTTGCAGAGTTTCCTCTTGGAGCTCGGTCACGGATTCTGTCTCGAAGCCCGGCAGAAAAGCATTTTGATTGGCCGGACGCGCGGTTTTGTGGATCTCGTTTTTTATCATCGGCTGCTGAAATGCCACGTGCTCGTGGAACTCAAAGTCGATGAGTTCAGCCACGAGCATCTCGGGCAATTGAACACCTACGTAACGTGGTATCGGAAGCACATGATGGCGAAAGGCGACAACCCGCCAGTCGGGCTGCTGCTCTGCACCGACAAGGATCATGCGCTGGTGGAATACGCGATGGCCGGAATGGACAGTGCGCTGTTTGTTTCCAAATACGAACTAGGCCTTCCAAAGCGCGATGCGCTGCGCCGCTTTCTCGAAGCAAAACTACAGGAACTCGGAGAATGATCATGCACCACACTCGCATCCCTTTTTTCGTCCTCGCGATCTCCGCCACGGCACTTGCCGCGACGCATCAGGAGATCACCACCGCCGACTCTCCGGCTGCTTATTGGCGGTTCGATGATGCGCTTGATTGTTGCGCGCAGGAGGCGGCGTTCCGGCATGAGTTGAAGGCGGAGAAAACGGATGTCGTTTCGTTCGTCGAGCCGGGGCCGCGCGCGCCGAAGTTCCCGGGGTTTGACGCGCACAATATGGCGGCGGATTTCACGGCGGCGGGCGGGCCTGCATTTATGCGGGTGAAAGACCCCGGCGCGAAAAGTGCGCTCGATTTTGCAAAGGGCGACACCATCACGGTGGAGGCGTGGGTGCGATGCGAGGGGCTGAAGGACGGGCAGCACGTTTACATCGCGGGCAAGGGCCGCTCCGCGGCGGGAAGCACCAACCAAAACTGGGCGCTGCGCCTGCGCGGCGGACGCGCAGACGGAAAACCTGTGGCCTGCGTTTCATTTCTGTTTCGCGATGAGAAAAACGAGGGCGAGGGATCGTGGCACCGCTGGACGAGCGCCCGTGGTTTTACGCCCGGCGAGGAATGGCACCACGTCGCTGCGAGCTATACTTTTGGAAAACCCGACAGCGCGAAGACGTGGATCAACGGCATCGAAATCGAGGGCACTTGGGGAATGGGCGGGCCGACCGAGCTCGGTCCGTTGCAGGACGACGACGATTTGTGGATCGGCGGCAGCATGGGCGGTCTGGCAGACGCGCAGTTTCCCGGACGCATCGATGAACTGGCGATTTACCGGACTGCTCTAAGCACCGAGAAGATGCAGCTCCGTGCACGCCGCGGAGAGCCGCGGCCCGCGCTGATTCCGGTTTCGTTTTCCGGAGGTAATGCAACTCCTGCATCGCCGAAAAAGCCTACCTCTCCCGCAGTTCCCGTCGCGGCAATTGAGCCTGCGCAACTCCCTGCCCGCGGAACGCGTGTGGAGATTCTGGAGTTCCCCACGAAGGCTGACGAAGCGAACGCGGAGGTCTTTGGCGACGATAAGAAAAAAGCCGATGACGGCGCGCGCGAACCGGCGTGGAGCGAGCTTCCGGCGTTGAAGACGGAGGAGTTTTTGGAGCCCGCGTTCGCCCTCACTGCGCTGCCTTCCAAGTATCTGCAAAGCGGGGTGAAGACGGACCGCTCGCGGCCATTCTTGGTACGCACCGCCGGGGTCATCACGCTCCCGCCCGGCGAACACAAGCTGTTGCTCCGCTCCAACGCGGGCGCACGACTCGCAGTTGATGGGCGCATTGTGGCAGAGACCGCCGTGGCAAAAAAGAACAGCGCCGATAACGAGCCTGTCCCGGATCAAGCGAAGCTTCAGCTCGTGAAGGAACTTCCGCTCCTGCCGCCGGGACATCGCGAGGCCTTGGCGACCGTGAGCGGCGACGGAAAGCCGCATGTCGTCGTCGTAGAGAGCTGGGTCGGAGGAAAAGGGATACGTCCCGAGGCAGGCGAGATTGCAGTGTGGGCAAAAGGCGAAGGCGATTGGGCGCTGCTCGGCTCCGGTGAAGGCACCGCAGAATTTCACGCCTTCGCCAAACAGCAACGCGACCGCATGGAGGTAATCAACAGCCAGCGTCGCCACAATCCTACGGAGGACGCCTATTGGGCGATGCGCCACGACCTCGCGCGACAGCACGCAGCGCCCGCCGCCGCAAAATCGATCGACCAGTTTATCGCGGACAAACTCGGCGACAGAAAACCCGCCGCCATTGTCGATGACGCCACATTTCTACGGCGCGTGACGCTCGACACCATCGGTCTCATCGCGACTGCGGATGAAGTCACAGTGTTCCTCGCCGACAAGTCGCCGGACAAACGGGCGAAGACAATTGATCGCCTGCTCGCCGACCCTCGTTGGGCGGATCATTGGACGAGCTACTGGCAGGATGTGCTCGCGGAAAATCCGAACATGCTGAAAGGCACACTGAACAACACCGGCCCGTTCCGCTGGTGGATTCATGAATCCCTGCGCGACAACAAGCCGTTCGACCGCTTCGTCACCGAGCTCGTAATGATGGAAGGCAGCGCGAACTACGGCGGGCCTGCTGGATTCGGCATCGCCACGCAAAATGATCTTCCCACCGCCGCAAAAGCGCAGGTGCTCGCGAGCGCATTTCTCGCCGACGAGATGAAGTGCGCACGCTGCCACGATGCGGTGCATCACTCGTTCGAACAACGGGAACTTTTTCAAATCGCCGCGATGCTTGGCCGCGCTCCGATGAAGGTTCCGGAGACTTCGCTCACCAAAGGTCTGAGCAAAAGCAGTATCGTCGTTGTGACACTTAAAGCGGGCGAAACCATCCAGCCGCACTTCCCTTTTTCGTTCGCGAAAGAACCACTCCCTGGCGTCCTACGACGGAGCGGCGATTCCCGCGAACAGCTCGCCGCCATCCTCACCGATCCTCGCAATGATCGCTTTGCTCAAGTGCTGGCAAACCGCGTCTGGAAACAGTTCATGGGACTCGGAATCGTCGATCCTGTGGACGATTGGGAAACCGCGCAGCCTTCGCATAAAGAGCTGCTCCAGTGGCTCGCCCGCGAGTTCATCACGCACGATTTCGACACCAAGCACATCGCGCGACTCATCCTCGCCAGCGACGCTTATCAACGCGCCGTCGCCCCCGAGCATTCCAAGACCAGCGAAGATCGCTTCTTTTCCGCACAGACCCGACGCAGGCTCACCGCCGAGCAAATGCTCGACTCTCTCATGCTCGCCGCCGGCCAGGATTACGACAGCGAGCCGCTCACCTTCGACCCCGAAGGACGGCAGGATCCAAGTGCGCACACAAACCTCGGCGTCCCGAGTCGCGCATGGGAATTTGCCAGCCTCAGCAACGAACGCGACCGCCCCGCGCTGGCAAAGCCGCGCGCGCAAATCTACACCGACTTCCTCGCCGCATACGGATGGCGCGAAAGCCGACCCGAACCGCGCAGCACCCGCGACCACGACGCAAACGTCGCGCAACCCGCACACCTCGCAAACGGCACGCTCGGCAAAATCCTCGCCACCGCCCACGACGCCAGCGCGTTTACCGAACTCGCATTAAAAAAACAGCCCGCCGAGTCGCTGACCCGCGACCTTTTCCTACGCGTGCTGAACCGCGAGCCGTCAACCGACGAACTCCTCAAAATGACCGCCGCACTTTCCCCCGGCTACGACACACGACTGACCGGCGCAGAACGTTCGGCACCCCGTCCCCACAGCACCAAAGCCGTCTCTTGGGCAAACCACCTGAACCCCGACGCAACCCGCGTTGTCCTGGAAATCGAGCGCGACGTAAAAGCCGGCCCAACGCCGACGCAGCGCCTGACCAGCGACTGGCGCGATCGATTCGAAGACGCGCTGTGGGCTCTACTCCTCACGCCAGAATTTGCGATGGTGCCGTAAGCCGATTAAAGATCCGCGCGCACTCTGGCGGTCAGCGCGGGCTGGCGGGTGAGCTGAGTTGTCAGTGCTTCGATAGCCTTCATGGTCGGCGGACTAATGTGATGCTCCATGCCCTCCACATCGTGATAAATCACCTCTTCATCGAGGCCAAAAAGCCTCAGGAAATCGGTGAGAATCTGGTGCCGCCGCGTGATGTTTTTCGCGAGCGCCTCGCCGGACGCCGTCAGCGCCAGACCCCTGTATTTCTCATATTTCAGGAGCCCCTCACCATCAAGGCGCTGCACCATGTTTGTCACGCTCGCCTGCGAGATTTTGAGAGATTCCGCAATGTCCACAACGCGCGCGTAGCCCTTGGTGTTAATGAGTTCGAGAATTCGTTCGAGATAATCCTCGACCGCCGCAGAGTTCCGCTTTTGCGTTTCCGCGGACGAGGTGCGTTTTTTCGCCGGCATGTGCGCACGCTATCCGGCGCACGCTTGGGAGCGCAAGCCAACCGTCAAAACTTCGTCACAACACCGGCGGAAGATTGAACTTCTGTTACTTCGCGCGACTAACAGCGCGTTCACTACCACTCGCGGAATCGACGTGCGATAAACCACCTGTGCTCGAAAGGGCGCAAAACTTGGAAATGCGGCCGGTTTTGGGGTGGGGACCCCGGGATTGGCGAAGCGTCCGAGTTGCGGACCGGTGGCGCAAGGCATCGGTGCGAAGGAGGGCGGGAGCCTTTGTGGCGTTATGCTGGGGTGCAGGCCGTTCGGTCTGTTGCATACGCCCGGGGTGAGGTTCCCGCCCTCTACCTTCGTGCGCTGGGGATTCGAACCTTCCCCCTTAGCCGTTCACCAAACCGCGGGAAATCGCATAGCGCACGAGACCTGCGATCGATTTGAGCCGGAGTTTCCGCATCAGGCTTGCGCGATGGGCCTCGACGGTTCGCACGCTAATACCGAGGCGGATGCCGATCTGTTTGTTCTGCAGTCCCTGCGCGAGCAACCGCGCCACATCCAGTTCACGGGCCGTCGGCTCGCGATGAAACTTGGGTGCAATTCGACGCGTGTGCACCACTGCCCGCTGGCGGAGTTCCGTGATATCGACGCACACCCCGACAAACCCAGTCAGCGTGCCGGTTTCATCGTGCTCTTCCGTCGCGCGTCCGAGCACCCACCGCACACTGCCGTCAGGGCGAAGATATCGGTATTCGCTACAGAAGAGTCCGCCGCCCGAAGGGAGGCCGTTCCACTCCGCCATGAGGCGTTCGAAGTCATCGGGATGAATGGCTCGCTGCCACCCGTTTCCGAGCGCGTCCTCGCAGGACATCCCGGCGAGTTCGCACCACTTTTCGTTGACCCAAGTACACTCGCCTTTCGCGTCTGTCCGGTAAGCCCCGGCGGGCGCGGTCCCAGACAACACAGGCTGAAGTTCGACCACGGGAGACGCGGGGGCGCTGAATTCATGCCCATCGGCTGCCGATGGCTCCGGCACATTCTTTTGCTGTAATTGGGACCTTGACCTCTCCATCACTGAGCGCAATTGAAACGAATCCACGGCTGTTGTCGAGACCCTCAAATGAGTTGCTCCCTCACGCTCGCTGAACCTCCAAATCTAGGACTGCCGTGAACACTCGCGCAACCAAGCGAGACACTTCCACTGCCACCTTGCGAAACTGTTAGGAGATTCCGTTATGAAAGCGGTGATTGCATGGCTTAATCACTGCTGAACCCGTCTCACAGACACTCTTTAAACAATATGCACCTGTCCCGTCTTTTTCGCGCTCTCCCTTGGATTCCAGCCATCACCCTTCTTGCTTCTGCCCGGGCGGATGTCGTGATTTCGGAAATCATGTATCACCCACAATCGGAAAATCCGCTGGAGGAGTATATTGAACTCCACAATCCGGATGCGACCGCGGCTCCCATTGGCGGCTGGCAGTTTACGAGCGGCGTGTCTTTCACGGTGCCCGGCGGCACGACGATTCCGGCAGGCGGGTATCTGGTGGTCGCGGCAAATGCGGCGGCTTTCTCAGCGAAGTATCCTACCGTGACGAATTACGTCGCAGGCTGGGTCGGGCAACTCTCGAACAGCAGCAACCAAATTACCTTGAAAGACGCGACGTTGGTAACGCGCGATTCCGTCAAATACGCAGACGACGGCGACTGGGCGACGCGACGCAAGGATGCGGTTGCAGATGCAGGTTATAGCGGGTGGGCTTGGTACGCTGCGGCGGACGGCTTCGGGAAATCGCTGGAGCTGATCAATAAGGTCGTGGACAATTCAAAGGGGCAAAACTGGGGCGATTCGGCCAACGTGAACGGAACCCCTGGCGCTGCAAATTCCATAGCGTCCACCAATATCGCGCCGATCATCACAGACGTGGAGCACTTTCCCCTTCTACCGACTTCGACCGATGTCGTGACGGTCAATGCGAAGCTTCTCGATGAACTGACCACTGGGCTGACGGCAACGCTTCATTACAAGCTGGATGCAGCAGGCTCGTTCACATCCGCACCGATGTTCGACGATGGCGCGCACGGCGACGGTCTCGCGGGCGACGGCCGCTACGGCGCGCAGATTCCCGCGCAGGCAAACGGGGCGGTTGTGGAGTTTTACGTGCAGGCGAGCGATTCGGCTTTGAATACGCGAACCTGGCCCAAGGCGGCACTGGATTACAATACGGGGACTTCGACTTACTTCACGGCGCAGGTGACGAACTGCCTCTACCAAGTCGATAACACGGTCTATGCGGGCGCGGCTCCGATTTACCGGATGGTCGTAAAAGCGGCGGATAAAACAACGCTCGCAGCTATCAATGATAACGCGGGCGGAACTGGCGGCAGCCACGCGAAGTTTAACATGACGTGGATCACCGTGGACGGTATGGGAACCGAATTGCGCTACACCTGCGCAGTGAGGAATCGCGGTCACGGAAGCGGCGGGCACGACCCGCAGAGCTTCCACGCCAGCTTCCCGAACGACTACGACTGGAAGGGCAAGACCGGGCTGAATCTGAACACTTTTTACACGTATTTGCAGCTCTTCGGAAGCGCGCTGATGCGGAAAGCGGAGCTGGCTTGCTTTGAGTCGCGGCAGGTGCAGGTGCGCATCAATGCGACGGACCTGACGCAAGCTGGCGGGCTCAGCGCGGACGGCGGTCACAGCTACTACTTTTACGTCGCAAACGAAAATCCCGATACGAATTACGCGGACCATCATTTCCCGACGGACAGCAGCGGCAATATTTACAGCGTCCGACGCGAAGACGTGGGTTCGCTGGAAGGGGACCTTGATTACCTCGGCTCCGACCCAAACTCCTACCGCACGGTCTATTTTAAGGACACGAATGTCTCGGATGACAACTGGAACGACCTGATCGGAATGACGCTCGCACTTTCGAAGGGAGTCTCGACGACGTTGACCAACGTCAGTTACACGCCGAGCGCCGCGGCTTACGAGGCGGACATCTTGTCCAAGATCGACGTGGACCAATGGATGCGCTGGATGGCTGCGGAAAATATCACCGGCAATAACGAGACGAATCTCGTCGGCGGCTACGGGGACGACTATTACCTCTACTTCGGCAAGACGGACATCCGGGCAAAGCTGCTGCCTCACGATTTGGATACGATCCTCGGTCACGGCGACCAGAACTCGACTGACTCGCCGCCCACATTTGCTTCGACAGACAGCATTTTTCAGATGCTGAATCGACATGGTGACAGCGGCAGTTCACCAAACACGCCGACTCCGCTAAACGCATTCATCCGGCACCCGAGTTTTGCGCCGCTCTTTTATCAGGCCCACCTCGACTTGATGACCGGCCTTCTCTCACAGGCAAATTTTGACTCGATCGCCGACCAAATCCTCACAGGCGTCGTGAGCGCACCGACCATCGCAAATCGCAAAACGTGGTATGCCGCGCGCCTCGCTTACGTGGCCGCCCAAATCCCCACGACCATCTCCAGCATCGTCGCCTCGACGACCGGCGGCACAGCCCTCGCGACGAGCAACGGCTACCCGCTTTCCACAGCAGCGACTTGCAAACTCAGCGGCCGTGCTCATGCAGGCAAAACACGGTCGGTCAAAATCAACGGCACCGCGGTTTCGTGGGATGCCTTCAATGCGACATGGACCGCGAACCCACTCGCTTTGAACCCCGGCTTGAACCGGTTCAAAATCGAATCGTTCGATTCGACTGGCGCGGAGTTTGAGGAGGCGGTGACGACGGTATGGTACGATGACGCTACAGTAGCGAACGTCTCCGGCACGCTCGGAGCCGGCACGACGACTTGGACGCCAGCCGGCGGCCCCTATCAAGTGACTGCTGCGCTCACCGTTCCTGCGACAGGCACGCTGGTCATCCAGCCCGGCACGACGGTGTATCTCGCGAGCACGATTTCCGTGACTGCGGGCGGCAAAATCATCGCAGAGGGAACTGAGGCCCAGCCGATTCGCTTTTCACGCGCACCTGCCGCGACGGCGAATGGCGGCACGATAACCATCAACGGCAGCGCTGGAGCGCCGGAGACGCATTTCTATTACACATATTTCGAGTTTGGCGGCGACCCCGCGGTCGTCGGCGCGGCAAACTCGAACCTCGTTCTCGACCACTGTGAATTCGGCCGCAACACGGTGGCCTATTTGCACCTCGATGGCGGTTCATTTGTCGTCAGCCATTGCATCTTCCCCGACGGCGCTGCCGGTTCATATTTCGAGGGCGTCCACGGTGCCAACGCTGCACCTCCAGCCGGCGGTCGAGCGATCATTCGCGACTCGTACTTCGGAAAAATGAACAGCATTTCGAGCGACTACAACGACGTGTTTGATTTCACCGGAGGCAACCGTCCGGGTCCGATCATCCAGTTCATCAATAACGTCTTCACCGGCACGGACGACGACATCCTCGACATCGACGGCACGGATTGCTGGGTCGAGGGGAATATTTTCATGAACATTCACCGCAGCGGGTCGCCGGACTCGGCTAGTGCGGTCAGCGGTGGCAACGACGGCGGCGGCGGCACCGGCAGTCGGAAGGTGGTGACAGCAATCGACACGGCGACCGACCAACTCACCTGCGGGACCCATGGCTACACGACCGGGCAGGAAGTCGTGGCCACGGCGCTCGTCAGCAACACATTCCCCTCGGCAACGCCAGCGATTCGCAACGGTTCATATTTTGTCCGCGTGATTTCGACCACGGTGGTCAGACTTTACCTCACGGCAGCGGATGCAAATGCGGACACGAACGCGATCAATTTCACGAGCGGCATCGCTACCGGCGTGTCGCTCTCGCTGGGCAAGCTCGACTCGGTCTCGCACATCACACTGGTCGGGAATCTGTTCTACAACCTCGACCAGGTCGCCACGGCGAAGGAGGGCAATTTCTATACGCTGCTCAACAACACCGTCGTGAACCAAAACAACACGGGAAGTCAGGATGCAGTGACTGCAATCGTGAACCTCGGCGACGACGCATACCACGAAGCGAGCGGCATGTATCTCGAAGGAAACGTCGTCCACAGCGCGGTCGCACTCGCGCGCAATTATCCTGGCGCAGGCCTCACGCAGAACGTCACATTTAACAACAACATCCTCCCGCCCGGCCTCGTCTGGACTGGCAGCGGCAGCGGCAATACGAACGTGGACCCGTTGCTCAACAACGTCTTCCGCAACCCGGCGACCGGAGCTTTCAATGTCCCCACTCCAGGCCCGCGCGATTACGAGCGACTTGGAGCGCAAATACGCCAGCAGTTCGGCCTGCAATCCGCGTCGCCCGCCAAAGGCACCGGCCCGAACGGAGCGGACAAAGGCGGAGTCCGCACGCTCGGCGTCAGCCTATCCGGAGCGCCGGTCGGGACGACGAATCTCCAGACGGCGACGATCAACGTCGGCACACGCATGACCGGAAACGGAATCTCCGCCGGAACAGGCGCGTGGGCGAATGGCTCCGGTTGGACGCATTATAAATACCGGCTCGATGGCGGCGCACTCAGCGCGGAAACGGTGAACAGCGCACCCATCACGCTCAGCGGCCTCGCGAACGGCTCGCACACCCTCCAGGTCGTCGGCAAAAATGACGCGGGCCAGTATCAAGACGACGCTGCCTTTGGCACCAGCGCCCGCATCGCGAGTGCGACGTGGACCGTGAACACCGCGTATGTGCCGCCGGCCGCCGCGCCGATTGTGCGCATCAACGAAGTGCTCGCATCGAACACCGAGACATTCACGACGGGCGGAGTTTTCCCCGACATCATCGAACTTACCAATGTCGGCAACGCGACTGCGGACCTCACCGGCTGGGGGCTCACCGACGACGCAGCGGCACCATACAAGTTTACATTCGCAAACGGCACAACGCTCGCGCCGGGAGCATTCCTCACGATCTACGCGAGCACGGTTGTCGCCGTGACCCCCAAGACAGGCTTCGCCATCAAACAAAGCGGCGATGATCTCACGCTCACAAAATCTGCCACCCAAGGCGGAACGATCGCCGATTCCGTGACCTGGGGCCAGCAGCTCAACGACTACAGCATCGGCCGCGCGCTGGATGGCTCGTGGCAACTTTGCAAACCGTCCTTTGGCGCAGCGAACATCCTCGTCAATAAAGGCGACGTCACCGGCGTCCGCATCAACGAATGGCTCGCCTCCGCAGCCACGCTCTTCGCGAACGACTTCATCGAGCTCTACAACCCATCGACCCAGCCCGTCGATATCGGCGGATGCCACCTCACGGACAACCCGTCCGAGTTTGCAAACAAGCACCTCATCCAGCCGCTCACATTCATCGGAAACCCCGGCTACATCTCGTTCAAAGCCGATGGCGACACGACGCAAGGGCCCGACCACGTGAACTTCAAACTCTCGCCGCTCCAGGGCGAAATCGGTTTCATGAACACGACACAGGACGCCATCGACGTCGTCGTCTATGGCCCGCAAACCACCGACATCTCGCAAGGTCGCTCACCAAATGGCGCACTTACCACCGCATTTTTTACCCAGCCGACACCCGCCGCCCCAAACCCCGGAGTTGTCAGCGGCGGCGGAGGAGGCACACAAACGGACACGCTCGTGACCGCCGCGCAAGTGTGGAAATATGTCGCGAGCGCCACCGACCCATTTTCCGGCGCGACGACATGGAAAGATGCCGGCTTCGTGGACACTGCATGGAGTTCCGGCGGCGGCGTCCTTTACATTGAGAACTCCACTTTCCCTACAAACACGGATGGCTTCGCAAAGACCACGCTCCTCGCTCCTGCCACCGTCGGCTCACCAAATCTGACGCCGTACCAAACGTACTACTTCCGGACGCACTTTACTTACAACGGACCGCTCACAGGCGTCACCCTCAACGCATCCATGATGTGCGACGATGGCGCCGTCTTTTACCTCAACGGACAGGAAATCACACAAACAAATGGCTCGCGAATCCGTGCCAACGCCGGTCCCGATACCTACGCGCTCCAAGCTGCCGGCGGCACGGACAACTCGATTGAAACAGCGATCCTCAATACGAATGGGCTGGTTGTCGGGGACAACGTCATCGCTGTTTCCGTCCACCAAAACGCTACTCAGAGCGGCGCTTCCCCGAGCTCCGACATCACCTGGGGCCTGAAACTCACAGCCACGTACTCCACAGCCGCGCCATCGTCCACGGTCGTCATCAACGAAGTCCTGCCGATCAACCTCACCTACCCAAACCCAGACTCCAGTCTCGCGGGATGGGTGGAACTCTACAACCCCACCTCCGCCGCGATCAATTTGCAGGACTACAGTCTCTCCAACGAAGTTGGCAACCCGCGCAAATTTGTGTTCCCGAGCGCCACCATCCCGGCAAACGGCTACCTCGCCATCGCCTGCAATGCACTCGCCGCAGCCAGCGCCACCAACACCGGCTTTGCGCTCAGTGCAACCGGCGATCAGATTTACCTCTTCAATAAGCTCAGCAACGGCGGATCGCTCTTGGACAGCGTCGTCTATGGCCAGCAGCTCCCCGACCGCTCCGTCGCCCGCATTCCAAATGCAAGCGGCGCATTCGCCCTCGCCGTCCCCACACGCACCGCCATCAACACCGCAGCCGCCACGACCGCAGTCACGAACGTGAAGCTCAACGAATGGCTCACCAGCAGCAGCCCGACATGGCTGGAGCTCTACAACACCGCAGCGACTCCCGTCCTGCTCAGCGGCAATTACCTCACCGACAGCTTCGGCAACAAAACGAAACACCTCATCCCGCCGCTCACTTTCCTCGGCGGAAGCGGCGCATCGCGCTGGCTCCAACTCATCGCCGATAACGACAGCGGTGCAACGCCGAACCACGTAAACTTCACCATCGAAAACGGCGAGGGACTGTGGCTCTTCACCAGCACCGGCACGCAGCTCGACGGCGTCGCAGTCACCGTCCAATCCGGCGGCGCGTCGCAAGGCCGCCTCGCAGACGGCAGCGCCACGATCGTCGCGCTCCTGCCCACACCCGGCGCCGCCAACCAATCCGCCAACACGGACACCGACGGCGACGGCATTCCCGACCTGTGGGAACTCGCCAACGGCCTGAACCCCAGCAGCGCCGCCGACGCAGCCCTCGACTCAGATGGCGACGGACAGTCAAACAAATCCGAGTATCTCGCCGGAACAAACCCGCAGCTCCCTGGCAGCAAACTCGCCGCCAGCGTGGCGAAAACCGTCACACCCGGCCAATACGCAATCACGTTCATCGCCGTCGCCGGAAAGACCTACACCGTGCGCTACAAAGACGATCTCCTCGCCGCGACCTGGACCACGCTCCAACAAGTTAGCGCCCCCGCTAGCGACACGGTCACGACGATTAACGACACGCCGGGAGTCCCGAAACGCTTCTACCAGGTCGTCACACCGCAACAGCCGTAAATTGCACGATAATAATAATGGACTCGACGGTCGTTCTCGTTCAAAAGTGCGGGCGTCCAGTAGAACCGACCCGAATTAACAAGATGAAAACTCTCATTCTAGCACTCACCGCAGCCGTTTTACTCCCCACGTATGTCGAAGCAGGGGACGACGTCGTGCCTCTCGAATCCGGTAGAAGCCGCAACCTCTACCGAATCGTGCCGCGCGGCACCATGATTCCCAATAACCGTGGCGGAACGAGCACAAACTCAGGCTATGCCGGAAGCTCCTACGGAGGTGCCCGAGGGAACAGCGTTTATTTCAAGCCCACCCAGCATTACTACACGAAGGACTCCACAGTGTCCTACCGCTATGCCGAAGAGCGCCGGAATTCCAGCAGCCGTAGCTACCTCGGCCCCAATGCTTCCTACTTTAACCCGCATCGCGAAGGCCTCGCGCCAAACGTGAGCATCCGAAGCCTCGCCCATGTAGAGCCATCCCGTCAGCCGGGTGTGCCCATGCGTTCTTCGCGCTGGAGGGAAACGAGTATCAACGATTTCAGTGGGGACCCTTACTATCGCCGCGCCGACGCGAAGAAGTATTACCACGGCGGCGACGTGGAACCATCCGGTCGCGAACGGACGGAGCGCGTGGATCGGTAAGCACCCCGCAAAACAAAAAAAACGCGCATTGGGCAAAATCGCCCTTGCCAGCCACTAGACTCCTGTGGCAGGTTCCGCGCCCCTTTTTCAAACTCTATGTCATACGCAATTTTCAAAACAGGCGGTAAACAATACCGCGTCGGAACAGGTGAAATCCTCACGGTCGAAAAACTCATCGGCGAAAAAGGCGCTACCGTTGAATTCACCAACGTGCTCGCAGTCGGCGAAGGCGAGAGCCTTCAGACCAGCAACCTCGGAGGTGCCAAGGTTGAGGGCGAAATTGTCGATCAGGTCAAAGGCGACAAGGTCATCGCCTACAAATATCGCCGCCGCAAAGGCTATCACCGCACCGTGGGCCATCGCCAGAAACTGACGAAAGTAAAAATCACCGGCATCGTCACGGCTTAGTTTTTAAACCCAAACACAAGGATCTACAGGCTTTATGGCTCATAAAAAAGGACAAGGCAGCGTCAAAAATGGTCGCGACAGCGTTTCAAAGCGTCTCGGCGTAAAAGTTTTTGGCAGTCAGACAATCAGCGCGGGCGGCATCATCATCCGTCAACGCGGGACAAAATTTCATCCCGGCAGCAACGTCGGCCTCGGTCGCGACTACACGATTTTCGCGATGGTGGACGGCAAAGTCCGTTTCGACCGGGGCGGTCGCCGCGTGAATGTGGACCCAGTGCCGGCTTCGGCCAACTGACCACACTCCAAAGGTTGAACCACAAAAAGCCCCGCTCCGAAATACGGAGCGGGGTTTTTGTTTTCCGGAATCAATCGTTACGAACTCATCCGACTCCAAATCCATCATCCGGCCTTCCCTGCTTGCTGAACTCCGCACGCTTCCCCGTGCGTACTGGATTCTCGTAGGCGGATGGTTTGTGAATCGTTTCGGCACGTTTGTGATGCCGTTCCTCACGCTGTTCCTCACCGGACGCGGCCACGAGCCAGCGTCCGTCGCGTGGGTACTTTCTGCAAACGGGATCGGTCAGCTTCTTTCCTCCGTGCTGGGCGGGTATTGGTCGGACCGGATCGGACGCCGCCGCGTGATCGTCCTCGGCACGGTCGGAAATGCAGGGGCCATCTTCGCAATGTATTTCATGCACGAACTGTGGGCCATCACAGGAATGATGCTGCTCGCAGGATTTGCCTCCGGCCTTTACATGCCCGCGAGCAGCGCGCTCCTCGCAGACATTGTTCCGGAGGAAATGCGGCTTCGCGGATACGCCGGCCAGCGACTCGCAACCAACGCGGGCTTTGCGTGCGGTGCGTCGGCTGCGGGGTTTCTCATTTCAATCTCCACGTTCGCACTCTTTGCCGGCGATGCGATTACCACGGCGCTCTTCGGGCTAATTGCATGGCGATTCCTCCCGCGTGGCCACAAAGTGAACCGCGAAGACGCATCCTGGTCGCTGGCATGGCAACACCTTCGGAGGGATCGCGCGTTTTGGGGCCTCTTTTGGGGCACCGTTCTTTCGTCGTTTATCTTCCAGCAATTCAACTCCACGTTTGGCCTCGAGCTCAAGCAACGAACCATCACCCTTGCAGTGGGGCCGTGGAAACTGACGCCAGAACAGGTCTTCGGGCTTTTGCTCGGATGGAACGGCCTTATGGTCACGTGCATCGAACTGCCGATGACCCGCTGGACGCAACAGTTCAATCCGAGGCGCATCATCATCACCGGCTACCTGCTCATGGGATTTGGCCTCGCTCTCAACGCGCTTTCCGGCGGCACCCGCCTGTTCTTTACAGGGATGACTCTGTTTACCATCGGCGAGATGCTCAGCCAACCCATGCGCAGCGCCTACATCGCGCAGATCGCGCCCCTGCACCTCCGCGGGCGATACATGGGCGCGCTGGCCATCTCGAGCACAGCGGCGGCGGCTCTCGGGCCTCACATCAGCCTTCGTGTCCACGCGTGGAATCCCAGCGTCTTCTGGCTCGGGTGCGCGGCGCTCGGAATCCTGGCAGCCATCGCACTTGCATTTGGAAGTCCGGGCACTGGCGAAGAACAAACTCCTTTAAGTTGAGCAACGCTTTTACGGTATACTCAGCGACCTTCCGAAGATCGTCATTTGCAGCGTGGAGACATCAGACTTTGGCTATCGGGGATTTCGCCGTCAGGCGGAAGGACCGCCATCACAACAATGCGAAAGCTTCACGCCGTAGATCGGATCGGAAGGCACAGCAGTAAAATGGATGCGAAAACATTGACTGGCCATTCCACCAAATCTCACGGTTCGATCCCCCGGGCCGTGGGCTTGTTCGCCGCGTTTCTGCGTTTCCCATTTTACACAACGACACGTAAACGTCCGCGAGCGCTACACCTTGACGGGCTCCACTTTCCAAATATCGCGGGCGTACTCGGAGATCGTCCGATCACTTGAGAACTTGCCCATTCGCGCCGTATTGAGGATTGCCATCCTCGCCCAGCGCGCCGGGTCTCGGAAGGCGGATTCCACCTGCTTGTGGCTCTCGCTGTAGGACTCGAAGTCCGGCAGGCAGAGGAATGGATCGTGGTGGACGAGGCTGTCGCGGAGCATGTTCAGGCATCCCGGTTCGTCCGGCGTGAAATAGTTCGAGCCGACCCAATCGACAACGGCGCGAAGCTCTTCGTTCGCCTCCAGATACTCGTGGGGCTTGTAGCCTTTTTTCCACAGCGCAGCGACCTCGTCCACGCGCAGTCCGAAGATGAAAATATTCTCGTCGCCGACCTCTTCGGCGATTTCCACATTTGCACCGTCGAGCGTGCCGATGGTCAGTGCGCCATTGAGCGAGAGCTTCATATTGCCGGTGCCGGAAGCCTCCTTGCCTGCTGTCGAAATCTGCTCGGAAAGATCGGCCGCCGGAACGATTCGCTGCGCGAGCGAGACGCGATAGTTCGGCAGGAAGACGACCTTGAGCTTCCCATTGATCCGCGGGTCGTTGTTAATTTTCGCGCCGACGGCGTTGATGGCCTTGATGATGCACTTTGCAAGGTCGTAGCCCGGTGCCGCTTTTGCCGCGAAGATGAAGACGCGCGGGACCAAATCGAGCTCGGGATTCTGGAGCATCCGGCGGTAGAGCGCGAGAATGTGGAGCAAATTGAGGTGCTGGCGCTTGTATTCGTGAAGCCGCTTGATTTGTACATCGAAAAGCGCCGCGGGGTTTACTTCAATCCCGCACTGTTGCTTGATCAGGCGCGCGAGGTCCACTTTGTTCGCGTGCTTGATCGCCATGAACTCGCGCTGGAATTTCACGTCGTCCGCGAATGCTTCAAGCCCGCGCAGCTTATCGAGTTCGCGCTCCCAGCCGTTGCCGATCTTGCTGGTGATGAGCCCGCTCAGCCGTGGATTGCACGCAAGCAGCCAGCGGCGCGGAGTGATGCCATTGGTCTTGTTGTTGAAGCGTCCCGGATACAGAGCGTCGAACTCGGGGAAGAGGTCGCTCTTGATCAATTGCGTGTGCAGCGCCGCGACGCCGTTTACCGAGTGGCCGCCGACCACCGAAAGGTGCGCCATCCGGACCATCTGCACGTGACCTTCTTCGATGATCGAAAGCACTCGCTTTTTCTCTGCGTCGCCGGGCCATTTCGCCTCCACCTCCTCGAGGAATCGTTTGTTGATTTCGAAGATGAGTTGCAGGTGCCGCGGCAGCACTTTGTTGAAAAGTCCCACGCTCCATTTTTCGAGAGCCTCGGGCAGCAGCGTGTGATTTGTATAGGCGAACGTGCGCGTGACGAGCCCCCACGCTCTGTCCCATGGCATCGCGTAGTCATCGTGGAAGAGCCGCATCAGTTCTACGATGGCGACTGCGGGGTGCGTGTCGTTGAGCTGGATGGCGACCTTCGCCGGGAAGTCGTCGAAGTCTTCGTTATCCTTACGGAAGCGGCGGAAGATGTCGCGCAGCGAACACGCCACGAAGAAATATTGCTGCACAAGGCGCAGCTCTTTTCCACTCTCGGTTTTGTCGTTTGGGTAGAGCACCTTCGAGATTGTCTCGCTGGTATTCTTCTCGCGCACGGCCTCGTCGTATCCGCCACGGTTGAACGCGTCGAAATCAAAATCCTCCGGCGCTTTGGATTCCCAAAGGCGCAGAAAGTTCACCGTGTTTGTGCCAAAGCCGGGAATCGGAATATCGTAGGGTACGCCGACGATCTTCTTTGTGTTCGTCCAGCGCGGCACATAGTTGCCACGATCATCAAAGACGTTCTCCACCTCGCCAAAGATCTGGATTTCCATCGCATGCTCCGGACGCACGATTTCCCACGGCGTGCCGAAATGCTGCCACGCATCGGGCAGTTCGACTTGATGTCCATTCCGGAACTCCTGTTTAAACAGGCCGTACTGGTAATGGATGCCGTAGCCGATCGCCGGAAGGTCGAGCGTCGCCAGAGAATCAAGGAAACAAGCGGCGAGACGACCGAGACCGCCGTTCCCGAGCCCCATGTCGTACTCCTCAAGACGGAGAACCTCCGTGTCGAACCCAAGTTCATGGAGCGCGTGCTCCATCTCGTCGAAAACACCCGCGCTATACAGGCTGTTGGAGAATAGACGCCCCATCAAAAACTCGAGCGAGAAGTAGTAAACCCGCTTCACATTTTTTTGATGATGAACCGCCTGCGTCGCGATCATCCGCTCGATGATGATGTTTTGAACTGCTTTCGAAGTCGCCAGCCACCAGTCGCGTTTACTGGCATTCCCTGAATCGCGGGCCAGACTGAATTTCAGGTGGCTTTGGATCAGTGACTTTAGACCGGTCACCGACTTGTCCATGCTGGATTTAAATTTGGCGGATTCTGACATGTTTTTGTTTTGAGTTTACTACGATGAAGATACTCGGGCCCTGCCCGGTTCTGGAGGAACTCATCAGCCATTGCGGCCCACGCACTTCAAATCCTCGAACGAAGTCAGCAATCGCTTCGTCGCGGAGTCTTCGGCCGCACCGAGCCACACACGCGGGTCATACTGCTTCTTATTCGGTGCATCCGGTCCTTTCGGATTCCCGATCTGGCCTTGTAGGTAATCGCGGTTTTTCGCCTCGTACCCACGCACTCCGTCCCAAAATGCCCATTGCACATCGGTGTCGAGGTTCATCTTGATTGCGCCATAGCTGATCGCCTCGCGAATCTCCTCGCGGGTCGAACCTGACCCGCCGTGGAAGACAAAATTCACCGGCATCGGACCGGTGCCCAGCTTCTTTTGAATGTATTCCTGCGAGTCCCTGAGAATCGTCGGCTTCAGCTTCACATTGCCGGGCTTGTAAACGCCGTGGACGTTTCCGAATGCAGCAGCGATCGTGAAGTTCGGGCTGATCTTCGAGAGCACCGAGTAGGCTTCCGCCACTTCCTCGGGCTTCGTGTAGAGGCTCGATTCTTCGACGCCGGAATTGTCCACGCCGTCTTCCTCGCCGCCGGTCACGCCGAGTTCGATCTCAAGCGTCATGCCCATCTTCGCCATGCGTGCGAGATACTTCACGCAGATTTCAAGATTCTCGTGCAGCGGCTCTTCGGAAAGGTCGAGCATGTGCGAGCTGTAGAGCGGCCTGCCCGTTTTCGCGAATTGCTCCTCGCTTGCGACGAGCAGTCCGTCGACCCACGGCAGCAGCTTCTTCGCGCAATGGTCGGTGTTCAACACGACCGGCACTCCGTAAGCCTTCGCCGCAGCGTCCACATAATGCGCACCAGCGATGCCACCGAGAATCGGCCCGAGCTGGTTATCCCCTTTCACCGACTTACCGATGAAAAACTGTGCTCCGCCATTGGAAAACTGAATCATCGTCGGCGAGTTCAAGTCGCGCGCCGCTGCGAGTGTGGCGTTCACCGAGTTTGTGCCGATGCAATTGATCGCGGGAAGTGCAAAGCCACTGGCTTTTGCGTAATCGAGAAGTTCCTTCACTTCGTCGCCGAAAAGTACGCCGGCGCGGAATCGTTTGTTAGTGCTCATGGATGATCTTGGTCGTGTTTGTTGGTGTGATGAAAAATGTCGCGAGCGACTTTTGTGACGTGGCGAGGGCACGATGGGAAGAACCGAGCTTCGTTTTTTAATTCCTGCCCGTGTCTTTCGCTGCCGTGACCGCCCGCCTCAGCGCTCAGTGCCTGCCTGTGGCAATCCCTCATTGTTTTGTCGTTCGATTAAGTGCTGATCCACCGCGAGTGATTCGGCGAATCGCGCGTGAACTACCAAGCAAGCAGAGCGTTGTAAATCACGAGTATGAATTATTCTCGCACAGTTCCGAAAACCATCGCTTTCCGCTCATGGGCCGATTCGGCGAATGCCGGCGTAAATTCCTTGGAAAGTCCGGACCGCGGCGGCCGAATCATGACCGAGACCCATGAACCAGTACATCACCTCAGCGTTGCCCTTAGCCGAATGAAAAATGTCGCCGCGGCGACCGGCGGCGTGATTTGCCATGTCTCGGTGCGGAGTGTCCCGACTACGGTGTCGTCGGTTTTGTTCGCGGTGGCGGGAGTCCAGACTGCCGTGAGGTCGGTCACGGCTTCGATGCTCAGGTCGGCGTCGTCGGCGTTTGCACGCCGCGTGAAGACGGCGATGAGTGTTCCGGAGATATCGCGGGTGACGGTGAGCGGGAGTGGGTTGCTGACACCGTCGCTCGTACCGAGTTCGTATTCGAGTAAAGCAGGGATTCCGTCGCCGTCGGCGTCAATGTTTGCTCCGCCGGAAAATGCGATCGCGTCGCTGGTGCCGGGATTACCACCATCGACGGTGCTCGCACGCCAGGTGTAATCGTTTGGATTCGGATTTGTGCTGCTGACTACGCGGACGAGCGAGCGTCCGCCGCCGTCGGTCGGGTTCAGGTTATCGCTGTAGGTGAAGTCGAAAATCGGCAGCCCGGCTGCACTGTAGAGCACTATCCGTTCGCCGCCATTGTCGAGCGAGCTTGGATCGAATTGCCCGGCCGCAAGTTGTCCGCTTGCCCCGGGATACATGGCGAGGAATGCGGTGCGGTCGCGGGCGACCACAATCCGTCCGCCGGGTGTGAGTTGAACCGCGCCAAATGTGTAGGCGATTCCCTGACCAAGTTCTTCGTCGAAATGGCAGTTCGATAAATCGAGAGTCGCACCGGTGATGTTGAGCAGTTCGATGAACTCCGTCGTGTCCGCCGAGCCGGTCGGGTTGAAGTTCAACTCCGAGACGACGAGATTTCCCGCCGTGGCCGGAAAGACGCCGCCGGTGCCCGTAACGGTGACGGTCGTGGAGCCGAGGTTTGCGCCCGTGGGGCTGTAAGCGATGAGCGTGTAGGTATTCGTCCCCGCATTGACGGGGAGTGGAATCGACCACGAGTTGTCATCGGTCCACGTGACCGCGAGAGGCTCAAGGCTGCCCTGGAGCCGGATTTCGGCCACGTTGATCCATCCATCGCCTGTCACTGTCGTAAACGGCGTATTGACCGAAACCGGGCTCGCGCTCGTGCGGCTAAATGCCACGGGCGGGATGGGTGCGGTCTGGCCGCCTGTGCCGTTAATTACGTTCATTGCGTAAGCGGCGCGCGGCGTGAGATAGGCGCTGACACTTGGGACCATGTTATCCGCAAAGCGCGAGTAGTGCGTCGCCCATGTCGTCATCGTCGCCGTGTTAAACGAGCGGTTCAGGATGTCGAGCATGTGGCCGTAATAGAGCCGTTTCCAAACGGGGTTCGCGATGAACTTCGCGATGTCGCCTCCACCCGTGAGCGAAGTAGTGGTGGGATTTGCCTGCGAGAGAAAATCGCAATCCCACGCAAACGCGACAGCCTTTTTCCCGGGCGGGAAATAGAACAGGACATTGTGCTGCCCGGAGCCGGTCGGTGCCATGTAGTTATCGGTAACGCCGTAGAGCACCGGCGGGACATGCGCACGCAGCCATTCGTTGACGTCGATGTTCTGCTCCACCTGCGTGTTAAACGCAGCGCTTCCGCCCGTTTGACCAAGCGCCGTCACGACGTTGATGATGCCTGTGTAGTCGTCCGTGTCACGACCACCTTCGACGAGCCAGTACCAGCGATAGATTTCGGGATTCGCGCCGAGATTCGTGACCGCAACCCCCGGCGGTCCGGTGGTGGACTGCGGGATTTTCGGATTCTCCGGAACGATGGCTCCATCAATCACGCGCGTCACGGGATTGATCGTCTGCGTGAGCACGTAGATGCGCTCGTATTTGAACATCATGCCGTCGCCGCCATTCTCGAACTGATTACTCAGGTAGTCACCCTTCAGCCGTGTCTTGGAAAGGATCGCCGAACCGAGCATCCCGGAACCGTCGAACATAAACCCTGTTCCGGAGGCGACCGATGGGACAATGCGGATGAGATCATCCTCGGGTGCGTGCATTCCGCCGGCGAGATTCGTGAGTTGCTTCAAGAGGATTTCGCTTTGCCCCGTCACTACGCCGCCGGAGCGGTCAATCGAAATGCCGCCATGCGTGCCGAGGAAAAGATCGTCCGGCGGAAACTCGATGTTGTAGCCGACCCGCGTGATTTCGAAGCGCCCGTGCTCGCTGCTCTTCAACGACACGCCGGCACGGTAGTAAATCTCCTTCTCATCGAGAATGACCGTGCACGGGATGGCCGCGTTGCTCATCAGGTTTTCGTGTCGGTAGAGATTGTTCGCATCAGCACCGGGCATGATGACGCGGAGATTGTGCGGCTTTGCACCGCTCGCGAGCGTGAGCTGGGCGCGGCCGTCATCCCACTGGATCATCGCACGTGAAGCCGGACCGCCCGCTGGAAAGAACGTGATCGCTCCCACCGTGTCGGTGGCCCGGACGTAGAACTGCACGACTGCACCCGCGCTCTGGCCGCTCACCGTGCCGGTGTATGTCCCGCCGCCAGTCGTGGTCATCGCGCTGTTTGTGAACGCGGCGCCGTTGATCGAGGTGAATAGCTGCACGCTGCCGATACCATCGGGGTCTGCAACTTTCACACTCACAGTGGCCGCCTGCGACGCAACGGGTACGGCGGGCGAGTGGTTCAGCGCATCGAACGTAGGTCCGATGTTTGCGACAAAGCGGCTGTTCACCGCACCCGGAGTGCCGCCGGTCGTCGGACGGTTGAGCAGCGTTTTCAGCGGGAGCCTGTTCGCATAAAGGCGCGAGTGCAGGGCGTTCGAGCCACGAAGCCACTTCGCACGAAAAGTAATGTTGTAGGTATCTGTCGCAACAATCGTGTGGAAACTCGCGCCGTTCTTCAGCGTGGTGCCCGCGTTGTTGTGCATGTGCTCGGTCTCGGCGGAGGCGGTGACTTTCAGCACATTGTTCCCCGGTGCGAGAGGGTCGGGAGTAACGACTCCACTTTGGGTGCCGATGATGCGCCAGAAGTTGGTATTCCCGCCGGAGAAGGTGCCGTTTTGGATGAGTTCGACATTTCCCTGGGTCACGTCCTTCACGCTGATGTCGTCGATCAAGAACTCGCCGGAGTTCAGCAGGCCGAAATTGAACTCGTTCCACGTAGTCGGGTTGTTCGATGGAACCAATGCCCCGGTTCCGCTGATACTCACATTCTGCCATGTCGATCGGCTGCTCTCATCGCTTGCATCCCACGCTTCGCCCTTCGAATTGTCCGAATGCGGATCGATCAACTCCAAACTCGATCCGCCACCGTCCGCCCACTGGCTCCAGCGACCGCCATCTGAATATGTAACCTGATCGGCGATGTTGTCGTTCACATCACGGAGAGTGATTGTATCGCCGCTTCCGCTGAGCTTGCCACTGAACGGCCCAAACGCCGGGACGCCCGGATGCAGCGAGGTAAACGTGGCGGTATTCCAGGCAACCACCGCGTATCCGCCGGGCGGAATTGGCGGCGTTCCTGCGGGAAACTGGTAGCTGATCCCGTCGCTCAATTTCCACAGACTGACGTCCACCGGCGAAGCGCTCTTATTGAAAAGCTCCACCCACTGCTCCCCGCTCGGCACCGTCGGCGGCGTAGGTGCTGCTCCGTTGTAAAAAATCTCGTTGATGACAATAGCATCGCTGATCGAGACGGTGTTTACCCCGCCTGCGGTCGCGCCCGATGGATGCCCCCAGCGTCCGTCGGGCAATAATCCGCGCAGGCGATTTGTAATCGCGCGGGCGTCGTGAAACTCCGTGCTGCCCGGCGCGAACAAATTCAACCGCAAACCATCGACGGGAGTGAGACCAAGAGAGGCGGCGGTGAAAACTGCGAAACCGCCGGACACGACATTCTGCGTGGGCAGTGCGAACGCCGCACCTGCGCTCGTGGTTAGCGTCCAACCGGCGGTGCTGATCGTGCTCCCGGATCGATTCTGCAATTCGATGAAAAAGCCCGCGTCACTTGCCGCGGAGATCTCGCTGAAAACGAGCGTCGGATTCGCATCAGGAGGAATCGGTGCGAGTTCATCGGTGATCAATTCCGCGCCGAAGACGAGGTCCGTATTGCCCCCCGAAAACTGATGCACCTCCGCACTTAAAACGTTCGCTCCTTTCACCAGAGCCGTCGCGGGAAGGATAATCGGAGCCGGCGTGAAAGATGCGTTCCCAACTTCGCTGGTGACGGGCACGTTGCTCCGCCAGATTTCAGTGCCGTTGAGGTAAATTACGCCGCCATCGTCCACCACTGGCCACAACTCAATGTTCGTACGCGCGGGCGAACCGGAGAATGTGAACGCCTTTCGGAAGTAGCGCGGCGTCGGCCCGGTTACTGCGGTCGTCGTCTGCTCGGGCGGCACAGGCATTACGGCCGGTGCGACCCCATAACCGCTGCCGAGCGCGAAGATTTCCCCGGCTGCAAGTGCGCGCGTCCACAGGCCGACGTCGTCGATGCGGCCTTGGAAATGTTCATTGAGGGGGCTCGTCGTCCGGCGATCGCCGCCGACGTAGAACGGCATTACATTTGAAAGACCCGTGGTAATTGTACGCGTCTGGAGAAATGCGCCATTCCGGTAATAATCGAAATTGAGACCCCTCTTTACGATGCACATGTGCGTCCATGCAGAAGTGGCAAGGTCGGCGTAATCGAGATTCTCCGCGGCACCGTTGCGCTGGTAGAGCAACTGGGTCGGCGAAATCTTCAGAAACTCAAGCGGACTGGCATTCTCACCAGCCGCACCACGACTGCGGTTGCCGAGAATCACGCTCGTCGCCTGATCCGCTGCCGTCACGTTGATCGGCGACCACACCCACGCAGCCCACGTGAAATCATTTACCGCCGTCATCTGCGGGAGGAAAACCAGGCTCGGCTGGCCGGTGCCGTTGTCGATCACTTCCATGCGATCGTCCGTGCCGTCGAAGCTCGCGACTTTTCCCCGGACGGGGTCCGCGAAAAACGCAGCACCATTCGCCATCGTGCCGTCTGGCTGACCGGCCACTGCATTGTCGGCAGCTGTGCCGCTCGTTTCGTCGAACGCCCAGTACGCGAGGAGCCCGCTCGGGTAATCCGAAGGCCGTGCCTGCGCGAGCGCTCCGCCGCCTCCAGTGATCAATGTCGGGCCGCTTTTCCATGCAGCGTCGTTGAATCCCGCAAGCGACCAGTTGCCGGCAGGCGTCGAGCCATCATCGAGGTATCGCCACGTATCGCCGACCGCGATTGCGCGAGTCCGGACGTTGGGCGAACCAATCGGGAGAAAATTCAGGCCGCCGGGTGTTCCGCCGACATCTTTACTGGCGCTCCATTGCCCGGCACCGCTTGCGGCACTCGCGGTGCGACGTGCGAGTGTCACGCCGCTGCCATCGGGCGCAATCGGCCAGTCGCCGCTGTCGCTGTAGCTGAGCTCGTCCATGATCCGGCCCGTTCGATTCCGCAGTCGCAGTGTCTCTCCACCGTTATCGAGCTGGCCGGCAAAAGGGCCGAGCGCTCCCGGAATTTGTCCCGGCACCGCTGCAATGACAATATAGCCGCCGCCCGGCATGATCGTCCCGGCGGGAAACGTGAAATCGATTCCGCCGTCGATCCGCCATCCGCTGATGTCCACATCGACACCTTGTAAACTGCGCAATTCCACCCACTCAGTCTCGGTCAACTCGTTCGCCGGATGATAATGCAGCTCGTTAAAAATGAGCACCGAATCCGCGGCGGATGCACGGAGCGTGATAGCGAGGAGGGGCAGTAGAAGTTTTTTCAGCATGTTGGGATTTGGTGCAGATGTCGCAGCTTCGTAACATTCATCAGAACGCGCCGAACGCCACGCAATGTTTATGACAACGGGCTAATGACCGGCCCTATCGACGGCGGCGGCGAACCATTGTTGCGCCAAGGCCGGCGAGCAGGAGCATTGCGCTGCCGGGCTCGGGCACGACGACAAGATTCACCTGTCCCACCGTCGCCACATCGATCGATGAGCCTGGATAGGCACTGATGAATGCGGGGGAGAGATCGAGGCCATTATCGGTGAACGCGCCGCCATAGTTCACGATGCGGTAGGTGCCGAAATCGAAGCCTGCGAGCGGAGTGACGTTCAACGTCCCGTCGAGCGTGAGTGAACCACCAATCGAGAGGAGATCGTTGACGCCGGACCCGATGATGCCCGCGGTCGCGAGCTCGAAGTTGAGCGCGGATGCAGAGTCGAGCGTGAGCGCGGCGACGGTCAGTGTACCGGCGCTCGCACCCGGTGCCAGCGCGCCGCCGATGCTCGCGACAGTCCCGGTCGTGCCAATGCCGCCCAACGTGCCGCCGTTCAAAGTGACGGCGCTGCCGCTGATGCTGCCGGATACCGCCAGGGTGCCGCCATTGACGGTTGTGGTGCCGGTAAAGGTATCCGTGCCAGCGAGAACAAGCGTGCCAGTGAGCTCTTTCACCAAATTACCCGTGCCGGCAATCACGCCGGAGAATGTAGTGTTTGTGCTTTGGCTGACGGTCAGCGTGTGGCCGGCGCCCAAGGTCACGGTTCCGCCTGCGCCATCCAGGGAAGTGGTGCTCTGCGCAGCGTTGCTGAGATTCAGGAAGCCGCTATTCACCGTGAGCGGCCCGGTGGAGAGCGCTCCGGTCGCCGAAACGTTCACGCGTCCGGATGCCACGGTCGTTCCGCCGGTATTCGTATTGACCGCATTCACTACGAGCGCGCCTGTGCCGATGCCAAATGGCGCTACTGCACCGCCCGCGCCTTCAGCGAGCGTGAGGCGGAAATTACCGCCGACGGGGCCGAGGATCGAGTTGTTGTTTGCCACGCCGTCGGGGTTGCTCGCTGTGATTGTCGCGTCCGCATTAAGCGTGATTGATCCGACGAGGTCCGTAAGACGACCGAGCGTGAAACTGCCGTTCACCGTTACGGGATTACTCAAAACGCGCGCCGCCC
The DNA here is from genome assembly GCA_031374705.1 of Verrucomicrobiaceae bacterium. GTDB lineage: Bacteria > Verrucomicrobiota > Verrucomicrobiia > Chthoniobacterales > Chthoniobacteraceae > SXWH01. Next base: position 45,344 of record JANMGP010000102.1, on the reverse strand, counting down.
CGGATGCGCGGATGATTCCGCCGTTCATTACGATTTCACCGCTGCCAAGGACCCCGTTGTTGCCCAGGCCCAAAGTACCGGCGTTGATGATTGTTTTGCCCGTCTGCGAGCCGACACCGGTCAGCGTCAGGGTAAAATCACCGTTCTTCACAAATTCACCCGCCCCGCTGAGCGGTGCGGCGGTCGTGAGGTCGCGAGTCGTCGTGTTGATAGTAAGAGCACCGGCAGCGGTGCTGTTGATTGAAATGGGTGTCGCACCGAAGCCGGACAGGTTGTCGAGGACAAGTTTACCGTCGGTAATCGTCGTCGCGCCGGTGTAAGAATCCACGCCGACCGCGGCGGTATTTCGCAGCGTGAAAGTGCCCGCGCCGGTTTTCGTGAGCGCGAAGATGGAAGCCGCGACGCTCGTGTTCCGCACGATGCCGTCATACGCAAAATTGCTCCCGGCGGTGTCCACAGTAAGCGTGGCGATATTACCGACGGTCGCGCTGTTGTTTTCAAGAACGGCGGCATTTCCGACGGTCGATGTGAGCCCCTTCACGGTTTCGTTGAACCCGTTTAAGCGGAAGAACGCGCTGTTGCCAGCGCCACCCGCAGTGAGGGTCACTACGGAAGCGTCCCCGATTTGATCGGCTGCGCCGAGTTCGAGAACATCCGACCCAACCGCGTCGCCGATGGTGATATCGCTGACCACGGCGTTCACGCCGGTTTTTTGCAACCGGAGCGTGCCGCCGGAAACAATGGTCCCGCCGTAGTAGCTGTTCGTTGTCGTGCCCGCGAGCGTGAGAATTCCATTGCCGACCTTTGTAAGCCCGAGCAGTCGCTCGGGCCCATCCGTGATGGTGCCGTCGAAAGTTGTGTTCACCGACTGATTTACAGTAAGGACACTCGTCCCTGGCGTGCCGCCGTTGCTGGTGATCGTGGCACCCGTGCCTGCAAGTCCGCCCACGATTCCATTGAAATCATTCATGTCGAGCATGGCTCCGTTAAACGCCGCGGTGGCACTCGTGTTTAATGCACCCGAAGCACCAACATTCACAGTGCCCGCGTTCGCCGTGAGCGCTCCAAAGTTGTTTGCACCCGTGAGCGTAAGGACGCCCGCGCCGTTCTTTACCAACGTTCCCGCGCCAGTGATGTTTGCTGCCACGGTGTAATCGTTCGTCCGCTCCAACGAGAGCGTTCCCGCCGCACCGAGACCGATGGTCGCGACGTTGAGCGAGCCGGAGTGCGCGAGCGTGCCACTGTTGATCTGCACCGCAATCGAACGGGTGGCCCCATTCATAATGTTGCCGACAAAAGCATTCGAGCCGGTCAGATTGAGGGCAATCGTCGTGGTCCCGACAGTCGCAGCATTGTCCGTGATGTTCCCGCCCGCACCGGTGAGCGATGAAGCAGTTGCATTGAACTCATTCAAGTCGAGCGTTCCGCCCCCGATGTTGAGCGCGACACCGGAAGGAAGCGCCGAGGCCCCTCCCACTTTCACACCGCCGGCCGTCAAACCGAGCGTCGAAAACGTATTCGTGCCGCCGAGCGTGACGGTATTGGCCCCGAGCTTCGAAAGCGTGCCGGCGCCGGTGATGTTGTTTCCAAGCGTGAAGTCATTCGACCGATTCAGCGCAAGCGTGGCACCCGCACCGATATTCGCGGGACCGCTTCCGAGAGTGCCGGTCGTCCCGCCGTTGCCGAGTGTCACGGTCCCGCCGGTGATGTTCGTCGCTCCATAGGTATTTGTTCCGGAGATCACGAGCCCGCCAGGGCCGCCGAACGCGACATCGCGCGTGCCCCCTGAGATATCACCGGAGAGTGTGAGCACCGAACCAGCCGCTGCGCTGGCGCTCAGATTCCCTGCGAGGGCGAGCGGCGCTGTAATGGTGTGGCTGCCAACGGCCACGCCGATCGCTGCTGCAGCGAAGCCGTTGTCGAGGGTGATGGTGTCGCCTGCGCCACCGGTGACGGTGTAGCTGTTCGCATTGTCGAAAAGAATCGCGCCCACGGTCTTCGGACCGCTCACCGCCACGGATGTGGCGGCTGTCGGGATCGCGCCGAACTTTGCCACGATGCCCTGCGCATTTGGAGTTCCGGCGGTCCAGTTGCCGGCGCTGCTCCAAAGATTGTCGCCCGCGACGCCGTTCCACTCTGACTGCGCGGCGTCGGTAATGGTAAGATCGATCGTCGTCGCTCCAACATTGTCAATGAGCGTGTAAAATTTCCCGGCCTGCGAATTGAGAATACTCAGGTTTGAAAGCAATCCTGTGTAGTTCGTGTTATAATCGAAGAGCGTGTAGGTGCCGTTCGCCGTGAATGGCGTGGTCGTGCCCTCACTGAAAAGGTTCAAGCCTCCGCCGTTGATTGCAAGCCCGCCCGCCGTGGTGATGTTTACCAGGTCAGGCGCGGGGTTGAACTCGTAATCGAGGAACGACCCAATCGCGAGCGACAGCGAGCCGGTTGTAAGTGTGCCAACGCTCGTGCCGGGCGCAAGATGGCCACCAGCGCCGAGCGCGATGGATCCGGCGATGGTGCCCGTGCCGCCGAGCGTTGCACCGCTCGCGACCGAGACAGCGGTGATTCCGAGCGAACCGTTCACAAGCAGTGTGCCGTTGTTGACGTTTGTAGGTCCGGTGTATGTGCTCGCGCCGGAGAGCGCCCATTTGCCTGCGCCGTTCTTTGTGACGGTCGTCTGGCCACCGGTTTCCGGAATTGCCATACCGAAGACATTCGTGCCCGTATTCGATCCGGTGAGCGTGAGCTGGCGATTGCCGCCATTTTCAAAAAAGTCCGGCGAAGTCGCGGCGGTGAAACTGAGGGTCGCCGCCGGGACGCTGCCCGATGCGTCGATGGTCGCGCCGCCCACAGTGCTAACCCGGATCGCCCTGTCCGTGCTCTGCGCGATGGCACCCGTGTATTGGAGCGTGCCGCCACGGAAAACGATGCCGATGTTCCCTGCTACGTCCTGACTCGACGCCCGCGCACCGAGGCTGCTCGCGACGCCATAGTTTGCAAGCGTAGCGGCATTAAGGACGCCGCCTTCAAGCGCAGTGACACCGCCGTAGGTGCTTCCCGTGTTGATCAGATTCCATGTTCCCGTACCGCGTTTGTTCAGGCTGGTCGCGCCGGTGACGGCAACCTGGTCGGTGAGCGGAATGCCGAACACGTTTGCCCCGATATTGCTACCAGTCAGCGTAATCGCGCGGGCACCGCCGGTATCAAACAGATTCGTGTTTGCCAATGTGCGGGTGAAGCTGAGCGTCGCTGCTGGATTGCTGCCCGATGCGTCAAACGTCGCGCCGCCCGTTCCCACGCGAATCTGGCGATCGGTGCTCTGCGGCGTGGAGCCGGTATATTGAAGAGTGCCGGTCGCAGTGCCGGGACCAAACCACAGGCCGATGCCGTTTCCAGTCGCCGTCTCCTGGGCGAGCGTGCGCGCGCCGATCGCACTGGCGACGCCGTAGTTCGAAAGCGACGACACGTTCAGTACGCCGCCGGAAACCTGCGTGAGGCCGGTGAAACTGTTGGTGTCGTTGGTGAGCCGCCATGTGCCCGCTCCGGCCTTGTTAAAGTGCGTGACGTTTGTGGCCTGGTTCGTGATCGGGATGGCAAAGGTGTTTGCGCCAGTGTTCGTTCCCGTGAGTTGGATCGTGCGAACGCCGCCCGTGTCGAAGAGGTTCAGGTTCGGCCCGGTATTCGTGAATGAGAGCGTCGCGCTCGGCACAGTCCCCGAGGCATCAATCGTCGCACCGGTCACGACAGGCACGCCGGCAGTCGCACTTTGGTCAGTGAGCACCCGAATATGGCGGTTCGTGCTCTGCGGCGTCGAACCGACGAAACGAAGCGTGCCACGCTCGAAATGCAGGGCAACGCCTGTGACCGTCGCGTTTTCCTGCGCTAGAGTGCGTGCACCGATACCGCTTGCCACGCCATAATCCGAAACCGTGCTCACTTCGAGCACCGCCCCGCTATTGATAATCGTCTCCCCCGTGTGATTGCTCGTGCCATTCAGCCTCAGCGTGCCTCCGGAGGCGTGGATCACTGCACCAGCAGCGGCGGTGATGTTTCCATTGAGCGTCACCTGACCCGCGCCGGTCTTCAGCAGGTTATTTGAAAGGGTGATATTGGGAGTCACAACGTGCGACCCAGCTTTTGCCACGAGCGAAGAGACACCACCCACATCGGCCTGCAGCGTCAGAGTGCGGTTGGTTGCACTGGATACCGTCCATGCATTTGTTCCGTCGAATTGCAAATGACCGGCCGTCACGTCAGCATCGAGATTAATCGAAGTCGGCGCTCCCGCCGCTGCGAACGCAGCACTGCGACCCCGTGCATTCGGAACGCCTGCGGCTCCCCATGCCGCCGTCGTCCAATCAGCGCCACTCGAGTAAGTGTTGTTAAAGACCCGCTCCACAGCGAATCCATACTGATGCATCGTGGTCCCGGAAACCTGCGCGACAAAATTAATCACTTGTGATGCGGTCGTCGCATTGAACGTGTATCGGAGAACGTTAAACTGCCCCTGCGCCGTCGCGCCCATGTCCTCATCGAATGTAAAACCTCCGCTTCCGAATGTTGAAGCACCGCTGGCACTCATCGTCTGCCGTCGTCCGGTTGACGCCGCCTCCCACGAACTGTTGAAAAAGGAAACCACATACGACTCTCCGATCGTCAATCCGTTGAACGTCAACGCCTCCGCCGTCACCCCCGCGCCGTAAACGAAATCCTGCATGAGCAGCCCGAGCTGGCCGCCGGGATTCGGCCCGCCGCTGCCGAACAGGGTTCCGAGCCCCGTAGTCGAATACTGTCCCGCCACGGTAGGATTCACACTTGGGTTCCCCACGAATGTCACGCCATTCACCGTGACATTTGCAGCGCCGCCGAGATTTGCCGCATAGAGATACGACTTCAACGGATCAAGCCCTACCTGGGTATCAAAATTCCCCACTCCAATGAACGCTGCGGAAAACTCTCCGGTCGCAATCTGCGAATACGCGGGAGCGGCGATACAGATGAATGCAAGCGCGACGGGCGCGATGCGGGTGGAGAGGATGGCACGGGTGCAGAATGATGTATTCATGGTTCTTTAGCGGGATGGATCCGATTACTTCGGAATCACCCGCGATCCGATAGTCCAATAAGGCGTGATTGGGAAGTGAGAACTCAAAAAGAAAATGGCGGATGATTCTTCCCCACACAAACTGTCCGTCCGGCAGTTACACTTTCACCTTTTCATTTCCGCCCCGACTCCCTTTCACTCCGTGCATGACCAGTGCACCGCAAATCAATCCCGCCGAACGAATTCTCATGGGACCGGGCCCAAGCTCTGTGCCGCATCGCGTCCTACGCGCTATGAGCGCGCCGACGCTCGGGCATCTCGACCCGCAGTACCTCGCGATCATGGACGAGACGTGCGAGATGCTGCGCGAGATCTTTCGCACAAAGAATGCACTCACTTTCCCCGTCAGCGGCACCGGAATGGCAGGTATGGAATGCGTCGCGACCAATCTGCTGGAGCCCGGAGACGAAGCCATTGTGGGCGTCAACGGAGTATTTGGCACCCGGATGAAGGACGTCATGGAACGCTGCGGGGCAAAGGTCCACGGGATGGAGCAGACGTGGGGCGAGGGCTTTTCCCTCACGCAAATCTCGGCCGCGCTCGACTCCAATCCAAAGGCAAAAATCCTCGGCATCGTCCACGCCGAGACAAGCACTGGCGCGCTTCAGCCACTGGAGGGGATCGCAAAACTGTGCCGCGCCAAGGGCGTTTTGTTTGTCGTCGATGCGGTGACGTCGCTCGGCGGCCACGAACTCAAGGTGGACGAATGGGGCATCGACGCCATCTACAGCGGGACTCAGAAGTGCCTTTCGTGCCCTCCAGGTCTATCGCCCGTGAGCTTCGGCCCGAAAGCCCTGGAAGCCATGGACGCGCGGAAGACCAAGGTGCAGAGCTGGTATCTCGATGTTTCCATGCTCCGCAAATACTACACGGGCGGCGGCGGTGGCGGACGCGTGTATCACCACACCGCCCCCATCAATATGACCTACGCCCTCCGCGAAGCGCTCGCGGCGGTCCTTGAAGAAGGTCTCGACGCCCGCATCGAGCGTCACCGCATCTTGCACCTCCGCCTGCGGGCCGGGCTGGAGAAACTCGGCTTGAGCTACGTTCCCACGCGATCTTTGCACACGCTCAACTGCATCCATGCGCCGGAGGGCAAGGACGAAGCGGGCATCCGCCGCCGACTGCTGGAGGAATACGGAATCGAAATTGGCGCAGGCCTTGGCCCGATGGCCGGGAAAGCCCTGCGCATCGGCCTCATGGGTCACAGCGCAAGCATCCGCAATGTGGATCTCGTACTCGCGGCGCTGGCGGAGTTGCTGAAGTAACTCAACCGGGCGACTCCGGCTTTACCGCCGCCCTTCCTTCACCTCACGCAGCATTCGCTTGAGTCCCACATCGAGCTTATGCGGACCCTCGCCCTGGAGATCGGTATCGACGGCTTCCAGCCGGCGGATGAGGTCGATGACTTCCTTCCGCGCGTAGGGACCGCCGGCAGCTTCGCAAAAGTGCGTGCGGCATCCGAACGGGCGCGCTTCGTAGGTCAGGCACTTGCCGTTCGCCAAAAGCATCGGGCACGCGCCTTCGATCTTCGGCGTCGGGAGTTCCGTGCGGCCGCCGACGCGCAATGCTTTCACCATCAGCGCCACTTCGCCCTTCGTCACGAGCGGCATCACGCCTGTGAGCTTAAACTGGCAGCACTCCGTCCGGCGGATGCAATCGCGCTGCACGGGACGTTTCGCGAGGTCGGCATAGACCGCGCGAACTTCGTCGAGGGACGCCTCGTCGGCATCGTGGTTTGGTAGTTTTGCTGGCATCGTTCGATTCTTCTACCGGCGGCGTTTTCCGCGGTTTCCTTTTTGCGGACGGTTTCCCTTCGGACGCTGCTGGCGCTCCGGCTTCCGGTCCTTCTCCGGGCGCTGTGTTCGTTCCGGCGCACGTCCTTTTTGAGGCGCTTCCGCTTTCGCGACTCCCTGCACGTGCGTCCCGTCCACCACTGCAAAATCCATCGTCCGGCGCTCATTGTCCACGCGGACGACAATCACCCTGAAGCGATCGCCGATCTTGAAAACGCGGTTGCTCCGCCGGTTCACAAAGCGCAGGCGCGGGCTGTCGAAATCATACGGCCCGTTTGGCAACAGCGCCGCCGGGATAAAACCGACGGTATCGACAGTCGGCAGCTCGATGAGCAGACCGTGCGACTTCACATCGCTCACGAAAGCCTCGAACTCGTCCGGCTTCTGGCTGTCGAGCTGGCGCTGGAAATACTCCAGTTTTTTCACCGTCCGGCTGTCGCGCTCTGCATCGGCGGAAGTGCGTTCCGTGTCGGAAATATGCTTCGCCGTTTCCTCCAGTTCCTTGCGCCCGCCGACCCGCTCGCGGGCCAGGACCCGGTGCGCCAGGAGGTCCGCGTAACGCCGGATGGGTGACGTGAAATGCAGGTAGTCCGATTTCGCGAGACCGTAGTGCCCGACGGGGTCCACCGCATATGCAGCGCGCTTCAGGCTCTTCAAAAACTCCAGCTTCAGCCGGTGCTCGTCGGGCCTTCCCTGAATCGCCAGGAGCAACCGCTGGACTTCCTTGCGCTGCGTCAAATCCCCCACCTTCACGCCCATCGTTCCCGCATATTGCCGGAAATCATTCAGCCGCTCTGTCTCCGGACTTTCGTGGATGCGATACACGCACGCCGCCGGGCGGTTTTTAATCTCCCTCGCCACCGCCTCATTCGCCGCGAGCATGAATTCCTCGATGAGTTGATGCGACTCGTCGTTCACGATTTTCTCAATACGGTCCGCCCGCCCCTTCTCATCAAGAAACACCTTCACCTCCGGAAAATCCATCTCCAGCGAACCCGCCGCGAAACGCTGCTTGCGCAACATCGACGCCAGCTCCCACGAGACCTTCACCGCCTTGCCCACATCCGCCCCGAAGCCCGGCACGGATTCGCCCTGCAACATCGCGTAGGCCTGCTTGTAAGTCAGCTTTGCATGAACGCAAATCACCGTCTTTGCAAAGCGGACCTTCTTGAGCTTCCCCGCCGCCGTGTATTCAAAAAACACCGAATGCGCCAGCCGGTCCACACCAGCCCGCAGCGAGCAAAGGTCCGCGCTCAACGCAAACGGCAGCATCGGAATCGTGCGGTCCGCGAGATACGTCGAATTTCCCCGCTTCCGCGCCTCGCGGTCAAGCGCTCCGCCGGGCCTCACATAATGCGCCACGTCGGCGATATGCACGGTCGCATGGAACCCATGCTCGGTCTTTTCCACGCAAATCGCGTCGTCGTGATCCTTCGCATCGTCCGGATCAATCGTCAGCACAAACTGCCCGCGGCAATCCTCGCGACGCCCGAGCTCCGCCGACACACTCTCGCTTGAAAATGAACCCGCCTCCTTCTCACACGCCGCCGGAAAATCCGTGGCAATATCGTGGGTGCGAATGATGGAAAGCATGTCCACGCCTTTATCCGTCGCGCTCCCCAGCAGCTCGACGATTTTGCCCACGGGTGCCTCGGCCGGATCTGTCCACGGCTCCAGCTTCACCACAATCTTGTCTCCCATCCGTGGCTGACGCGGCAGCGATGGACCGCCCGATTTGATGAGAATATTGAACGGCATCCGCGGCTCATCCGGTGCAAGGTACGTGTGGCCCTTGTCCTTTTGGTAGGAACCGACAAACGTGTCCTTCGCCCGCTCAATCAGCTTTACCACCCTCCCGCGATCGCCCTGGGTGCGCACTGCCTCCACACGGTCACCGTGGAAACCGACCCCTGTATCGCCTTCCGTAATCCAAGCCAAAAGCTCATCTTTTTCCCCAATCAACCGCGCCCCGCCGCCACGCATATTAAAAAGGAGTTTACCAATAAGGGCGGGTTTTTTCTGTACTGCCATCCCTCAACAAAGCACGCTAAGGGACGGATGGCGAGATGGAAACGGCATCGCAGGTGGAAACGTCTCTATTTCACCGCAGGTGGCGAAAGCACACATGGTTCTTCAAAACCACACATGGATAGGACCGGAAAGGGCTGATTCGCGCACTTCCGTATGAAAACGGCTTGAAACCCTGATTTTCTCTGCCATACACCGCGCTCCTTTTGCCTGTCGAAGCGGTCCCCTCATCGCGCGGCGGCGTCAATTTCACTTACACAAACCACACTAAATAACACACATGGCTAAAGCAGCAGCAAAGCCCGCGAAGAGCGGCAAATCCACGAAATACGTTTACACTTGGGGCGCAGGAAAAGCAGACGGCGACGGCTCGATGAAGCCTCTCCTCGGCGGCAAGGGCGCAAACCTCGCAGAGATGACCCGCATTGGTCTCCCAGTGCCTCCCGGATTCACCGTGACCACGGATGTCTGCACCTATTTCTACGCCAACAAGCGCACGTATCCGGCATCGCTCCAGGCGGAGATGGAAGCGGGCGTGAAGAACATGGAGAAGATCATGGGCTGCAAGTTCGGCGATGCGAAGGGCATGCCGCTTCTCGTGGCTGTGCGCTCGGGCGCCCGGGACTCGATGCCTGGCATGATGGACACCATCCTGAACCTCGGCCTCAATGACGACACCGTCCTCGCGCTCGTCGCAGCGACGAAGAACGAGCGTTTCGCATGGGACTGCTACCGCCGTTTCATCCAGATGTATGGCGACGTCGTCCTCGGCGTGCAGAAGCGCGAAGGCGAAGACCACGAGCCGTTTGAAGTGTGCATCGAAGAATACAAGCACGCCGTTTACCACAAGGATATCGTGGATTCCGACATGACGGCTGCCGACCAGCAGGAGCTCGTGAAGCGCTTCAAGAAGCTCGTGAAGGACCGCACCGGCAAGGTGTTCCCGAACGACGTGTGGCAGCAGCTCCGCGGCGCAGCAGGCGCTGTGTTCGGCTCGTGGATGAACGATCGCGCGATCGTGTATCGCCGCAAATACAACATCCCTGCCGCATGGGGCACCGCGGTGAACGTTCAGGCGATGGTTTATGGCAACACGGGCAACGACTCCGGCTCCGGCGTCGCGTTCACCCGCAACCCAGCCAACGGCGCGAACGAATTCTACGGTGAATTCCTCATCAACGCACAGGGCGAAGACGTCGTCGCCGGCGTCCGCACTCCAGAGCCGGTCCTCCAGCTCAAGAAAGAGATGCCGAAGTCGTATGCCGAACTCATGAAAGTTCGCGCGACGCTCGAGAAGCACTTCAAGGATGTGCAGGACGTGGAGTTCACGATCCAATCGGGCAAACTCTTCATGCTCCAGACCCGCAACGGAAAGCGCACGGCAGCCGCCGCGCTCAAGTTCTCGATGGACATGGTGAAAGAGAAACTCATCGACTGGGAAACCGCGATCCTTCGCAACCCGGCCGATCAGCTCGACCAACTCCTCGCCCCGATCTTCGACGTCGCCGACGTGAAGAACGCGACGAAGATTGCCACCGGCCTTCCCGCCGGCCCCGGCGCAGCGTGCGGAAAGATTTACCTCAACGCAGACCGCGCAGTCATCGCCGAAGCGAAGGGTGAAAAAGTCCTGCTCGTCCGCAACGAAACATCGCCCGAAGATCTTCGCGGCATGATCGCCGCCGAAGGCATCCTCACCGCTCGTGGTGGTGTGTCGTCGCACGCGGCGCTCGTCGCCCGCCAGATGGGCAAAGTCTGCATCTGCGGCGCAAGTGCGTTGGAGATCGATTACGATAAGAAGACCGTCTCCGCTGGTGGAAAGACCTTCAAAGAAGGCGACTTCATGTCCATCGACGGCACGACCGGCATCGTCTATGGCGGCCAAATCGCCACGTCCCCTTCCGAGATCATCACCGGCCTCCTGAACGGCGACAAAGCCGCGCAGAAGACCGAGAAGTTCAAGAGCTTCAAGACGCTCATGGACTGGTGCTCGAAGGCCACCCGCATGGACGTCCGCACAAACGCAGATACGCCCGAGCAGACCGAAAACGCGATCGCTTTCGGCGCGACCGGAATCGGCCTCACCCGCACGGAACACATGTTCTTTGAAGGCGACCGTATCGACGCGATGCGCGAGATGATCCTCGCCACCACGCTCGAAGCCCGCAAGGCCGCGCTCGCGAAGCTCCTGCCTTACCAGCGCGAAGACTTCACCGGCATCTTCAAGGCCCTCAAAGGCTACCCGGCCACCATCCGCTTCCTCGACCCGCCGTTGCATGAATTCCTGCCGCACACCGAAGAGCAGCAGAAGGATCTCAGCAAGAAAATCGGCGTCAGCGTTGCCGACATCAAGAAGCGCGTGGAGCAGCTCCACGAGTTCAACCCGATGCTCGGTCACCGCGGCTGCCGTCTCGGCATCGCGTATCCCGAGATCACCGAAATGCAGGCCCGCGCAGTCTTCGAAGCCGCCGCTGACGTGGCGAAGAAGAAGATCAAAGTGAAGCCCGAGGTCATGATCCCGCTCGTCGGCTTCAAGCGCGAGCTCGACCTCCAGGTCGAAATCGTCCACCGCGTCGCCAAGCAGGTCATGGCCGAGAAGAAAGTGAAGTTCGACTACATGGTCGGCACCATGATCGAAGTGCCACGCGGCGCGCTCACCGCCAACGAAATCGCGGAAACCGCAGAGTTCTTCAGCTTCGGCACGAACGACCTCACGCAGACCGCGCTCGGCATCAGCCGCGACGACATGGGCAACTTCCTCATGCCCTACATCGAGAACGAAGTGTTCGCAAAGAACCCGTTCGCCACGCTCGACCAGACCGGCGTCGGACAGCTCATCGAAATCGCAGTCGCCCGCGGACGCGCCACACGTCCCGGCATCAAGCTCGGTATCTGCGGCGAACACGGCGGCGATCCGGACAGCGTGAAGTTCTGCCATCGCGTGGGACTCAGCTACGTCTCGTGCTCGCCATACCGCGTGCCAGTCGCCCGCCTCGCAGCCGCGCAAGCCGCCATCGAAGAAAAGCGCAAGGCAGCGAAGGCTGCGCCTGCGAAAAAGAAGTAGTAGTCTTCCGCGCTAAGGCGCTCCATTTATAGGCCCTATAGGTGCGTATATGCCCTATAGGGCCTATTTTTGTACTCGCAGAAGCACCACCTGCGAGCAACCTTCCCGCCGCATGAGCGCCGACCCAAACCAGCGCCCGCTCATATCACTCAAACTCGCACAACTCCTCGACATAGCGCGCCGAGCCGTCGCGCAGCCAGCCGTCGAGCTGTGCTTGATCTTTGAGCTGCTGTCCGCGCTTTCGTGGGACTACGATGAAGCGGCTGGAGATTTCCGGCAGCGCGGTGAGGTCGCTCCAGAGTTTTTCAAATTGTGCGACGGGGAAGACGTCTTCCTGTCCGTGGCCCCAGCGTTTTTTCACATCCTTGAGCGTGATGTAAGTGGGCACTTTGGCGGCGAGATGGCGGATGGCGGCGGTGATTTTTTCTTCTTCGCAGGCGAGCACATCTTCACGCGTGAGACCGAGTGCGCGGAGGAATCCGTCCACGTCGATCCACGTCGTCATCGTGTTGTAGTAGGTCAGGTCGAATTCCAGTTCCTCACGAGGCATCGCGAGGCCTTCGACGAGACGCGGACGTCCGTCGACGCGCGCAAGCCCTCCGCCACGATCGTCGAGCCGGCGGGTAATCACTTCGAAACTGAGCGTCGCGCCGCTTTCCAAATGCTGGCCGAGAATTTCGGGATCGAGATTCGCGCCGGTGGTGTCGATGTTATGGAGCATCAGCGTCTTGAGTTGCGGACGCTCCCGGAGCAGCGCTGCGAGCGTGCCGTTGCGAAGCATGTTCGGAACCTCGTAAAAATGTCCGACGGGATGCAGGCATTGCAGCGGAAGGTTGTCGCGGTAATCGCCCGCTTCGCCCGTGGACTCGGCCCATCGGAGCAGCGCAGCGCGGAGGGATTCGCGGACTTTCTGCTGCTGCTCGTCGAGCGTCTGCTGCGGCATTTCCTCCCACGCAAAACGTAGATCGCGAGCTGTCGGGATAAGGCGCAGACCGACGCTCTTGCCCTTGCTGAAAATCACGGGGCCGTCGTAGCCGTAGTTCTTCGCATCCGCGAGAAATGAGGAGAGCGGACCGTGCGTGAGGTAGCTCGTGGTGAAAACGTGCGGCACCGGAGATCCAACCAGCCGTCCCGTGCGCTGGGATTTGGCTAGGTGCACTTCGAGGAACGTGCGATGGCGTCCGCCGAGTTTGCAGAAAGGATGCAGCGATTTTACGACGCCAGCGCCCTGCGTCCAGCGCGAGGCTGCGCCCGCGGCGAGTGTGACAACGGCGACTTCTCCGGCCGCGAGCGAGGCGAGCCCCGTGGCACGTAGTGGCGCAGGCGACCCGCCTGCATTAGTCTCCCCCGGCGACCCGCCGGAAGTCCCGATTCCAAGTCGAGACTCCCCATCCCGCAACTTCGCCTTGGCCGGGTTTTCCCGGATATACCTCCCATATTTCTGAAGGTGTTCGGCATTTCTGACGATGTGATCGAACGGCTCTTCCTGCCAAAGTTTTCCAGTGCGCTTCAGGAGCTTGTTGATCCGATGCGCGGAAACAGAGCGCCAGTTTCCAAGGATCTCGCTCAGCGGATGCCCGAAGGCCGGCGTCACCAAGACATGAACGTGATTCGGCATGATGACGAACGAACCAAGCGCGTAATGCTTTCCATCGTGGAAGCGCAGCACTTCTTCCAGGTCGGCGGAGACGCTCTCTTCGCGCAGGACGCACTCACCGTATCCTTCGTCGAAAATGGACTCGAGTCGGCCGGTAAACAAGGCGTTTGCGGCTGCGATGGATTCCCGATCCGCGGGGTTCTTTAGCGAGGCAAGGTAGGTTCGCTTTTCTTCGTGCCATTGTTCGAGTCGTTGGTGTGGAAGCGAGTCGGCTAGGCGGAAGGTGATGAAGTAGGTACAGCCGTCCTGACGCCAGTGGGGGAGATCCCGTTCGGAAATGGCGGCGGGTGCTTTCGAGTCAAATGCGTGGAAGAGGTGTTGTCCCTGCGGGACTTCCGGCGGGTCGCCGGGGGAGACTGATGCAGGCGGGTCGCCTGCGCCACTACGGTGGGTCACATTCCCCTCCTTCACATCCTCAATCACCGTATTCGCGGGGAGCCGATTCTGTGCGAGGCCGATTCGGCCTGCGCGCATGTCTGTGCGGATAGCGTTGTGGGCTTCCGGGTCGAAGCCGTTTTCCGCGAGCAGTTCGTCGAGCGACTGGTCGCCTGCTTTGCCACCTTTGGCGCGTGGGAGCAGGGCATCGAAGAGCTCCTGGACGACGCCGCGCAACTCGGGCTTCGTGCGGCAGGCGCTGGCGAATCGATCCAGCTCGCTGCGTGTCGCGGTGGGGAGATCTTTCAGGTCGCGGCGAAGGAGCTGCGGCGCGAGGAGCAGGTAGTAGCCTTTGGGCATGAGACCGGCGTCGGCGGACAGGAGGTCGGCAAAGGTGCCGTTTTCGTTGATTCGGAAATCGTAAACCACCGGCTCCATTGCGAACGGCAGGCTCTCAGCGAGCGCCTTTTTCGTGGCGGACATGATGATTTGAAGCCGGTCCTGCAGCTCGGATTTGCGGTGCGGCGCGACGATGAAACCCATGCCGCCGCCGGACATTCCGCCGAGCATCCAAAAGCCCCAGAAATCTTCGCCAAATTCGGCGTGCACCTGCTCGATAAGGCGCTCTGTGTAATAGTTCGTGGCCCACGGGATGATGGCTTGAATGGGGCCGCGGAAGTTCTCCGTGGTGAGCTGGCCGACCTTGCGGATGTCGCCGATTTTCAGCGCGTCGATGATGCCGTCGAGGAAGCCAAGCGCTTCTTTTCTGCCGCGCCATTCTGCGGCGCTGCGGAGGAGATACTTCTCGGTGACCATCTCCAGAATCGGTCCGACATTTTGCGCCATGCCGCCGTGGACGACGACGAGGCTGTCCTGCAAAGCAAGCCGCGCGCTGTCGGGAATTTCGTCGCGGGAAAAGACGTGATGTTTCGGCATGAGCCGGCCGCGCGAGATGTGAAACTCCGGATCGGAATCGCAAGCGGGCACGCCTTCGATGAGCTTGATGCCGGGCCACACGCCGCCGCTGTCCTGCCAGCCGCCGCCGCTGCCGCCGATCCATTCGCCGAGCAGTGCGCGGGCGAGGACGAGGCGGCGTTCGCTTTCGCGCAGCGCGCCGGTGAGTGACTCGGCCTGGCCGGTGGCCCGCATGAGCACGGCGATGAGTGCGGCGAGCAGGTTCGTGGACACGGCGAGCCGCGATCCTTTCGGGATGTCGTTGACCGACGACACGAGCTCGATGCCGCGTCCGGGCCCGAGCATTTGCGCGAGCAAATCGCCGAGCGATTGACCGCTTCCCTCGATGCCCGGCGGCACCACGCCGCTGGCGATGACCGCGGCTTTCAGCAGGCCGAGGTAGTCTTTTGCGAAATCGAACACTTCGCCCAGCGAGTCGATTTCCGCGGAAGCACTGAGGTCCACGGAGACGAGACGGATGACCGGTTTTTCAATCACACGCAGCCACGCGCTGACGGGCGGTTGCGGCTCGGCGTCGCGTTTGTGGACTCCGAGATCGACGCTGATGTTCAGCACCTTCGCGCCTTCGGGGAAATCCATGCCGAGGAAAAAGATGTCACTCCACGCGCTGTGCGTGAGGTCCATGCGGACCGGCGTGCGCTCGCGGAGGATAGGGAAAGTGCCGTCATCGGCGCGATCGAGAAGTTCGGGGCGAAAGCGCAGTGGCTGGTCTTTCGGATGTCCCATTCGGAACATCCACTGATTGCCACGCACGGTGCGGACGCTGCGGCGGACTTGATCCGCGAGCGTTTGAAATGCGAGCCGGTGATACGCCGCCGCGAGTGCGCTGGAAATGGAATCGCTCGCGCCGACGGTGCGCTGATTTTCGAGAAAGACTTCGATGGCTTCCTCGAACCGGCGGGCGAGGAGGTGCTCGAAGCCGTGGAATGGAATGAGGCCGTTCTTCGCTCGGGAAGCTTCCGGCGGGTCGCCGGCGGAGACTGATGCAGGCGGGTCGCCTGCGCCACTACGCTCCATCCGTTCGGGTAGGTGGTATCGATGGATCGCCGCCAGAAAAAACAGCGCGCGGACGCGCTCGTAGAGATTGTCGGCCCGCCGCCGGAAGCTCTCCAGAGCGTCGCACTCAGCGATCAATTGTTCGAGCGAATGCCCTGCGACTTGATCGTCGAGCGAGAGGTCGCGCGTGTCGGCGTCGGGACTGGTGATGAGCGAGATTAGATTGCTGCCCATGTCAGTGGCGGGTCGAATCGTTCGCCAGCAACTCCACCATTCCCCGCAGTACTTCGTCGCGGTCTTTTCCCGCGAGGGCGAGGGCGAGTTGGGCGGTGAGGAGCCCGTATTTCACGCCGAAATCGTAGCGGCGTCCGTCGAGCTCGGCGGCGAGGTAGCGCTCGCTTTCGGCAAGCTTCGCGAGGGCGGCGCGGAGGTGGACGGTATTCTCACGTCCGGCGTTTGCTTCAAACATTTCCGCAAGCACTTTGTGGATGCCGGGAGTCAGGACGTGCATGCCGAAAAAGCACAGATAGTAGCCCGCACGCAGTCCGGGGACGTCGATTTTTTGCTCGGCCTCGGTGGGAGTCGGTTTTTCGAGAACGGTATCCACCTGATAAAGCCGGCGCGCAGCATCGACGAGCTTTCCGCCAACTGCGCCGTAGAACGCGAGCTGGCTTTCGTGGGTGCTTTGCACGGCGGAAATCGCACACTTTTCAGCACGGGCGAGCGCTACGAGCTGTCCCGCGCAATCCATGCCGGTGTGCGAAAGGTAAAGGTGATCGCCCACGAGGAGAAGGAACGCGTCGCCGCCGGTGAATCCGGCGGCGCAGTGAATGGCGTGCGCGTAGCCGCGCGGCTGGGCCTGCTCGATGTACGTGAGCAAATGAGCATGCGGGCCCGCAGCAGAGCGAAATGCTTCGAGGTCGCCAGGGCAGATGATTACGGCAATGCTCTCGATTCCTGCGTTGAGCACCTCCTCAATGATGATTGTGAGTGTGCTCTTCGTCTGCCCGTCGCGATCCACCAAGGTTTGCAGCGGGAGCTGGCGCTGACTTCTATCTGCGGCGGTGATTACGGCTTTTCGGATATCCATGCGTGTGCGGAATTGTGGCGGGTGACCTGCGGAAGGTCAAACGCGCGAAACAACCGTGCAATCGCCGTGCCCGCCGAGCTCCGCTACGACACCGGTTCCACGATGACCTTCATTCCTTCGATCGAGACTACGCGAACCTCTGCGCCGCCATCGATGAATTCACCGTCGCTCATCACGTCCACGACCTGATCGGCAAAAGTGGCTTTTCCGGCAGGGCGAAGCGTGGTTGCAGCCACTCCGGTCTCGCCGATTCGCACGGGTGGCGACCATGAAGCGGCAACTTCCCTATCGTTTCCTGGTGAGCCGCTCGCGAGTACCATGCGGCTGTAGATCGACGTGTGCGGCAGGACCTTCGCGAGAATTGCGGCGAATAGCGCCGACCCGGCAAGCGCAAGCACGAGGTTGAACATCGGCTTTTCGAAATCCACGCCTCCAAGCGATCCGGGCTGACTCGGCCAGTGATCCACCATCGCCCAGACGATCGACCCGAAGACCAGCACCACGCCGATGAGCCCGGGTATAATCAACCCCGGGAGCAAAAAGAGCTCCATGATGACGAGTGACGCACCAATCACGAACACGATTGTCGCCTCCCAGCCGGACAGCGCCGCTATATAGTGCCCGAGGAAAAACAGAGCAAAACAAACGAGCGAAACAATCCCGGGAACACCAAAACCGGGGGCCTTCATTTCAATATATGCTCCGATGATTGCGCAGAGCAAAAGGAGCGCGGAATAATTCGTGAGCCAGAGCGCCGCCGTCTCGAATCCCGTGGCCTCGACGCGCGTCAGCGTCCCGGTGAGCCCCTGAAGTTTCATCACCTCTTCCACGGTCTCCGCAAGGCCCAGAGCGAGCAGTGGCTTGCCGCTGTAAATTCGCGTGGCTTCGCTCCCGTTCAGACTGAGCAGCGTTTCCTTCCCGTCCAATACGATGTCGCCAATCTTCAGCTCTTTATCCACGACCATAAAAGCCTCCGCGATGTCGGGATTGTGACCGTTTTCCTCCGCCACGGCGCGCATTTTGGCGGTGTAGAAGGAATCGACTTTTTGCTTCATCGATTTCTGCAAATCCGCGCCTTCACCGGTGACCACGGCCGCAGCGCCGATGACGGCATCACTGCGCATGAAAATCTTTTTTGTGCCGAGCGATATGAGCGAACCCGCGGAACCAGCGCTGGGATTGATGAACGTGATCGTGGGCAGTTTGGTTTTGCGGAGCAATTCGAGGATCTCCATCGTCACATCCAGACGACCGCCCGGCGTATCCATGTCGATCATGAATGCGGCAGCTCCCGATTTTTCCGCCTCTTTCAACGCCCTCCGAAGAAACATGAGCTGGACCTCGTCCACCCCGCCTTTCAGCGGAAAAACGTAGGTCGGGCCCGTCGATGCACTCGGAATCGCCGGAGCTTCAAGCTTCGGTGCCGGCTGGACCGGCACGACTTCGACCGGCGTATTACGGGCGGGCTCCACAGCAGGGGCCGGCTCTCCAGTCGTAGGAGCCTCAGGTTTGAGCGCGCCGAAGACCATCGACGGCAGCGCAAGCACCGCAAAAATGCAGAGAGAAATAATCCTGTTCATAAATTCCGATAGGTTCGCCGGAAGACCCAGCGGCACAAGCCGGAAGCGTCAACCTCGCGATCATTTTAGCACGAGCGGGCAGAATGGGGACTTTTCTTTCCCATCGCGAGCTTCTATTTTCCGCGCCGTGATTGCCAACGCTTCCCGATTTATCGCCATCATCGTCACAGTTTTTCTCGCATCGTGCGCAAAGGATCGCATCCACACGATGGTCGTCAGCATCCCCGAGCAAAAGATGGCGCTCTATCGCAAGGGCGAGCTCCTTCGCACTTATGACATCTCCACGTCGAAGTTTTGTTTGAGTTGCTCCTCCGGTAGCAACGGCACGCCGCTCGGACGTCACGAAGTAGCGAAGAAAATCGGCGGCGGCCAGCCGTTCGGGATGAAATTCAAGAGCCGTCGCCCGACGGGCGAAATTGTTGCCGTCAATGCTCCTGGCCGCGATCCCATCGTCACGCGAATCCTTTGGCTGAAAGGGCTCGAGCGCCGGAATCGCGACACCTACTCGCGCTGCATCTACATCCATGGAACGCCCGAAGAGTGGCGCATCGGCACGCCGGCAAGCTACGGATGCGTGAGGATGCGCTCGCGCGACGTAATCGATCTTTACCGCACGGTCGGCGAAGGCGCTGCCGTCGATATCCGGAATTCCGCGCTCCCAGGGGATAAACTATGAGCGCCCCTCGCGAGCTGACGGAAATCCGTCGCTGGATCGCGTTTTTCATCGTCGCGCTGATCCTGAGCGGGATCACCGCTTTTCCCCTCGCCACAGAGCTGCGCCTTCTCGGGGAGTGGTTTCAGGTCGATGCGCGGCATCCCGACCACAGCCTCCAATGGTGGCTGCGCACGGTGCGCGACGGCCTCACAGACACCTATGCGCGCCACCCATGGCTCGCCTACGGCACTGACTGGCTCGCGTTTGCTCATATCACCATCGGCATCTTTTTCATCGGTCCGTATCGCGACCCGGTCCGCAACGTATGGATCATCCAATCCGGTCTGCTCGCTTGCGCTGGCGTCCTTGTCCTCGCGTTCGTCTGCGGGCCCATTCGAGGTATCCCGTTTCACTGGCAGTTGATCGATTGCTCCTTCGGAGTCTTCGGCTCGATTCCCCTATTGAGGGTGCTCGTCCTCACGCGGCGGCTGGAGAAATGCCAAAGGGAATGACGAATCCACGGGCTTCTCGCCCGTCGCGACACATCACTTTTCACCAGCGATCAGTCAAAGCTACAAGTTCGAGCGTTGCCAGCATTTCACCGCGGGATTGGCGCGATTTTGGCGCGGGGGCGGAGAAGGCGGCGCACGCTGTTTTTGGCTGGCGACTTTCTCCATTCCCAAGCACGGCGCGACGTGTTACACCCGCGCCCCATTTTACAAAACATAAACGATGTCGAACTACACTACCTGCGCAGTGCCCACGGGCGAAAAAATCACCATCAGCGGCGGAAAACTGACCGTCCCGAACAACCCGATTGTTCCTTTCATCCGCGGAGACGGCACGGGGCCGGACATCTGGGCGTCGAGCGTGAGGGTGCTGGATGCGGCCGTGGCGAAGGCTTACGGCGGCGCGAAGAAAATCGCGTGGATGGAAGTGTTTGCCGGAGAGACAGCATTCACGAAATTTAACAACTGGCTTCCGGACGATACGGTGGAGGCGTTCAAGGAATTCCTCGTGGGAATCAAAGGCCCGCTGACGACTCCCGTCGGGGGCGGCATCCGCTCGCTGAATGTGGCGCTTCGCCAGATGCTGGACCTTTATGTGTGTCTCCGCCCGGTGCAGTATTTCACAGGCGTTCCGTCGCCGGTGAAGCGGCCGGAAGCTGTGGATATGGTCATCTTCCGCGAAAACACGGAGGACATCTACGCAGGAATCGAATACGCCGGCGGGACTCCGGAAGCGCAAAAGGTGCTCGATTTTATCGCGAAGGAATTCCCGAAGGATTTCAAAAAGATCCGGTTCGGCACGAGCGAAGCGGTGGTAAATTACATGAAGCTCGCGGCACCCGAACACACGATGGAGAATTATCCGCCGACGGTGGGAATCGGCATCAAGCCCGTGTCGCAGGTCGGCACGATCCGGCTCATCAAATCGGCGATTCAATACGCGATCGACCAGAAGAAAAAGAGCGTCACGATCGTGCACAAGGGGAACATCATGAAGTTCACGGAAGGCGCATTTCGCGATTGGGGCTACGCCGCCGCGGAGCGGATCTTCGGCGACAAGGTCTATACATGGTCGCAGTGGGAGCGCACAAAAAAGGAGAAGGGCGAGACCGCTGCAAACGATGAGCAGAAAACCGCGCTGGCCGCCGGTCGCGTGCTCATTAAAGACTCCATCGCAGACATCACGCTCCAGCAGGTGCTGACGCGTCCGAACGATTTCGACGTGATTGCGACGTTGAATCTCAACGGCGATTATCTCTCGGACGCACTGGCCGCGCAGGTCGGCGGAATCGGCATCGCGCCGGGTGGAAACATCAACTACGTGACAGGTCACGCGATTTTCGAAGCGACCCACGGCACCGCGCCAAAGTATGCGGGCAAAGATCAGGTAAACCCCGGCAGCGTAGTGCTGAGCGGCGAAATGATGTTCCGCTATCTCGGCTGGGGCGAGGCTGCGGATTTGATCATCAACGGCCTGAACGGCGCGATCGGCAGCAAGCGCGTCACTTACGATTTCGCCCGTCTGATGGACGGCGCGACGGAGGTGAAGTGCAGTGAGTTCGGCGATAACATCATCGCACACATGTAAGAGTCACAGGTCGCACTAAGAAAAACTTCATCGCCGGGAAGAGCCACGTGCTTTTCCTGGCGATTTTTTCTGCGACCTCCACGCCGTCAGGAGGGAGTCACTTCGACGACCTTTCCGCCTTCCACGCGCATGTCATATCGCGGAGCGAGATTCCGTTTACGCAGGGACTTGAAAAGTGCGGGCACATCACGCTTTTGGGCGGCAAGTTCGCGAACTCCGCATGCTTCGCACGCGAGGATCTCGAAGTGACCTCTTTTTTCGACGGGTGTCCCGATGATCCGTGCGGCTTCCGTCACAGCGCGCGGATGCTTTTGCAAAACGAGGAAACTGTAAGGCAGTGCGCGCAGGTCGATCTCGAGCTCGCGTCCGAGTTGGGACCAGCCGGCATCCTGCGCGGCGTGCGAGGGAAATGGCGTGAAGAAGTGGCACCAGTGTTGCTCATTCTCAGCAGCCAGCATTCCGCAGGGCTTCGCGTGCGCGCACGGCGCGACAATGGAAAATGCGCCGTTGAGTGATTCGCGGACTTCGATGAGTCGGCGGCTGTCGGCGTGGGTTCCAGCTTCGACCCATAGGATTTCCTCGGCCTGCACGGCGATCGCCATAAGTTGTTCGAGTGCGTGCGGCGGGAGTTCGTTCAGCACGTGGCTGACCACGAGCATCGTCCCCGGGGGGAGCGGCGTTGCCTTGTCGAACCGCCCGCTTGTCGTCGCCGGAAATTCCTCTCGCTGCCGCCGTGCTGCAAAATCCACGGCGCTTGTGGAGACATCGGTCAGAATGACTTCCCTGATCGCCGGGAATGCGCCGAGCACCCGTCGGGAAGCAACGCCGCTGCCACAGCCGAAATCGAGGATGCGAGTGCTGCGCGGCTGCCAGTTTTGACCGCCGAGTTCGCGAAGGACGGCTTCCCATTTCCAGCCGATGCGCTGGGCGAATGTCGCGTCGTAAAGCGCGAGCTCCTCGTCGTTTTGCCAGTACCCGCCGCCGATGTTGCTGCCGTCGAGAAAACGACTCCGAACGCGTCGAAGAACGCTGATGTCGTTGCGGGTGAATTCCGTGCTCACAACGTGCCGAGGAGTGTTGCGAGTCGCTGTTCGCGGAGGCCGAAAAACGCCATCGTCTCCGATAGGCGGGCGCGCAGAGCTCCGGCATTTGCGGGTGTCGTGCGTTTGGTCGCCGTGAGCATGAGATTCTTCGCGGTGTGTTCGCTGGAAATGAACTCGAACACCTTCGCCTCGTATCCGTGAATTTCCAGAATGAGTGCGCGAAGTCCGTCCGTCAGCAATTCGGCCTGCCGCTCGGCGAGGATGCCGTGCCGGAGCACCTCGGCGAGAACGGGCGGCGGCGTGAACTCCCGCCGCACTTCCTTGTGGCAGCACGGGGCGACCACGATCAGCACCGCACCGGCTTTGACGCCCGCGGCGATTGCGTCATCCGTTGCCGTGTCGCAAGCATGCAAGGCAAGCAGCAAGTCGAGCTTTTCCGGAAGCGGATACGCCCCGATCTCGCCCTCGACAAAACGAAGCCCTTCGCACGCGAGTTCCTCCGCGATGGTGTTTGTTTGTGCGACGAGGTCGGCGCGCCGTTCGACACCGGTCATCGCTATCTGCATTTCGCGGCGTCGAAAAAAATCGTGCGTGGCAAACGTGAGGTAGCCTTTTCCCGCACCCATGTCGCATGCCGTTACCGCGGGCTGCGCGGCAAGCGGCGAGTCGTCCACGAGATGGCCCAGCAATTCCACAAACCGTTCCACTTGCCGCAGTTTGTCGGCCATGCCCGGACGCGCCGTACCGTCGGCCGCCGTGACGCCGAGCTTTGCGAGAAACGGCGCATTTGCCACGGCGCGCACTTTCGGGCGATCGTGGGTCGTCGGCATCGCGTCCGGGAACGTCGGGCGCGAAGCTTTTAGCACGCTTCCTTCCTTCCACCGCCAGTCGCCTGTCGTGGTAAAAAGATGAGCCTCCTGAAAGTCTGTCGTCATCCATCCCTCGGCCTTGCGGGTTGCGTCGTCGAACGACTCATTCCGTGTGATATCCCGCGTTGCTTCTCGCAGAGTCAGCGAAAGCACGCGACCTCCTTTGATGTCGATGACTCGGCCATACACGTTTCGCAGCACGCCCTCGGAACGGCGGCGGCTGAGTGTGAATTTGACAAAGGAGCCGTCGGCAAGGCTGGCGCGAAGCTTTTCCACAAAGCGCGCGCGGGAATCCGGATTCGATTTCTGCATGTTCTACCGTTGTGCCGATAATGACGGCATCATGCGAGCGTGAACATTGTGTGTCGCATTTGCACCGTAGCGCTTGGCGGCGGCCCGGAAACGCGATACACACCCGCCGTGCGCGCCGACATCGAAGACTTCATCATGCACCTCGCGACCGAGCGGGGCCTGTCGGACAACTATCAACTCTCCACGCGGCGATCGCTGGAGGGCTTTTGCGATTGGGCGGAAAAGACGAAGCAAGTTGCCGAGCCCGGGGCCGTGACGCTCGCAGAGTTGCAGGAATTCCTCGGCCACCGCAAACGCCTCGGACTCGCGGCGGCGAGTATCAAACTTGAGGTTGTCGCGCTTAAGATTTTCTTCCGCTGGCTCGCGGCGAGGAATCGCATTCCACACGATCCTGCAGAAGTTTTGCCGCTGCCCCGAGTCGAACGTTTCCTTCCCGAGACTTTGAACGAGGCCGATGTGGAGCGACTCCTCGCGGCACCGGATGTCACGCAGTCGCTCGGCCTCCGAGATAAGGCGATGCTCGAACTCCTTTATGCGAGCGGCTTGCGGGCCAGCGAACTCGTGGGCGCACGACTCGAAAACCTCGACATCGATCATCGCGTCATCCGTGTTACGGGCAAGGGAAACAAGACGCGACTTGTCCCCGTCGGCACAAAGGCCATCGACGCCATCCGTGCCTACCTCGAAAAGGAGCGCCCGGAGTTTGTGACGAAGCGCACCGGCAGCCACGTGTTTCTCACGAACCATGGAAAGGGCATGACCTCCGCGCGGCTGTGGCAGATTGTAAAAGCACACGCCGGCCGCGCCGGCCTCGACCAGCGGGTTTACCCCCACCTGATGCGGCACAGCTTCGCAACGCATCTGCTCACGGGCGGCGCGGACTTGCGCATCATTCAGGAACTCCTCGGGCACGCCGACATCTCGACCACGCAAATTTACACGCACGTCGAACACTCGCGCCTCAAGGCCGTGCATCGAAAATTCCACCCGCGTGGCTGATTCCCGAGTGAACCTTGCTCCGAGCACGCCCGGCTCAAGGGTGGATGCGATACATTCAAACGGGCGGCGGCGCGCGTTATGTTCTGTGTCTCTGCGACGGCGACGAAGTAGCGAAGATGACGGAGTTCCATGCGGCGGCGACCATACCCGAAAGGTATCGCAAGCCAAGCAACATGGTATTTCCGCTTTTCGCCGCGATGCGCGATAAGCAGTCCATGAAAATGACCATTCGCAAATCCAATGAACGCGGCCACGCCGACCACGGCTGGCTGAAATCGCTGCACACTTTTAGTTTCGCCGACTACCATGATTCAGCGCACATGGGCTTTCGCACGCTGCGCGTCATCAATGAAGACCGCATCGCGCCGGGCATGGGCTTCGGCACGCATCCGCATCGCGACATGGAGATCTTCAGCTACGTGCTGGAAGGCGGGCTGGAGCACAAGGACAGCATGGGGAACGGCAGCATCCTGCGGCCCGGCCAGGTACAGCTCATGAGCGCGGGGAGCGGCGTGACGCACAGCGAGTTCAACCCGAGCCGCACGGAAGCGGGGCATTTTCTGCAAATTTGGATTCATCCCCGCGAGCGCAACCTCACGCCCAGCTACACGGAATGGCACCCGCAGTCCGAGCACGACTCGGCGGCGAAAGTGCTCATCATCTCGCCGGACGGACGCGACAATTCCGCCGTGATCCATCAAGACGCGGCGGTGTGGCGCATCCGGCTCCAGCCCGGCGAAAGCATCACGCACGAACTCGCGGCAGGCCGCGGCGCGTGGGTGCAGGTGATGCGCGGTTCCGTGAAAGTAGGCGACACCGCCCTCGCGACCGGCGATGCTGCGAGCACGGAAGAACAAGGCACGCTGAACATCAGCGCGACCGAGGTTGCGGAAGCGCTCCTTTTCGATCTCAAATAATCCAGCCATTCCATTATGAAACACATACCCAACATCGCCGCCGGGCTTCTCGGCATCTTGTTCATCGTCTTCGGAGCGAACTTCTTCCTGAACTTTATCCCGATGCCTCCGGGGCCGGCGGCGGGCTCGCCGCCTGCGTTGTTCATGGGCGCGCTTTATCCGACGGGCTACCTGACGTTTGTCAAAGTGCTGGAGCTGCTCGGCGGGCTGCTCGTCATCATTCCGCGGACGCGAAATGCCGGCCTGCTCATCCTCGGCCCCATCATTGTGAACATCCTTGCGTATCAAATCTTCCTCACCAAGAGCGCCGGGCTTTTTGATCCGCCGGTCGTCATCGTCACCGTCCTCGCCGTCTTCGTTCTGTGGACGGAGCGCAAAGCCTTTGGCCGTCTTCTCGGCTGCTACACCGACAAATAATCAACCATGAAAACACCACGCATCCTTGCATTCGGAGGAAGTCTCCGCCGCGAATCCTACAACCAAAAACTCGCCACCATCGCCGCCGCCGGAGCCCGCGAGGCAGGCGCGGAAGTCACGCTCATTTCCCTGCGCGATTTCCCGATGCCGGTCTTCGACGAAGACCTCGAAGCCGAGTCGGGAATGCCCGAATCCGCGAAGAAACTGAAAGCGCTCTTCGCCGAACACGACGGGCTGCTCATCGCCTCGCCGGAGTACAACAGCAGCATCACCGCCGCGCTCAAAAACGCGATCGACTGGGTTTCGCGCACAACCACCGACGACGAGCCCTCGCTCTCCGCGCTCAGCGGCAAAAGCGCCATCATCCTCAGCGCATCGCCCGGCGGGCTCGGCGGCATCCGCGGCCTCGTTCACCTGCGGTCCATCCTCGGGAACATCGGCATCACCATGCTTCCCGACCAAATGGCCATCCCGAAAGCATACGAAGCCTTTGCGGAAGACGGCTCATTCCGCGACGCGAAACAGCAAGGCCGCGTAAAAGCGCTCGGCGCCGGTCTCGCGCATCATTTGCAGAAATTGCTCGCCTAGATTCAGCAAACGGCGCGACGCTCTCCACATGACACCGTCCGTTCCAATCATTCACTCCAAGCCCGGCGAAGGTCGGGCATTTTGTGCTGTCGGCGACGTTTACCGGAATCTCGCGACTGGCGAGCAGACCGGCGGAGCTTACGTACTCACCGAGGCCAAAGTGTATCCCGGCGGAGGCCCGCCGCCGCACATTCATCGGCGGGAGGATGAAGCCTTCTACATCCTCGAAGGCGAACTCACATTCACGGTCGGCGGTCAGCGAATCGTCGCGGGGCCGGGCGCCTTTTTACAAGCGCCGCGCGACATTCCCCATGCTTTCAAAAATGAAAGCACAGCGCCGGCAAGGATGCTCATTCATGTCGCTCCGGCAGGCTTCGAAAAGTTCATGGAAGAGTTTGCGACGCCCGTCGAATCGTTCGATTCACCGCCGCTCCCCGTCACCCACGCAGACATCGAAAAGCTGCTCGCGGTCGCGCCGAAATACGGCATCGAGATCCTGCCGCCACCGCACTAGAATTGACCATTCCTACTCGACAGACAGAAGCGATAGACTCGGAAACCACTTCCGCAAGTACCCGCGGTCGATCGCAGCGAGGCGTCCGATCTGGCTTTGAGCGTGGGCGGCAATGAGGAAATCGGGGATGAGATGCTGACGCGGACCACCTCCTCTACGATAATTCTGGAAGACTTTTCCGGCAAGCCACGCCGCCCCGCGGTTCAAGGAAACGACGTCGATTCCCATTGCATCCAGTTTTTCGTCCAGTGTCGCGGCGCTCGGGAAAGCGGGAGCCAGCTCCGCATAAACGATTTCGCAGATCGATAGAGTGCCTCTTCTGCGGGCTTCGACGAGTGCTCCGAGCCATTCTTCCGCACCTGGTTCCGCATTGAAAATCGCAAGCAACACGGAGGTATCAACCGCCGTATTCATTCCACAGTTTCAGCGCCGACCGGTCCGCGCACTTCCTCCACCCACTCAGCGGCCGTAACTCCTAGAGAGCCCTTCACGCATCCAAGCACCGATCGCATCGCCACTTCGTCGAACACGGGGCGCGCGGTGATCACTGGAGACGAATCGTCGAACTCCAGCACATCGCCGGCTTTCAAATGCAGGCGTTCCCGGATTTCCTTCGGGATCGTGATTTGTCCATCACTGTTCAGGATTGCGGTCATGCTCCGACCGTAAGGGAACGCGTCAAAGTGCGCAAATCGTTTCCTCCGCACTAATCAATCGATGAACCGCTTTGTGATGTCGCCGTAGGCGTCGATGCGGCGGTCGCGGAGGAAGGGCCAATGCGTGCGCTGGAATTCCAGTGCGCCGAGATCGACTTCCACGATGAGGTTCTCTTCCTGGTCCACGCTCGCCTTTTGCAGGATTTGCCCGGCGGGGTCGGCGACAAAACTCTGCCCCCAGAATTCCAGCCCAGGCCCGCCGTCCGGTGCTTCGTGGCCGATGCGATTCACAGCGGCAACGTAGCATCCGTTTGCGATGGCGTGTCCGCGCTGAATCGTCTCCCACGAGCTGTGTTGCCGCGCTCCGTATTCCGCTTTTTCCGCGGGGTGCCAGCCGATGGCGGTGGGGTAAAACAAGATCTGCGCGCCGCTCAACGCGGTGAGGCGCGCGGCCTCGGGATACCATTGGTCCCAGCAAATCAGGACGCCTATTTTCCCGTAGCGTGTCTCCCATGTACGAAAGCCGAGGTCGCCGGGAGTGAAGTAGAACTTTTCGTAAAACGCAGGGTCATCGGGGATGTGCATTTTCCGATATTTCCCGAGCAGCGAGCCATCGGCATCGAGGATGGCAGCTGTATTGTGATAGAGCCCCTGCGCTCGGCGCTCGAAGAGAGAGGCGACGATGACGACCTTATGGTCGCGGGCCACGCGGGCGAGCGCCTCGGTGCTTTGGCCGGGGATGGACTCGGCCCAGCCGAAGTATTTGTGGTCTTCGATCTGGCAAAAGTAATGCCCGCGAAAGAGCTCCTGGAGACAGATAATCTGCGCGCCGGCCTTTGCAGCCGCGATGCTGCGTTCGACGGCTTTTTCGAGGTTCGCATCGAGATCTGCGCTGACGGCGGTTTGGACGAGTCCGAGTGTGACTTTGCTCATGTGTGGTCTGTTTAGAAAAATGCGGCGCTACGCGTAGCAGCGGTGGCGGGTGTTGCGAGAGATTTTCCATTCGGCGTAATCATGGCCACGCCGGAATAGCCGTTACGTTCGAGCGATTGCCGTTTGCGCGCTCACGGTTGCCCTCTCTCGCCATTCTCCTGCTCTGCTTCTGCGTCGTTGTAAGTCGGTTTGACCTTCAGACGATCGAATTCCGGCGTGAGTTGAGGAATGACAATTTTCTGCGTCTTCTTCCGCGCTTTCACGGACAAGGGCGGATTTTTTCCCTCTTCGATCCGCTGGAGTTCCCTCTCTTTCAGCTTATTCTGCCGGGAAGTCTGAAGGTCTGCCGTCATTCCGTCCAGTCGATGGTCTTCGACGCCGTTTTCGGCGGGATATTGAACCGGCTGTTCGTCGGAAGTTTTCCGGTCCGGCGGTGCATGAACGACGAGAGCTCGGATGGCCGCCTTCCGGATGTCGGCAGACGGGCTTTTATCGCAAAGATCCCGGATCGCGGTTCTGAGCGGCTCTTCCAAGTCGCGCTCCCAACCGGTGATGATGCAGATGATTTTGTAGATGACGGTCTCGTCCTTGCCCGATCGAATCTCATCGTCAGCCCACTCGATGACCTCTTCCTCTGCTTCGCAATGCCCATTGCCGGCATAGCCCGCCCATTTGAGCCGGATGAGGTTGCAGTACGACGGGAAGCGCGCCGCGATCGGCTGAAAGCTAATCCTCGCTACGTCGTGAAGATAGTGCCTCCGATCCGGGTGATTCCGGAGTGCAAAAATATGGAGACTCCAGACTTGTTCCCAGTCCGGGTCATCCCAATGACGGACGATGATCGGCGTGCTCTCGTCCAAGCCTGCGGCGGTAAGCCATTCCGCAGCCTCTTGCTGGGAAGTGCTTGTCGGGTCAGGACAACTGGTATGGACCACGGAATTCATCGGAATTCCAGTGTCCAGAATCCGTTCCCTGACTCAAGGCGAAAAAACATTATTGTTAAGTGCTTATCCTCTTGGTGACTGCGGGTCGGATGGCAGCGTCACACCTTCAGAGCCCGCAAAAGGCGCTTCGCGCGGCCTGCAAACGGGCTTTCCTTTCGGCGTGTGTAGCCAGGGCTGTCCTTCACGTCGGCGATGACTTCCTCGCAGATCCGGCGGGCGTCGTCGGTCTCGCCGAGTTCCGCGCATACCTCTGCGAGTTCGACGCGAGGTTCTGCGTAAGAATGCCGCGCCTCGTATTCCTCGTAAAACTTGCGCGCATTAGGGAGGTCGCCGAGCTTGCGCATGCATCGGGCTGCTTCGCAAAGCAGATGCTCGTGATCGTGGCCGCGGTTCTTGAGGATGACACTCTCCAGCTCAGGCCACGCTTCGGACGGCCGGTTCAACGCCAGCAGACAGTAGCCGAGTCGTGCGCGGGAATCGAGCAGGCCGGGATCTTTCGCAAGGGCGTTGCGGTAGCTGTCCTCAGCCCGCGCGAATTTCCGCTGCCTCCATAGTTCGTCGCCGAGTTCCTCGTGGTTGGCAGCGTTGCCGATGCGACGGACGGCGGACTCGAGTAGCTCCAAGTGCCGCGCATTTCGCCCGCTCTTAAACAGCCAGAATTCAAGCCGGGAACCGTCCCATTTAAAGCAGAAAAGATAGATAAGCGAGCCGATGAAAGGCAGCCCGAAGAGAATCCAGAACCAGTAAAAATCGCGGCTGTTTCTGATTGCATCGATGATGAGGTAAATCTGGAGACAGAAGACCAAAAAACCGAGAATCGATACCAGCCAGCCGGGCAGTGCTTCGTAGAGCGAAAAGAGAAGTGCCATGAGTATTTGTCGCGTAAAAATTCATTGAGGTGAATCATTCGGCGGGGCGCGTGGCGAGATTCTTGTTCGCGGTTTACGCCGGACGCGAAGACGGCGAATGTCATGGCTTGTATCCTTGAGTGGTGCGGGGCTTCACGCGTAGGGTCGCGCGTGCAGTCAGTGTTATCCATCCTTCAATTGCATTTCCGGGAGCATAACCGGAGTGTCCTTTTTGCCTCGGCGGCAACGCTGCTCTTTGCAGCGATCGGATGGGTGGTGATTTACGGCATGCTCTACTGGTTCACCGTGGCGTTTCTTTCCGTGAAAGAAGGGCTGCATTTCAGCGGGACGGAGCATTTCAACCGGAACTTCTTTTCGTCGGTCGGCGTGCTTTATGTGGCGACGCTCCTCGACCGCTGGATTTTCCGCCACACGCCCGATGCCGTGGACCGCCGTCCGTGGTCGGAGACGTTTCTCGATATCGCGCTTTTTCTGCCGCGCATGACATTTGCGGTTTTCGAGAACTTCGGCGTGTGGATTCACCTGTCCAAACGCGAAATGGCGGGCGCTGCACGCATCGTGGAACTGATCCGCGAACGCGGCCGGTATTCGCTTCAGGAACTGCCGGTGGTGATTCCCGGTGAGCGGGACCGGGACGCGATTCTCGCTGCGCTGCGTGTGTCGCAGATCGTGGACGTCCGGCCGTCGGAAGGGATTGCATGGCTGCATATCGGGAGCCTTGCACCGCAGGTGCTCGCGCCGGCGCTAAAGCCCGGTTACGGCTACGACAATATTCCGCGTGTACGGCGCCGATCGGTGCTCAAAAACGAAGATGCCCTGCCACGTGCCCAGCGCCAGTTGCCCGGAAGCGATCGGGATGACCTCTGACGTGCGCGTGAGCACCATGCGGATGTGCGAGGGCATATCGTCGGATCCCTCCGCAGTGTGGACAAAGTAGTCGCTGTCCTCGGGAACAAGACGCTCGAAGAATTCATGGAGGTCCGTCCGCGCCGAGCGGTCGGCGTTTTCGTAGATGATAAGCGAGGCGCTGGTGTGCTGGATGAAGACGGTGGCCGTGCCGGTGCGGACACCACTTTCGCGGGCGATTCGCCGGACGGCATCTGTGATTTCGTAGGTTCCTTTGCCCCGGGTCGGGACGGAAAATGTGGCTGTGTGTGCGAGCATGGACTTGTACATACCGCAGAGTGCCCGATGCGGGCGAGCCCTTCGGATGATGGACAAAGGCCGTGGTTCGGCTAAATGGAGGCACATGTCTCGCCGTCAACGCACATCCGCACGTCCACCTTCCCGCTTTTGGCTGAAGGTGATCAGCGCTCTTGCAGCGTTGCTGGTCGTTGGAATCGGCGTGGCGTTTTTGGGATTTAAATCGTGGGTGATGTCGCGCTTGAAGTCGCCGCAGTTTCGGAGGGACGTAGAGGCGCGGGCCAGTCAGGATGTTCGCGGACGGGTGGAAATCCTGCCGATTCGCTTTGAGGGGAACCAGTTTTACTCGGACGGGATCTCCGCACTGGGCGGGCCGGAGGCGGGCTTTCATTCGGTGAAAATCGAGAACATCCGCGGCGATTTCAGGCTGCCGTCGCTTTGGCAATTAATCGTCGGCGCACACAAGGGATTCGTGGACAATGTGGAGGTGCAGCGGGTCGATGCGGATTTCGACGATCTGCGCACCGAGATGAATTTGCCACCCAAGGAAAAGCACACGCACTCCGAGGTTCTCAACATCGCAGTGCGCGCCGTGCGCTTGAAATGGCGTAGCGGCGCTCTGGAGAATCTCGCAGTGAAGGTCACGCCGAGGGACAACGGCTGGACGTTTGAAGGAAGTGGCGGACGAATTAATCAACTCGGATTGCCGGCGGTCGATGTCTCGACCATCCGCGCGATGTATAATGAACCCGCCTTTTTTCTACAGGAACTCGTAGTGCGGCAGGATGGCGGCGAGATTGTCGCATCAGGCGAGTTTCGTCCGCAGGACCAGACGGACCTGCAATTCCTCGTGAAGAGCGTGAAGGTGGAGCCTTATCTTCCGGACGACTGGCGTGCGCGGCTTCACGGACGGCTCTCAGGCGATGTGCGCGCGATTTTTTCCACGAAGGATGGGGATAATTCACCGGCGAAGTTTTCCGGAAATCTGCGCATGGAAGGCGGGCAACTTGAGGCGCTCCCGGTGCTGGCGAAGATCGCGGAGTTCACGAAGACCGATCAGTTTCGCCGGATGCGCCTGGATGAATTGAGCGCCGAGTTTCGGACCGACCCGAAGGGAATCACGGTATCGAAATTCGTCATGGAATCGAAGCAACTCCTCGTGGTGCGCGGGGCATTTACCATCCTCGATGAGCAGGTGGATGGAACGTTCGATGTCGGCATCACGCCGGGTCCGCTCCAATGGCTGCCGGGCTCGCAGGAGAAGGTCTTCACGGTGAACCGCGACGGCTATGCGTGGACGAAAATGCGCGTGACCGGCCCGACTTCGGGGGTGAAAGAAGATCTTTCCTCGAGACTCGTTGCGGCGGCGGAAGCGGCGGCGATCCAGAAGGTGGGCGACACCGCGAAGGGATTACTGGAAAACGGTGTCAAGAACAGCGTCGATACGGCGGTGGATGCCGCAAAGAAGGGCGTCGGCGGGGCTTTTGACCTTCTTTTCGGGAAGTGACGTGGCGGAACGCGCAGCACACTTGCCGTCCGCGCGGAGTTGCGCTTAATCATGGGTGTGCAATTTAAGGACTATTACGCGATTCTCGGAGTGCCGAAGACGGCCACTCAGGATGAAATTCGCAAAGCATTCAGGAAACTCGCCCGTGTGCATCACCCTGATGTCGCGAAGGACAAAAAGGCGGCAGAGACGAAGTTTAAGGAAATCAACGAAGCCAACGAGGTTCTCAGCGACCCCGATAAACGGCAGCGCTACGACAGCCTCGGTGCGGATTGGGACAAAGGCGGAGTGCCTCCGCACGGCGGTGGCGGCGGTGGATTCCAAAGCGGCGCGGGTTTCAGTGATTTCTTCGAGGCGTTTTTCGGTGGTGTGCCCGGTGGGCGCGGTCGCGGCGCAAATCCGTTCAGTGGATTTGGGCGCACTGCCCCGAAACGCCGTGGCGACGATCTCGAGTACGAACTGCCGGTCAGCGTCGAAGAGGCGCTCCATGGCGGGAAAAAATCGTTCAGCATCCCTCGCGACGGACGGTCAGAGACAATCACGGTCAATGTCCCCCGCGGTGTGCGGGCCGGGCAGCGCATCCGGCTTTCCGGGCAGGGTGGTGCCGGAATCGGCGGCGGCGAATCAGGAGATCTTTTTCTGCTCGTCGCAATTGCACCCCATCCCGACTACCGTGTCGAGGGCGCCGACCTCATTCGCGAGATCCCCGTAACAGCGTCCGCGGCGGTGCTCGGCGGAGACTTGGAAGTCAACACGCCGGACGGCTCGGTGAAACTGAAAATCCCCGCAGGAACCCAGCCACGACAGAAGTTCCGGATCAAAGGCCGCGGTCTCCCGAGTGGCTCCGGTGGTGCGAGAGGCGACTTTTTTGCCGAAGCCCGCGTGGTGATTCCCACGACCCTGACCGCCGAGCAGCGGCGACTATGGGAAGCTCTGGCGGCTGCCCATATTTCCTAAGTCTGGACGTTGCGCGTGGCGCGAACCATGTAAACGCGCTTGCCCTGGCTTTCGTAAAAGGTGCGGACGATCATTTCCGCGAGCAGGCCCATGAGGATGCAGAGCATGCCGGCGGCTCCGGCGATCAGACAGAGACCGGGCAACGGCGTGGAGATGAACGGCTTCGATGGCTCCCAGAACCATTTGAAAAAGAAAGCAAGCGCGCCTGCGGCACCGCTGATCAGAAACATCATCAGCCCGGCGGCACCAAAGAGGTACATCGGCTTTTGCTGGAAGCGGTCGAGGAACTTCACCGTCACCAAGTCTGCAACGACTTTCAGCACACGCTCGAGCCCGTATTTGGAATGCCCGTGGGTTCGTGCGTAATGGCGGACGACCACTTCTGTAATCTCCGCGCCGTGCCACTTCGCGTAGATCGGCAGAAACCTGTGCATCTCACCATAGAGCCGCACGCCCTCTATGACCTCGCGGCGGTAGGCCTTGAGCGAGCACCCAAAATCATGCAGCCGCACACCGCTGACCCACGAAATAAGCCGGTTTGCCATGATACTCGGGGCATTGCGCTTGAGCGCGTTATCCTGCCGGTCCTTGCGCCAGCCGCTCACTACGTCGAAGCCCTCGTCGAGCTTTGCAAGCAAAAGCGGGATGTCCTCCGGGTCGTTCTGCAGATCACCGTCCATTGGGATGATGACGTCGCCTTTGGCAAAGTCGAACCCCGCCATCATCGCGGCCGTCTGCCCGAAGTTCCGGCGGAAATGCACGACCTTCACGCGGTCATCTTTGGATGCGATCTCGTCAAGCAGTTCGTCCGTCCCATCTGCGCTCCCGTCGTTGACAAGAATGAGTTCCCAAGGGGCTGGTTGCTTCTCCATGGCGGTGCGGACTTTTTCGTACAGCGTGCCGACGCTGCCGGCTTCGTTGTAAATCGGAATGGTGATGGAAAGCATCCCGCGCAACATCGGGCAATCGGGCTGCAAGATTCAATGCGAATGCGCATGAATCGTCGAAAAACTCGTAACTACCCGCGGTTTCGATTGAATCCCGCTACAACCCGGTCTGCCTCGCGCTTCTCGGTCTTGGCCTTGATGGCCTGACGTTTGTCCTGGTCGTGTTTGCCTTTTCCGACGCCGATTTCCACTTTCACCTTCGCGTCTTTCCAATACATTCGCAGCGCAACCAGGGTGCAGCCCTCGATCTGTGTCTTGATGTGCAGCTTTTCGATTTCCTGCCGGTGTAAGAGGAGGCGCCGGACCCGCTTCGATTCGTGCTGCGCAAAACTGGCCTTCTCGTAGGCTTGAATGTCCACGTCGTAGAGCCAGATCTGGCCGTTTTCGACGCGCGCAAAAGCGCTGTTGACGTTCGCTTTTCCGGCCCGAATCGATTTTACCTCTGTCCCCTTTAATTCGATCCCGGCCTCATAGCGGGCGAGGATGTGAAAATCCCTTAGCGCCTTGCGATTAACTGAAATGTCGGCGCTCATTACTGAGTTCCGCAGGCTTTCTGCGGCCTATTTCTCTTCTTTCGGCCTTGCCTCGTGCGTGAGCTTGCCCTGAATGATCTCGGTCAGAGCGATGTCTGCGAGGCCCATGCGCCCAAGCACGTCCACCATCGGCTTATGGCCGGCGTTCAACTGCTTGACACGGCGGGAGACGATATTCACGAGTAACGGCGTGCTTCCGACTTTCTTTGCGGCTTCATCAACAAGGTGGCTCATCATAATGGTAAAATAGGTGCTATTCCGAGAAAAAGGGAGCGGAAGGTGGGGTGGAGGCCTCTGATTGTCAATGACTCCTTTCAGAGATATCGGAAAGCCCGCTTTGCGGTTCCGCTTCTCAGCGAAGTTCCCGGTCGGAATCTACATCCGCTCCGGCACTTCGATGCCAAGGAGCCCGAGGCCGGTCTTTAACGTCCGTGCGGTTGCTTCGGAAAGGGCCAGTCGCGAACTGCGGGCAGGCTCTCCGGCTTTGAGGACCGGGCACGCTTCGTAGAACGAGTGATAAGCATTCGCGAGTTCGAAGAGATAATTGCAGAGCAAATTGGGACGATGGTCATCAAGAATGCCCGGCAGCGTCTCTCCGAATTGCGCCAGTTTTTTAACCAGCGCGAACTCCGCCGGTTCGGTTAACTGCGCTTCCGCGGGAAGTGCCGTAATTCCTGCCTCCGCGGCTTTTCGGAAGATCGCGCGGATCCGAACGTAGGCGTTCTGCAAATACGGCGCTGTGTTCCCCTGAAAGCTCAGCAGTTTGTCCCAGCTAAACACGTAGTCGCCCTGCCGGTTCGGCAGCAGGTCTGCGTACTTTACCGCGCCGATTCCGATAATTCGGCCAATCTCCCGGCATTCGTGTTCCGGCAGGGCGGGGTTCTTTTCGCGGACGACTTTAAAGGCGCGCTCTTCGGCCTCGTCGAGCAGATCGGCGAGTTTCACAGTTTCTCCGCTGCGGGTCTTGAACGGCTTGCCGTCGTCGCCCAGGATGCTGCCGAACCATACGTGCGAGAGCTTCACCGTGCTGTCGGTGTGGATCCGCTTCCAGATCGCGAAGAACTGCCGGAAGTGCAATTGCTGGCGTCCGTCCGTGACGTAAATGATTTCGTCGGGCGCAAATTCGCGAACGCGGTAGGCGATCGTCGCGAGGTCCGTGGTCGTGTAATTTGAAGCGCCGTCGGCTTTTTGAACGAGCGCCGGCGAAGGCTTCCAGCCGTTCTCGTCCTTGATCAAAAACGGGTCTTCTTTTTCCGGCACGGAGCCGTCGCTAAAGACGCACACCGCTCCGTCGCTCTCCCTCGCGATTCCTTTGCGCACCAGTTCCGCAGCCGTCTCCTTCAGCCAAGGATTGTAAAACGACTCGCCGAGCGTGTGGTCAAAGTTGATGTCCAGTCGCCGGTAAATCGTGTCAAACTGCACTTGCGACAACCGGATCATTTCGCGCCAGATTGCGTGGTTCTCGGCGTCGCCACTTTGCAGTTTGACGAGTTCGGCGCGCGCGGCGTCCATGGCTGCCGGGTCGTTTTTGCACCGTTCGTTTTGCAGTTTGTAGATGCGCTCGAGTTCGCCGATCGGATCGCGCTCCAGTGCTGCCTTGTCCACGATGGTTTTCCACGCGAGGCAGAGCATTCCGAACTGGGTGCCCCAGTCGCCGATGTGATTATCGCTGACCACTGAATGACCGAGAAACCGCCCGATTCGAGCGAGTGCATCGCCGAGGAACGTCGAGCGGATATGGCCGACGTGCATCGGCTTCGCCACGTTGGGCGAGGAGAAATCGATCACCAGTTTCTTCGGGGTTACATACGGCACGCCAAGTCGCGGATCCTTTGCCAGAGCGGAGAAGTGCGCTTCGAGTGTCGCGGGCTTCAGCCGCAGGTTAATGAATCCCGCGCCTGCAATCTCCGGTGTTTCGCAAAGGTCGGCCACATCCATGCGGGATACGATTTCCTGCGCAAGCGCACGCGGGTTCGCCTTGCGGACCTTCGCGAGTTGCATGGCGATATTGCACTGATAGTCGCCGAAGCGCGCGTCCTGCACCGTCTGCACGGTGACCGGGATGCCGTCACTATCGCCCACGGCGGTGCGCATCTTGAGTTCGAGAATGGCCTGAATCGTTTCCATGAGCCGCGCACCGTGCCACAAGCGCCGAGCGTCATGCAATCATTGCCGCTCGCGATGCCGGATTAGTCGAGGACTTTGCCGGGCTGATAGGCGGGAAGAACGAAGATACGGATTTTCCGCAGCGGCAAGCCGCGCTGCTGGATGTCGATTTCGGTAAATTGACGCCAGGGTTTGTTGCGTTGCTTTGCCCAGGGCTGCTCGCTGTCGCTCCGCGTGTAGAAAGAAGGGATCAGGACGCTGGCGGGTTCGCCCTCAGGTCGGTCGGTGATGTAAAGGGCAGTGCGTCCTGCGAATTTGTTGATGCCGTATTCCCTGGAGTCCTCATCGATATTGATCGGTATGGCCTGATTGCGCGCTTCGTACTCGTCGTATCGGCCCCAGAAATGAAACTGGTTTTCGGCGGAAGGGCTCTCGGGGACATAG
Source organism: Verrucomicrobiaceae bacterium (assembly GCA_031374705.1). GTDB lineage: Bacteria > Verrucomicrobiota > Verrucomicrobiia > Chthoniobacterales > Chthoniobacteraceae > SXWH01. The sequence continues at coordinate 7,232 of JANMGP010000102.1, read as the reverse complement.
ACGGGCGGATGGCCCGGTGCTTCGATGCGCTTCTCCGGCAGGTAGTAGCTCAGGGCTGCTGCAGTGCCGTAGTCATCGGCAATGAGGAAGACTTTCCTGCCGGTTTGCTGTTCGATTTTCTGCCTGAAATCGTGCACTGCGCGCGCGGTGCCGCCCCATCCACGCAGGCGGGAGCTTGGGTCGCGCTCGAACGGAAGCGGGATTCCCGTCATCCGGATGATGTCGGTATTGACCGCTAGGATCGACAGGAAGACTCCCAGACCGAGGGCGAAAACGATCAGTTTTTTCCAGTGCCCGCCGTTGGCAATGCGGTCGATGAAAAAGGTGACGGTGATGATGGAGAGAGTGACGGCTCCCGGGGCGGTCCAGTTCACTTCGGCGTCGTGGTGGATGGCGATCCAAACATAGAGCGCGACAATCGGCGCTGCGAATGCGAGCAGGAAGCGGGGTTTCCAGTGCATGTTGGGCTCGTCTTTGAGCGTGGCGATGGCGGCGATGGCGGCGAGGAGCGCCAGCCAGAACGCGAGACGATGGAGCTCAGGCATTTCGAGGGCGTTGCCGGCGAAGTAAAGGCTCAGCAGCGTGAGCCCGGCGACGGTCCAAAGCACGGTGTGACGGCGCAGGCTATCGGGGATTGCGGGCACCGCCCAGGCGGCGGCGGCGGTCCAGCGGGCGACGCTGTCTTTGCACCCGGCGATTAGTGTCCACGCCATCGCGAGGAAAATGAGGGGTGAGTAAACGCCGATGTGGGCACCTAGGAATTGGGCGAGCGAACTCCAGTCGAGATGATACCAGGCAGTACCGAGACCGCCACGGGCTGCGAGGTGGCTGGTCGTGGGGAATCCGTGTTCGGCGTTCCAGCGGTAGATCGGCCACGCAAACGGAAGCGAGAACGCAATCATGGACCAGAATCCGGGGCGGAGAAGATCGCGGCGGTATCTCGGGGTGAGAACGAGAACGAGGAGGATGCTGAAGAGTTGGAGTGCGTTCGTGAATTTGCACATGAAGCCCACGCCGATGACGAGCCCGGTGGCCGGCCACCAAAGCGTGAAGGCGGGACTTTTTTCCAGTGCGAGCCATGCAGTGCAGACGGCCGCAGTCCAGAAGAAGATTGAGAGCGGGTCGATCGTCATGATGAGGCCGCCGGCGTTGAAGATGGGTGTGGCGTTGACGAGAACCACGGTCCAGAAGGCGACGCGGGCGTCGAAGATGCGGCGTGCGAGCCAGTAAAGGAGGAGGCTTGTGCCGAGTGCCAGGATGGGGGCGAAAAATCGGACGCCAAATTCCCCGTGTCCGAAAAGCGATGTGCTCGCCTTCATCGCGAGCGCGATTCCGGGGCCTTTGCTAAAGTAGCACCAGTCGAGTCGCTGACTCCATTCGTGGTAATACGCTTCGTCGGGCGAGAGCTCCATCTGGCCGATGTAGGCGAGTCGCAAGCCGGTGAGGACGAGGAGTGCGATGATCAGGCGGCTCATGTGGCGATGGTATTCATTTGTGCGGATAACAATGACGGATGGCGGGCGAATGCTCCGGGTGCAATCCTTTCCCCAAAACGCCGCCACGCCCACTCGGAAAATGCAAAAACCACAAGCGCAACTCCGACCCCGATACAAATGCCCGCAATGACATCGCTGGGCCAGTGCGCGCCGGTATAGATGCGGGAGTAGCTGACGAGGATCGCGGGGAGAAAAACCGTCCAGCCTCGCCGGAAAAGGAGCGCTGCCGCGAGCGCGACCGCAGCGGTGTTGGCGGAGTGGTTTGAGGGAAAAGAGCGACCTTCGCCGGGCTTGATGGTTTCCGTGCCGAGGGAGATTTTCTCTTTCACCGGGAGCGCGACGCCTTTCCAGGCTGGTGTGCGAAGGTCGATCTGCCTTACGCCAAATTCGCTCTGATAGGGCCGCGGGCGGGCGACGGTGTATTTGAGCCATCGACCGACGACGCCGTCCACGATGCCAAAAGCCGCGACTGCGATGATTACGAATGCACGTCCGCGAAACCCGCCACGCCACCCAAGCCAGAGCGCGATGAGGCCAAGCGGGACGGCCCAAAAGGCCGCCGATGAAGCGAGAGCCATGAGCTTGTCCAGCGCCGGGCTGGTCCATTCGCGGTTGATGAGAAAAAGAAGCTTTTGATCCATCCGAAGTTGGACGAGAGTGCGTGAGCCTATGAGCACTTCCATTTGTGTAAAGAGCCGACTCGCCGCATTAGCGGTGGTATTTTTGTCCGTCACCGCCTTCGCAGCCGAGAAGCCCGATGCGCGGGATCTGTTAAAACAGGCGCGGGTGGCTCAATCGAGCGTGGATTGCAAGTTCACGGGGCATTTGCGGGTGGGCGCAGGGTCGAAAAAAATCCCCTTTCTACTGTCGGTGGCGAACGGAGTGATGAAGTACGAATTTCAGGACACAAAGGATGTCATCACGCTACGGCTCGGAGAGAAGGATTCGCGACTGGAGGAGACGAAGGGAGGAAAGACGCAGCGGGTGACCGCGGCAAAATTCGATGATCTGGTGCGGGACACGACCATCACCTACGAAGACCTCGCAATGCGGTTTCTCTATTGGCCCAATGCCAAGGTGGTGGGCGATGCCCGGATCGTTACCGAAGATACGTGGGAAGTGGAAATGGTACCGCCCGCCGGCACAACGTCCCAATACAGCAAAGTGAATGCGTGGTTTTCGAAAGCGAACAGTGCGATGTTAAAACTGGAGGCTTTTGGTGCGGATGGAAAAACGGTCAGGAAGTTCACGACCCGGAGCGGAATGAAGCGCGATGGTTCGTGGTATCTAAAGACAATGGAAATCGTGGGCGCGGGCGGGATTCGCAATGCGACGCTCCTCGAGATGGAAGACGTGGTGAAGTAGCAGCGCAACTAAGCGCAATCGCAGACGATGCGGAAGCCGACATCGTTGCTCTGGTAGCTGGGCATGTTCGAATTCCGCGCACAGCAACGGAGGCTGGAAACACGGGATTTCCAGGAACCGCCACGATAGACGCGATTTGACGACACTTTCTGACTCCGGGGGTTCGTCACGTCCTTGCCCTTATAAGGTTCGAGATAATCCGCGCTCCACTCGAAGACGTTCCCGGCCATGTCCTCCACGCCAAACGGGCTTGCTCCGCGCGGATACGATCCCACGGGCGATGTCTCGGCGTAACCATCATCCACCTTCAAGTCGCGCCACGCAAACGTGGTTCGAGAGTCGGCAAAATTCGCCAGCGTGCCGTTGATGGCGCGGTCACCCCACGGAAAGACGCGCGGATTCGGACCACGTGCTGCGTATTCCCACTCCGCTTCGGTCGGCAGTCGATAACTCCGGCCCTCTATTCTGCTCAACCACTTGCAAAACTCCTCGGCTTCCAACGCGCTCACGTAAATGACCGGATGGTTGTCATCCGCCCAGTGCCCGCGCTTGCTCCGGTGCGCCGGTTCGAATTGTTCATATAAGGCGTTCGTGATCGGAAAACGGGCCATGTAATGGCAGGAGATGATCGTCGTCGTTACCGGTTGCTCGTTCATCTGCGCGTCCGGGGCGGCGCTTCCCATCAGGAATTGCCCGGTCGGGATGAAAAACATTTCGCACCCGACGGAATTGACGAAGTTCGAATATTTGAGTTTTTCTTCCGCGAGCGCGACTGGCGACAAGTTGACTTCCCGCTTTGGTGCCGCCGATACAGCCGGCGCGCGCACCGGCGTCACAGGCCGGACGGGAGCGGTCGGGCGCGCTGGTGCCTGCGTCGAAGCGGACCGCAATTGCGCAGACCCGGAACTCGCGGCGGCGGGCATCATGGACGCTTCTTCGAGATACTCGTCGATTAGGTCCTCCGCGTCGCCGCCGCTCAAGCCGAGACTTTCGCCAAGATTGCACATCGCATCACGCTGGTCGTCGCTCATTTCCTCCCCGTCAAGCCCGAGGCGGGACATGCGGAGAAGATTGCGAAATTCGTCAGCCGGCGACTTGGCGTCTTGCTGGGGGCGGTTCAGAGAGCGCGCTGTATTTGCTTGCGGGGTTCTACGAACGGCCGCCGGTGCCGGAGCGACCGGTACGGGAGCAGGAGGCGGTGGCGGTGGCGGTGGCGGTGGAGGTGCCGCGACGACGCGCATGCTTCCGGTGCTTTCCAGTTCGGCATTAATGACGGGGAGCATGTCCGTCGTTTTTAGCCCCATCCCGAGACCGGCGGCGATGAGGCGCGCTTCACCATCCTCCGTGAGGGTCTTGTCGGAGATGGTAAATGCGATGAGCTTTTTGAATTCGGTGACTGCCCGTTTTACAAGTTCTTCGTGCAGTTCGACGTCGTGCTTGGCGCGTTCTTCCACGTCGAGCAGGCGCGTGCGTGCTTCTGCAAGATACTGGGGAGCGTCATCGAGTCCCTGGCGCAACAGTTGAGCCATGGGGTTGCTGAGTTGGTTCTTAAGCGGGAGTTTCTTCTGCCACCAGACGAGGAGCTGGCGGGTGCTGTCCTCGATAATCTCTGCGGTGATATGACTGCCGTGATCGAGGCAGAGTCGTTCGTAGAGGTTGGACGAATTGTAGTTTCGCCAGCCATCCCACTTGAGCGGATTGTCTGGTATTGGTGTCGGTAGAGCCACGGACGGAGTTTAGAGGTGCGCCGTCATGCGCTAGGAAATTTGAAGTTGGGCGAGATCCGCCGTTGCAAGTTCCAATTCATTTTCCGAGAGCCCGGTGTTGCGCGCGATGGAAACGCGGCTCGTCCTCCCGTAGGCTTCGACGACAACTTCCAGCACCTGGTTCTCGTTGTAGTGATAGGTGAGTTCCACCGGCGACCCCTTGGGGAGGAAAGGCGGCAGTTCGATGTCGCAGATTCCTAGCGATGTGCACTCGCTGGGCACAGTGCTTTCACCCTCCACGACGCGGACAATGGCGTTTTTCATATTCGCCTTGGCCGTGCCGAAACTATTCTTCGTCTCACCGGGTACCGGGGTCATTTTCGCGATCATCGGGAAGACGTATTCTTCAGCCCTGCCGTCGTCCCACAGCACGACACCCAGCGTGTGGGTGGTGATGTTTGTGACGCGGATGAGCGAGCCGTCGGAGGCTGAGAATTGTTCTCGGACCTCCTGCGAAATGTTGCGTTTGCCGGCTTCGTCCTCTTGTTGGAGGATCGAGAGCATTCCCTGGATGGCTGCCCCGAGCGCCACTGCTTCGTCGGGACTTACGTCTTCCGCAACAGGGCAGCTCGAGATATCGGTGATCATTGTTCGCACGGAAGGGACGCGGGTCATGCCGCCCGTCAGGAGCACGCGGTCGATATCATTCCATGTGAGATTCGCCTCCTGCATCACGATCTCGCAGATCGATTTGCATTTTTCGATGAGGTGTCTCGTCCTCTCTTCGAAATCGTCGCGCGTCAGTTCAAGCTTCACACTCTTTCCGTTATAGCTGTGGACGACTGTGGTGCGCTGGCGCGTGGAGAGCTGGATTTTCGCGGTCAGCGCGCGGTTGTATAGATCCTGATAGCTCTGGAGGTCGAGGAGCGGGCTGTCTCCATGCTGTTTGTCGAATTCGTCCGCGACCCAGTTGACGATGACATCGTCCCAGTCCTTGCCGCCGAGACGGTGGTCGCCGTTGCTCGCAACCATCCGGATATGATGGCCGTCGATTCGCATGATTGTGACGTCGAACGTTCCGCCGCCGAGGTCGAAGACGAACACCGTCTGGTTCTGGTCGAGCTTGTCCAAGCCGTAGGCGAGTGCAGCTGCGGTCGGCTCGTTGATGATTTGCAAGACGTTCAGCCCTGCGAGCTGACCGGCGTGAAGTGTCGCGGTGCGTTCGGCGTCGTTAAAGTAGGCGGGGACGGTGATGACCGCATCCGTCACATCTTCGCCGAGATACTTCTCGGAATCGCCTTTCAGCTTGCGAAGGATGATGGCGGACAGTTCCTCGGCGGAGTACACCTTGCCTCCGAAAGCGCGGGAGAACTGGGACTTCGGCTTGCCCATTTCACGCTTGATGAAATCGACGATTTTGTCCGGCTCGGCGACGGCGTTTTGCTTCGCGACGGTTCCGACTACGGCATTTGTGCCGTCGAAAAGGATTACGGAAGGAGTGATGCGTTCACTTTCTGCGTTGGGAATAATCTGCGGCTTTCCGTAGGCATCGATGTGGGCGACTGCGCAAAAGGTCGTCCCGAGATCGATCCCGATTGTTTTACGATTGGTGGAATTCTGTGACATGGATTGGGCTGTGGGCTGAATTGATTGTATGAGTCGGATGCTGTCAAACGCGCTATGTCGCGGTCACCGATGTAGTCTCCGGTTCGGGAGGGGGCTCCTTCCATTTTTTGATGATGACTTCCTCCGGGCGGATGATGCGTTCCTTCCACTGAAATCCCCGTCTCAACACCTTCGCGATGTCGTTGTCCTGATCCTTGTCCTCGGTCGCCTCGACGGTCATCGCTTTCTGGGTGCGCTTGTCGAGCTTCCCGATTTGGATTGGCAGCGGTGTGACGTCGAGCCGCTCGAGAACTTCGAGAATAAAATGGATGTTGTGGTCCAGATTGGTCGCTGCTTGCCGCATATTCTCAACCAGGAGGACCGCTCCGTCGGCCATTTCTTTAACGTCGAACGCCGCCATCGATGCGGATAGCTGCTGAAAGATTTCAGACATGCTGTCATACACGCCCAGCAAGTCGCGGATCACCGGACGGAGGACTGACTCAAGAATGAACGCGTCCTTGTAGCTTTTCAATTCTGCATGAAGGGCTTCGAACATCGCCTTGCTTACAACGTTCCGGGATTCCAGCGCTTGCCTGGCATCTGCGAGAGCTTGTGGCACGGACGCGCTTGCCGCCGTCAGCCGGGCGATGTGCTCATTCTGGCTGTATTGCAGCGACTCGAGGCCCGCGACGATGGGCCGCAGAAGGCCCTGCAGTTCGGAATTTGAATTTGCCGGGCTTTTCACCGGCTCGCTTTTCGCACGGACATGCGATTCCCGAGACTGCTCTGCCTCGATGACAAGAGCCTGCAACTGGGCGCTAAAATCGGTATCGGAATTTGGAATGGGTTCGACCATACCCAACTGCGATAGCGATATTCGCGCCAGCCGCGCCCGCTTATTTTACTTAAAGCATTCTTAACCCGAGTTCCGCACTTCGCACCCTGCGCGAAAAAACTTTTCTCTGACGGCGTCCGTCCGCGCGGTGGCGGCTTCTCTGGCGGCGTGCGGTTTTTAGCGTTGTAGTGAAGAAGACCCCGTTGCGAAACGCCCTCCAAA
>JANMGP010000074.1:0-26161 GCA_031374705.1 Verrucomicrobiaceae bacterium | reverse complement strand
GCTGAAGGCCGCCATCGTGGCGCTCGGGCCTCAATTTCCCGCGCTGGTGACGCTCACCGACGACGAACGCCAGTCGCTGCAACGCGTGGGCTCGGGTCGCGAAACTTTTTGCGAAACGGCGATCACCGGCGCGGCGACTTTTCCGACTGTGATGCCTGCCTATTTGAGCAAAACGGAGTGGGACAAGGACGATCTCTTCTTCTCGCAGCTCGGGGAGCTGGAGGTGATGTACGCGGCGGAGTTGCAAAAGGTGCGGGACACGCGCGCGGTGGTCGGGGCGGAGCGTTACCGACAAGCGCGCAAGTTTTATGAAGTCGTGAAAGCGGCCAAGGAGGACGTTCCCGGCTTGCAGTCGCTCTATGATACGTTGAGCGAGCAATTTGAGGGTCAGGGGGGAAACGGCGAGCCGCCCCCGCCATCCGGAAACGGCGGAAGCGGTAGCGGGTCGGGCGGCGGAGGAACCCCGACGCCATAACCGGCAGCCAAAAACGCAGCTTTTCTGTAAACGCCTCACTTATCGCTGTTTAATTAAGGTGCCGAGGTGAACTGGTTCAGGTCGATAGGTGAACTGGCTTAGGTGTGAGGTGAACTGGTTCAGGTCCGAGGTGAACTGGCTCAGGTCCGAGATGAACTGGCTCAGGTCCAAGGTGAACTGGCTCAGGTCCAAGGTGAACTGGCTCAGGTCCGAGGTGAACTGGCTCAGGTCCGAGGTGAACTGGCTCAGGTCCGAGGTGAACTGGCTCAGGTCCGAGGTGAACTGGCTCAGGTCCAATGTGAACTGGTTCAGGTCTGAGGTGAACTGGTTCAGGTCCAAGGTGAACTAATTCAGGTTTTAGGTGAACTGGTTCACAATCGCAATCAATCGACCAAGGACGGGGGGCCGTCCCGGCCCCCTGAGGCGCGAAGCGTCTCCCAACGTGATGCGCCACGGCAGGGGGCGGGCCGCACCTCTCTACTTGGCGATTACTGCTTGGAACTCCTTCGGAGTTCAGGGGGCCGGGACGGCCCCCCTCCTTGGGTTTTTTACTCCGCGCCACCGCCTTTCCAAAATCCAAAATCCGAAATCACAAATGCCATTCGATCCAACCAAACCCGCCAACGGCTCGCCCAATTCCTCCGCGGAAATGCGCGCTCAACTCACCGCGCTGAACGACCGCATCAACGCGCTCGAAGCAGCCCTCGCGAACACCGCGCAAAACCCGAACCTCGGCACGCTCAACATTGCCCTGAGTGATCCACCGACACGGGCGGAGGTGCAGCAGATACTCGATTTCCTGAATACGCTGCTGACTCAGATCACTCGGGTGTAGGCGGCGAATCTCGGTTCCTGAACACGCTGATTTCCGCGGTGGAACGCCAGAGGTTCGCTACGCCCAGAGTTTCCGGTCGAGCGTGCGGTATTGGATCGCTTCGCTGACATGCTCGGCGCTGATTTCCTCGCTGGCTGCGAGGTCGGCGATTGTGCGGGCTACTTTCAGGATTCGATCGTGGGCGCGGGCGCTGAAATTGAGCTGGTCCATCGCCATGCGCAGCATTCCTTCGCCGTCCGTGTCGAGCGTGCAATACTTGCGGAATTGCTGGGATGACATGCGGGCGTTGACTCGCACTTTGCTGCCGGCGAATCGCTTTTGCTGGATGGTACGGCACTGGATGACGCGCTCGCGAATTGCGGCGCTCGGCTCGCCCGTCTCGCCGCCGCGAAGGTCGTCGAACGAAACGGCGGGAGCCTCGACATGGAGGTCGATACGGTCGAGCAGCGGCCCGGAGATCCGGTCGCGGTAACGCTCGACTTGCTGCGGCGTGCAGCGGCACTTGCGCTTCGGGTCGCCGAAGAACCCGCATGGACACGGGTTCATCGCGGCGACGAGCATGAACTCCGCAGGAAAGGTCACGGTTCCAGCGGCGCGGCTGACCGTGACGCGCCCGTCTTCCAGCGGTTGGCGAAGCACCTCAAGCGTCGTGCGTTTGAACTCGGGGAGTTCGTCGAGGAACAGCACGCCGTGGTGCGCGATGCTGATTTCGCCGGGCGAAGGATTTGCCCCGCCGCCGAGCAACCCGGCATCGCTCACCGTGTGGTGCGGCGCGCGGAACGGGCGCGTGGCGACGAAGGCCTTGTCGAGGAGCAGGCCGCAGATGCTGTGAATCTTGGTAGCCTCGATCGCCTCCTCCATCGTCATCGGCGGGAGCACGGTCGGGACACGCTTGCTGAGCATGCTTTTGCCGCTTCCGGGAGGACCGATGATCAGCATTCCGTGTCCGCCGGCAGCGGCGATTTCGATGGCCCGTTTGACGTGGTTCTGGCCGCGGACGTCGGAGAAATCGACCTCGTAGTTTTGATGGCGCTGGAAGAATTCCGCGAGATCTTCGCGGACCGGCTTCATCGCATGTTTTCCGGTGAGGAGTGAGTAGGCCTCGCGGAGATTCTTCACGCCATAGACTTCGATTCCCTCGACCATCGCAGCCTCGCGGGCATTGGCTTCGGGGACCACGACTTTCACGTGTCCGCGCCGCCGGGCCTCGATGGCTACGGGGAGCACGCCGCGCACGGCACGGACCGATCCGTCCAGCGCCAGCTCGCCGACGAAGCAATACTCAGAGGCGTTTTCGATGACTTTTTCCTCCTGACAAAGGATCATGCCGAGAGCGATCGGAAGGTCGAAGCTCGGGCCTTCCTTTTTCACATCAGCGGGCGCGAGATTCACCGTCGTGCGCCCGGAAGCCCAAAAAAAGCCGCTGTTCGAGATCGAAGTCGTCACCCGATCCTTGGCCTCCTTCACCGCGGTGTCCGGCAAGCCGACGACGACGATCACGGTGTCCATTCCGCCACCGGAATTCACCTCGATTTCCACCTCATAGGCATCAACGCCATAGACGGCGGCCGAGTATATTTTCGCAAGCATCGGGTTGCAAAATGGCAGGCATCAACCGAGTCGAAAAGGGATAAATACGAGCCCGACGAGTACAAAAATGCGGGGCCACCGGCTCCATTAAACCGCGCCGATGACCCCGCTGTTCCCCCCAGAACAATAGGTAAGACCGGCGACGCGCGAATCCGTTTGAAAAAAGTTTCCACTTTTTCGAAGTGCGCTTTGCGTCCCGCGCCGCGCCTGCTAGTGAATGAATGCAGATGTCGATTTCGCATTTTCACATCCTCGCGGCTGACCACAGCGGCGGGCTGATTTACGCGTTTGAAAACTGCACGCTGCCGGGGAAACTCGTGCTGCTGTCGCTGTTCATCGCGTCCCTCCTGTCGTGGACGATCATGTCCACAAAGTTCCGGCAGCTAAAGCGCGCGCAGGACCGGCGGGCGGATTTTCTCAGGGCGTTTCGCGGGAACCGGCAGCCGCTCAGCCTTTACGAGGCGCAGGCGCGCTTCCGGGGAACGCCCGTTTTTGCCGTGTATCAGGACGGCTGCGAGGAGCTCTGCCTGCAAATGCTCGGTTCGGCCGAGGTGGACGATACTTTCGCCGCGCGCCTGGAAACGGCACCCCGGATTTCTCCGGCGCAGATGGGCGTGGTGAAGACGGCGATGGAGCGCTCGGTCGGCGAGAGCGCGCTGTCGCTGGAAGCCCGGATGGTCCTTCTGTCCACGGTGGTCAGCGGCGCGCCTTTCCTCGGACTGCTCGGGACGGTGTGGGGCGTTATGGAGACTTTCGGCGATGTGGCGCAGGCGGGGAAGGCGAACCTCGCCGCCATGGCACCGGGTGTCTCGGCGGCGCTCATCACGACCGTGATGGGCCTGCTCGTCGCCATCCCTGCAATGTTCGGCCACAATTATCTCGTAAGCACGATGCGCGGGATGGTCGTGGAACTGGAGCTCTTCTCGGCGGAGCTCGCGAGCGTCTTTGAGCATCGGTATGTGGACCATCAGGTGGACCGAAGGGAGGCGTCCGTATGAAGCGGAAGTTTTCCGAGCGTCATCAACTCGCCACCGTGAGCGAACTCAACGTCACGCCGCTGCTCGACCTCGCCTTCGTACTGCTGATCATTTTCATGATCACCACGCCGCTCATCGAAAACAGCACCGACCTCGTGCTGCCCACCGGCGATGCGCCGGGATCTCCTGCCAATGCGGACAAGGTTCACCGCGTCTCCATCCATGCCGACGGGCATATCGCCCTCGACGGGCAACCTGTATCGCTCGAAGAGTTGCAAGCGACACTCGCCGCACATTTAAAAACGGAGCCGGATGTGGCGGTGCTGATCCGCGGTCACAACGAGATCAAATTGCAGAAGTTTAACGACGTGGTGAAAGCCGTAAAACGCGCGGGCGTGAAGAAAACCGGGTTTGCGGACACCCCGAAATCCGACTAGCGCCATGTATTCCGACCCGCTCGCTCCGGACGTGGAAAAAGGGGAACGCTTCTGGCGGACATTTTGCATGGTCCTGCTTGCGCACGCTGCTGTCATCTCCGGCGGCGTATGGGCGTCGCGATCGCTTTTCCCTCCCAGGGTGGTGGAGGAAATCACGTGGCTGAACGGCGGCGAGCTGTCAGTGGACGAAGCTGCGGAACTTTCATCGCCGGCAGAGCAAGTCGCGGAGCCGGATAAAACCGCGGAACAGCCGCCGGTGGTCCCTGCTCCGGAACCGACGCCACCTCCGCAGGAGCCGGGAGATTTCGCCGTCGCGACACCCACTCCAACGCCCGCGCCGACGCCAAAACCCACGCCCGCGCCAACACCGAAGCCCACACCCGTGCCAACGCCAAAGCCGGCGGTGACGCCCGCTCCCGAGAAAACCACCGCCAAAGCCACGCCGCGGCCGACGCCGCGAAAGACCGTGGTGTCGAATTCCAACACCAAGCCCATCCAGAAACCTGTGACTCCGGGCGCGGGCTCCGTCGGAGCCGCCGCCCAGCAAGGAAGCAAGCCGGGGCCGGGTGCGGCGGGCGGAACCGGCACGAGCGCAGCAGTCGCGGCGGACAAGCAGCGCTACGGCAACCTCATCGAGAGCCGCTTCAACGAACAGTGGGACCAGCCGGTGACAGGCGTGGACGGCAATTCCGGGGCGCAAATTGGGACGATTCGATTTCGTGTGGCTGCCGATGGCTCTGTCGTATCGGCGAAGCTCGTGAAATCAAGCGGCAGCCGGATCGTGGATGAATCCCTCGAAGCCGTGTGCAAAAAGCTGACCCGGCTCCCGGCCCCGCCCGCTTCCATTCAGCGCGACGGGTTTTTTGAGAGCTCGATCGAAATGGTGCTCAGCCGTTGACCGGCTCAAGCGGATATTTTTTCAGCCCGGTGCGCTGGAGAAAAATCCGGAAGAGATACGTCGGCACGATGATGCCGTAGCGCTTCCACAATCGCTTTGGATCGCTGCAAAGCCGGTGCAGCCATTGGAGCCCGCAGCGCATCATCCATCGTGGCGCTTCCGCCATCCGGCCCGTGTGGAAATCGAATGCGGCACCGACGCCAAACATGATCGTCGTGTCGAGCTTCGGCAGATACGCCGACATAAAGCGCTCCTGCTTCGGCGTGCTGAGGCCCACCCAAAAAAGGTCCGGTTTTTTCTCCGTGAGAATGCCCGCGAGTTCCGCATCCTCCGATGCGTTTAGCGGACGAAACGGCGGGCAATACGTGCCCACGACGCGCACGCTGGGAAAACGCGATTCCATGGCGGCCTTGAGGGCATCGGCCACGCCGGGCGCTCCACCGTAAAAGAAGTGCGTGTATTTTCCATCGCGCGTCGCCTCCATGATTCGGAGCATGAGGTCCGGCCCGTACACACGATCCACCCACCCGCCTTTTGCGCGGCGACCTTCCCATACGAGCGGCATGCCGTCGCAGGTATTCAGGAATGCGCCGTTCAATATGCTCCGAAATCCGGCGTCGTTTTGCGCCTCGGACACTCCGTGGACGCCAGTCACGCATACGTAGCCTTTGGTGCGAGTGCGGCACGCGTCGAGCACTGCCTGCGTGGCGATGTCGAGGTTCATCGCCGACACGGCTACGCCAAGGACGTTGAATTTCTCAATCTTCATTCCACCTGCACGCCGTGCACTCGCAGTGTCGTTCCGATCTCCAGATTATATTGCGCAACGGCCTTGTTGTAGTCAGAGCGAGCGCGCAATTCGGAGGTCTCTGCCTCGGCAAGTTTGCGCTGGAGCTCGAGGACTTCAAACGTTGTCCCGGTCCCCGCAATCAGCCTCGCCTCGCCGGCGATCAGACTCTCTTTTGCAAGCCTGTTGGCTTCCGTGGTCGCCTCGATTCGCTGCCTGGCCGTGGTCACCTGTCCGCTTGCGTTATCCACGCGTACGACGATGTCCTGCTCCAGTCTCTGAAGCTCCACGAGCGATTGCGCGATCTCGATCTGAGCGGCGTTCACACGCCCGGTGGCGTCCTTGTTTCCGAGCGGTACGCTGAAGGTCGCGCCCGCGCTCCAGTTCGTCTGGTCGCGCGAAGCAACCCGCTGGGCACTGGTGCCGAAGTCGTCGTCGAAACCGTTCATTGAAAGGCTGGCGGAAAGATCGAGCCGGGGCAGGCGTGAGTTTTTTTCCACGACGAGTGTGATGCGGCGGTTCTCCAATCCGAGCTTTGCCTGCCGGTAGTCAGGCCGGAATTCCAGCGCCTTCTCGATGCCGGCGACAACGTTCGCAGTGAATGGCGGCGACGATGGCGGCGAGATTTCGATCCGCGTCTCGAGCAACGGAATCATGTCCCGCGTGATGAGCTGCTTCAGAAAATTCTCCTCATTCTTCACCGTCCGCATCGCAGTGATCACCGCCTCCTCGCGCGAGGCCACCTCGGCTTGCGCAGTAGTGACGTCCAGCGGCGTTTTCACGCCGACTTCCACGCGCTTGATGTTGTCCCGCAGGAGTTGGGTCGCCAGCGCCTTGTTGCGGCGGGCGACTTCCAGGTTTTCACGGGCAAATTGAAGATCGTTGTATGTCGAAATGACATCCGTGATGACCTGCATCACGCGCTGTTTCACCGACCATTCGGAGACAGAGACGTTGTTTTTCGCCACCCGGATTCCCGCGAGATTCACATCGGTGCCTGCACCGCGCAGCAACGGCTGGCGGATGCTGAAAGCCACTTCGCTGTCAAAATCCTGATCGAACGAATTGCTCGTGCCGCTGCGACTCCGCGTGCTGGCGCCGACATCGTAGCCGAGTCCCCAGCCGGTCACACCGCTGACCCCCGTGGTCCACACGGCGGATTGGGAGATGCTGTTGAACTCAAAATGCGCGCCTTTTCCCGTGGAATCGCGGCGGAATTGATCGCGGGTTGTGACCTCGCCACGAGTGTAGCCGAAATCGAATACCGGATCGAACCGGCCCTTCGCCGAAGTGACACGTTCGCTCGCGATCTTCGGATCCATCCGGGCCGACTGGATGACGAAGTTCTTTTGCAGCGCCATTCCTATCGCGTCGTTGAGGCTCACCTCGAGTACGCGTCCGCGCGGCGCGGGACTTTCCCCGGCAAGCACGGTGGTGGCAAAAAAAAGAACGAAGACAGATCGGAACATTGTCCTCTGAAAACCAGCGCCCAGAGTTCCTGTTAGTCTAATCATCGTCCGCCTCCGACAAAACCCACGCACGCCGGATGGGGGCCGGCATCTGCGCGGACGCACCACGGATGTTTCGCCAGATGATTTCATTCAGCACCAAATCGTCTGCAGCGTCCTCTTTGGTGAAGTCCATCTTCAAAGTTTCCTTCACGCCCCAAGCGGTCTTTTTCGTCTTTTCTTCGAGGTCCACTTTCGGCGCGAGCGCCGAGTAAGGCCGCAGATCAGGCTCCTTTTGAAAGGATGCAAACATCGGCATCGCGAGCGCATCGAACTGGCTCATCGGCTGGAGCCCGAGAATGAGTTCCATCGTCCGCAACATCGATGCCGTGCTGTAGAGCGTGCTGTCGAGACTGGCCCGACGCACGTATGGGGAAATGACAAACGCGATGGTCCTGTGCGCATCCACGTGGTCCGGTCCGTTCTGCGCATCGTCTTCCACGACAAAAATCGCCGTCTGCGCCCAGAATTTCGATTTGCTCACCGCCTCCACCAACTGGCCAAACGCGAGGTCATTGTCTGCGACATGAGCAACCGGCGTCGGCTTTCCGGGACTCGCCCCACTCGTGTGATCATTCGGAAGGCGCACTATCTGAAGGCGCGGCATTTCGCCTTCTTTTTCGAACCTCTGGAGCTCGGAGATAAAGCGCGCCGCACGTTTCACATCGGGGTAATCCATGTCGAAACTGTAGTATTCTGGATCGATGTTCCCTTCGAGCCCCGGCACCTTCGCCTTCCCCGGAGTGCCGTCCCGTTTCGGGCTGATTGTGAATTCGCCATAGCTCCGAAAGGTCACGCCCGAGGCCTTCGCTCGATCCCACAGATAACCACCGGCCGGGACTGCGGCGGGAAATGCACCCTCGCTCGGATAGGGGAATTTCTTCCCCGAGTTATGTCCGTAACTGAGCGGCCAGTGTTTTTCCACCCAGTCCGTAGCGTAGGCGCCCATGCTCCACTCATGCCCGTCGGCACTGACCTCGCTTTCGACGTAGAAATTATCGAGCGTCACAAAATCGCGGGCGAGCGCATGATGGTTCGGCGTGATGGACTCCGGAAAAATGCAGAGCGACGGATCGCCGTTCCCGCGGCCAAGATCCCCAAGCACCTGATCAAATGTCCGGTTTTCCTTCACAATATAGATCACGTATTTGATGGGTGAGGAATCGCCCACCTTCCGCGGCACGGGATTCCCCTCGAGTTGGGAGGCCTCGATTTTCTTCGCAGTCGTGGGCATGCACGAAAGCGCGATGGCGCTCCATTTCTTCATCTGCTCTTCCATGTCGGTTTCCTCGGGTGGCAGTGGAATTACGCTTAGCGTGCCTTGCAGGATGCCCGCGATATACTGGCTGACTCCGGCCGGCGGCGACTTTGCGCCTGGTTGCGAGTAGTTGCGGTTCGCCCGGGAGACGACGCCCTTGCCGTTTGCGACGAGCAGTTTTCCACCCTTCGCAACCCGGACGCTGGTCGGATACCAGCCCGTGGGAATGAAGCCGAGCGATCGCGATTTTCCGGGCTGCTCCATTTCGAAGACGGACACTGTGTTGATGTTCGCGTTCGCGACAAAAAGGAGTTCGCCGTTCGGGGAAAGCGCGAGTGAATTGGGCGTGTTTCCAGGAGGCGCCGAGGGCATCAGTTCCGCGACGAGAGTCTCCACCACGCGTCCGGTCCCGGCGTCCACCACACTGACGGAATTCCGGTTCGCATTTGCGACGAGCAAATGGGAGCCGTCCTTGGTGAGGAGCATCTCGTTTGGATGCTCCTCGACTTCCCAGCGGGCGATCTCCTTCCACGTCGCCAGGTCGATCACGGCCACGTGCTTCTGCGCCCAAAGGCTCACGTAAAGACGTCCGCGCGCTTCATCAAGGACGCAGGTATAAGGGAATGGCGCATCCTTGCTCGTCGTATCGAGGATTTGTTCCGCCCGTTTAGTGATGCTGGGATCATCGGTCTTTTCGCCGATCTTTTCCGCGGTTTTTTGCACGGGTGGCGCGAAGATGAACTCCGTGACGTCTGCGGCACTTGGTTTTCCGTCTTCGCTCGGCGCGATCCGGACGCGGCTCACGCTTTGGCCCCACACATTTGCGACGTAAATCGTTTTTCCATCCTTTGAAATCGCCAGGCCGCCTGGAATTCCGCGGACATTTTTCGGGCGGAGCCGGATGTTGGTCGGCTCGGAAAGGTACCCGTCCTTGAACTTGAACATCCACAGGACCTCGTCACCGGAACCACTCAGGACAAGCGTCGTGCCATCCGGAGAAAAAGCGCATCCGTAAAACGACTCGGCGATGTTCGCACGCGACACTATTTTCGCCGTTCCAACATCGAGAATCTGCACCTCGTGCTGCCCGTACCCGCAGTGCAGCACAGCGGCAAACTGCCCCTCGGGATGCAGCGCGATGTTCACGGGGAAATCGCCGACCTCCACCTGCTTGCCCACGGGTCGCAGCGACCATTGGTTTGGCAGCAGCACCGCCCCGTCCTTTTGCCCGCCGGGTAATTCCGGCACGGATTTATCCTGGGCGACAAGTGACAATGCGCTGAGTAAGAGGATGACTGATGTGAGACGAGACATGATGCCCTGTGTATCGGTCCATTCGGACGGATGCAAGGCATGCGAGCTTTCTCACTTCGTTGCGTCCCAAAACTGCCGCGCCGCATCCTTCCAGGAATGCCTCGCCGTGGCTTGTTCGCAGGATTTACGCATCGTCTCGCGCAAGGTCGTGTCATGGATCAGGCGGGACACCGGTTTCGCGAAATCGCTCACATCGAGACCTCGCGTCACGAAACCCGTAACCCCGTTTTCGACGAGATCCCGCGGACCGCCGACATCCGAAACGACACACGGCAATCCGCACGCCTGAGCCTCGACGATCACATTGCCAAACGTATCAGTCGTGCTCGGAAAGAGAAAAACGTCTGCGCTGGCGAAGGCCGTCGCGAGTTCCTCGCCGCCGAGGTAGCCGGTGAACACGGCATCGGGGACGATCCTTTTCAGCTCGGCCAGATAAGGACCGTCGCCGACAAAGGCGATCGTGACTCCTGGCGCACGAAGTCGCTCCCATGCAGCCGCGATGACGTCGAGGTTCTTCTCCTTGGAAATCCGCCCGACGTACAACAGCACAACGCCCGCCGCAGGGGCGCCGCGCTTCTGCCAGAAGTCCGCCGACCGCCGGTCCGCGCGGAAAAGCGCAGTATCGAGACCACGGGGCAGGATGCGTAGCTTCGCCTCCGGCATTCCGCGCTCCATCCAGCTTCGCCGGTAGCTCTCACTGTTCACCCACACGACATCCATCTGCGAGTAAAACCAGCGCATGAACGACCACGTAAGCGTCTCCCATGAGCGATCGTCGGTGAGAAACCTTACATACTGCGGAAAGTCGGTGTGATAGATGCCGGCCGTCCGGAGCCCGAGCATCCGCGCCGCAAGCAACGCTGCGAGTCCGACAGGGCCGGGCGTGCTGATGATGATCTCCGAAAAGTTGCCGCGCTGGATAAAGTCGAGAACTTGCAGCACCGGCGGGAAGCTCAGTCTTTGCAGCTCATACTCGGGCAACTCGAACTCACCGATGGGCGAAAAATTCACCATCGGAATGTCCGCGGGCGGGCTTCCTTCGCGACACGTGACGACCGTCAATGAATCGCCGTTCTGTTCTGCCGCGCCGGTCATTTTCCGGATCGTCATCGCCACGCCGTTCACATCGTCCAGCGTGTCGGTAAACCACGCGCGTTTCGTGTTTTTGAGCGCCGGTATGGGAGCGCCCCCCAGCGACCGGCCAATTTCCGCGAGCCATGCGCGGTCGGGCGCGAGCTGCCGGAACGCAATGAAATACGGGCTGAGCGAAAGCATGACCGGCGCAAGTATGGCGACGTCCTGGATGGCATCGATCAGTTTTCCTCCGCTCAGTTTTTTCACGAACGATGTGAAGAAGCGGTACAGCAGTCGGTCCGCAAACAGACATGCGATCAAAAAGGCGCGCCGCTCCGGCTCGGCGACTCCGGCGGTCGCCCGCTCGATATGCGCATTCAAATCGCCGTCACTCGCAGTCGCCGCGAATTGCTTCCAGAGACTGGAGCGCCCGGGCTTCGCGAATTCAAAAATCTTCCCGGACAGAACGCCCTGCGCGAGAAACCCCAGCTTCTCGCCGAGCGAAAATTCAGTCGGGTTTTCGCCCTTCATGAATCTCGAAAACGCCTTTCCCGCGATTCCATGACCATCGAAACCCGCGAATTGATCCGATGCAAATCGGAATATCTGCCCGTACAGGCCATGCGCCTGAGCAATCGGGGTTCCGCCCGTTCCCCCGGCGACGCATCGGCCCGCGCGCACCTCCGCGAGAAAGCCCGCTGCATCATTAGCGTCTGCCTCTGTCCATGCGTTTGCCACGAACAGCCCGCTGGAATCGTGACTTCCTCCGATGAGCACTTTTTTCCACGGCTCGTCATGGGTCGGCGCGATGTTGTGGCGGTTCGCGAGTTCCTCCAGTTTCGCGCGAGTGAGTCGCTCGACGACAAAGCGCACGACTTCACTGCTGAGCGCATTGCGGGTGCCATTCACACCCTCAAAATGTCGGAAAAGCAGCAGCAGTTTTTCGATGTGCCCCATTTGCAAACGGTCTTCATCGCGATGGAACGGATGCGCCACGGCATGCGCGAGATCGCGGTCGGCGAGGTAGCGCTGGAGTTCATAAAGATTGCCGCGCAGGGAAACGAGTTCACGGTGCTCCGCTTCCGACAATCCCCAGACGAGCAGGCGCACTTGAGCCCGGTCTTCCGGGAACTGCGCGGTGATCTCCGTGCTGAGAAATACGCCCGGTTTTTCCGCGATGGACAGGCAGCCGTCGAGCGTGTCGCGGTCGGTGAGTGTAAAACAGCCCATCCCCCGAGACCGCGCTTTTTCGTATAAGTCGGCAGGCTCCGAATAGCTGTCGGGCAGCCCGAGACGCCGGAATAACCATGGCGCAGCCGCGCCGCTGTGTCTCGAATGAAGATGTAAGTCCGAACGCATTGCCCGATGAGATGAACAGACATCGTCAATCGATCAACGTCGAACGTCACGACAGCGGAATCGCCCACTGCGATTCCGCATTTGCCAACTTGTGGACGGGCGGCTAGGTCGTGCGCCCTCAAACACTACTTCCATGTCCGTCCTCATCGCTGGCTCCATCGCACTCGACACTGTAAAAACTCCATTCGAAGAACACGCCGACCTTCTCGGCGGTTCGGCGAGCTATTGCGCGGTCGCGGCTTCCTTCTTCTCGCCGGTGAATCTCGTCGGCGTGGTCGGCAAGGATTTCCCGCATGAGCACATCGAGTTTTTCAAGAAGCGCGGAATCGACCTCGCAGGTCTCCAGGTCGCGGACGGGCTCACGTTTCGCTGGTCCGGCGAATACATGGTGGACATGAATGTGCGCGAAACGCGGAGCATCGCGCTGAACGTTTTTGAACACTTCAATCCCGTGCTCGCGGCCGGCTATCCGGAGACGCCTTTCATTCTCCTCGGAAACATCGGGCCGGATCTGCAAAACCACGTCCTCGATCAAGTGAAGAACCCGAGGTTCATCATCGCGGATACGATGGACCTGTGGATCAATATCGCGCAGGACGAACTGCGCCGCCTTCTGAAGCGTGTGGACATGCTGATTCTCAACGATGGCGAAGCACGCCTGCTCACGCAGCAAACGTCGCTCATCAAAGCCGGCGCGCTCATTCAGGCGATGGGACCACGCTACGTGGCGATCAAGAAGGGCGAGCACGGATGCCTGCTTTTTGGCGAAGGCACCGAGTTCTTTTCGTGCAGCGCCTATCCGCTGGAAGACGTGCATGACCCCACCGGCGCGGGCGACACGTTCGCCGGCGGTCTCGCCGGCTTCCTCGCCAGGACCGTGACGGACCGCGTAACGTTTGCCGATCTCCGGAAGGCAGTCGTCAACGGGTCGGTTCTCGCCTCCTACAACGTTGAGCAATTCAGCCTCGAGCGGATGCGTTCCCTCACGCAAAAGGACATCGACGATCGCTACGAGAGCTTCCGGCTCTACAGCCACTTCGAAGTCATCGAATAGTGGACCCCGTCTTCGCGCGCTGCAAACCCGCGGATGCGCCGCCTGAACTGTCGGCGGAGCCTAATCTTGCGCATTGGCGCGCAGCGGAACCGCTCGATTTTCGCGACATCATCGCCGGAGGGCAGCCCAGGCAGCACACCACAGTCCGCACGCTCTGGACGGCGAACGAGTGGCGCGTACTTTTTCAATGCGAGGACGCCGACCCGTGGGCCACACTCACGCAGCGCGACGCGCCGCTTTACACCGAAGAAACCGTCGAGATTTTCTTCGATCCGATCGGCGATCTTGAGAGCTACTACGAGATTGAATTGAACCCTCTCGGCACTGAACTGGACATCGTATTTCGCCGCAGCCGCAGCGGGTACAAAGGCGACTGGGCCTGGGACTGTGCGGGCCTCCGGAGCATGGCGCGAATTGTCCCCGGCGGCTGGAATGCGGAGCTTGCGATTCCATTCTCCAGCGTTGCCGAACCGCCGGAGCACGGCGCGCGCTGGCGTGTGAACTTCTGCCGGATTGACCGGCCTGCACGCGACGGCTCCATCCCCCGCGAACTCACCGCATGGTCGCCGCCGATGCGTGAAAGTTTTCACACGCCCGAAAGGTTCGGTTTTCTGGAATTCGCATCACGGTGACAGCCTGTTAAGGCGTTCAATTATTTCAGACTGCGAAGATACACGACGAGGTCGGCGAGTTCCTGCGGAGTGAGGATTCCGTCGATCCCCTGCGGCATGAGCGAGACGGGCGAAAACTCCACATCCACTACTTCGGCCCGCGGGATTTTCGTTTCGATGTTTGGAGCTGGAGAAAGGATGATCTCGTCGGCCGCGTTTTTCTTCATCACGCCAAGGGCCTCGCCTGTCTTCGTTTTCACACGCACGGGCTCGTAACTGCGAACGAAGCTCGCGCTCGGAAAGATGATGGCTTCAAGGATGTCGCGCTCCGTGCGAATCGCGCCCACCTTTGTAAGGTCGGGCGCGAAAGTGCCGCCGACGCTCGCGACTGCGTGGCAAGTGACGCATGTCGCTTTCGCCGAGCGGAAGACGTCGCCCCCGCGTTTCGCGTCTCCATCCTTCAAATGGACAGCCAGCTCCTCGAGGCGCTTCCGCTGTTGCACGACGACAGCGGCATCCGGCGCAGGAAGCGCACGCGGCTCTGGAATATCCACCGCCGCGACGAGCTTCATCGTGCTCTGAGTGGCGAGCATTTTGGCGGCGGCTTTCGCCGACCCGCCATCGAGCGCGGCAAGTCCGGCAGAATCGCCGATCTCAAAAAGTGCATACGCGACCGCGTGCTGGAGGAATCGATCGTTGCCGACATCGACCTTTGCAAGTGGCTGCGCCGTCGTCCGGTCGCCAATGCGTCCGAGCGCTTCGATAGCCGCGCGGCGAATGTGCGCATCGCTATGCGCCAGCAGACCGAGCAAATCCGGCACCGCCTGACGGTCGCGCCAAAGGCCGGCGCTGTATGCGGCTGCAATAATCACATCGGGCTTCGCTGCGCGGAGGGCTGTGCGCGCCTTCGCCCGCGCTTCTTCACCGGGACTGCGAGTCAACGTCCAGACAGCCGCAGGGTCGTCCATGAAGTCACCGACCTTCGGTTTCCCGTCGGGCTTCGCTCCTTGCTTTCGAACGCGGTAGATCGCACCGAGCACATCGGGCTTCACGAGCTGCGACGTGGGACAACAGAGCTTGTACCAGCCGCCGGTATCCGCAATCAGCACGCTGCCGTCTGCGCATTCGAGGACGTCGGTCGGATGAAAATCCGTCTGGTCGCTCAACACGAAATCACTGTCTTTCGTTGCGAACGTCGAGCCTTCCGGCGTCAGCACGTGGCGCGAGACTTTTCGCATGTTGAACTGAGTGCAGAGCAAGTCGCCGCGCATGCCGAGCGCGTTTCCGCGGAGCATCTCCAGGCCGCTCGCCGCCGCGGGGCCGAGGTGAGTCATGATTGGCATCAGGTCACCGGTGCGCGGATGTCCTTCGATGACGGAATGCTGCTTGCCCCACACTCCGCCATTCACCGCGTGGATGATGCCGTCGCGCTGACCACCGCCCGGATTGACAAGGAAAGTGTTGCTGAGAAACCGCTCGCCCGCCGGCGAAAACACGAGGTCCACGGGATTGTCCATGCCTCCTGTCATGACCATTTCGCGTCCACTACCGTCCGGTTTCGCGCGGAAAATGTGCGAGGCGCGGGAGACGAGCTGCTTTCCATCGGCGAGCGTGTGGCGCTGCTCGGCGAATGCTCCCTTGCACCAATAGATATATCCGTCCGGACCTGCATACGGTCCGTGTAAATCGTTCGCGCATCCCGTCAGCGTTTTGCCGTCGTACCAAACCTCACGCTTGTCCGCGATGCCGTCGCCATTGGTATCAGTGAGCTTCCAGATCACCGGTGGAGCGGCGACGTAGAGCGAGCCATCCAGCCACATCGCACCTTCGGGGAAGCTGAGTTTATCAGCAAAGACGGTCTGTTTGTCGAACGTTCCATCGCCATCCGAATCTACGAGTCTCACCACTCGATGCGTCGGATTCTGAACCTGTTTCGCCGGTGCCTCGTTTGAGCCGGAGCTGTCGGTTACGTAGAGGGCACCGCTTTCATCGACCGCCATATTGATCGGACGATCCACGAGCGGCGCTGCGGCGACCGACTCGATGGTGTACCCATCCGGCAGTGTGAATGTGTGGATGCCGAGTTTGAATTCGGCCGCCTGTGTGTGGACGAGTGTGAACGCAATTGCAGTGACGAGGAGACGCATGCCACCCGCATTGCCCTAAACGCCGCGCCGCTGCAAGCTCTCCAAATCAGTACGGCTCCGAACGCACGATCGCACGCGTCGAGTGGCGATCGCCCGCAGCCAGCGTGATCGCATTATCCGCGGCGTTTACCGTCTCGATGCAAATCATCCGCGGCCACTCCTCTGCGAGGTCTGTGAGCGACATGCCTTTTCCCTGCCACGGGTTCCAGACGACGGTGGAATTTGATCCGGATTTCTCCACGATAATCCTGCGCGAAAGGGAAAGATCGTTCACGCTGCAAGTCGCAGTCGTGTTCAGGTAAAGCCGGTCCGTTTCCTTGTGGATCCCCACGAGGGTTTTCTTCTGCCGCTTCCGCTGTCCGCCGTCCACTTTGTCGATAAACTCCGCGCCTTCCAATCCAAATACGCCTATCTCCAGCACGTCGCACACCGTCAGGTAGGTATGCAGCGCGTTTTCGTAAGTGAATGGACCTTCCGACGTGTTCTCGACCTCCAGCGTCATCTCCAGCGCGGCACCGATGACAACGTTGAAGCGGAGGACAAAGTCATGCGGCCAGAGCGCGCGGGTGGCATCGCTGGAAGCAAAGCGCATCGCGACATGAACCTCACCGCCCTGGGCCTGAGAGACCGATTCAAGCTCCCACGCAGCCGTCCGGGTGAAGCCATGCGCCGGCGCTTCGGGCTGATCGGCCTTGGGTCCGAACCACGGGAAAATGATCGGCACTCCACCACGAATCGCCTTGCCCGGAGTGAAGTGACTTTTCTTGCTGAGGAATAGCACGGGAGCTTGTCCGACCGGCTGGAACTTCGCGACATGCGCGCCGTGAAGGTAGATCTCCGCGGACGCGAGCGGCGTTTCGATTTCGAGCCGCACGAGCCCGCCGGGTGTATCGGAAAATATGGCGGTGTTTGGGATCTCCCATTGGCGAAGTTCGGCGGCGGATTTCATGTTGGTAAACTAGGGAAGGTATATTGCAGGCCAAGTCTTGTTTGCGGTCACCCGAGGAGTCCGGCCCTCATGGCATCGATCGGTGCGGGGCGTCCGAACCACCGCTCAAACGCGAGCGCGCCTTGGTGGAGCAGCATCGCGAGTCCGTTCGCGCCGCGCGCGCCGGCTTCATCGGCGGCGCGCAGGAGTGGCGTCCGGTGGCCGACGTATATGGTGTCGTAAACGAGGTGGTTTCTGGAAAGAAGACGCGACGGGATGGGCGACACATCGTCCGCTTTCATCCCGACAGCGGTGCAGTTCACGACGAGGTCTGTTTTTTCCAAAGCCCCGGCAAGGTCGGCGTCGCCGGTCATCGCGAGTTGTCCGGCGGGATAAAATGCGGCGATGTCTTCGGCGAGCGGCGGAAGTTTGGCCAGCGTACGATTCGCCAGCGTGAGCGATACGCACTGCTCGGCGGCGCATTGCATCGCCACTGCCCGGCCCGCTCCTCCGCCGGCCCCGAGCACCAGAATGCGCAAGTCGCTCAGCGAAACTCCGAACGACTCGCGGACTGCGCGTGAAAAACCGCCGCCGTCCGTGCTTGTGCCGGCGGTCGTTCCATCCGGCTGGACGATTACTGTGTTCACCCCGCCCGCTCGACGAGCGGTTTCGTCCGGCGCGTCCACTGCGGCGAGGACGGCGGCCTTGTGCGGGATTGTGCAGTTGATGCCGATGAACCCCGCGCCCGGTAGCAGACGCAGGCATTCCACCACTTCGCCCGGCAGAATGTGCAGCCGGGTGTAAGCGGCTCCGATTCCCGCGGCGACGAGCGCCGGGTTGTGCATCTGCGGCGACTTGGAGTGCGCCACCGGATCGCCGATGACCGCGAGCCGGAGCGGCGGCGTGCAATCAGCCGTCACTGCTTTCCAGTTGCGCAAATCTTCCAGCGTATAGACGGACTTCATGCCGCAAATTCCGTCAGCGCGCGCTCAAAGCGCTTCAGCACGACGTCGCGTCCGAGCACTTCGAGCGTGTGGTAAAGGCTCGCTCCCACGGTGCGTCCGGTCGCAGCCACGCGGGCAGGGTGGACGAATTCACCCACCTTCGCGCCCGCGGCGGTCGCTGCGGCTTTCAGCGCGACTTCCAGTTCCGCGGCGTTCCATGCTGTGGTACGATACGCCGTATCCAGCGCGCGAAGACGATCCAGCGCGCCGGGTTTCTTGAACACTTTTTCCACCGCCTCGGGGTCGAAAGTCACCGCGTCGGTAAAGAAATAATCCATCCAAGCAGGAGCATCGGTGAGCCGCTTCAGTCGCTCGCGAACGAGCCCGAGCACCGGCAGCAACGTCTCGCGTGTCGTGACGATTCCCGCCTTTGCGAGAATGGGCTCCACCAGCGCCGCGAGCTGCTCCACGGGCATTTTGATGATGTATTGCTGGTTCATCCACTCGCACTTCGCGAGGTCGAACACCGCCGCTTTGCGGTGGATGTTTGCCACGTCGAACAGCGATGTGATTTCCGCGATGGGCATGACCTCCTGTTCCGTCTTCGGGTTCCAGCCGAGCAGGCTCAGGAAATTGACCACCGCTTCCGCGACGAAGCCGTTCTCTTCGTACCAGCCCACCGCGCTGCCCGTGTCGCGCTTGCTCATTTTCGAGCCATCGGGATTGAGGATGAGCGGGATGTGCCCGTAGCGCGGCGGTTGCACGCCGAGTGCTTCGAAGAGCTGCAAATGCTTCGGCGTGTTCGAGAGATGATCGTCGCCGCGAATCACGTGCGTGATTCGCATCTCAATGTCGTCCACCACGTTCACAAAATGGAAAATCCATCCGCCGTCCGGGCGGCGGATTGTCATGTCCGGATGCGTCTCGGCGTTTGCCATATCGACTTCGACATGACCGCACACGAGGTCGTCCATGAGGATCTTCTTTCGTGCAAATCTGAACCTCCACGCCCCGCCGTCCTCATACACGTGGCCCGCCGCGCGCAGTTGTTCAAAGTAGCGCAGATACACGTCCTCGCGCTCGCTCTGGAAGTAAGGTCCATGCGCGCCGCCTTTGTGCGGGCCTTCGTCCCAGTCGAGGCCCAGCCACTTCATTCCGTCAAAGATCGCCTGCATCGCCTCCTCGGTATTGCGCGCTTTGTCGGTGTCCTCGATCCGCAGGACAAAGACGCCGCCCGTATGCCGTGCATACAGCCAGTTAAACAACGCGGTGCGTGCCCCGCCGACGTGCAGGTATCCCGTCGGCGATGGCGCAAATCTCACTCTCACTTGGTCTGACATAAGACCGCCATCCTTGCCGAAGCATCGCCGCGGGGGGAAGAGAGAATTGCATGCATCGCGGTGACGGCTTGACCCCACCACGCTTGCTGATACCCGTCCGCCCCATGTCCGACGCCGTGCCGCAACCGATCGATGTCCCCGCAGACCCGTCCGCGAGTCCTTTTAAACTCGTGGTGGATCCCGCCATGCGCTCGCGTCTCCGCGCGGCCCTCATCGAACTCATCGAGAACCACGACCAGGAGCTCGCCAAGTATGTCAGCGAAGGTTTTCTGGAGCTCGATAGCTATAAAGAATACGTCGAACTCTTCGCCCGCTATCTGCGCGACACCATGAGCACGAAAGAGGGCGTCGCATACTTGCTCGCGGAGTGCGGCTTCCAGGTGAAAGCGGAGGACATCGTCCTCAATCGCGACACCCGCTGGAAAGTCGGGCGATAGGAAAGTAGCCCGCGAGTCCCTTCGAGGCATGGGGCTAATCGCGAAGCGACAAATCATTTCAGTCGTGCCGCTTCGCGGGAATCGCCAGACCGCGAAGGGACTCTCGGGCTACTTTCTTGGCCCGCACTTCAATCACCTTCCCCGCCAGTCGTGGCCGCGCGAAGCTCATTGTCATCGAGTAGCGCACCATCCGACCAAAGTCGGATAGCGCGATTTCGCAAATTCCGCCAAAGTCGGTGAGATTATGAAAACACACGCATCCATCGGAGGACTCAAACGGTAACCGCCATGCCGCACCAACCACTCTCCGTCAAAATCTTCTTCTGCTTCGGCGTCGGCATCTTCGCCCTCGGCGGCATCGCGATCCTGCGCATGGCGTTCACCGAACTCGCGCGCGTCCGGCGTCGGCGCAAGCATCTCATCCGGCTGCCCGGCAAAGTGACCGGCATCGACAAAGAGCGGCGATACCGCGCGCAAAGCTCCACCGGGAGCCAGCAGTCGAGCTACTGGATCCAATATTTCCCCGTCATCGTCTTCACCACGCCGGACGGGAAATTCTCCCGGTTCCGCTCCGAACTGGGCGAGACGCACCAGCTTCGGCGGCGGGTCACCGGCGAGGAAATCGAGCCACCGCCGCCGAGTTGGGTGGAAGGCCAGGAAGTCGAGATCTTCTACGATCCAGCGGGCGAGATAAAGCCGTGCCTCGCGCTGGCGTGGAGCCTCTGGTTCACGGGCATCGGCCTGCTCGTGGCGGGAAGTCTCTTCCTCGGGTGCAGCCTGCTGATGTGCTACTTCGGCGGCCCGAAAGTCTTCGCCTGAGCCCGGCGCCGTGAATGCCCCCTCCATTGTGACCACTGTTCGTCACAGCCACTCCCCATCCGCGGCAACATTGGGCGTGCGTTCGGCCGATATTTCTGCCATAGCACAGAGCCACATGAGCATGCCCGAAAAACTCCTCTCTCATCCGTACACCGGCACTGGGATTCTTTTGCTTTCATCGCTGGCGGCGGGCGTTGCGGTGGGTGGGCCGTTTGGTGCGGGCGTGGCGATTGCATCCGTTCTCCAGGGCGCGTGCGGTCCTATCGGCAATCACGTCTTTGAAAAAGTGCGGGAGAAAAGCGCTCTCCGCGCCGCATTCGAGGATGCTCTCCACAACGAACAGCTCGCCAAAGCCAGCGCACGGGCGATTCACCTCTGCATCGCGAAGACTGCGCAGCAGTGGCGGGGAAAACCCGAGGCTGCGGAGGCTGCAAAGCTCGCCGCCGAGGCGGAAAAACAATGGCTCCACGTCCTTGCCGAGCGCGACCAGAAGTTTGAAGCCGTGTGGGAGGAAAATCTCCCTGCCGTCCTCATGAATCGCCTCGCAGGCGGCGCGGATGGCGACGATGTGGAGGGCAAGGCGTGGGAGCAATTCATTGTCCGCACATACGCCGCGTTGAAGCCATCGCCAGCCCTCACAAAATCCAATCTCCGCACCATCGCTGGGGGCATCGCCGAGCAGTTCCCCGAGCGGCTCTTCGACGCTTTGAAGCAGGACCTCGAGACCGGCGGCGCGCAGTTTGGCGGCATGGTTCTACGCAACCTTTCGCTCATCTCGGCAAAGCTCGAAAAACTCCCGACCGCCGACGAATTGCTTCAGCGCATCGAGGCGATGCTCGACTGGCACTTTTCCGAATTCCCCGCCCTCAAAGAAGCCATCCGCGAAGAGGGCAGCGCCACGCGAGTCCTCGTCGGCAGGGAAGCCGACCGCATCATCAGCCGCATCGACCGGCTGGAAAAAAGCCTCGACCCCAAAGCCCGCCGTCCGCACCGGACGTGGCAGCAGCAACTCACCGCGTATGAAAGCGCTTGCACTCCCGGCTGGCAGCGGCTGCCCATCGCCGAGCTGAGCCCGGATGGAGATTGCCGCGACGACCTCACGCTTTCGGGGCTCTTTGTGGAGCCTGCGGTGGATACCCGAACGTTGGAGATTGCTGTGGAAGAGAATGTTCCCGCGAAGGCTGCGCAAACTACAGTGAAACTCACGTCCCTCCAATCGACTCGGCGCTTCGAATCTGCTATCGCTGAACTTTGCAACGAACAAATCCCCCACCAGGTCCTTCTCGGCGATGCGGGCTATGGGAAGAGCAGCGTCCTTCGCAATCTCTACATCCGCTGGGCGCTCGCGTTTCAAAGCGGCGGCGAGGCCGGGCCCGTTCCGATCCTGATCGAAGTCCGCGAATATCTTGCCACACGCACCAAGTATAAAAACGGTGAGATCAAAACGCCCATCGAGGATCTCATCGACTACCTTACCGAGCCGTGTGGACGCCCTTGGTGCTTTGAGCGCGAAGACCTTCTTGCCGCATTTGATAAAGGCCAAGCGTGGCTGCTCATTGATGGCCTCGACGAGGCATTCGCCCCTGCCACCCGCAAAGAACTCTACCAATGGATCACCGCCTTTGCTCGCACTCACGGCGGAGCTCGCATCATCGTCACTTCCCGCACCATCGGGTTCCCGGTAGATGACTGGTGGCGCGATAACCAGACAAAACACAGCAACAAATGGGACATTCACACGCTCGCGCCTTTCGATGAAAAGCGCACGAGCGATTTTCTCGACCGCTGGTTTCCTGCCGAAGTTGCGGGCACCGAGCTTTCCAGCTCGAAGCGGCGGGAGGTTGGCGACGCCATCCGCGACCGGCCTTATTTGAAGCCGCTCGCCGAAGTGCCGCTTACCCTTACGCTCCTTTGTATTACCGGTCAGCGCGGCTCCACCGCCACGGGGCGCGCGGAGCTTTATCGCGAGGCCATTCGCATCTTTCTCGGCAAGTGGGATGCCGTGCACCACCTGCCCAAAGAGCAGGCCGAGATCGCCAGCCACTTCCGCGACCACGGCGAAAAAGGACGCACGGAATTCTTCAAGTCCGTCGCCGCGCACATGACGCGCAGTGGCAATCCGAATACCTCGAATAGCATCACGCGCAAGGCGCTTCACGGCATCCTCAAAAAACAATTTGAAGCCGCCGGCAACCCCAACCCCGATGCCCACGCGGAAGGCATCCTTGAGCTGATCTGCATCCGCAACTTCCTGCTCGTCGAGCGCAGTGGCGGCACGTTTGCATTCTTCCACCGTTCGTTTCTGGAATACTTCACCGCGCTCCATTGGGAATCCCATGCAGATGGAGCGAGCGATCAGAAAGCCCGCAAGTTCTTCCGCGAATTTGTCGAGCCGCGCTGGCAGGACGAGACGTGGCACGAGACGCTCCGCTTCCTCTTCGCCCGTCTCAGCATCAGCGAAACTCCCTACGGCCACCCGCTCGCGCTGCGTTGCCTCGATTTGCTGGCGAAAAAGAAGCCGGTGGTGGTAGATGAAGAAACTAAACACCCGGAGCCGCTGGGGCTGGTGTATGCGGTGGACTTTTTGCAGGAGGTGGAATCGTCGTTCACGCAGGCGGAGGCGGGGAAAAAGAAGGCGGGCGCTGCGCTGACGAAGATTGGGCTTGCGGAGTTGTGGAAGCCGAAGGTGTTTAAGTATGCGCGGTCGTCGGCCGGTGGGATTCTCGAGCGGCTTGAATGGCGGCGGCGGGCGCTGGTGGCGCTTGCGGCGAATTGGCGGGGGAATTTGGAGGTGGCGTGGGAGTTCGCGGCGCTGCTGCGGGTGAAGATGGATTGGTTGGATTTGGACCGGGCGATCGGGGAGGCGCTCGCGGTGCTTGCGCCGGGGAGGTCGGAGATTTTTTGGCTACTCGTTGACCTCTTGCTGGAGCCTCATAGGAGCGGCGACATTGCCTTTGGCGGTCTTACCGCTCCTGTCGCCGACAGCGGTGCAAACACAAAAGCTACGCAAATCGCGGGAACTACGCTGTCGCCGACAAGAATGTCGCCGCTCCTGAGGCTTGCGCCGTTTCTCGATAACGCCGTCCGCGACACGATGCGGGAGGGCGCGGTTTCCGCGTTGGCGGACGGCTGGGCGGGCGAACCGGAGACTAAGGCTGCGCTGCTGCTTGTACTGATTGGCGTGCCAGAGCCGTGTGTGGCTCCCTCGAAGCAGGCGATTCCGCCCGATGAGGATGACGCCGTGCGCCTAGCGGCTGCATGGCAGTTGGGTTGGCACTGGCAAGGCGATGCGGAGGTTAAAGAGGCTCTGTTGCGCGTGCTGATTGGCATCCCGGAGCGGGGCAAAACTCCAGCAAAGCAAAAGGTTCCGCCGGATTTGAACTGGGAAGTGCGATATCACCCTCCTACGATGCTCTGCGAGGGCTGGAAAGGCGATGCGGAGGTGAAAGCAGCGCTCGAACTGCTCGCGACGGGCACCTCTGCGGATGGTGCACCGATTGAGGAAGACGAATTTATTCGCACCGCCGCAAAAAAAGCCCTTGACAACTGGACGAAATAGCTCTATAGCGGGATTTATGACTTCCTTTCCGATAGAACTTTTTGTTTTACACAAGGGTTTTTGCCGTCTGGATGGCGTTGTTTTTGGTCTGTGGGGTGGATTTTTGGTGGATTGCGGGCAGATGGGGCTGGTGATAGGGCAGAATTTGGTGGACGTGGGGCGGAGTGGGGTGTCGGGTGGGCAGCGCTCGGTGGATGGGTGCCAGACTGGGCTTGCACGACAGGAAATCGCTCTGGACCGCTCTCAGATGTCACTGGAACGCGCACATAACCGACTGGATCGCGGGCAGAGTTTGCAGGTTTTGGACATTTTTCGGCAAAGTAGCCCGCGAGTCCCTTCGCGGCTTTTTGAAACTCGCGAAGCGACTCTTCTTATCGCGCGTTCGAGTTGTGCGGCTTCGCCGGTTGTGCAATGCCGCGAAGGGACTCGCGGGCTACTTTCTCTCGCTCGCGGGCTACTTCCCACATGCTGAATCTCTTTAACCTCTAACCATCACACTATTATGCCTATCTCCGGACCATCCTCGTATCCAGTCGTTTGCCAGCTATTTTACTCTCATTGGGGGGATGTGGATGCTGCGCTGGGGGCGCTGAATCCACTGGTGTTGGCGGGGTATTTGGTAAAGAGTTCGTCGCCGGTGACCAGGGTGGCTTTTAAGGGCTGGTATGATGATTTGCTGGAGGTGCGGGAGACGGTGGAGGAGGTGGGGGTGGACTTGGATTTGGCGCGCGGCTCGCTGACGGATCTGCGGACGGCGCTGGCGGTGCGGGTGCTGCAATTTAATAAGGCGGTGCGCGGAAATACGCCGGACTCCCGCTATGCGCGTTCGCTGCCGGAGGTGCCCAATGAGTTTACGAATGCGACGGATTTTCTCCACGCGGTGCGGCGGGTGCGCAAGTTGTGGCTGGCTATCAATGCGGATACTTCGCTGGCGCTGAGCGGGCCGCTGACTCTGGAGGGTGGGTATCCGGTGGAGTCGTTTGAGACGGCGTATAATGGGGCGACGCCGGATGCGGGCTTGCAGGGGCTCCAGGAGAAGGTGTCGGACTCGATATCGCAATTAAAGCTGGACCGGGAGTCGAGGAATGATTTGCAGGACCGGCTGTATGAGCTTCTGAAGGCTTACCGGCAGGTGGTGGCGACGAAGTTTCCGGAGGGGCACGCGATTTTGGACGCGCTGCCGGCGCTGACGCCTGCGCCGGGCTCGACGCCGGATGCGGTGACGATCGTGGTGTCGTGGGACGCGCAGGCCGGGAAGGCGAAGATCGAGGTGCAGGGCGCGGTGCCGGCGAATGCGGCGGAGCTGGAGGTGCGCGGTCTGCCAGGGCTGGACTATGATAGGGATGATGAGGTGGTGCTGGGGACGATCCCGCTGGGCGGGCCGCTGGTGTTTTTGACAAATCAGTATCACGCGGTGCCGGGGCAGTCGGGGGCTTACAAGGTGTATGTAAAGACGGCGCTCGGCCACGAGGCGGGAAGCAACGCGGGGGCGGTGACGCGGCCCGCGGCGTAGGGAGGCTGGCCGGGTGGCGGCGTGTATGCGACTAAAGCCGAATCCGGCGATGGAATGTCCACGGAAGGAACGGAAGGCCACGGAAAGAAGTAATTGTGGAACGAACGCGACTCGCGAGGCGGGGTGAAGGTTCTGATACCATCTCGCAAAGAAAATCAGACCGACGAGGGGGGACTACGAAGGGGGGGGGGGGACCGGAAGGATAGTGGTAAAATTACATTTATAATAACGGGAAAGAAGCCGAAGGTGTGTAAAATTTTTTTTTTTTTTTTTTGAATTAAGGAAATTGTTTTTTTT
>JANMGP010000042.1:0-14142 GCA_031374705.1 Verrucomicrobiaceae bacterium | reverse complement strand
GTGTTTGATATAGCTCCCAATCTTGCATGTTTTTTTCTCCAGTGCGGCCACCCCGGTTGAGCGTAGCTCATCAGGGGTCGCTGTTCCCCTCCTTATTCTCTCCCATCGCTCGTTTTACCACTTTTTTCCCGAAAGAACCCTCATTTCAATGCTGATGCTTCGCGCGTCATTGCTCAGTCGCGTGGCGGAGGCGTGAGTCTTTGGGATGTCTCCAGCGGCAAAGCCATATCTACGGATTTGGGAAAAGGCCGCGAGGTTTCCCTCTACGTGTTAGATTCCGGACAAACACGAGCGGTAATCGCTTTTGAACCGACGGGAGTTCAGGTCATCAGCCTCGCTACAGGTGAGCCCGCGTCACCCATGCTCGACGTGAAGGTGCCGCCGAATATTGATTTGCGCGCAGAGTTTTCGCCAGATGCCAATACGGTGCTGCTCAGCGACGACAAACTGAGGGTGCATATTTTTGAAGTGGAGAGCGGAAAACTTCGGACGCCTCCGATCCCCTCGGGTGTGAACGCTGCAGACTTTGCCGACGCCGTTCGCGCGGTAAAATTCACTGCCGACGGAAGTGCATGTTTTATTCTCGATTTGGACGGAACGCTGGAACGCTATGACGCAAGGACGTGGAAGGCGCAGGGCAAAACCATGCGGCATCCGAACGGACCAGCCTACGATATCGGATTCGATGTCAGCGCAGATGGGAAGTGGGCTGTAACTTTCGACTCGCCGGGGGAGAACGGGCCGATGGGGACGGCTCAGATGTGGAATGCAGAGACGGGCGAACGTCTGGGAAGTCTCATCAAAAAGCAAAACGGCGTAACCGCCAAGTTTCTATCAAAGCACCCCGGGCGACTGCTCCTGCGAGGCGAACGCGGTGGGGCGGGTATTCTCGAACTGCCGTCGGGCACGGAACAGTTCGCGATCAGAGAGCATGATGATGTGGACAGCCCCATAGTTATGATCACTCCTGACGGCGATTACACCTTGTCTTACGGGCCAGACAATTGCCTCGCTCTGCAGAGCGCACGAACCGGCAAATTGCTTGCCTTACTTACTACCGAAGCCCGCATGACGGATGTGTTGCTTGCGCCCGACTCCCGAAGCGCGTTTGCCGTCTTCAACAATTCTGCGTTTTCGACCCAAGGGCACTACGATCTCTATGTCATGAAATTGGGGTTTCCGAAAGGATCGGACGATTCGCAAAGGATGGAGTTCACCGGCTCCATCCGCGTGCTGGATTTCATTCACCGAACCGTCCTATCTCGGGACGGACGAATGCTGATGATTCAATGCGGAATCACGGACAACGAACGAGTCCGCATCTTTGATACAGCGACTCTGAAACCGTTGGCGGGATATCGAGAATAGCCGGGTAGCGGGGAGTGCTTGCGCCCCCGTCACTCCAGAATCTTCAGCCCCGCAGCCTTGATGATACTGCCAGCAGCGTCCTTTTCTCCTGCGAATGTCATGCTCTTTTGCACCTGCCGGACGGCTTCGGCGGGCGGGGTCTGGCGGGCGAGGATGAGGTCGAGCAGCATGAAGTCGATCACGGCGCTGCCTGCCCAGTCGGCTTCTTTTGTGTAGCCGGAGACCGGCGCTTTGAGTCCGCTGGCGGCGCGGATTTCGGACGGCGCTTTGCCGGCCATCGTCAGGCAGGCGCCGAGGTGGACGAGCTTGATGTCGCGGGCGTGGCGCAGTTGCTGGCCGATGAATTCCCCGGTCAGCGTATTCTTCCCGACGCTGATGCCCGCTTCCGTGCCGTGGCTCGCGATGTAGAGCACCACGGGTTCGTTGATGTATTGGAGCTCCGAGCACCATTTGGCGAAGTCCTCGCGCCCGTCGAAATAGCGATGGCGCACCGCGACGCTCGGCACGCGGGTGAAGAACTGCTTCAGCATGTCGCCAAACGAATACTCGTTCTCGCGCAGGTTCGCCTCCCAGTTTGCCTCCAGCACGACGAGCCATATCCGCCCCGGCGCGGGAACCACCCGCGTTGCCTCCCACGCGCCGCCTTTGCCATCGCTCGCTTTCCACGTTCCGGAAAACGTCGCCGCGGTTGCCGAGAGCTTGAACTCGCCCGAGCCTTCGATGCCGGCGGGCTCCTTGTAAGTGAAAGTCAGCACGCCGGATTTCACCGTGCCCGTGAGCTCCGACTGCTCGCCAAACGTATAGCAGCCGGTCACCTTTTCCCCGTCCTGGTTCAGCCGCATCATGCCAAACGAAGTCTTCCACACCCCGGAAAAATCCCCCGCCTTCACGACCTGACGCCGTCCATCCCACGAGCTCCATCGCGTCGCACCCTTCTCGCGCCACTGCCCCGAAAAACTCTGCTTATCTGCGCTCAGCGTGAAGCTCCCCTCGCCGGTGACCGATGGCTCGGAGTAGGAAAATGTCAGCTTTCCGCCGTCGATTTCGCCCTTCAGATCATTCACCGCGCCGCCCGCGACGACATAAGTCCCGGCGGCAGACTTCCCATCGACCTTCAGCGACAACCGCCCGAAAGTCGTATCCCACTCCCCCGCAAAATCCGCCTCCGCAGCGAACGCTCGGGCCATCGCGGCGAGGCAAAACAGCAGGATTCTGGCGAGAGAGCGAGTTGTGGTCATGCGCGGAGTTCTATCCGCCAATCCACGAACCGGCAATGCCGCGCGCGTGTCCTCTCGGGCCGGAGGAATTGAATGCTGATTGGAACGCGATGAGCAGCCTGCCCCGCTACCGTCTAGTTCGGCATCATGGTTTGGATATGAGGAGCAGGATGCCGGCCCCTAGATTCTGGCCCTCTTGTTTTGAGAGCTCGCTTGCCTGAGGCAAAAGCCACGCAACGGCTTCATGCTCAATGGAACAAACCATAGAAAGCCACGCATCGAGATCCTTCGAGAGAGAGTTTTGCTTCCCTGGTGGGTAGAACGGTGCCAAAAAACTGAACGCGAGCTTGCTCTCCTTCGAACATTTTAGATGCCGAGCGCATTCCTTTGCAGATTCCACTGTCTTCTCAATATACGTCTTCTCTTTGGCGAGATTCCCTGTGATCCGACACCACATGTGCTTGGCTTCGATGTGATAGTCACAAATGTCTATCCACAGGTCGCACCTTCCTTTTCGTTCCTTGTCTTCCAAACCCTTGGTTGAACTCCACTCCTCAAGGGCTACAGCTCCAGAAAGCCAAGCGGCACCCGCGAAGAATCCGACTTGGGCTCGCTCTCTATAGTTCCAAGGCAAATCTTGGATTGCTTGAAATTTCCGCAAAACTCGAATCCATTTACGCAGCACGACTTTGAGCTCTGGCACGCCTTTGGCATCAACATATTGCGACGGCTTCATGGTCTTAGTGAATGCACTCGGGTGGTCTTTTTGAAAACTACTTTGCGTGTGGTTCATTCATTGTCGCGTCGGGAACTCCGTCTCGATTTCCGCCTCAATGCGGTCCAACTCCATGCGCTCCACATGCGGTGGCGGCACCGGCCACGAGTGCAGGGGATTCCCACCCACTTGCTACGACTTGCTGCGGCGTTCGATCCATTGCCGCAACTCGTTAAACTTCACAGGCGGCAATTGCTCAATGGCCTCTTCGATTTCAGTCAGCGTGCTCATGGGCGGAAATTGCCCGATGTGCTGTCATGCGTCAACCCGCTGATTTGAACGCTTTCAGCAGCTTGACGTCGTTTCTCATCGCGTCACTTCTTGCGCTTAGGAGGCGTTGGCTTTGGCTTCCATGCCGTCAGGATTTTGTCGGCATTTTCGGCGAGCCACAGGTAGGCAAGAGGAACGAGCTCATCGTTTTCGAGTCCTTCGATGCCTTTCTCCACCCGCTCAAGCTCGTCGTACAGAGATGCTCCCGTCTTTTTTTGAAAACGTGCTTCTTCAGTCCCAAGGTCAAATCCCTTTTGTCCCGGCTTTACTTTGGGAAAGACCTTCGCCCACGCGTCGAGCAACGCGACCGATTTGGGCGCACCGATATCGGAGAACGCCTGTCGGAGCACGTTCCATTTATCCCTCTCATGATACTCAAAGAAGGCCGACAAAGCCTCGTTTGTCGAATAGTAGTACAGCATGACCGCGATAAACTTCTGCTCGGAGACATCGATGCCTTTAAACCGATGTTTGTCCAGCCGCTCTAGAATCTTCCCGTAAGGATTCACCAGCCCCTTTGCGGCGCATAGCGCTTTGCTGAGTTCTTCCCTCCCTGAAAACATTCCTTGGCCTCGGGGCTTCCCCAACTCCGCCAGGATGAGTGGCTCGGCTTGAGCTGGAGCGACAAGGGCGAGGCAGTAAAGCACGTTGGCCCGCATCTGTGCTGAACCTTCCCCTGCACCCTCCAATTCCGGGAGCACCGCCATCAGCTTCTCAACCGGCAGGCTCACGTTTTTCCACGCGAGCGCCTGGATCATACTTCGGAACACCGGGTTTTTGATGGTCCAGTTTTCGGGAGCCAGGATTCCTTCCAACGCCGTTTTTTCGTCCAACTCCAGCGCGATCTCGTGGGTGTCACCCAACGGAAATCCCCGTCGGAAAGTCGGCCACAT
Organism: Verrucomicrobiaceae bacterium; assembly: GCA_031374705.1. Taxonomy (GTDB): domain Bacteria; phylum Verrucomicrobiota; class Verrucomicrobiia; order Chthoniobacterales; family Chthoniobacteraceae; genus SXWH01. The sequence continues at coordinate 9,619 of JANMGP010000042.1, read as the reverse complement.
TGCGGCAACAAACCGCTCCTTCAACGGCACAACGTCCGGAAATGCTTTTGAAGCTTGCAGAAAGCCGTATGCAAAATCGCGCGCCGAATCGTCCGCTGGATTCTGCGCAAGCTCCTTAAACAAGGGTATCGTGTCCCCCAGCCCGAGCCCGCCGAGGATTTGCGCCCCTTCGCTTTTCCCGTCGCCCTTAACGAGTGGCGAACGCAGGCTCGCAGACAAAAGTTTCACCGCAGTCTGAATCGAACCGAACCGGTGCGCTGCCTGCGCGCGAGCATCTTTTTGAAAAAATTCGATGACCCGCTCGCCTAATTCCTCATCGCTCGGAGTCAAAACGTCCACGGTTGGTTTAGGTGGCGCGGCACCGGCGGACACTACCGAAATCGCAACAGAGAAGGCGAGCGTTTGAACTTTTAACATGAGAATTACTCTGAGCGTGGTTCATTTTGCGCTCGGGCGCTGGCGTTCATGGTGTTCGGTTTATGGCGAAAGGCCGGGATAGCGCAACGGGAATGTCGGTTCAGTCGCGCTTGGCGGACTGAATTTGCTGAAAACTATTCCGCGACTCCGGGCGGTGAGCTTCAGGAGCTTCTAAGTCTGAATGATACCGACTTTCATAAATAAACAGACGAAGCGGAAAGATGGAAGAGACTTTGAGTGTGGTTCGTTATCGCTCTGCTCGAATTCAACGATGTGCCGTCCCACGCCCCAGTAAGTCCGCACCTGCACCACATCCACCGCCCGAAACACCTGCTGACGGCTCTCGGCGATGAACTCGCGCAGGTCATGGAGCAGCCCATCGAAGCCGGGCTTCGCGGGCTGGAGGGCTTTGGATTTGGTTGGGCGTTTGGGTTTCATTGAGCAGCCTTCGGCGGTTCATCGTCGAGCAGCCAGTGGCGTGCTTGTGTCCAGCCGAGGAAACGCCGCACATCCCCGGTATCATCAAGAGGGCTGCCGCCGTGAACCAGCGCGAGGCCGCGTAGCGCCGGGATGAATCGTGCATGGAAATCGGCGGACTGCTCTCGCAGGTGGTCTTCGGCCCAGACTATAAACTGGCCCGCCTCCTCGTGCGGAAGGCGCGACAGAATGAAAATCATCTGCCGCCAAGCGTAGGCGGTTTGCTTCAGCATGATGAGCTTTGCGTGCCACTTGTCGCTCCTGACCTGCAGGCGACGGCAAAGCCAGCGGAAGCATCGCTCGGCCATGTCACGGAGTTCAGGCTGCAAATCCGCTTCCAGCCCGAGCGCGCCAAATATAAGGGCGAGGTTATGCGTGGTGAGAATCTGCGACTGCTCGATGACCATGCCGTTGCGCGCCACATCCCAGGGCTTGCCCTCCGCAGCCGCCGCGCGCTGGATACAGAGGGCAGCGAACGGATTCGCAGGCGCTTCCCGTTGAAAGAATGACCAGCGGCGCGGCCCCGGCTTGGTTTCGGGCAACCGCATGACGGCGGCGCAATCCAAGCCGAAATAGCGCGCATAGAGCGTGCCTTCGACAAAGGCAGCGGCTTGCTTGGCAGCCTGCGTGAACTTCGGCGAGAAGTCGTCCATGAAGATATCCGCCGCGAGTTCCTCGACGAAGGGGAGGGAAAGTTCGCCGCCTTTCGACAGCGCGCGGAATTCCTGCAGTAGCTTGTTCGGAATAATGGCCTGCGGAAACGCTCGCAGCGTGAGTGCGGCAACATCCTTCAACGTCTGGCGTGAAAGGTCGCGGCTCGTCAGGTCCTGCTGGCGGCGGCGCTCGATGGCGGCCACCCACGGCAACTCCTCAATCTGCACCTGCTTTTCCAAATTGAACAAAAGCAGCGAGCGGCGGCGGCGGAAGGCGCGATAGGTCGCCGCGTAGAGCGCGCGGAGTTGTGGGTGGCCGAAAGCCGATGCGCGCAGGCTGGCGGTGAACTGAGGAATCACCCGCGCCAGTGTTTCTCCTGAGGTGACGATGCCGCGCTCAATGAGCACATCCGAAGTGTCGCAAAGACAGCGTTCCACTTTTCCGGCGATGGACACTGGAACCTCCGTGCCAACGGCGACGCCTGTGGTGTCGGCTTCATGCGCCGAGACGGGTTGGAGGATGACCGTATTGTCGTCCAGCCCCACGTCAGCGGGGAGATTGCCCATGCGTTGCGCGACGATGCCCGCCACTTGGTGGAGCATTGGCTTGACGATTTGAGAGAGTTGGCGGGCACTCGCGGTTTCGTGTTGTGGCGAGCCTGGCAGGCCGCGGCTGGCGACGTGCCGCGCGAGAATGAGCCGAATCATTCCAACATCGCGCCCGGTCAGCGACGCCGGGTCGTCGCTGCACTTCCGCAGATAGCCGAGCAGCCGAGCAAAGCTGTCACGCGCATCGTCTGGCCGGCGGCAAAGCTTGTGAGCGGCGCGGGCTTGGACAATCGCGGCCACCACGGTGCGGGCGCGTTCACGCCAATCCGCCGCGTAGTTCAGGCACGGCCAGCCGCCGATGAGGTAGAACCGCCCGGTCTCTCTTGAAGCCCAACGCCCCTCCGAGTCAGGCTGGATGCCTGGCGCTTCGCCACGAACTGTTTCGAGGAAAAGAGCGACCAACTTTTCGTAAAGCGGCATCCAAACCTGAATTGCCTCGCGCTGCGCGAGAATGAGCGGATTGGGCTGAATACTCCGCAGGCGACTTATTACCGTTCCCACACTTTCGAGAAAAATACGTGCCCCCTGCGGCATCGTACGCTCGGCTGGTTTCGGGTAGAACCGCAGCAGGGCGAAATGCGGCGCGATGACTTCGACCAGTTCACGCGCTTCGTCTGCCGCGCCGTTTTGTGCCATCCACGCCGCGACAAGCAGAGCGGCCTCCTCGGGCACGTCGATGTCATAGCGGCCCGAACTGAGCCTCTCCGTCAGCTCACTGAATCCCGCATCGGAAAGAAACCACGCATTGAGCTTCTGCCGCTTATCGTCTGCGGCCTCAGCCCGGATGCGAGAGGCGATTTCCTTTTCGTGAGGCCGCAACGGCCCTCCGGCAAGCAACTGGCCCGTCACGAAACCGCCAGTCACAACCTCCGGCGTGGCCCACACCGGCGCGTCAGCCATCGGCTGGCGGGAACCCACCGCAAACTGCCCAGACAGCAGCCCTTCCAGCACGACCATCCATTTCTCCGCCTTAGCGTGGGCGCGCTCGCGAGTCGCAGCGTCGCCGTGCTGCTCGCTGGTCGTCAGCGCGCGGGCGATTTGGAATGCGGCGTAACCGGGATTCGCGCGTGGTGCGCTGCTGGTTGAATCGTTTTGTGGCATGGCGAAAGAAATTGGGTCCGGGGGTTGGAATCGCACCAACGCCCTCTCGGTCCGAAGTCGAGCACTCTGCTACTGAGCTACCCCGGAATATTGATTGGATGTCTAAGAGAGAATCATGTCTGAGTTAAGTTGAGAGAGGATTCCACACCTTCCGAAAACCCAGCCCCTCGAAGTCCTTCACGTTCACCATCGCGAACTCGGTCACGCCTTGCGCGGTCATGGTGAGGGCGATGCGGGTGTCGTAGATTTTGCGGAACGCGAAGTCTTTGGTGCGGGCCTTTTGCCAGAGGGCGTCGTGGAGCGGGCGGCTTTCGGTGGGGAAGCCGATGAACCGCCAGCGTGGGTGCGCGCGGTAAGTCTGGATGACTTCCACGGCTTCGTCGGCGGGAAGCGGGTGCTTGAGCACGGCGGCGTTGCGGATGTCGGTGAAAAGGAGCGCGGTGAACTGGGTGCGCTCGTCGGGCATGTTCTGGCTCGTGACTTCATTCGACATAAAGGTTTGTAGTCACGGGACTGTATCCGGCGCAAGAGCACTCGTGCTCGGGAACTCAAGCAGGCGTTCATATTGAGCACTGCGAATGAACGCCCGAGTGGCAGTCTCCTGCTGGCTGGATTTTCCATGAAGCTCTCATCCAAAGAAACACCCATTCGGGTCCTCATGGATCAACCCGAGGGCTGCGGCAAGCGATTCTGCATCCGGGCGCGGCGGGTAGCGGTGCCATTTGCCATCGGCCCGTTTCCAGAAAATGCACCAGACATTCGTCGTGCGGACAAATCGCACCTTCGCGATGGACTCCTCGACCTGCTCACCTGGGCGACTGAACACTGGTCGCACGAAGAAAAGCTCGATGGCTTGCCCATCGAAGCGCTGCCCCTCGCGGACCTTGTCGCGCAGATGCAAGGGCGGGCGACGGCGCGACCAGAAGTGTTCCTCAAGGGTGATCGTATGCTCGGCGATTTCAGCTTCGGTGAAGGTCATAATTATTAACGTCGCACACGAGGCTGGAGCACTTTCCCCAACGCGTTGATGCGTGTCTCGTCGCGTTTGCCATCGGTGCCGAGGGTCGGCAGCAGCCAGCCGCCTTCGTCGTTTTCGTTCCAACCGTAGATAATGACGGCGTTGCTCGGGTTGATGTCGTGGTTGGCTTTTGTCCAATCGAGCGCTTCGCGAATATGCGCGGCGAGTTCCTCGGGAGTGGCAGTGACGGAATCGACGAGCGGCTTTTGCTGCGCGGGCGGTGTTTTGTCCGGTGTCGCTGTGACCCATGTACACCACGGCGGCGGGCGCTCGTTGCGCGGGCGCGTGTCCCATCCGGCGCTGGCGAAGGTCACGCTCGGGATCCGAAGGGCGCGGCATTTCTCCCAGCGGTCGCGACGAATGAGCGCGCATTGCTCGGCGAAGCTATGCTGCGTCATGCTGTAACTGCCGCCGCGCGCGTAGGCGGAGACTGCGTCGAAACCGAGCGCCGCCATGTCGCGTGCGTCCTCGGCGGGGTTCCAGCCCATGAGCACGAGATACGGTGTTTTCAGGCCGGCGGCGATGGTCTGGCGCTTGAGTTCGTCCCACTCGGGCTTCGCGAGTTTCGTCGTTTTCACGAACATAAACAGCAATGGGCGACCATCGAGAACGGTCTGGTAATCGGGATGCTGGAAATGCTCCACGAGCCGTTTCCAGCCTGCGGTGCCGAGTCCGTCCAGATGCGGACCTTCCTCCACGAAGCAATATCGGATGCCCTTTTTGTCCTTCGCCGCGCGGTAGCGATTCAGTCCGATGTGCATGTCGGACGCTTCGTCGTTGTAATCGAGGAACGCCCAATAGTTCAGTCCCGCCTTCGCCGCATAGTCGATCTCCTGCTCCACGATGGCCTGCGAATCGCCATTGATGCTCACGCGATCCTCACCGACGACACGAGCGAACCACGGCAGGCGAAAATGATACTTCGGCTGCCCGAGCGATGCCTCCACAGCCTTCGTCGCGCCCCCATTGCCATACCACGCATCCCAGCGGATCGCACCGACGATGGGAGCTTCGTCGGCAGCGTACAGTGCGGCCAGCGGCGCGAACAACAGCGCGGCGAGAAGGACGAGGATGTGTTTCATGACGGGGCTTCTCAAAGCTCTACGCTAAGAGTGCCCGTTCCGTGGATAAAGCCGGCCACGCTTGCTGTGGAATATACTCCCGGCGGCAGGGCTTTCCCGTCGAGCGTGAGCTTGCGGACTTTGATCTGTCCTTTGAAATTGAGTTCCAACTTCGCGCCGGTGGCGATGGTGATTTCACACTTTGTAGAAAGGCTGCGCTCGCTGGCGATGGCGAGGGTGCCGCCGTTAATCGTGACCGGGCCGGTGAAGGTGTTTGCGCCGGAGAGTGTCCACTTTCCTGTGCCATTTTTGGTGATGGCGGTGGTGGCCCTGCCTTTGCGGTCGTAAGGGTCCTCCACATTGCAGGCGATCTCGCCTGCGCCCGTAGTGGAGCCGGTCAGGATGATTGTTTTGTTTTCGCCGTAGCCGGATATCACAAAAGGACTGGTCAGCTTGAGCAGGCCGGCTCCTGATTGGCTAAGGGAGACTGCGTCATTTCCTCCGGGGAAATTTAGAGTGCGGTCGGTGGTTTCGCCTTTTCCGGTGTAGTTCAAAACGCTGCCGCGACTCAGGAAAATCTCACCGTCGCTTTCCGTTTTTGGCGCGCCGAGGCTGCTCGCAGGCATTCCGTTAACAACACTGTTGAGCGAATCAACGCAAAGTATTCCGCCTTCAATAGTGGTCTGACCGCTGTAGGTGTTTGCGCCCGTGAGCTTCAGAGTTCCTGCTCCACATTTCTTGAGCAGAATGCTCCCGCCGCCCGGCCCTTTGGAGTCGGTGATATTGATGGAAATTTCCTGCGGCTCCGTGGCTCCGGTCGTGTCCAATCCGAAAGTGCTGCCAGCCATCAGGCCGTTCTGATTGATGTCGGTGCTGAGGTTATTCAGCATGGTTCCAGCCTGCGCGGCGGTGAAACTATCCGGACCGCCAACATGAAGCCGCAGTTCGCCCGCCGCTCCGTTTATGGTGATGTTCGCCGGAGTCCAGCGGGCGGGTTCGTTGCTGTAGAGGGACGACTTGATTTCCAGAAGCCCCATTTCAACCATCGTGGCTCCCGTATAAATATTCCGGCCAAAGAGTTTGATCGTCCCGCTCTTCAACGTGTGCCCAACCGGCTGGCCCACTTGGGTGATGCCTCCGGTGCCGCTGATGCCCTCCTGCTTGTTGCTAAACTCCAGGGTATTTTCCGCACGCAGCTTGGTGCTTCCATTCAATTTCACTGGCCCGCCCCAGTGACCACTGCCGCCGGTAAAGACGCTCCCGCCATTCGCAATCAGTGAATTTTTTACGGCTTCACCGCCGATTCCAATCGCGCCATCTTCGTTGATCGTTACGGGTCCCGCGCCGAGACCTTCTGGCCGCGCTGAAAGAGAACCGCCATTGATTATGGTGCCGCCCGCGTAGGTGTTGATGGGATTGCCAAGGTGGAGTTCGTGCGGGCCGCTCTTGATGAGCGCACCTTTGCCGGAAATCGCTCCATTGAGAAACACGCGCGTATCGTCAGCCTCAAGTCCATCCACGGTGAGGTCCGCATCCAGTCGCACCGGCACCTTGATTGTCACATTCGCGCGGCTCTGGCTGTTGATGTATGGCGACGCGCCAAATGAGCTGCCCTTGGTGAAAACAAAACTCCCCTTGCTCTCCAACGTCAGCGTGGCGCGTCCGAGGTTGAGTTGATTGAGGACGAAATCCCCGTCGTCCGTCCGGTTTACGGTGTATTTGCCGGGCTCGTTGAAACTCAAAATGCTGTCGGAGTTTCCTTCAATGCTCGGCCCGGCGGCGGCACCAAGATTGTTCTTCCATCTAGCGCCATCGTCAAAGCCGCCATCCTCTTTCGCCATCCACGAAAAGTGCATAGGTTCCTTGGTGGGAATCACCTTCACAGTATAGTCCCGGGTGGAGCCATCCTGGGCAGTAATCTTGTAGATCTGCGGCGTGGTGAAATCTCTCGCAGTCCCGGAGGCAGGCTCTGACTTCGCGAAACGCGCGAGTTCAAAGACGGGAGCAAGCGCCTTCACATCGGTGGACGCGGGGACGTGCATTGCGATGGTGTTCCCGTTGATCGATGTGGAGACGGCATCGGGCAAATTTAGTCGGTAAATTTCCTTCACCGTCCAAGGCCCTTTGTGGTCGCCCGATTGCGGCTCTTTGGGGGCGCGCTTTTTCGCGGTGTAAGGCTTGTCGCCTTTGACCAATGCCGGAGCACCAGGCGCATCACGCTTCGTCCGCAGTGTCGTCTTGGTCGGCGGAAGCTGCGCTGCTTTTGCTGGATCGATATACTCCACCAGATCGCGCATGGCGACGACCTTGTAGTTGTTTGCTTTCAGATACTCCACGAACTCCTCGAACAAGTCGGGATCAATCCCCACGCCGGGATGCTCCATATCCGGCGTGCCGTGAAACGTCATCACCACCACCTTGCCCGCAGTGGCTTGTTGCACCGCGCTGATCATCCCTTCCATGGTCTGCCCCACGCCGCCGGCTGCAAACGAGGGAACATCAAATGGATTATCCACCGTAGGGTCGTAGGTGCGGCCGTGACCGCCTCTCGCAAACGTATATCCCCAACTCGCCAGAAGCGGGTAAAATTTCGGGTTCACGTCGTAGAATGGCCAGTAAAAGGTCGTGGGACGTGGAATCCGGTTCGCGATCATTTCATCCTCCAAAGTCCACACATACGCCTGGCATCCCCCGACATCCGTCATGGATAATTGCCCATGCCCCCGCGTGTGATTGCCAATCTCGAACCCCTGCTCCGACATCGCCCGAATCTGCCGCCACGTCATATACCAATCCTTGCGCTCGCGGAACAGATAAGCGTCGGAAACATAGAACGTCCCGTTGAAGCCATGTTTTTTGAGAATCGGAGCGGCAACCGTCGCATGACTGGCGCACCCGTCATCGAACGTGAATACGACGAGTCGCTCCGGGATGGGTTTCTTGAGAATCCCAAGAGGATCCTTTGGTTGCCCCGCCCGCGTGCTGACTTCCGATTTCAATGGAAACAAATCGAGAATCACATGCGCATAAAGTCGGTGGCCGAAATCATTCGGACGATTGACGTTGTTACCGCTCAGATCGGAATAGGGTTTCTTTTTTAGGATTTCGATCCAAGGCGTCGTCACATCAGCCAGCGCCACATTGGTGGTCACCAGCCCGCCTAGAAACTTGGATTTCCATTGGAACCCATCGGCACCCGCAAAGCGCGGATTCATCGTCATGGGCGCGACCAGCACAATGTCAGCGTCTGGATTCTCGGCGATGACACCATCGCGCATTTTGGTCATCTTCTTGTCGTAGCCACCGCCGTCATTCATTCCGAAGGCAAGGAGCACCAAGTCCGGTTTTTCCGCTGTGACTTTGGGAATCATCTCCACTCCCCATCCAGCCTCGGTCCCGGAGACTCCGAAATTGACCAGCGTGACCCTTGAGCCAAACCGCTTCTGGAGCGTATTGGCGACCAATTGCGGATACGCAGGCTGATAGGGCTCGGCCAGCGATTCCTTGAACCCCGAAGCATTGAGCCCCTGCGTAATGCTGTCACCCAGGGACACGAGCTTGATCGGCTGTTTGTTTCTCAGCTTCGCCAAAACGCGCGTCAACTGTTCCGGTCGAGGCTCGGGCGGCAGGGGCCACGGGTCCGTCTTGTGCCAGTAAGAAACTTGCATCTGGAGATCATGAAAGAATCGCCCTTCGGAATGCAGCACTGTGGCAAACATGTTCGGGCTTCCTTTCGGCGGAACCATCTGCGCGGCGGTCTTGAAAGGAATCCGTGAAGTCGGCGTCAGCTCGATGATATTTGTCCCCGGCTTCCACGTGTAATCCTTTCCCTCCTCATACTTCATCCGATGATCCGGATGAGTGATCTGGAATTTTTCGCTGGGAATGAAAAGCGGTCTGCCCGTGGCCAGTTGCTTGCCTTCCTCCTGAATGAAAAGCACTGGCTCGTTGTCGCTCGCCTGCGAACGCCAGAGCGGCTCACCGAGCACCATTCCCGGCCCCGACCTCTCAGCCTTCTCTGCATCATCGGCCATCAGCATCATTCCGCCACAGCAGAGGCCCAAAAGCGTTCCCAGTATTCGTTTTGTCATAGTTTGAAATTCTTCGTTTGAGCAGTTCTTCCGAGCTTTTTCCTGATGGCTTTAACCCGAGTTCCGCACTTCGCACCCTGCGCGAAAAAACTTTTCTCTGACGGCGTCCGTCCGCGCGGTGGCGGCTTCTCTGGCGGCGTGCGGTTTTTAGCGTTGTAGTGAAGAAGACCCCGTTGCGAAACGCCCTCCAAA
>JANMGP010000038.1:0-23105 GCA_031374705.1 Verrucomicrobiaceae bacterium | reverse complement strand
AACTCCGCGCGGCAATCGCAGGTATCTCGCGCTATGTCGCCACTGTAAAAACCGCGAAGCACCGAGTCTTTCAGTTCGTCGATTCAAACGTGATTCCGGACAGTAAACTCATAGTCTTCGCTTTTGATGACCCTTTCATTCTAGGCATCCTCAGCAGCCGAATTCATTGCGCATGGGCACTCGCCGCTGGCGGGTGGTTGGGCGTTGGCAACGATCCCACTTACGTGAAATCGGCTAGTTTCGAGAAGTTCCCCTTCCCCGCGTGCGACGAAGCGGCGAAGGCGCGCATCCGGGCCCTCGGGGAGGAACTGGACGCGCACCGCAAGCGCGTGCAGGCGCAGCACCCCGCCGATTCGACAGGCTCACGGCCTGCGGGCCTTTCGCTCACCGCGATGTACAACGTCCTCGAAGCCCTCCGCGCAGCGCGCCCCCTCACCGCCAAAGAAAAAGCCATCCACGACAACGGCCTCGTCACCATCCTCCGCCAGCTCCACGACGAACTCGACGCCGCAGTCGCCGCCGCCTACGGCTGGCCCGTGGATTTGACGGAAGCCGAACTGCTCCACCGGCTAGTCGCCCTCAACACCGCCCGAGCCGCCGAAGAAGCCACCGGCAAAATCCGCTGGCTGCGCCCCGCCTACCAAGCCCCCACCGGCACCGCCACGCAAACCACGCTCAAAGTCACCCCCAAAGCCGCCAAAGCGCCAAAGCCCGCCAAACCCAAGAAACAACCCTGGCCCAAAACCATGGCCGAACGAGTCCGCGCCGTAGAAGCCGCCCTAAAAACCGCCCCCGCCCCCCAAACCGCCGAAACCCTGGCCAAAACCTACTTCCTCCGAACCAAGCCCCCCGAAGTAGGCGAAATCCTGGAAACCCTCACCGCCCTGGGCCACGCCAAGCGTGACGGGGAAAGATTTACAGCGTAAGCAAAACCGGTAAAACGAAGTCAAATATGGCAACCGGAAATAAAATCAGCACAGTGACGTTGAAGGCATTCTCCGTCTTTGAGGACGTAGCTCTGAATTTCTGTCCTGGCGTTAATGTTCTGATCGGGACGAATGCCACTGGGAAATCGCATTTGATGAAAGCGGTGTATTCGATGCTGAAGGCCAGCGAGAAATCTCCGTGGGACACAGATAATGAAGCGCTCAAATATCGGGTGCAACTGCTTGCGAAGTTGACGAAGGTTTTCCGCCCACAGGATGAATCGGTAGGGCGACTGGTAAAGAGGACGCTTGGCAGAAAGAGCGGCTCGGTATTCGTGAGTTTCACAAGAGGGGGTAAACTATCTTTTAACGCTACGACTCTGGGGAAACTCACGGCCTTGAGACATGGAAGGGTAGTGACCGATGCGGAGCCCAGTCTGTTTATCCCATCCCGTGAGGTACTCTCGTTTCATTCGTCGTTGATAGCGGCTTACGAGAGCACAAACATCCGGTTTGATGAGACCTACTTCGACCTCGCGAAGGCGCTTGCTGCTCCGACGATGCTCGGGAAGCGGGCAAATGCGGCGGCTCAACTGGTGAGTGGGCTGGAGAAGGTTCTCGGAGGCAAGGTTTTCGAGGCCAAGGACGGGAGTCTCCACCTTCGTAACAAGCATGGGGACTTTGAACCACATCTGCTCTCCGAAGGTTGGCGCAAGCTCGCGAGCTTGTGTCGCCTTATCCTAAACGGAAGCCTGATGGAAAACGGGTTCCTTTTCTGGGACGAGCCTGAAGCGAACTTGAATCCGGAAATGATCGTCATGGTCGCCAAGATGCTTCGACTTCTCGCAGCAAGCGGGGTGCAGATATTTATTTCTACGCATGATTACCTGCTAACGCGGCATTTGTCGCTAGCAGCAGAGTATCCAGCGCAGATGGCAGAGGCCGAGAGATGCGATATCCGGTTCTTTGGACTGACTTCGGCGAACGGGACCGTATCCGTGATCGAAGCCGCCACGCTTTCCGATTTAGGTGACAATCCGATCTTGAAAGAGTTTGCCGCCCTTTATGACTACGAGGGCAGTCTATTTGAAAAAAGCATCCCAAAGTAACCGCCATGCCCAAGACACTGGACGTTGAGAAACAGCGGTTCATCTTCGATGATGAATGGAAGATCGCATTAAAATACGATGACACCGGCTGCTATCGCGAAGGAATCGAGCGGCTGAAGGGCGAGATAGACAAGGTTCCAGAGTCAACGAGAGCGGTCGATGTATTGGCGCTCCACAAGACTGCTGGACTGCTGATGATGGAGGTGAAGGATTTCCGCGGTCATCGGATCGCAAACAAGTCCCGCCTCACTAACAAAGAGATCATTTTGGAGGCGGCGCTCAAGATTCGGGATACCGTGGCAGGCTTGGTGGGAGCGGCCCGTGAAGTCAGCGGGGAGTTTGACGCGGCCGCAATCGCTGCTGCTTACGGACCTGGAAAGGAATTGTTCGTGGTCCTCTGGCTGGAAGACGACACATCCGTAAATTTGCGGGAGTGGAAGGCGCAGCTCGACGTCCTGACTCAGGAGTTAAAAACCAAGGTCAAGTGGCTCCGCGCAAAGTGTTCTGTGGTCAGCGGAAGTCTGCATCGCCTCCCGGGACTATCCGTCACGAACCTGCCGGGAGCGGGACAGTCTTAGGCGCCTTTTTGCCCATGAAAACCATCGCCATCCTCGGAGCATCGCCAAAGCCGGACCGCTATGCATTCATGGCGATGGAGCGGCTCCAGCAGCATGGATACAAAGCGGTGCCGGTGAATCCTGCTGTTCCGGAAATCCTCGGCGAGAAATGCTACGCGAACATCGGCGATGTGCCGGGGGCGATTGATACGGTGACGGTTTATCTCGGCGAAGCGCGCTCGACTCCGCTCATCGATCAGATCATCGCAGCGAAGCCACGCCGCATCATTTTCAATCCCGGCGCTGAAAACCCGGCGCTAGAAAAAGCTGCGGTGGCTGCGGGCATCGAAGCGGTGAATGGATGCACGCTCGTGATGCTGGCGACGGGGACGTTTTAGGGAACTGCCGTGAATCCTCCTAACGAGGCCGCCTTTCCGAAGTTTTCATAGCGCGCGGCTTTGCGCGCACATCACGCCAATGAATATTGAACACGCCATCCAACAAGCACTACTCACCCGCCGCACTTTTCTAAAGCAGAGCACCACTGGGATCGGCGCGCTTGCGCTGACGTCCCTGATGAATCCGCATATTTTCGGCATGGAGCCGGGCGATGGGCCGGCGGTGCCGGGAGCGCTGAAGCGACTGCATTTTGCGCCGAAGGCGAAACGGATCATCTACCTGTTTATGTCGGGCGCGCCGTCGCATCTCGACCTTTTCGACCCGAAGCAAAAGCTCATCGAGATGACAGGCAAGGACCTGCCGGATAGCGTGCGCAAAGGGCAGCGCATTACGACGATGACGAGCGGGCAGAAGAACCTGCTGTGCGTCGGGTCGCCGTTCAAATTTCAGAAGTATGGCAAGGCGCAGATGGACCTCTCCGAGCTGCTGCCGAATCTCGCGAAGGTTGCCGATGATTGCACGTTCGTGCGGTCGATTCACACGGACCCGATCAATCACGATCCAGCGGTGACGTTCTTCGCCACCGGGCATCAGCAACCGGGCCGTCCGGTGATGGGCGCGTGGCTCGCTTACGGGCTCGGCAGCGATAATCGCGACCTGCCTTCGTTCGTAGTGATGACCAGCGGCGGCGGCGGTCAGACGCTGCAAACGCGGTATTGGGGCAACGGCTTTCTCCCTGCGCAGTACGGCGGCGTGCAGTTTCGCAATGCGGGCGATCCGGTGCTCTACGTATCGAACCCCAAAGGCATCAGCGGCGGCACGCGGCGTGAGCTTCTTGATGCGACAAACGAACTCAACCGCATGGCGCTCGGCGAACTCGGCGACCCGGCGATCAACGCACAGATCGAGAACTACGAGCTCGCATTCCGAATGCAGACGAGCGTCCCCGAACTCACCGATCTTTCCAAAGAGCCGAAAGACGTCCTCGACCTCTACGGCGCAACGCCCGGCCAGCCGAGCTTTGCCAACAACTGCCTGCTCGCGCGCCGACTCGCCGAACGCGGCGTCCGCTTTATCCAGCTCTGCCACCGCGATTGGGATCACCACGGCGGTCTGCCCGGCGGTCTGCGCCAAAAGTGCAAGGAGACCGACCAAGGCGCGGCGGCACTCGTCGCGGACCTCAAACAGCGCGGTCTGCTCGACGACACGCTCGTCGTATGGGGCGGGGAATTTGGCCGCACGGCCTACAGTCAGGGCAATATCGCGAAGGACAATTTCGGGCGCGACCATCACCCGCGCTGCTTCACGATGTGGATGGCGGGTGGCGGCATCCAAAAGGGCATGGTCTATGGCGAGACGGATGAATTCGGCTATAACATCGTTCGCGATCCAGTCCACGACCACGACCTGCACGCGACGCTGTTGCACGCGATGGGCGTCGATCACAAGCGCCTCACCTTCCGCCACGAAGGCCGCGACTACCGCCTCACGGATATCGCGGGGAATGTGGTGAAGCCGCTGCTGGCGTAGGCCGCGTCGGGTTTTGTCAGCGGGACATTCCATTGGCCATCGCGCAGATTTTTATGTAAAGGCGTCGGCTCATGTCCGGATACGACCCTTCTCGACTCCTAAATATCTCCCGCCAATTTCACATTTACGGCGAACTCCTTCACGCCGAGCCGTGTAAAGTCGGGCACATCAATGAAACCTACACCGCGACCTACGAGCAGGGCGGCAAGGAAGTTCGTTACATCCACCAGCGGATCAATCACGAGGTCTTCAAGGACCCGGTCGGGCTCATGGACAACCTCCAGCGCGTCACCGACCATTTACGCGGGAAATTTGCCGAGCGCGGCGTCCGCGACATCACGCGCAGGTCGCTCACGGTCATCCCGACGAAGGACGGGAAAAGCTACCACAAAACGAGCGATGGCGAATACTGGCGGACGTTTGTCTTTATCGAGAATGTGCGGACCTACGAAGCCGTGGAGAGCGGCGAACAGGCTTACGAAGCGGGCAAGGCCTTTGGTGAATTCCAGCAACTGCTCGTGGACCTTCCCGGCAGCCGCTTGCACGACACCATTCCTCATTTCCACAACACACGGAAGCGCTTTGAGGCATTTGAAAAAGCGCTGAAAGAGGACCGTGTGAACCGCGCGGCTGCCGCAAAAAAGGAAGTCGCCTGGGTGCTCGCACATGAGAATCTGTGCGACGTAATCCTCAAGGCAATGGCCGCGAAGAGAATTCCCGAACGCATCACGCACAACGATACCAAATTCAACAACGTGATGCTCGATATGAAAACCGGTCGCGCGATGTGCGTAGTGGATCTCGATACTGTGATGCCTGGATGCGCGCTCTACGACTTCGGCGATCAAATCCGCACCACGACTAGCCCGACGCTTGAGGATGAACTCGACCTCTCCAAAGTTGAAATGCGGATGCCGATGTTCAAGGCGCTCTGCAGGGGCTATCTGGAATCAGCAGGTCAATTTCTGAACAAGCACGAGCGCGCCCACATCGCGTTCAGCGGAAAGCTGATCACGTTCACGATCGGATTGCGTTTTATCACTGATTTCCTGAACGGCGACGCCTACTTCCGGATCCATCGTCCGCAACACAATCTTGACCGGAGTCGCACGCAGTTCCGGCTGGTCGAGAGCATCGAGCGGCAGGAAGCGGCAATGCAAAAATTTGCGGACAGCCTGTAGTCCGGCGTGCGTGGGCGATTTTTCGCGGGGGCCTACACTGCCCTGTCGCCCTGCTCTTCGGTGCGGATGCGGATGGCCTGTTCGACGCCGAGAATGAAGATCTTGCCGTCGCCAATTTTCCCCGTTTTTGCTGCGCCGATTATCGCTTTGATTGCCTGCTCCACGACATCGTCGGACACCACGACTTCCAGTTTGATCTTCGGAAGGAAGTCCACGGTGTATTCGCTTCCGCGGTAAATCTCGGTGTGGCCCTTCTGCCGGCCAAAGCCTTTCACTTCGGTCACGGTCATGCCTTCGATTCCGATGTCGGCGAGGGCTGTTTTCACTTCTTCGAGTTTGAAGGGTTTGATGATGGCTTCGATTTTCTTCATGATTGGAATCTATCGGTTGGTTTTGAGAATTAGGAGATGAAAATTACCGCACCCGCCAGATACGACACACTTCCGGCTTCGGGCGGCGAAATCCGGCATTCTATCCTTCGATGTAGCCTTCTTCGCCATGTTCCGCGAGGTCGAGTCCCTGTTCCTCCTCCTCCACGGTCGGACGGACACCGAGGATTGCTTTTACAGCGAAAAACAGAATCGTTGTCCCAAGAACCGACCAGACAATCGCGATGGCCGAGCCCTTGATTTGCTCGAGCCAAAGGCCGTTTCCGCAGAGTTTTCCGAGGTTCGCCGAAAGGTTCGGATTGTACTTCGGGTCTGCAAAAACACCCGCGAGGATGGTGCCCACAGTGCCGCCCACGGCATGAACGCCGAAAGTGTCCAGCGCATCGTCGTAGCCGAGCATCGCTTTCAACTTTGCGCATGCAAACCACGTGCTCACTCCGGCGAATAGGCCGATGATGACACCCGAGGTCGGGCTTACAAATCCGCTCGCCGGCGTAATCGTAGCCAGCCCTGCCACGGCACCGGAGCACAGCCCCAGCACGCTGGGCTTGCCCCGGTGAATCCACTCGATTGCACCCCATACGAGGCAGCCAACGGCGGCGGAAAGCGTCGTTGAGACAAACGCCGTCGTGGCCACGCGATCCGCAGCGGCAGCCGAGCCTGCGTTAAAGCCGTACCAGCCCACCCACAACATCCCGGTGCCGGCCATGCACAGCACCATGCTGTGCGGCGGCATGGGGATGCGGCCGTATTGACGCCGCTTGCCGAGCAAAATACACAGGATCAGCGCCGACCATCCGCTGGTGATATGGACGACGATGCCTCCCGCAAAGTCGATGGAATGGAGCTTGGCGTCTGCATTCCACACGCCGTTAAACAGCCCGCCCTCGCCCCAGAAAAGATGCGCAATCGGGAAATACACCACAAACATCCACAGCACGCTGAACAGCATCACCGCAGAAAACTTCATGCGCTCCGCCACCGCGCCAATCGTCAGCGCCGGCGTAATGATGGCAAAGGTGAGCTGGTAAATCGCCCAGATGTTGTGCGACACCCACGTCGAGTAGGCCGTATTCGGCTGAAACTCCACGCCTTTGAAAAACGCGAACTCCGTCCCTCCGAGGAACGCACCTTTTCCAAATGTCAGCGAGTAACCGATCGCCCACCACAGCACCGTCACGATAGCGGTGAGTCCCAGACATTGCGCCAGGATGGAGAGCACGTTTTTGCGCCGCACCAGGCCACCGTAGAACAACGCCAACCCCGGCAGTGTCATAAAAAGCACCAGGCCCGAACTGACCATGATCCACGTATTGTGCGCGGGTGCCGCGGTCTTTTCGAGCGGGCCGCCTTTTCCTGGAGCGGAGTTTGTCTGGATGGCCTCCAAATCCGAGACACGTTGCTCCAGCGATACCGGAACCGGATTTGTGACGACCGGCACCGGTGCCGGTGCGGCAGTTTGAGCGTGAATCGCGGTAGGCGCGCCAAGGCAAAGCGCGACCAAGCCCGCCAGAATGGTGAGTTTCTTAATCATGTAGTAGGATGGATTGCCAACTGCGAACCCGGAAAAGCCGTCGGCGAAGAATGCGCCGCCGGGGTGAACGAGTCCGGTCTCCAGCAACGCGGCGGACGGGATACGCGGCAGCACCGCGAGTGGCAAGTTGGAATTGCCATCCTGCGTGAGCAGATACAATAAAACGTCCAATCGAGCGCACAGCGCCGTGGACTTCGGGAACTTGTTACCGCCGTCAGCAAGCGGACTTGTCAGCGCCACAACCTGCGCGAGAAATGCCGGAAAGGTACTTTCCGGGGCACGGCGGTTTGTGCGATAGGAAGGGTGATGAACTGGGGCGATTTCTTGACGCGGCTTACCGTGTGGCTGGCGCTTTGCGGTTATGCGGCCGGCGCGGCGATGATGCTGCGATTGCGGGTGCGGCCGCTCTGGGGGACTGCCGCGCGTTGGGCGTGGACGCTGGGTTGCGTTTTTTTCCTGGCGCATGTGGTATGCGCATTCGGCTTTTTCCACCACTGGAGCCACGCGGATGCGGTGCGCGAGACGGCGCGTCAGACGAATGAAGTGACAGGACTGCGCTGGGGCGGCGGTATTTTCCTGAACTACTTGCTGGCGATGGCCTGGGCGGCGGATGTGCTGTGGTGGTGGCTGTCGCCGCGGAGTATTGCGCGGCGCTCGCCGCGGCTTGTGGCGGGGTGGCACGGATTTTTTTGGTTCATGGTTTTTAACGGGACGGTGGTGTTTGGGAAAGGTCCGGTGCGATGGCTGGGTGTGGTGATTTGCGGCGGGCTCGTTGCGCTTTGGTTATGGGGCCGAAAGGCTGATGTTGCCAGCAGACGCGGGTAGGTCCACGTTGGAGGCATGGCGCTTTTCCAACTTGATCCGCAAAGCATCGCCGACCGCACGAAGTCCGGCAAAGAACGTCCGCACGTGGCCACCTTGGCGGCGTCCATGCTCCGCGGGACGGTGGGGTTCACGCTGGTGAGTTTGGCGGGGTTCGCTCCGTGGCCGATCATCGACCGGTGGTTCCCGTGGATGGGTGAGGCAGGACTTTACATAACCTCCACTGCTGTATTCATCGGATTGAGCGGACCAGTTCTGCACAAGCTGATCCTTGGGCCGGGATCGTTGTCGCGTTTTTTTAAGGTGTTTACGCTGGCATTCGTGGCCTACGTGCTAGTCTGGGTGGCGTTCTGGGTGGGGCTTCGAAACAGCACGGGCGAAATCGCGGGGTTGCTCGGAGGAACGGCGGCGATGGGTGCGATTTTGGCCGCGGCATTCGATGCACGGCGTGTGTTGCTGAAGGTTATCGCCGCGCTTTTCGTGCTGAACACGGCAGGCTATCTGGCAGGCGGATGGATCGAGGGGAAACTGGTGATCGAACACCGGTTGCTCGCGATTGTGCTGTGGGGAATTTGCTACGGCGCGGGGTTTGGCGCGGGGCTCGGGATGGCGTTTCATTTCTGCCAGGCGCGGGCGCGGGCATTGATTGAAAAAGGCGCGCAGGCGGGAGCTTCGCTGGCGGCGGACCCGGCGTAAACGGCGGTGTTCGCGGATGGGGATGGCCCGCATCGTTCGGGCGGCGATCAGGAGAGAGTTTTCTTGTGCACAAAACCGCATGAGTTCTCTGAACAATTACCATTTTTTCGGATCGTGTGAATACCTCTTGCCAGAGGAGAATGAACCGACATACACACAGAATTGTAACCCAATGAGCGCAACAACAACACAGTGGGCCGCGGGCGCAGGAGAACTGTTTTCCCGATTCGGTGTGTACATCTCAGCTCACCGTCCCGACCAGCGCACTTGCCATGACGGCTCCGAAGGATTTGAGCACCGCCATTTCCCAGCTCGCACCGGATTGATAATTCCGCCGTTACGAACCATTCGGAAGCCATCCGGACGATTTTCTCTCACTGAACCAACCAACCACTAAGACTCCTATGAAAACTCTGCGCGCATGCGTGAACTGGCTGACGGCTTTCGTCGTAGGCCTGGCGGGATTTGCCAACGTCGCCTCGGCCGCACCCGGCACGACGATCAACGTCAACTTCGCTCTCACGGGCGCAGGCGATGAAATGAATGGCACCCCTTTTATCTCGGGAACCTATCAACAAGCCCCGTCCTACTACCCGGGAACCACGTGGAACGACAGCGTCGGCCCGCTCATCATCGCCACGAACTCCGAACCGAGCAGTTCCTTTACCAGAACAGGCCTTCTGGACAGCACGGGAGCGCCGACAAGCATTGGTTTTACGACAGCTTCGACGACCACGCCTTTTGACTTGGAAGGTCCTTACAGTTTTGCGGACCATCCGAATACCAAGCTAATCAATGGCGGAATTCGGCGGGTCTTCAATTCGGGGAGCGGCAACGCGCTGAACAACCGTTTCACAATCAGCGGGCTCGATGACTTGAAAGTGTACAATATTTACATCGCAAGTTCGCAAAATCCGAACGTGAAGTGCTCCTGGCAGATCGGTGCCGGAGGAACCCCGAAGACCATTCGGAATACGACGGCAATCCGGACTTCGCAAACGTGGAAGCCGGGCGACAACTGGGTGGTCTTTTACGGAGTCGCCCCGACTGCGGGAACGATCGACGTCCGCGGTGTAGGTAATGCCGGGGCTGATGGAGGCGCATTCAGCGGGCTCACGCTAAACGGATTTCAGATCGTCGAGGCGACAGGATGGCTGAACCCTGACAAGGCGATTTATGATTTTGGCGACCCGGAGAATAATCCCGGCACATCGTCCGTAATCTCGAACAATAACACGGGAAGCAACATTACGTGGACGGTGCTTTTCTCCGCAAACCTCTCGGCCCTCTCACCGACTTTCACCCTCGCGGACAATGCGACCTGCTCACCGCCTTCCGGGACTACCCGCAACTTCTCTGCCGGCCCTTTGAACTACTCCGTAACCGCGCAAGATGGGACGACCCGCGTGTACTCGGTCACCGCCGTGAAGGCTGCGCCAAGCACGGCCAGCAACATCGTTTCCGTGACTTCCGGCACGTCGTCCGCCGCCGTGGTTGGCAATACGGCCACACTCTATCTGCCGGTCGGAACTCCGGTCACCTCCCTGGCACCCACGATCGCCGTATCGCCCTTTGCCACCGTCTCACCGGGTTCCGGAGTCCCGCAGAACTTCACAAACCCGGTCAATTATACGGTGACTGCGCAGGATGGCATTACCACCAGAGTGTATAGCGTGAGAGTTCTGCAATCGAACAATTGGACCAACAATGCAGGAGGGAACTGGTCGGATGGCCCGGGAGCCAATTGGGCTCCCGCGACATCACCGACGCCCGCGGCTACGACGAATATTGTTTTCAACACTGCCGGCACCTACAGCAGCAATCAGGATCTGGCGGCGCCGTTTCAGTTGAATCAACTCGTCATGAGCGCACCAGCCGTATCGTTGACCGGCAATGGTTTGCAATTCGACGGAGTGGATCCCAAGATTATCCAAAGCAGCGCCAGCACGATCGATATCGGGATAGGGCTGGATCTCGCAGTGGATACTGTTTTGGAAGGCACGGGCAGCGGTCAGGTTAACATCGGAGGCCTGATTACGGGACCGGGACGCCTGACAAAGTCCACTCCCGGAACGCTCCGGCTCTCCACGACGAATAGCTACTTTGGCGGCACGACGATTTTAGCCGGTATCATCAAACCGAACCGCGTCGGGTGCTTCGGCTCGGGACAAGTGACGCTCGCTGGCGGTGTGTTGTTTAACCAGACGAACGAGAACGGGACGGGCTTTGAGGGGAACAATCCCGGAGGCGCGTATCCAAACACGTTCTTCCTGAGCGGCGGGCCTGTGACTTTCACGGTCGCATTCGGAGGCGCGACAGACGTGTGGACGAATACGGAAATCTCGGGTCCGGGCAGCATCGTAGTCGTCGGAGATGGCCGCTCTCAAGGTCTCACGCTACAGGGATTCAATACATTCTCGGGCGGTTTGACACTGGGACTTCCAAACAGCACTGAAGGCACAAACATCCAGCTTTTCAACGTAGGTTCGCTGGGAACGGGACCGCTGAGGTCCGAGCTCAAAGGATCGAACCTGACGATAGGAGGCTTGCGAATCCAGGAAGACCTCAGCAGCGGAGTGGCCAACGCCATCGAATTGGCTACAGGAGCGCGACTGGTAGTGAACACCAGCCCGGAAGGCTCGGGAGGAGGAACCGGAAGAAATGTGCAGTTTACGGGCCCCATCACCGGCGGCGGCAGTCTGGTGAAGATCGGAAACGGGACGATGTGGCTGAACGGCGTGAGCGCCTACGGAGGGACGACAACCGTGAATGGCGGTTATCTGCGTGTCACGGATCCTGCGCAATTAGCCTCCGGCCAGCTCATCATCAAATTGAACAGTCCTGGAAACGCGCCTGCGAGCACCGCGACCGTGGACTTGGACTATGTCGGAGTCCGGAGGATCAACGCGCTCAAGATCGACGACTTGGACATGCCCGATGGCACGTATGGCTCCACGCTGTCCGGCGCGACGAACGTGGATGATATTCACTTCACCGGAACCGGAATCGTCCGGGTGGGACCCGATCCTTACGCGCTTTGGGCATCCAGCTTCGGTCTCACCGGTTCAAACGCGGCCCCAAGCTTCGACTTTGACAAAGACGGGCTCGTCAATGCAGTTGAATTCGTCGTGGGAACGAATCCCACGACCAGCAGCAGCAATCCGCTGAGCGCGCAAATCAGTGGGGGAAATGTGATCTTCACATTTCAACGAACGGTCGCATCGAAGACGCCAAACGTCCTGCTTTCAATCGAGGTGTCTCCGATACTAAGCGACTGGCAGGATGTTTACGCGGTTCCCGGCGCCACGCTCGCACCGTTCGCTGTCGTGCCCAACGGAGCCAATGAAACCATCATCCTGACTGTGCCCCGAGGTACCGAACCCACGAAGTTCGGGCGCTTGAAGGTGTATATCACCCCGTAGTGGCCTGCGGAAAAACGAATGGTGTAAACGTATGTTGGCAGTGGCCATTCGGCAGCCCCGATTTCCGCCGAACATCTTTTTTGTGCCAAATTGCCTGGCTCATCCGGCGTAAAAGTGGCGGACAGAAAAAACGGGTGCAGTCACGCCACCACATGACATGGTGAAGGCGCTGGATCGCGCCTGCGCATCCCGCTATAGCCAAAGCGATGAGCCTGTTTTGTCATGCCGTGTGTTTCTCTCACCGCGAACCGCCTTCGATTGCGGCACGTGTTTGTGCATATTTTTCCGGCGTCTACTTTCACCTTGTGAACCCCACGCGGTAACCTGTGCCAGTCCTCGCCGGCATATTTAATAATCTCATCTTCAAGCCGGTTCTGCGGCCGGTTTTTCGGATATTGACCGGGCTGATAGCGATACCGGTTTTTCGGTTCATCATGCGGCACTGCCTCGGGAAGAAAACGCTTTCCAAGGAGATGCAGCGAGATGTGGAAATGTGGTTTCGCGGCGCGGTGATTCTGCTCGCGGCCACTGCGAACCTGGAGGATTTCCTCTTTGGCTGGCTGCCCTGGCACAAGAGTGAAGACCCATGGTTGACAATGTTACTCCGACTGCTGCTGGCGGTCGGAGTCATTGAAAACATGCCCGATCAAGAAATCTTCGCTATCATCCATCGCGGTCCGCCCAAGATGAAACTGACCAGTCGCCGGGGCTGGAAAGAACTATGGCAGCGACGAAGAGAAGTTTTTCGCGGAATCGGGGTTTTGCATCTCAAGCGCTCGTCTCCGGTGTTCGTAATCATGACCGTGATTTTCGGCGGCACCGCCGGAACAAAGGAGTTCGTCGTCGGTTGGATTTTCTACGCCCTCGCCGTGGTGCAGTATCTCATCATCGGCCTGGCTACTGAAAGCGATCGCCTTACCGGACTGCTGGAGCAGTTCGATCGGAGCGCGGAGGCGATTCGCAATGAGCTTCAAAGCAAAGGTCCTCCTCCCGCAGTCGTGGAGAAAGTGTAGGCACCCGCCACCCCAGCCGCGGGTTATCGCTCTCGGTTTTCAAAGACACTGGATTTCGCGCGCCCACCGCGCTACAACAATTGGCATGAGCACCGTCCTGTATGAAATGGCCCACAGTCCGTTCTGCATTCCCATCGCACGCGTCCTGCATGCATGCGGAGTAGCATTCGAGCGCCGCGAGATTCCAAATTGGGACCGGACCGAGCTCCTCCGGCTGACCGACGGAGCGTACTATGCGGTCCCTGTTTTAGCACATGACGGAAACATCGTGTGGGATGGCGACGAGTCGATCGCCGCATACCTTGACCGAACCATCGCGGGAGGACGCCTTTTCCCGGCACGACTCACCGCGGCGCAGGATTGCGTCATCGATTTCATTGAGCAGCAGGTCGAAGACCGGACCTTCAAGCTTGTCGATATCCACTACATCCCGTCGATCGCCGACATCGCCCACCGTGGCATGGTCATCCGTCACAAAGAACGGAAATTTGGTCGTGGATGCGTGGACGCTTGGCTCCGTGACGCCCTGAAAATTCGCGCCGAAGCCGACCGGCTCCTCGCCCGTTTTGAGACGACTCTACGACAACAATCATTCGTCCTTGGTGACTCGCCTGTCTATGCGGACTTCCTGCTTTACGGAATCCTGGCAAGCCTCACCTACAAAGGCTGGAATACACTAAATGCATCCCAAACCGCTATCCGCGAATGGCTGTCCAGGATGGCGACCTTCCGGTGGACGTAGCCGCGCTTTTTCCAAGAGTTGCCATGCGCGAATGGAGAAGTCCGCGGCTCCGTTACTTCGCTCCGGGCTGGATACGCGGCTTGACGTCCCACGCGGTGATCCATTTCTCGCCGGTGCGCTCGTAACCCATTTTGACGAGGCGAGCCTCCATGTCAGGGAGATGCGCAGCACCATAGAAAATCCCGAGATTCTTTTTTCCAGCCGCCACTTCCTTTTGGAACACCCCGAGTGCGACCTTGTTCCGTTCCGAAAGAATGACGGTGCCGTCTTCCCCTTCAATCGCGTCCAGCAGCGCGTCTGCGCTCGCGAGGCTCCTGGCCATGGCGACTTTCAGCCCGCTGGAATCGCCGAGGAGCGCGAGCAAGAGCTGGCTGCCTTTGGGCTCCGCGTTTTTGTCGCTTCCGATCGCAACCTGCGCGCGGATCGCTTTTTGAAAGAGAGTAAAAAACGACTCGCCCTTCTCGTCCTGTAGTTGCTGGAACTGTTCGAGGCTCACATCGGCATGGACGAAATTCGCCGTGTGGTAATTGATGCCATCCGTCTGGTACTGGAACTTAAAGTAGCTCGAAAGACTCGTCATCATTCCGCGAAGGAATGCGAAGGCCGGGTCTGCTTCCTTATCGGAAGGCTCGTGCTTTTTCCCCTCGACCTCGTCTTTGAGTGACTGACCGTCCACCAGTTCGAAAAGCAGATGCTCGTATCCTTTGAAAAGTTCCGTGAGTTCTGCGTAGTAGGATTTATCAGCGATATGGACCGCTCCGATGAGGTCGAGCTTCACGTCGCCTTTCTTCATCGAGACGACGACAGTCTCGAGTTTCCCGGCTTTGTCGTCACCCACGTAGCGGACGTAATCCTTCTTCGCTTCGGCGGCAAAGGCCGGCGATACGGCGAGTGTGATGGTGGCAACTGCGGCGAAAAAGAGACGTCTCATGTCACACGAGTTAGCACGGAACGGGCCGAATGGCTACATTACAAGTCCGTCCCAATGTTTCGCTGTCGCTCCGCCGCGGAAAGCCTGATTTATTTCCCTAGTCCATGAAATCCGTCATCGCAATTCTGACCGCGCTCGCAGCATTCCTCTCACCGTTGCGTTCGCAGGAACCCGCAATCGCGCCAAAGTCGGTCGCGCCGCAAATTCTGCTCGCGGAAGGTTTCGCCTGGCAGAAGCGGAACGGCGAGTGGAAAGTCTCCGGAGAAACGGTCACATCCTCCGCGACCGGCACCCTTTCAGAATATGCAGCGGCAAGCGGCATTTCGCTCAAGGGCCGGTGGCTCTCCATCCGGATCGCGCTGGAAGGCGAGGCGGCCAGGGCCGGATTCTGGCTGGCGGGATTGCGCGATGAAAAGGGCGACCTTGTGCGACTTGCGCTCGATTCGACATCGGGCCGGATCACGAACGGTCGCGGACGCACCATTGCCACGCTGCCAACGGGCGCATTTGAAAAGCCGGTGGAGTTGCTGCTGAAGTTTTCCGCCGACACAATGGCACTGCATTTTGCCGGCGCACAAATCGGCGAATTGAGAGTGTCGTTTGAAGACGCGAAGGCGACGCCGAGTCTGTTCGTCGAGCGCGGAACTGCGACGTTCAGCGAACTGCTGCTCGGCGGTTCGCCGGAGAAGCCGCCTATCATGAAACGCCCCGTGCCCGTGCGTCCGCCGCTCGCGCCAAAGGCTCCCGCGAAGGCGGTTGCAACCGCCGGCCTTTTGCTCGATTTCACGGAAGAAAAATTGACCGCGCTTCCGGCTCAATGGCAGCAGTATTTCGGCATCCACTTCGAGACTGCGCCCGGCCCGTGGAAGACCGTCCGGCAGTTCGATGGACCGGCTTTCGGGCTGCCGTTGAAGTCCGTCCTCCCGGGCAAGACTCTCGAAGGACCATTCAATCACGCGCCTGTGGAGATGAGCCTGTCATGGTTCCGCGACTACCAGAAACGCACGTCGCTCGGCCTCGACAAGAACCTGGCTGTCATCGCGCAA
Organism: Verrucomicrobiaceae bacterium; assembly: GCA_031374705.1. Classification (GTDB taxonomy): domain Bacteria; phylum Verrucomicrobiota; class Verrucomicrobiia; order Chthoniobacterales; family Chthoniobacteraceae; genus SXWH01. The sequence goes on along the minus strand of JANMGP010000038.1, from coordinate 6,808 downwards.
AACGACATCGACGCCATCTACATCGCGCCCTGGCGTTCCATACTCGGCAAGACGCAGCAGGACCAAATCTGGGCGCTCCTGAAGCTCGCATACGGTTCCAGCACCGGCGCGGAAAAGCGCCTGTTTTTTCAATGGGGAGATGACATTAATTTACAGGGCCTCGGCACCAGCCCTGACGTGAAAATCATTCAGGCGGTCCCGCGGCATGGGCTGACTTACAAAAAAAACGCCAACCGCCCGGAGGATGCCGTCGCGTATGCCGAGAACTATTTTGCACCCGCGGTCGAGGCGCTTCACAAAGCTTCCAGCGATGTCTTCGGCGAACCGCTTCGGATTCCGGTATTGATTGGCAGTTGCTCACGTGCCGGCGTGGAGGCGAATCGCGACTGGTTCCGTTCCGTGCTCGACCATTCCATCACCGGGGAATTCGCGCCCTCGCTCAAAGGACAGAAAGTGATCGACCTCGTGGATTATCTCACCGTGAACCATCCGTTCGCCGACGCCGCCGATACCAAGGGCCTCCAGTCGCTCTGGAACACCTACGGCAAGCAAGTGCGCGGGCTTTGGATCACCGAGGAATTCGGCAACGTGGGCCGCGGGCCGATGCATGTGCTGAACCGGATTGCGCTGTTTTTCGAGTGGGTCGCCGCCAACAAGCTCGATGCGACGCAGGCACGCCTCATCTGGGATTTTGCAGCACGAAAGCGCGCTTCGGACGAATGCGTGGGCCTCATGATTCGGCTCGCCGAGGCTATGAAAGGCGAACTTCGTTTTGGAATGGAGGCAACGGACTCCGGCACGTTTTACCGAATCAGCGCAGGCGGCGGTAGGTTGATCGTCATTTTCATTCCCACCACCGACCGCAAGGTTACACGGCTCGCGCGCGTCGGGGAAATCGCTCTCGAAGTCGGCGAGGCTCGTGCGAATAATCCATGGGTTGCCCGCATGCTGAGCAATTCCCTCCGGACCGTTCCGGACGAAATCATTCCGATTCGCGCGGAAGGCTCGCGCCTTTTCATCACGCCCAATGCGGTGACGATTGCACAATGGGCGGTCCTGCTCGAGACGCCGTGATGTAGCCGCGCTCCCAAGCCTGCCACAGCACCACAGCGAGCACCGCCACGCAGCCGAGTGCGAGGATCTTGAGGATTTTCAGCGCAACCGTCAGTGCGAGCACCAGACCCGCCACGACACCGACCACTCCGAAAAGAACCTGACGCGTTCCATACTGCTTTGCCAGCGCGTGGAGCTGCTTCACCGCCGGGCTTTCCGGCACGGGGCGGGATTTCGCAGGGCGGCCCGCGGCCTTGTGGGCGTTGTCCATCTCGTTCGCCGTCACCGCCACCCACGCAGTCATCGCGGCGAGCAGGATTAAAAAGAAGGTCTTCATCACAGACCCGCGTACAATTTCGCGAGCCTGTGCGCGTGCTCGTCGTACGCGGATTCAAACAGCGCCGTCGCCCGCTCCGCGCCGACCAGCGCGCCCGCCGTCAGAACCTTGGGCGGTTGACCGGCCGCTGTGAGCCGCGCGGCGACATCGGCCTTGATGCAGTTCACCAGCAAACAACCGCCCACCGTGGAGCCCGGTGCCACCGGCGTATCCAGCCCCGGAACGCGCACCATTGCATCGCCGACCGGGGCTCCGGTATCCAGGACGATGTCGGAAAAATCCTGGAGCTTCTTGCCGTCGCGATGTCGCGAGACGCTCGCCTCGCTGTGCGCCCGTGAGACGATCGCCACGACTCGCACGCCGCGCTTTTGAAATTGCTCCGCCATTTCCACGGGAACGACGTTGCAGCCGCTCGATGAAACCACGAGCGCCGAATCCTGCGGCGAAAGCGCGAAATTCCTGAGGATGCGCTCGGCGAGTCCGCTCACATTCTCGAGGAACATCGCCTGCCGCTGCCCGTTCGCACCCACGACAAGATTGTGGAATGTCAGCGACAGTTCGACGATTGGGTTGAATCCCGGGAACGACCCGTAGCGCGGCCACATCTCCTCCACCAGAATGCGCGAGTGCCCGCTCCCAAAAACATGCACCATCCGGCCCGCGAGAATCGTCTCCGCAAAAAGCGCGGCAGTCTGCTCCACGAGCAAAGACTGCCGGGATACGGCTTCGAGGATTTCACGGGATTTGGCGAGGTAATCAGCAGCGGGCGTCATCACACCGCAGACGAATCACGAACCGGCCCGCATTGTCCAACGCGGAAATCATCCGCCTGTGAAATCATTCCCTGCCACGCCGCGCCATACGTCCCGGCCCATTCGCCCAACTGCGCCGCCAGCAGCTTCACCGTCGCTCCGCCGGGCCGCCATTCCACTTCATCAAGCGCTTGCTGGAGCGGCAGAAAAAGCGCGCTTTCCGCCTTGGCGATCCCACCACCGAGAATCACTGCCTCCGGGTCCACGATGTTCACCAATGATGCCACCGCGACCGCCAGCGCGCGGATGCTTTTCAGCCAAACCTCGGCGGCAAACGTATCGCCCTCGGCATACGCCGCGACCAAGTCGTGCGTCGTCGCGAACCGCCCGTCGCTCCGCTCCTCGATGTTGTGATTCCCGATCCAATCCTCCAGTCCGCCCGGAATCCCGGTAATCGTCGGTCGCCCGTATGGATTGAGACTCATGTGCCCGATGTGCCCTGCCCTACCGCCGCGCCCGCGAATGAGCCGGCCTTCCGACCAAATCGCGCCGCCCACGCCCGTCCCAAGCGTAAGCAAAACCGCATGCCGGAGTCCCTTCGCCGCGCCCTGCCACACCTCACCGAGTAGCGCCGCGTGGGCATCATTCAACATATGCACTTCGCGTCCCAGCCACACCAGCCAGTCGAAACCCTCCAGCCCCCGCATTCTTCCCGGCATATACGAAATCGAGCGCCCGTCGGCATTCGCGAGGCCCGGAGCAGAAATCCCCACGGTCCCCGCCCGCCCCATGGCGGACTCCAATTCCGCCACCAATGAGCGAACATTCACCGCGAATGGCGGCGGATTATCTCCACCACGATCATCCGTCGGAAGCGTCCGCTGGCAAAGCAGTTCGCCCGTCTCTGAAAACGCCGCCGCCTTGATCTGCGTCCCGCCGATATCGATGCCGATGGCGGTCATCCGCTACATCATGTTGCCTTCACTCACCGTCCAGCCGCCATCCACCGCCAACACCTGCCCTGTGCAGAATTTCGACGCATCGCCAAGGAACCACACCACCGCCGTATCCAGATCTTCCGGCATCCCCGCGCGCCCTCCATCGAGCGGCTGCTTCGCGCGAATGAACGCCATGATTTCCGGATTCTCCACCGCCCGGCGCGACATCGGCGTCTCCACCAGCGCCGCGGCGAGGACGTTCACGCGGATGCCATGCGGCGCGTAATACGCAGCCGTGCTCTTACTAAAACCCACGATCGCTGCCTTTGCCGCCGCGTAAGCGTGAGATGCAAAATGCTTCGGCGACGGCGACCAGCCGAGCACGCTGCCCATGTTCAGGATGACACCGCCCTTCCCTTCCTTCATAAAATGCCGCACCGCCGCCCGGTTCGAATACATGAGCGTCGTCAGGTTCATATCGATCGTCTTCTGCCAGCCTTCATCCGTCAGGTCATGCAGTGCTCCGTCGCCATAACGCCGGCCGCTTCCGCCCGCCACGTGATAAAGCCCGTGCATCCCGCCAAACGCCGCCACTGCTTCGCCGATCGCCCGCTCTGCCGTCGTCGGGTCCGAGGCATCGCCGGTAAAAGCGAGCGCCTTTTGCCCGAGCACAAGCTCCGCCGTGGTCGTCGTCTCGGGATCCTTCCCCACCACGACGACGCGCCCGCCCGCAGCAATGATGGCCTTCGCGGCCGAAAGCCCGAGTCCCGTAGTTCCGCCGATGACGACGATGGTTTTTCCAGCAAGCAGTGATGTCATGCTCGGAGGATCACGAATCTCCGGCAAAGCTGCAATCAGGAAGTACATCGCCGCGCAGAGTTCACAAAACGGACGCATCGGAATTGTTCACCCGGAGACTCGCGATGGCGGACCGCGGTGGGTGCGGCTATCCGTTGATGACGTTTATCCCCCGCCCCGGCTTGATGGTGGTGTAGAGCCGTGTGCCGGGGTCGAGGGTGAAGGTGTCGTCGCCTGCGCCGAGTGCGATTTTGACGGCTTCGAAGCCGGCGTAGTTGACGACGGCACCCATGCCGAGGCCGGTGAGGGTGGTGAGGGTGAGTTGCCCGGTGCCGCCGCCGCTGCCGGTGTCGAGGATGTTGAGGGTGTCTTTGCGAAGCTGGCTGCCGGCATCGAGCGTCACGGTGCCGAGGATGAATGCGACGGTGTTGCCGGTGGCGGGATCTCCGCCGAGGTTGACGGTGTCATTTCCGTCGCCGGTCGTCACGGCCAGCGTGCCGCGAGTGGCGCGGATGGAGACGGTGTCGTTGCCGGCTCCGCTATCGATGGTCATCGGAGCGAGCGATGTGTTTTGAACGATGAGCTTATCCGCGCCCGAGCCGAGCCGGATGTTGACGGCTCCAATGCCACTGACGGTCACGCCGAAGCGGCCCATGCCGAATCCGGTGAGCGCAATTGGTTCGATGGTCAAGCTGCCAAGCACGTCGCCCGCGTCGAGACGCCCGGTGCCTGCCTGCTTGCTGGCACTGTCGTTTGCGTTGAAGACGTCGGTGCCGTTTCCAAAGTAAACAACCTGGCCGGCGATGCCGTTGAGGCGGTTCAGGGTGCCGCCTGCGTTGAGGATGTTTGCTCCGGTGCCGCCGTGGATGCGTGTATTGGTGCCGGCGCCGGTCTTCTCGATTTCAAAAATGTCCGCGCCTGCTCCGGCGAAGATGTTTGTGGTGCCTGCGGATGTGCCGAGGACGTTGACGCGGTCGGAGCCGGAGCCGAGGAGGAGGTTCAGCGTTCCGATTCCGGCGTATTCGATGAGTCCCGCGCCGAATGTGATGTCGCGCGCGGCGATGTTCCATGTGCGGGCTTCGACGGTGGCGGCGTCGAGGATGGTGACGGTGTCTTTGCTGCCGCCCGCGATGGTCACGGTGCCGCGGAGTGCGTCGGCGATGCCGCCCTGCTCAAAGAGCACGCCGGCTGCGCTGCCGAGGTTCACGCGATTCGCGCCGGGGCCGGTGGTGATTTTTACGGATGTGCCGGCGACGGTGGAGGTGATGTTGAAGGTGTCGTCCCCTGCACCGCCATCCGCGGTGAGTGCGGTGGTGCGGCGGGTGGTATCGAGGAGGAATGTGTCGTTTCCGGCATCGCCGAAGAATGAGTCGTTGCCCTCGGAGGCGATGAGGAAGTCGTCGTCGTCGCCACCGCGCAGGATGTCGATGCCGTTGCCGCCGTTGAGCACGTCCGCACCCGCGCCGCCGTTGAGTTTGTCGTCGCCGAATCCGCCGAGGAGTTTGTCGTTTGCGCCGCCGCCGTTGAGTTCATCGCGGCCCGCGCCACCATCGAGCAGGGCCGGGATGAGGATGGCGGGAGCGATGGTGAGTGTGTCGTCGCCAAGGCCGCCGAAGAGCTCGATGCGGCTGATGAGCAGGGTGTCGAAGTCCTGTTTCACTGCGGGCGCAGCGGAGCCTTTCGCTTTGAGCGAGAGGGTCATCATATCGCGCGGAGCCTTGGTGAGCTCGATGAGGTCGCCGTCCGGTGTGCCGCCGACGAGCAGGATGGATTTGCCGGGCGATGTGGTGTCCGCGATGAGCTGGGTGCGGGCGATGGCGACGCTGAGCACGCTCGTGAGGCGCACGCCGGTCTCGCGGCTGAGCAGTGCGAACTCCACGGAGAATGTATCCTCGGAGCCGGGCACGAAGGTCATTTGATAACCCGAGCCGATCGCGGCCACGCGTCCGGTGCTGTCGCGCACGGTCCAGACGGACTCAAAGTTTCCTATGAACGGCGCACCATCGAGGAACGCGCGGTAGGTCAGCGGCTGGCCGGTGACGCCGAGCTGCGGACCGGCGATGCCGAGGCCGCTGGCTCCTGCATTGGTGAAGACGAGTGCGGCGACATCGAGCGTCTGCGAGGCAGTTCCAAACGCGCCCGGATTCAGCGGATCGCCGAGGCCGAACTGCACGAGGTAGCGGCCGGCATTGGTCGGTGTGAAGGCGAACTGCAGGCCGCTTCCCTGCGCGACGATGGTGTTTGCCGCATCGCTCACGGTCCAGAATGTGACCGGGTATTCGACGAGTGGCGTGCCGTCGAGCAGGCCGGTGAATGTGAGCGGTTGCCCGGCTACGGCGGTCAGCGGGCCATCAATGCCGGCATTGAGCACGGCGGCACTCGGAGCGACGTTCAGCAGGCGCGTGGTGAAGCCAATCGCGCCGGTGGATGGATCGGCGGAGTCGATGCGGACGATGTATTCATCCGCAACCGCCGGAGTGAACGCGAAGGTATCGCCCGAGCCCGTCGCGATGACGGCGCTGGCGGAATTGAACACGGTCCATGTCGTGAGGAAGGTCGAAGGAATCGGCGCACCCTCGAGCAGGCCGGTGAAGTTCACCGGAGCGCCGATGGTGGCGACGACTGGCGAGGTGATGCCGAGTGCGAGCGAGAAGGCGACGGGGTTCACACGCAGCGGCATCGTGGCTACGCGGAAGGCGCCCGCACCGTCCGCGCGGGTCAATTCCACCGTGTAGTCGCCGGGCTGGGCGATTGAGAATGTGACGCTATCGAGGGTGAGGGAGGCAACTGCGATATTTGAAGAATTCAAAACACGCCAGATGACAGTATGCCCTGCGCCTTGTGCAACGAACGTCCGCAACTGTCCCACGGCTGCTTCAAAGGGCCCGGTCACTCCCGCGCCAAAGGTCGCCGGTGCCGCACCCACCACG
>JANMGP010000028.1:0-48312 GCA_031374705.1 Verrucomicrobiaceae bacterium | reverse complement strand
GCATCCTCCAGTCGCCCTACGGGCTCCTTTCGGAAGCCCGTTTTTGAGCGGAGTCTCCCGACGCTCCGGTGTCCTCTCTGTTGAGGCAACGTATCAGCAACTTTCTGCTCCCAGGGTGTCTTTTATCATTGAGGCAACGCGATCAGCCGGAGATTTTCTTCCCGGAGCGCACAGTGTGACAGGCTCATAAAGCTGGACCCGCAAGATCAACCACCCATCCGAGCAAGTCAAAGAAGGCGACGAAGTGGAAGCAGTCGTCATCGACATCGACAAAAATGCACAGCGCATCAGCCTGGGCATGAAACAGATCGACGAAGATCCGTAGACCAGCGTCGTGATCGCGTTGTTGCGAAGGGTATATAGGCGTTGCAATCGCATTCGCCGAGTATCTACTATCTCGGCAGTGCCTCGATTTTCTCACCATGCGGACTCCTAGATTTATACGCTCCCGGTTGCTTTGTTTTTTCTTCGGGTTCCCGTTGCTTGCGGTTGTTGCGGCGCTTGGACAAGGGAGCCCGGTGGATCATTTTGAAATTGTAGGCGTCGGGTCGCAGCAAATGGTGGATACGGCATTTCCGATCACGGTAACCGCGATGGATGCGCAGGGGAATTTGGTCAATGATTTCACCGGCTCCGTAGTTGTCGGGGCGTTGATGCCGGAGCCGCGACCACCGATCGGCCAGCCAGGACCGTCGGGTTCGCAATCCGGATTTGAAGCTGCGTCGCGTTCGCGGAGGGTTCAGGCTATTTACCTCCCGGGCGAAGTGGGCGGATCGGGACAACTTACGAGTATGGGCCTGAATATCGCTTCGGTGCCGACGACCACGTATTCAAATTTCACCCTGCGCTTGAAGCATACGAATAAGGTGGAACATTCCGACGGGTGGGAGGATAGCGGATGGACGACGGTTTTTCAGGGGGATGTGCAGTTTACGACGTCCGGGTGGCGGGAATTTCCGTTCGTGGTCCCGTTTGAGTTCGATGGGACGAGTAATCTGATGGTCGATTTCAGTTCGTTTGATGCGGGTTCCATCAGTGGGGGCACTGGGGGCTCGTATGTATTTACCGTTGTTCCCGGGCCGAGAAAATACTACTCGGGTGCTCTCTTTCAAGGGGATCCGAAGATGTGGTCTTCCGGCAATTTTGGCTTGAGTTCAGGCAACATCCCTAATGTCCGATTCTCGACGGATTCACTGCGCTCGGCGATCCGTGGAGCAACGCTCGCTGCATTTTCCAACGGGACATGGACAGGTTATATCTCGGTTCCTTTTGCGGAAAGCGGGGTGCGCATTTATGCGGAGAATACTGCGGGCGTATTTGGCAAAAGCCCGCGATTCAACGTGCTGCCAGCACCACGAGTTCCCGTTGTTGGGGCCGTTTCGAGCGAGAATTGGGAGACCACTCCTACCTCTTCTGCATGGGTATTTTCCGGAACGGGCTCCTTTCGCACGCAGACGACAACCTTGAACGGGCCTCGTGCCGGGCTGCGGCATCTGACGATGGACAGTTCGGCCTCTTCCTCCCGCAACGAAGCCACTTGGACGAATGATCTAAACAGGCAAAGCGGGCTCACTCTGAAATTCTGGGCAAAGGGGTTTTCGGAATCTCCGGACGGTCCGCCGCCAGTTCCGTTTACGACTGGGGCAAACTTCGACGGAGTTGCGATCAGCGCGAACGGGACGACTTGGTACGAAATTCAAGGGCTCCGATCACTGTCCAGTTCGTGGGTGCAATATACGGTGGATTTGGATGCCGCGCTTCGGACGTACGGCCTATCGTACGGCCTCGGCTTTAAAATCCGGTTCAATCAGTATGGATCCGATTACATCCCTTACAAAGGCATCGCCATCGACGACATCGAGCTGATCTCAGCGCCGAAGCCGGGAGGGATCGCTGTTTCGCTGCCCGCGCAGATGTCCGAGAATGGCGCTGCTCTATCTGGCACGGTGAGCCTGCCGTTCGCTGTGAGTTTCGCCGTCGTGGTGACGCTTTCGAACACTGCCCCTGCGAAACTCTCGATTCCTGCGCAAGTGACGATTCCCGCTGGGCAGACGAGCGCATCGTTTGCCATTCAGCCAATCAACGACTCAATCGCGGATGGGAACAGGAACGTGGGAATTATCGCCTCGGCACCGAATTTCCAGACTTTCGGGTCCATCCTTTTAATGACGGACGACGAACTCGCAGGATTTACGTTTACCGTTTCTTCCAACACCGTGACAGAAGGCGGCGCGGCGATCAAAGGGACCATCACCAGTCTATCGCCAGCCGCCGCGCCGATTGTTCTGAATGTAGCGTCATCCGACACCACGGCGGTTTCAGTTCCTGCCACAGTCACGATCCCGCTTGGCAAGACTGCGGTGGAATTCTCGATCTCTCCTGTAAACGATTCTAAAATCGACGGGACACAGTCTTCGAACGTCACCGTGTCGCTGGCGGGCTTTTCATCGCAGGTCGCGGCGATCTCCGTATTGGACAACGAAACGACACTCTTGCGACTGACTTCGACCACGTCGCCAGCGCCGATCTCTGCGCCGGAAGGGGCGGGCGGACGATCATTTCAAACCTCCCTCCCTGGCACCGTTACGACCGCGACGACCATCACATTTTCATCGAGTTCTCCGCGTGTGACACCGCCCGCCGCAGTGACAGTCGCTGCCGGCTCCACCGGGCTGACAACCGTCAGTTTTCAAGTTTTGGAAAACACAATCGCGGATGGAAACGAAGACGTGATTTTGACAGCAAGCGCTCCCGGTTTTACCAGCGCCACATACACGCTTTCGATACTCGACAACGACCCTCACCATTTTGAATTCGCGACCATCGCGAGCCCGCAGATCGGCGGCGCGGAAATCCCGATCACGGTCACGGCAAAGGACGTGAATGGAAACACCGTCAATGGCTTTTCGCACCCGATTGCGTTGACCGCGAACGCTGCGATCTCGCCTGCGACTTTGGCGGGCAGTGCGAACGGTGTATGGACCGGCAACATCCGTGTGAATGCTCTGGCAAACGGCGTGGTTCTTACGGCTTCCGATGGCGTCGGGCATACGGGAACGAGCAACGACTTCGATGTTGGGACGGGGCCATTCGTCCGTTTGGAATGGGACGCCATTGCTTCGCCCCAGCGCCCTGGCGCGCCGATTTATCTTGGGGTCAAATCAACGGATACAGGCGGCAATCTCATCTCGACGGTGAACGAGCCACTCACCATCCGCGCACTTTCGCCGATCCCCGGAACGGCAATCGGAGCCGGGGCTAATTCGGCGACCAACCCGCTTAATGTTGGGTCGCCCCGAAGTCGGACGGAGGTCATTTACCTCGCTTCTGAAGTCGGTGCCGCGAGGACTCTCGCCGGGCTCTCGTGGAAAGTTGATGGCGGCGCAGATCGCCAAATCCTTAAAAATCTCACCGTGAGACTGAAGCATACGCAGCGGACCACGCTCTCATCTGCGACGGGTTGGGAGGGCGACGGCTGGACTATCGTGCATCAATCGACGCAAGTAATCACCACCAACGGCTGGCTGGATTTCTTCTTCGATAGGCCGTTCGATTACGATGGCGTGTCGCCCTTGCACGTCGATGTCAGCTTTAACAATTCGTTTTCGAATTCGACCAACGTCGGCTGGAAATACGACTCAATTTACCCGGAACGGGTGCTTTTGTCCTTCAACCCCGCCACTACTTCCCCGCTGACATGGGTGGGCGCATCATCGCAGAGCTACATAGGGGATTACTTGCCGCAGGCTCGCTTCCATTCATTGACTCCTGTCGCGGCAACGCTTCTCGGAGCCCCGGCGCTCGCAGGTGGTGTCTGGACTAGCGAAGGCCGGTTCGATGGGCGTCTAAATCGCGTATTTTTTGAGGTATTCGATTCCGCCGGGCATCGCGGTATCAGCAACGGTTTCGAAGTCGAAGGAGCGGGGAGAGTCGGCGCAGCGGTCCCTTTTGCGGATGGGTTCGAGACGGGCGCATTTTCGCCTTTCTGGACGGCCACGACGTTCGGCTCAGGCCGGGCACGAATCGTAAGTACCGATGCGCCACACTCCGGCACCCAGCATGTGATTCTCGATAGCGAAAGCAACTGGGCTCGCAAAGAACTCGACTTGTCTCTCAACCTCTTCGGGCGAACCGGAGTCGTGCTCACATTCTGGGCGAAGTCGTTTTCCCAATACAGCACCGCGCCGAGCGACCCGTTTTTCAGCGGCTCAAATTTCGATGGCGTCGCGATGAGTGCGGACGGGCTCCAGTGGCACGAGATTCAGTCACTGCGGGGCATGACCATCGGTCAATGGACGCAGTTTACCGTGAACCTCGATACGGCAATCGCCGCCCGGGGACTTTCCTACAATCAAGCGTTCAAGATCCGGTTCAATAACTACTGCTCCTCCAGCGCGCCCATAAATGGCGTGGCGATCGACGACGTTTCCGTCACAGCAAATACTGCGGGGCAGGTCGCAGTTACTTTGCCGATGACGGTTTCTGAGAACGGCGGACCAGTCGGCGGAACCATCACACTGGGCGCTGCTTCAGGCGCAGACACCGTCGTGTCGTTGCTTTCGTCGTCGCCGATGGGCCTGAATGTGCCAGCCTCTGTCACGATTCCCGCCGGGCAAACGACCACGTCTTTCACTGCGAATCCGGGCGACAACCTATCCGTCAACGGAACGGTTCCCGTCTCGGTCACCGCTTCGATTTCCGGGACCATCGTCGGGATCGGAGGCACGCAAGTGCTCGACGACGAGACGGTTTCACTCACGATTTCGATCCCCACGACCATTAACGAAACGGACGGCTCGCTCAATGGGGTCGTGACGATTTCCCCTGCGTCATCCTTTTCCCAAACGCTCGTACTTACATCGAGCTTGCCCGCCACGATTCAAGTTCCGCAGACCGTCACGCTCTCACCAGGGCAAACCACCGCCCCTTTCACCGCGACCGTTGTGAACGACAATTACATCAACGGCACACGCTCCGTTTCGATTGCGGCGGCTGTAGCAAATTGGTCCGCAGCACCAGCAACAGTTGCAGTGTCGGACGATGAAAGTCCCGTCTTCTGGACGTCCTATTCTGCAACCGTGAATGAAGGCGGCACTACTACTTTTCAACTGAACACCTATGGCTACGTAAGCGCCAACCTTCTTGTCACACTTGTCTCGTCCGACCCGGCTCGCGTTACGGTCCCCGCCACGATTACCATTCCCGCCGGGCAGCAATCTTTCAACATTGCCATCACGGGCGTGGAGAACTCACTCGCCGATGGTCGTCAGCAAGTCACCGTCACCGCATCTGCTGCGGGTTTCCCGTCTTTCGCCGCGACCGTTTTTGTCAATGACAACGAGCCTCACCACCTCGAGTTTTCTGCGATTCCGACGCAGGTGCGCGGACGGCCATTCAATGCGACGGTCACTGCACGCACTGTAGATAATTACCTTCTTTCGAGCTACTCGGGCACCGCAACACTTTCGGCAGTCGGCGACGCGGGCGCTATCTCGGTGACTCCGCCGACGGTCACACTGTCGAGCGGAACCTGGACAGGAAGCGTCACCGCCACGACCTTTTCCGCCAACTCCCGGCTCACCGCGACAGTCTCACCAACCCTTGCCGGAACCAGTAATGCCTTCGATATCGCCACCGGCCCAGTCCACCACTACGGTTGGAGCAATATCCCGTCTCCCCAGATCGTCGGACAGCCGTTTAATGCAACCGTCACTGCCTATGATATTGCGAATAACGTAGTGACGAATCAATCGGGATACGTGCTCCTTTCCACCACTGGCCCCGAGCGTGTGATTGGCTCCGGAACATCGAGCACCACGGCGTTTCCTGTAAATTCCTACTTTCATGAAGAGCGAACACAGTCGCTCTACTTCGCCAGCGAACTCGGGAGCGCCGGGAGTCTTTCATCTCTCTCGCTCTATTTTGTCGCGCTTCCAAGCGCATTGAATGCGTGGACCATCCGGCTAAAGCACACCACACGCGCCAGCCTCTCGCCAGCGTCATGGGAAACAGGTTGGACGACCGTCCACTCATCAAACCAGACCATCTCACAAACTGGCTGGGCAACTTTTAACTTCGCCACACCGTTCACTTATAACGGCACCGACAATTTGCTCGTTGATTTCAGCTTCAATAACTCCGCTTACGGTACCGAGGCCTCAGTTCGCTATTTCACGTCCCTCGTTGCGCGGACAAGCTACCAGACCGCGATCGGATTCAATGGCGATCCGTTGCTTTGGTCGGGAACATCTCCATCGCTGGTGACCAGCACTGCCGTCCCTCAACTCATTTTGAACCAAGGACAGGTTCCATCGGTGACACCGAGTCTCAAGGCCGTCTTCATTCAGAATGGGACATGGAGCGGCAGCATCAACTTACCGCAAGGCTCCGTGGCCCCCCTTGGCGCAACCGATTTCAGCGGAGCCACCGGAGGCAGCAACAATTTCGCCATCAACACCGCCGCCGATGCCGATAGCGACAAGCTCCCCGACTGGTGGGAAGCCGAGAACTCACTCGGGAACGGCGCAACCGGCGACAACGGCCCTGATGGCGATCCAGACAAAGACGGCCAGTCGAACCTTTTGGAATATGCGCTCAATTCCAATCCGATGGCGAACTCGACGAACCATCTCCCGACAGGTTTCGTGCAGCAAAACCCGGGCGACGGGCAATCGTACCTCACCTTCAACTACCGTCGCCGCATCGGTATCAACTCCCTAAATTACGAGATCCAAACATCCTCCGATTGCATATCGTGGACGCCAGATGGATCGACCTACCAGCAATTGGGAGCAATGCCGCTCGGCGACGGTACGACCGAAGAAGTGTCCGTCCGAGTCTTGCCCGCGATTTCACCGGGAAATGCCAGGCGGTTCGTTCGTTTACGCGTCACGGCGCAATAGCTCTTACGACGCTCCTTACGGAACCGCGCTGATCCACCAGCGTGCGCCTCTCGGTCAAAGCCGCGAACACCAACGAAGAAGACATGCGAAAAGAAGCTGCTGGCCGCTCGCAACCAAGAGGACGAATCAAAGCACCGAAGGAGCATGATGAGGCGTATTATCTCTGCGTTTCTCGGGTGGTGGACCGGCGGTTCATTTTTGGCGATGCGGAAAAAGAGATATTTGTTCAGATGATGCGCAAGCATGAGCGGTTTTACGGAGTGCGCGTGATGACTTGCTGCGTCATGAGCAACCATTGCCACATCCTCGTCGAAGTGCCCAAGTGTCCCGAAGTCATGCCGTCGGACGAAGAGATTGCGAAGATCTGTGTCGACCTTTTGTTCCGACGCGAAAAGGGAATGCCTGGGGCCAGTCCCGCGACATAATCCATTTCACCTAATCGTCGCATTCACAGAAGGGCCAGTAAGGCTTTGACAAATTTCTTACACATCGAAGTTGAACGTTTCAAACTGCGTGGCTGTCTGTAGCCAATCTTCTTATGAACATCCGATCCGTTTTTCTTCCCGTGATTTCATTCATCACTGCCGCGTTGGGCGGGCCTGTTGAAGATGCGGAAGCGTTCCTCCAGGGACAGAAATACAAGGAGGCCGGTGCCGTTCTCACGGATGCAGCGCTCGCTCAGGCCCCGGAGAAAGGCTACGCCCGGTATTTGCGGGCATTGGCGCTGGCCGAGTCGAAGGAGTTTGCCGCGGCGATCACGGATTGCGATGCCGTGCCTGCGGAGGATGTCTGGCACCGGAAGGCGCTGTTTTTGAAAGCGCAGTGTCTTGCGGAGTTGAAGCGACACAAAGAGGCCGAGGAGATTTATAGCGCGGAATCGACACGGCAGTTTGCAACCGTCCGTCAGGAGAAGCTGGCAGGCGTGCTCGTGTCTCTCGCTCGGGAACTCGTGAAGCCCGCTGCGCCCGGCCAGACGGTGCCGGACGACGCCCGCAGCAAGGCGCTCAATCTTTACAGGAAAGCAATTGAACTGGAGTCCGGACCCGCATTGCGCGAGACGCTTCTTTTTGAAACCGCGGAACTGCTCCGACTTGCGAAAAACGAAGGCGCGCTGAAGGACGGATGCGAAGCGTATCTTGCCGAGTTTGACCCGGACTGGAAGTCACCGGGCACGAACGCAAAACCGAAGTCTGCGCTGGTGGGTTCGCATCGATGGGCGGTGCGCGCGATGCTCATCGAGGGCTCGCTGCGCACAGGCGACGGGACTCGTGCAAAAACGATGGGCGCGGATGTTCTGGCGTTGTGGAAGGCCAAGCCGCTGCCCGAGCCGAGTCGGCCCGATGAAGGCGACATCGAGTGGATGATTTGCCGGGCGAGCGGGCCGATGCAAATCCCCGCGCGTGCGCAACTCCAACTGAATACCGCCAACACGTACAATCAGCAGCAAGGTGTGCAAAGACGCGAAGTCCCGCGCGTCGCGTCGGACCCGGTGCGTTACATCGAGGCGATACGCGCCTTTTTGAAAAAATACCCGAATCATCAACGTTCGGCGGAAGCCGCTCGGACTTTGATTGAAGCGCTCGAATCCCATGGCAAAAAAGATGAGGCTATCGCTGCGTGCAAGGTCCTCTATGACCGCGCCGACTGGCCCGCGCCGGCCCCGCAGCAGGGCGACGCCCGGACGCCGACGGAGCGCCTGGATGCATGGCGGCAGGAGGCATTTTACAAGGAGGGCGAGCTGGAGTTTTCGATGAGACGCTATCGCAAGGCCACCGAGCAGTGGCGCGCTTACATTGTTCGCCACCCGGATGGCGCGCTTTGGCAAAAGGCTCAGTCGGCGATCATCGATACGGAGTTTCAGCTCTGTCTGGAGGCGGTGGCAGCCTCGCAGCAGGAAGAGGCCGCGAAACGATTCGAGGCGTTCATCGCCGCGCATCCGCTCGATACGCGATGCGCGCAACTGCTTTTCCTGAACGGGCAGTGGCACTACGCCGCAGCGCAGGCGATGGACAAGGCGGCTGCCGGAAAGCCACGAACAAAGGAATCCATCGCGAGTCACGAGCGGGCAATCGCGGAATGGGCAAAGCTGATCGCGAAACATCCGCGGAGCGACGAAGCGTCGCTGGCGCTCTTTACCACGGGCGTCATTCAGGCCGATGTGCTGGGCCGGTTTGAAGAAGCACTCGCGACAGTTCAGCGCGTCAACTGGGGCTCTTCACAAGCGCCTGCTTCTTCGCGGGCAGCGGCGATGACGCAGAAGTCTCTCGCATTGCGGACGCCGCGCGTCTTTCGCTCGAACGAGCCCGCGCACGTCCGTGTGGACACGCGGAACATCGAGAAACTGAAAGTGTCGCGCTACACGCTGAATCTCGAAGACTACTTCCGCAGCCGTCACCGGCTCGACGGCGAGGGCGGGATCGGCTCGCTGGATATCGACCTCATTCAGCCGGACAAAACGTGGGAAGTTCCCGTGGCGGATTACGCGCGACTCAAGCCCGTGGAGCAGGAAATCGCGGTGCCCTTTGATGGGGCAAAGCCCGGCGTCTGCGTCGTGCGAGTGGAAGGCGATGACTGGCAGTCGAGCACGATCGTGGTCCGCAGTGACATCGATGTGATTGTGCAATCCGCGTGGACGGAGGCGCTGATCTTTGTGCAGAACCGCGTGAAGGGTGCAGTGGTCGCCGACGCGGAGGTGCTCATCAGCAACGGCAAGGAAATCATCGGTCAGGGCCGCACGGGCGCGGATGGAGTCTTCCGACTCCGGGGCGAAATGGTGCGGGCGGCGGCGGACCTGTGCGTGTATGTTCGCACGCCTGCGGGAGAGGCGATTCAGCGGCTCGACCTCCGCGGGATGACCCAGGAAATCACAGACGGAGAAACTGATCGGGAGTCGGTGACGCCCGCGCGTCAGGGCTTCATCTATCCGGACAAACCGGCATATCAACCCGGCGAGACGGTGCATTTCCGTGGAGTGATTCGGGATGTCGAAAAAGGCGCATACACGATCCCCGCCGGACGCGAATACGAAGTGCGTGTGCAGGACGAAGACCGGCGCGTGTTACGCAAAATGAAGGTGAAGCTCGGCGAGTTCGGGACATTCACGGAGGGCGTTCCGCTTCCTGCGGGAACGCCATTGGGTGAATATCGAATCGCCGTCCGCTCGGTGGAGGGCGACGAGGCTTACGGCGCGGATTTCCGCGTGGTGGAGTTTACGCAAAACGAGATTGCGGGGGTCTTTGAAACAAAGCCTGAAGCCGTGTTTCGCGGGGATCGGATCGACGGAGTGGTTCGTCTTCGCTACGCATGGGGACTGCCCGTCGCCGACCAGGCCCTGGTCGTCACGATGCCCGATGGACGCCAACTCGACGGAAAGACGGACGCATCCGGAGCGTATGCGTTCACTCAGGAAACAGGCGGTTTTCAGCCGGGGCAGTTTGTGACGTTCGACGTGGTAATCAAAGGGCGCGACCATTTGTTTTCGCACACGGTCAACATCGTCAAAGCCGGAACCAGCCTTGTTTTGGAACGGGTTCCCGCGCCGGCGCTGTCTGGCGAGGCGGCGAGCATTCGCGTGAAAGCGCTCTCCCACAAAGGCCAGCCAATTGCCACGCGAGTGAAGCTGACAGTCGCACTGAAACCCGAGCAAAAGCCAAACGCCGTGCTGAGCGGATTGCCGGGGCTGGGATACATTCCGGCAGTCACCGAGCCCGTGCAGATTGAGGAACTGACGCTGCAAACCGATCCCGTAACCGGGGTCGCAGAAGCGCGGCCGGTTTTGAAAAACGCTGCCATTCACATCATCACTGCGCGTTCGACGGATGCGCGCGGAAACGTCGCCGAGGTTGCCACAGAAATGCAGGTTTCGGGTGCCGACGATCCGCAAAAGCTGCGCATGTTCTCCGACCTCGCCGAGGTCGCGGAAGGCGCGGCGCTGAAAGTGGACGCTCACAGCCGCGTCGCAGCGCCGCTTGCGCTGGTGACATTGGCGGGCGAGGCAATTTTGGAGCATCGGGTGGTGGAGCTTGCCGCCGGGCACAACGATATTGCGATGGCAGTCGGCAGCGCACACTGGCCGCAATTCGAAGTGAGCGTGCTTTACCTCGATGGCGACAAGTTGCACTGCGCGCGCCATGGATTCGTGGTAAAGCGTCCGCTTTCGATTGAGCTCGAAACGCCGGCAGTTCCGCCGGAACCGGGCGCCGAAATCGACATCGTCGTAACCACAAAAGACGGACTCGGAAAACCGGTCGCCGCGGAGCTGAGCGTGGCACTGACGGGCAGCGGATTGTTCACGCAGTGTCCGGACGAAGGGAGCGCGATTTCAGCGGCATTCGCAGAGAACCTGCGCACGCGTGGAAGCATCCGGACAAGCTCCAGCGCGGGTTCGGGACATCGGGGTGAATCCCGGATGATCGTGAAAGACGGTGCGGCAACTCCGCCGCCCCGCCCGCAGAGTGCGAATACTTTCAATCAGCAAACAAGCGGACAAGTGATGCAGACGATTCCGCAGAACGGACTGCAAATCCAGGCCAACGCCATCGACGGGCAAATCTTTCTGCAAGGCGGTGGCGCCGTGGGAGACTTCGAGCCGCCTCAGATCCCGCAGGGCTTCGGCGGCGGTTCGCCGGTAAGCAAAAGCACCGGCTCTCCCGCAAAAGCAGCGCTGTGGTGGAGTCCCGTCGTCACGGATGCCGCAGGCAAAGCCACAATCAAAGTCCGCGTTCCGTCCGGCGGTGACGAGTGGCGATTGCTGGCTCGAGGCTGCACCAAGGGTTCAGCCTTCGGGGAGGTCTCGAAGATATTGGTGACGAAGGCCGCACCGGAAAACCTTGCGAAGCTTCCGCCGGTTGCAGCGTCTGCCGAGTACGATGCAGACCTGCGTCACGCGGGAATGCTCGTCACGAAACCCGGCACGCTCAATCTCCCAGCGACGGAGCGTCAGCGCACAGTTTTCGCTATCCACGATTCGCCGCTTTCGCTCCTCCGCGCCATGGGGCTTGGGACGAGCGATTCAGCCGACGGTCGTGCTCGCACGCCGCAGACCGCAAGCAGCCAGTTGCTCGCCGCAGTCTCGTCGATGCGCGCGATCAAGGGAGACGGCAAAGACGAAGCGGCGCTCGCTGAGCGGATTTCCTTGCTCATATCGGCACTGCAAATCACGCAACGCGACGGCGGCTGGACATGGGAGAACGTGGAGTGGAAGCGCGACAGCGTCGTGACGAGTCTGGGCCTGTGGGCACTGGTGGAAGCGCGGGCGCTTGGCTTTGCCGTGGAAGACGCGACGGTGAATTCCGCCGCGAGCTTTCTGAAAGGCGCACTCGCCATCATCCCGCCAGACGAGCCGGAAAAAGCAGCGGTAATTTTGCACGCGCTCGCAATGGTGAATCAGGCGGACTTTTCCGTTGCGAATCGCCTGCTGCGAGACCGTGCAAAATTGAACGACCCGGCGCTTGCGCATCTCGCCGCGGCATTTCTCCGCATGGAGCGTCCGCAGGAGGCGCAGGAGCTTCTCAAGGCGCTCGAAGCCCGGCCCGAGTGGACCGGAAGCGCTGGCACCGGACGATTGAGCCGGGCCGACGATACCGTGGCCATCATCCTCTACGCAGCAGCACGCGCGCAGGCGGGCCTGCCGCTCGCAAAGAAAGCTGCGGATGTATTGGTGGAAAAACTCGGCGTCTCATGCGGGGCCGATTCGCCTTTGCGCGGACTCATTGCCGCAGCACTCGCGGAGCATTTCATCGGCACGGGGCTGCATCGCATCGCCCCGGCGCAAAAGCTGGAACTCTCCGTGGACGGAAAGCGCATGGAGGCTCCATTTCAAACCGGAAACGGAAACGCGGCGCAGCGTGTGGACTTGGCTTTTGCTGATGGAAAAGGAACGCCCATTTTGCTCGCGACCTCGGTGGTTCGTAGTGTCGCGCCAGCCGCACCGGTGGCAAGTCTCCCGGTCATCGTCAAACGCGAATGGCTGCACGAAGGAATGCGGCACAACGATCTCCCGCTCAAGGCCGCGAGCACTTCTCCGGTTACAACTGCAGCGCTCGGCCAGCGGATCCATGTGAAGCTCACGCTTCGCGGTCCGCAGACCAATCAGAGCAGCTACGTCACGCTCGATGAACCGCTCCCAGCAGGATGCCATCTGCGGCCGGAGACCGTGGCTTCGAAGGCAATGCGCATGGAAGAAATCCCGGGCCGCGTCCGGCTTTGGTTCACGCCGGGAACCTTTCGCCCGGCGGCTGAAGTTGTGATTTCGTATGAACTCATCGCGCTGCATCCGGGCGACTTTACGATTCCGCCGACCATCGTGCGGGACGCGTGCCGCCCTCTTCGCCAGCCAGCCGGAACGGAAGGGAAGATCTCAATTCTCGAAACCGGAAAACCGAGCCCGGAGCCATATCAGATCAATCGCGCCGAGCGTCTCGAACTCGCAAAGCTGCTCTTCGATTCCAGACGCTTCGAAGAAGCCCGCGCGCACCTCGACATCCTCCGCAGCGACACTGCCGCGATGCGGGACAACGAGCGTGAAATTGCGCGGATGCTTTTGTGGGCTCACACCGCCCGTGCTCCGATGGAATCCAAGCAGGTCGTCGAGCTTTTCGAGACGCTGAGCGAGCGCCATCCCGATATCGTCATCCCATTCGACCGCATTCTCAAAGTGGGTGAGGCTTACCGGCAGATTGGCGAATTTGAACGCGCATGGCTCGTGTATCGGGCGACGCTCGAAGGCGGCTTTGTGCGCGACGCCGGTGTGAGCGCGGCGCTGGAGGCGAACGGAGATTTCCCCGCAAGCGTGGAGCACAAACTCGCGCTGTGGCAGGAGTATCCCGACGTGCCTGACGTCTCGCTCGCTTACTTCAGCCTCGCGCAAAGTTTGCAGGATAAATCGGCGGAGCCCGGCGCGGTTCCCGTGCGTCCCAGTGCGCTGAAACCCACGAAAACACAGCTTCTGGAGCGCAGTCGCGATCTCCTGCGGCGCTTCGTGACTCTTCGTGCGAAGGACGAGCTCGCCGACGATGCATCGTTCAGCCTCGCGAATGTGTTCTTCGATTTGAAGGACTACGCGAGCGTCGTGAAGACAGCCGGCACCGCCTCGGCGGCGAACTCGAAAAGCCCGTTTGCAAACAGCTTCCTCTATATGACGGCGCTCGGACATTTCTGGCAGTATCAGTTCCCCGAGGCGCTCGCATCCGCAGCGCCGGTGGCCGCAGGAACGAGCACCGATGCGCCCAACGCGCGCTACATCACCGCGCAGATTTTCCACGCGCAGGGGCGTCCGGCCGAGGCCATCAAGTGGTATGAAAAAGTGAAGGATGAGTTCGACGATGCCGAGGAATCCATCGCTGTGCTTCAGGAAAAAGGAGTGAAGCTTCCGCCCGCCACGAGCATCAAGCCCGGCCAGCCCGTGAAGCTCGAACTCGGCTACCGCAATGTGAAGGACGCCGCGCTCAAAATCTACCGCGTGGACTTGATGAAGCTGCACGAACGGCAAAAGGATCTGAGCGAGGTCTCCGCAGTGAATCTTGCGGGCATCACGCCCGAAGCGGAAATCAACGTCGCGCTCGGCGACGGCCTTGATTACGCATGGAAAAAGCGCGCGGTGGAATTGCCGATGAAGCAGGAAGGAGCCTACCTCGTCATCTGCCGCGGCGATTCGCAAATGACGAGCGCCCTCGTGCTTATCACGACGCTCGACATGGAAATCAACGAGGATCCGGAACTCGGAAACGTCCGCGTGCAAGTGCGCGACACCATCCGCGGAAGCTACGTCGCCGACGCCGACATCGCCACGTACGACAGCACCGGCGTCTCCGAACCACAGAAGGGCCGCACCGATCCGCGCGGAGCGTTCAGCGCCAGCGGCATCCAAGGATACGCGACCATCGTCGTAAAACTCGGCGACACGCGATACGCCTACCACCGCAGCCCATCGCCCCTCCGCAAAATGCAGATCGTCAAAACACCAACTCCAAATGCAGCGCCTGCCCAGCCTGCACAGAAGCAGATGAGCAAAGGCGATTATCTCAACAACGTACGCGAACTGAATAATTCAAACGGTACCGGCAACCTGATGATTTGGGAGGGTAAAATGAAGTCCGAGGGCCAGGGAGTAAAAGCCGAAAAGGCGTTCAAAAAGTGAGGCGTTTCGAGGATATTGCGGATTGAAGAAAAACCGCTTTTCGCTGCTGTCAGGACTGCGGGTGGCAGCCTGCTTTTCGAATAATATGGTTGCCCGGCACTTTTGACACCGTTAGGTTTTTGAATCCTCCACCTTCTGCATGATCAAAGCATTCACCATCATTCTGTCGTCCCTCGTTGTCGTCGGCTGTACGCTCGGACGCACCAGCAAAACGTGGGAGCGCGTCGTCCATGCGCCGCGGCCTTCTTCTGCGTCGAAGGATCGTCCGGGCGAGTATGCTGACGCTTTGCACGCGGAACTGGAGCGCGCAAAAGTGCCGCACAAAGTGGTCACGTATAATTATCCATTTTACTCGAAATTCGACGGGCACGGCACGGCGGAGCGGACATCCGTGATTTATCGCGATGTGGCGTCTCCGCGGTATCCGTGGTGGCTGATGGATGCGAATCTTTCGCGCCCGATCTGGCTGCCGTCGCAATCGGTGCAACAGCAGGTGAGCTTCTTTCTCCGCCGCCCATCGACGGTCGTCACTCTCCGGGAATACATGAACGAAGACGGAAGGTCGCTGGCAGACGGGGAGCGGAAGGCGATGAGACCTGTGGCGACGGTACATTCGGAGCCCGTCGCGCACAAACGCGTCGCAAGGAAGGCTGCTCCTTCGCCGACGGTGGAGCGCGGTGAACCGCTGTCTGTTCCGCCGGCACCGGTGATCGTTCCGATCGCTGCGCCGCGGCCTTTGTTCCGGCCTGCCGGAGTGCCGCTGCGGCCTCTGTGGAGCAAGCCGGAGTCGGACGCAGGGCAATAGGCTTTACTGAATCGTCGTGTGACCGTCGGGTTCCGCTAGTCCGAGGTGAGCCAGCGCTTCACCGACGAGAAAAAGAGACCCCGCCAGCAGCACGCGAGCATCTCTGGCGCATTCCAGTGCCGCGGCCAGTCCAGCGTGTGTGGTGATTTCGATGCCGGGGGCAAACGGACGCATGATTTCGGCGAGCGCTTCAGCGGTAGCGCTGCGTGGATTGACCACGGGGACGCAGCAAATCCGGAAAGCGAGGGGCGCGAGTGCTTCGCAGACGCCGGCAATATCCTTGTCGGCCATGGCTCCGAGAATGAGGACGGGTTTTTCTTCGCCATGAACTTCCCTCCATGTTTGCGCGAGGCGGCGGGCTGCCTGCGGGTTGTGCGCGCCGTCGAGGACGATCCGCCCTTCCTCCACACTTTGGAATCGCCCAGGCCACTCGACCACGCGGAGCGCATCGTAGATGACGCGCGGTTCCGGCCGTAGCCCGGCGGCAATCAATGCGGCGAACGCGACGGCGGCGTTCATTCGCTGATGACTGCCGGCGAGGGCCATCCGGCAGTCGTCTGCGACGGGGTTGGAGATGAACTTTACAGTGCAGCCCAGACGCTGCGCGGCATTGCGGAGGACGGCCTCTGCCTCAGGATCCTGAGGCGCGGAGATCGCAGGAACACCGGGCTTAAATATTCCGGCTTTCTCCCCGGCGATGCTCGCGAGCGTAGGGCCGAGATAGCGCGTATGATCGAGGCCAATGGGGGTGATCACGGTTGATGCCGGCGTGACGACGTTGGTTGCATCCAGCCGCCCGCCGAGTCCTGTTTCGAGAACGACCCACTGTGCGTCTTGCTTCTGGAACCACAGGAGCGCGAGCGCCGTCGTGATTTCAAAAAACGTGGGGCTGTATTCCCAGTCGGAGGAGATCTCACGGATGGTCGTAAGACCCTCGGCCACGTGATCCTCGGGGATCAGATTTCGTCCGAGGCGGATGCGTTCGCGGAAGCTGACGAGGTGAGGGGAGACGTAGAGGCCGGTCCGCTGGCCGGAAGCACAGAGCATCGCTGCGGCCATTGCGCACACGGAGCCCTTGCCATTGGTGCCTGCGACATGGATGAAGCGCCGCTCGCTGGTGGACTTTGTCTCGATGCCGAGCAAATCGCAGAGCCTCCGGATATTCTCAAGCCCGAGCTGGATTCCATGCACTTGGAGCCCATACAGCCAGTCGAGGGACTCCGCGTAGGTCATCCCTTTGCCGCCGGGGAAAAGTAGCGGATCAATTCGGCGAGGGTTGCCTTCATTTTTTTGCGATGCACGATGATGTCCACAAGGCCGTGGTCTTTGCAAAACTCGGCGGTCTGAAAGCCGGGCGGCAATTCCTGATGCGTGGTTTCGCGGATGACGCGCGGGCCGGCAAAGCCGATCATGCACTTTGGTTCCGCGAGGATCACGTCGCCGACGCTCGCGTAGCTGGCCATCACGCCCGCCGTCGTGGGATTCGTGAGGACGCTGATGTATGGTAGTTTCGCGTCCGAGTGACGCGCGAGGGCGCCGCAGGTTTTCGCCATCTGCATGAGCGATAGCATCCCTTCGTACATGCGGGCTCCACCGCTGGCGCTGATGATGATGACGGGCAGACGGCGCTCCGTCGCACGCTCGATCGCGCGGGTAATTTTTTCGCCGACCACGCTGCCCATGGTTGCCGCGAGAAACAGGAAGTCCATAACGGCGATGCTTGTTTCCATCCCGGAAATTTTGCCCGTGCCGCAGATGACGGCGTCTTTCTGGCCTGTGGCTTTCTGGTATTTTTTCAGGCGGTCTGTATAGCTCGCCTGGCCTGTGAATTTCAGCGTGTCCACGGAGGTGAGCGCAGCGTCGTGCTCCACGAAAGTTCCCTCATCCAACACCAGCGCAATCCGGTCGGTCGCGGTCACCCCGAAATGATGCTCGCACTTCGGGCAAATGCGGTCGTTGCGCTCCAGTTCGAGGTTGTGAATGATTTCGCCGCAGCTCGGGCACTTGGTCCAAAGACCAGGCGGAAGCTCGCGTTTTTTGTCGGACGTAAAGACGGGCTGGTTGAAAATACCCATAGTTTTTGAGTGTGGCGGAAGAATGGGCTGTGAGAAGTAAGAAAATGCACCGCGGGTAAAAAATGAATCGGCGCATTGCGTTCATCCGGAACCCGGCGCATCTTTTCTCCAAGGTTCACCTCGTGGACACCGATTACCCGCAAGAATGCAGTCATCCGCGTTACCAGATTTCCAGGCTCTCCTCGGTCGCTATGAGCGTCCGCTGATTCAGTACGCGCATAGTTTTGTGAACGACCTCGATGCCGCTCGCGATATTGTGCAGGAGACATTCATTGCGTATGTCCGCGCTTTGACAAAAGACCGGGAGCCCGGCACCGAACCGCCGCCGACGGGAGGTCAGCACCTTGAGGGCTGGCTGTTTACCGTCACACGCTATCGGGCGCTGGACTACGTGCGCAAGCAGCAGCGAATCGTGGCGATGCCTTTTCAGCCCGCGGACGAACACTGCCCGTCGCCGGGGCCTGCGGAATCTGCGGAGGCCCGCGATGAAGCCGTATGGCTGCTAAAGCTCGTGGACCAATTACCGGCAAACCAGCGTGAGGTCATCCGGCTGAAGTTTCAAGGCGACATGAGCTACGAGGAAATCGCGGCGGTGACGGGACTCTCCTCGGGGAATGTCGGTTTTCTCCTACATCACGGACTGAAGCGCCTGCGCACACTCGCAGAGCGTCGCGGCAAGGAAAGGAGCGGACTCGGATGAATGTCGACGAGCCGAAATTCACAGCGTACGCGCTGAATGCGCTTCCCATCGCCGAGAAGGAATCCGTCGAACCCATGGCATTGGCCGACGGCGAACTCTGGCGCGAGGCCGAGAAGATCGCCGCATTTGCCGAGAAGCTGAAATCCGCGCTCAGAGCGGAGACAAATGCCCGGCTTTCCGCAGCGCACTGGCGGGAGATTTACGCAGAAGCGGGCGTGGAAGAAACCGCTGGAATCATCCCGTTGGAGCCAGTGCCGCCGAAGCGTTTCCCCGTGTGGGCAGTCTCTGCGGCAGCGGGCGTGATGCTGGGCGCGGTGGTCGCTTCACTCGCGATCACTTGGAATGATCGCCCTGTTCTGCTCGCGGGAACTCCGAACGTCGCGCCGGCAACGCGTGGGGCGACGAAAGTTGAGCATGGGTACGTTCCCGAGAATGTAGTTCCTGACGCTTCTCCGAGGATCGACTCGGCGGCAAAACCAGACGCGCCCGCTCCGCAAGCCGCGATCTCAATCCCTCGACCAGGCGCGCCTCCAGTCGTCGCCTCGGACCCGGCGTCTCCGCGTTCGCTCGCGATATTTGTCAAAGCGCGACTGGTCAATTCCAACGGAGATTTGGTGACGCACGACGACGAGGTGGAGGAAGAAGTGGACGAACTCCCTCTGCCGGACCTCGCGCCAGGTCGCATGGTATCGACCGACATTCCCAGTGGTTTGGCGATTCAGGAACGCGCTGCTTCGTCTCTTCCGACGTGGATTGATCCTGCGGGCGCTGACAACTCAAGCTCGCGACCGATTTTGATTTTCCCGCCCCGCGCGGTCGGGTCTTCGCCCTCTAATACCACCATTTCGAAGCCATCCATTACAGGCCCGACTGATCGAGTTTCCAAGCCGGTCGCGTCCACCACCTCTGCTGTTCCAAAGTCGACTCCGGTTTCCTCCACTCTAAAACAACAGGGCTCGACAGTGTCGGCCCCCATCAGCGAAGTCGCGTGGCGAAGGCCCGCTGGAACTTCGACGAACCGTCCGCGGTCCACAGCTATCGCTTCGGTGATGGCCGGCAATGGAGGCACGGGGACGGAGTTTTCGGCGGCTATGATGTTGGATACTTTCCGATTCGGCACCCTGGATGAACTGAATAGCATCCTTGTCCGGGACAGCAGTTTTGTGAGTATTTTTTCGCCCGCGGGATCTGCACTGCAAGTGGGGAATCGTGTGCCTTTTGAGTTTCGCGGAAACCCGGAAGTAAAAGTGGACGTCCTCCTCGAAAGCGGCGCGTTGCCCGCCGGGCTAATTCCCGGGAACACCCGTGTTTTAGACATCTCGGCGCCTTACCTCGTTTCTCCGAATCCGTAGCTCCGGGACCGTTAAAGCTCGATATTCTCACGTCCACCTTGCGCGACATGGACAGCGCCATTAGCGTCATTGCCATGCTAACGCAGCGCGATTCCATCATCCGACTTCTCAGTGATGAAGACACTGAGACGGCGGAACTTGTCGAGAGGCAGCTCATCGCGCGGGGCGCGGAGGTCCTGCCGGAGCTTCGGGAACTCCTCACCTCGGCATCCGGGCGCATCGAGCGCCGCCTCCGCGAGACGATGTGCGAAATTGAGCGTCGCATCGCGATGGACCAGCTCGCGGAGATTTGCGGGCGCTTCCACGATGAAAGTGACATCGAACAAGCCGCATGGGCCGTTGCCGCTGTCCTTTGCCCGGGAGAGGACTTCTCGGAAAGCCGCAAGCTTCTTGATGATTGGGGGCGCGAGCTTGCAAAACGGCTCTGCGATGCCGAAACCGTGGAAGATCAGCATGAGGTTCTCTCGGACCTCCTCGCGGGTGAGATGCAACTTCGCGGAAACGAAGACGACTATTACGACATCGATAATTCGATTCTCCCCAGAGTCATCGAGTCGCGCCTCGGCATTCCGATTTCCCTGACGCTCGTTTACATCCTCGTCGGAAAACGCGTGGGGCTGCAAGTGGAAGGTGTCGGACTTCCCGGCCACTTTATCGCGCGACTTGGGCATATTTTTTTCGATCCATTCCACGGAGGGCGTCGCATGCATCTCGACGAATGTCGAAAGCTCCTCGAAAGTCAGGGTCTGGATCTCCAGCCGAATCACCTCCTTCCATGCACACCGAGAGTGATCGTCGCCCGCATGCTCAACAATATCCGACATGTCGCGTCCGGGACATCCGATATTGAACTCGGAGCGATGGTCGGCGGCTGGCTCGAAGCTCTCCAAAAAGGCCTGAAGTAAGAAGAGAACGACGCTTTTTTTGAATCAATGCGCAAAACAGCTTGCGTCGGAGCGATTCGCCCCTAATCTCCGCCCCTCTCGAAAACGACCCTATCGTCTAGAGGCCTAGGACACCGCCCTTTCAAGGCGGACACACGGGTTCGAATCCCGTTAGGGTCGCCACCAGTTTCAATAATCAGGTTGAGCTGGTTGTGTTCAGCAGTTTTCTCAGTTTCGCGGACTTGTGAAGCATTGTTGCGAGCCAAATCCATTCTCTGGGACCGATCGAGGCGCACGGACTCGATGGGAGAACTTCTCCGAACGTCGATCGGCGTAATGGGGGGTGGGGCGTAAATGGTTATCTTTAAGAGATTTAAAAGTTTTGTAACGATCGTGAAACGTAATTGTTATTGAGGAACTTCACCGCTTCTGTATGGTGGGGTATAAGTTTTGCTTCTTTCGTCGTTCATCATGATTACACTCTTTCTACTTTCGGGACTTCTTCTGACCGGCGGAATTGTAATGCTTTTGGAGATTTGGAATGCTCCAGAGGGCTTTCAGGATCGCGATGGCTTTCATGTGATCTGGAAGAATAACAGCCCTGAAACGCGCGATGTAACTGCCGTATGGTCGGGGCTCTCCGAAATGGGCGTCGCGCACTGATACGTTTATTTTTCCACTGCCAGGGCGTTCGCGAGGCGTTTCTCGCGTCTATTCTTCTTCCGCTCCAGTGCTCAGACCATTGGTCACGACGTAATGGGTGATTTGCGAGTTGTTTTTCAGACCCATTTTTTCGAGTATTCGGGTCCGGTAGGTGGAGATGGTTTTTGCGCTCAGGGAAAAACGGTCCCCGATTTCCTTGACGGTCTTTCCCGATCCCAAAAGGCACAGTACTTGGTATTCCCGGTCCGATAACTCTTCGTGAGCCAGACGCCCTTTTCCGGCAAGCATTTCTCTCGCCATCAACTCTGCGACAGCCGGGGTGATGTATCGCTGGCCGCGGAGGGCCGCCTCTACGGCTTCGATCAACTCCAGACCGGCGCTGTCCTTCCGGACGTAAGCAAACGCGCCCAGCTTGAGAGCCCGGACTGCGAATTGCGCGGCAGAATGCATGCTCAGGATGATGACTGGCAGCCTCGGCTTGCAGCGATGGACTTCCTTCATCGTGTCCAAGCCCCCTCGACCGGGCATGACAATATCGAGCAGAAGGACATCCCATTTCTCGTTCCACACCAACTCGAGCGCTTCATTTCCGGTGGAAGCTTCGCCAAATTCCACGCTTGAGAATTTCTCGGCAACCATCTGTTTCAGTCCCTGCCGGACCACGTAGTGGTCATCGACAATGAGAATGCGAGTAGGTAGTTTCATTCCGGTAAGTTTTCTCGTTGCTCGTGTAGCAGCTTAAAGACCAAGGATCATTTGTCTAGCGTAAGCATTTACCAATTTGTTACCGAAAATGGGCGGATTGGAAGTACCGCATTCACGCTGTCTTGCTTTCCTGCAGGGCGCGCGTGGGCTTTGGTTCCGGAGGCTTGGGCTTTACCGTGGCTGGTGTGTTTGTGATGGGGATCCGCAGAATTACCGTAGTCCCCGAACGGGGTGAACCGAGAATTTCCACTTCCCCGCCGATCGCCAGCGCCCGCTCGTGCATTCCGAGAAGGCCGAAGTTTCTGGAGTGCGTCAGCCTTTCCTGAGTGATTCCGCATCCATTGTCCTGCACTTTCATGACGAACTGCGAATTCGTTTCGCTCAGGTGTACTTTGACCCGTGATGCGTTTGCGTGGCGGGCGATATTGGTCAGGATTTCCTGGAAAATCCGGAATACGGCGGTGGCCGGTTTCTGGGGGAGATTGTTGAGCGGGGACGCTTCCAATTCGTACCGGATGGCCACTCGTTTTGAAAAATCGTGGAGGTGAAATTCGATGGCCTCCTTGAGGCCCGATTCGTCGAGCAACGGAGGGCGCAACGTCGAAAGGATCCTGCGTACCGTGCGAAGCGTCCAATGGATCATCTGCTCCATGGCCCCGATCTTTTCCTCCAGCGGTTTTCTCACCTCTTCATCGACGGTGCTGATCAAGCGACCACCCAGCCACGTGAGGTCGATCTTCAACAGCGTAAGAGCCTGGCCGAGCTCATCGTGAATCTCGCGTGCAACACTCATGCGCTCTTCTTCGCGAACCTGTTGATTTCGTGCGGCGAGTTCCCGGAGTTGGGTTTCACTCCGCTTCAGCGCCTCTTCCGCTTTTTTTCGTTCGGTGATGTCGATCACGCTTCCCTCGATATACAGCGGGGTCTGATCCGCGCTTAGCACGGTTCGCGCGAAGGCCGCACACCACATCGTGGTGCCATCCGCTTTGTAAAGTTCCGCTTCGAATCCTCTGACAAATCCGTGGGATAGTAAAGATTGCACGAGTTCCGTCCGGCGATGGGGGTTGACATAAAGTTGGGTGCCGATGTCATGAAGCCCGGTAATGAGTTCGGCCGGGCTACTGTATCCGTACATCCGTGCGAGCGCTGGATTTACCTCAATGTATCGCCCTTCAATAGTCGAGCGGAAGATGCCTTCCACGGCATACTCAAAAACGTCACGGTAGCCGGAGACAATCGGACCAGTGGTGGAAGCCTGCGCCGTTTCGGAAATGGAGAGCAGGATCTGCTTGCGTCCTTTTTGCGAAGGGAGTGCCCAGAGTTTCCAGTGAACTGCGACCCGCTTGTCATCCTTTCTCGGGAAGCGGGCCTCGCCCTCCGATTCTTTGGTGTCGCCTGCCAAGACGTTCTTGAATGCCGTCGCAACCGGACCAATTGGCTTCGACGAGCCACCTTCTTCCTCGCCGATGACGGGCAAAGCGAGGTCATGCAATTCGCTCCGGGCGTAGCCAAGCAAGTTTGCCGCTTCGAGGTTAGCCCACAAAACGCTGCCGTCTTCTGCCAGTAATATCAGTCCCTCTTCCGAACGCATGTATTAAAGTCTTGTTGTGTCACGAGCCCGGTGGCCGTTCAATATCAGTTCGCGCTGTTATGACGAGTGCTGCGGGACTTAACAAGGAGGCTCTTTATGAAATTGACCGGATGTTGGCAGCGGCGGCGAGTCAACGCTCCGAGGAGACCGCAAACAATGGCCGCATTCCGCGGGATGTCGTTCATATCTGCCGGGGACCGATCCGTATCGGCGTTTCATTCCTCGTCGAGCGAATTTCGAGCAAGGAGCATTCCAATCTTGCCAAGCGGGTAAATTGAGAGGTAAACCGCCCTCCGATGTGTCCACATTCCTGCTCAGTAACTGTCCTCTTCCGTGTTGTGAATGACGGTCTTGTTACTGACTACGCAGGCCTCGATTTTCATGACAGAAATTGATTCCGAACAAGTGGCGTGGTTTTGTTTAAAAAGCCAGCCGAAGCACGAGCACATTGCAGCGGCGCATCTGCGGAAGATGGCGGAAGTGGAGGTTTTTTCGCCACGGCTCCGCTTCCAACGCGCGACTACCCGGGGCGCACGGTGGTTTGTGGAGTCGATGTTTCCAGGGTATCTCTTCGCCCGCTTCAATTTTGAAGAGCGCTACCGGGAAGTCCGTTCTGCGATGGGCGTCAGCATGATTCTCCAGTTTGGCAATCAATATGCCACACTCAGCCCTTCCGTCATCGACAGTCTCCGCCAGCGGACCAATGCCGAGCAGGTCGCGGTCATCGAGAGCACGATTAAAGAAGGCGACACCGTGACGATTGTCGAGGGCGCCCTGCGTGGGCTGGAGGCGGTCGTGATGCAATTTCTCTCGGGACGGGAACGTGTGCGTTTGTTGTTGGATTTCCTCGGGCGGGAGATTCACGCCGAAGTCCGCGTGCCCGATGTTCTTCCGGTTCGGCGGCATCCGCTGGCGGAGTGAGCCGTTCGGATTTCGATCGGCCTTTTGCCATCGCGCCGTTGACGTGCGGTCCGGAATCCGGCAGGGAGCAGGAATGAGCATGACCGCCAAAGCACCACGCAAGCCGCGATGAACTTTTCCGCGCTATCGAGTGCATGGCTTTTTGCGCTGCTTGTTCCCCTGGGGGTCTTCTACTTTCTGAAGCTCCGCCGACCCCGGCAGACGGTCCCATCGCTCGTCCTCTGGCGGCAGGTGTTGAGCGACCAACGGGTGAATTCTCCTTTCCAGCGATTTAAAAGAAACATCCTCCTGCTTTTGCAAATCCTCCTTCTTTCGCTGCTCGCATTCGCGGCGATGCAGCCGTTTCTCCGGCGTGACCCGCAGACATCGACGCGACTGCCCGTACTCGTGGATATTTCGGCCAGCATGGGTGCCAAAGCAGCAGGGAAATCGCGGCTTGACGAAGCAAAGGCGCGGATTCGCGAGCGGATAGAATCGCTCAATTCCGCGCAGGAGATGGCGCTGATTGCCTTTGGGAAATCCGCGCGGAAGGTCGCGGGTTTTACGAATAATAAGAGCGATCTCCGCGCTGCACTCGATGCGCTGGAAGTGGAGGATGTCGCGGGCGATGTGGACGAGGCCCTCCGTGTGGCGCAGGCCATGGCGCGAACCCAGCCGTTTGAGCGTTTGCTTTTGCTCACGGATGGAAACGTGCCTTCGAAATCGAGCTTCGATCTCCCGTTTCAGGTGGACCTTCAGAAGCTCCCTCCATCCGGGCCGAATGTCGGGATCGTGTCGCTCAGCGCCCGACGTTCGTCAGGATCGGAATGGGACGTCTTTTTGCAGATCGGATCATCGCCGGACCATCCAGCCGGCTCCGTCGATGTGGAACTTCGCATCGGGACGCAGCCGCTTGCACGGGAGTCCGTGGCCGTTGGTGGTGATGCAGGGACACCACGGGTTACGTTTCGCTTGAGCGGCGAGAGCAATACGTTTGTCCACGCCGTCCTGCTGCCCGGCGACGGGGATTCGCTCGCGAGTGATAATGAGGCGTGGGTATTTCTCCCTGCCATCCGGCCGCTTGATGTGTTTGCGCCGGAATCGCTCGGTGCCATTCGGCGCGCGATTAGCACGCTCGATGGGCTGCGCGTTTTTCCTGCAAAAGACCTGCCGTCGCCAACAAGCTACGACCTCATGTTTGCGGAAACGGAGGCAGCGCAAAAGACGCCTGCGCGTCTTTCCGTGGGCCTTGGATTTGTCCCCGTGGACCTCGCGGACCTCGTGAAAATTGGGAAGGGCAGCGTGGCTGCGATTGATTGGCGGCGGGATTCCCCGCTGCTCCAGCATATGAGTTTCGACGAGGTATTGTTCACCGACGATCCGGCGTTTTCGGAAGGGAAGGACGCGGCTGCGCTCGGTGCGTTGGGCTACGAAGTGCTTGTAGAAGGACCGCACGGGCCGCTGATGGTCGGGAATTTTCAAGGCGACGCAGGGAGGGTCCAGGTGTTGTTTCAGCCCGACCGAAGCACGATGCCCTTCCGCGTGGCGTTTCCCGTGTGGGTGAGCAATTTGGTGGAGCAGGCGCGCAAGATTTCCGGAACCTCCGAGGCCACAGCGGTGGCGACAGGCGTGCTCCCTCCGCAAACGTTTAGCGGAGCAGGGGAGGTCGTGATAGATGGACCGGCAGGACGGCGGACGGAGAAGATTTCCGATAACGGAATAGCGTCGGGCATCCCGCTCCCTCGCGTTGGAGAATACCGTCTGACGGGCCCAGGCGGCGACTATCGCGTCGGCGCGAGTCTGCTTTCGCTTCAAGAGACGACGCTGAAGGCTGTGGATGAAGTCGAGTTTGGCGACAGCGTTGCGGTTGTCGTTGAGGAAAAGGCGACGAAAACGGATCGCTCGCTTTGGTGGATCATCGCTTTGATCGGTTACTGCGTCCTGCTTCTGGAGTGGTGGTGGTTCCAGCGAAAGCCCTGGTAGGAATCCTTATTGTCGGCGCGAATCGCGGAAGGGCTTGCGCGGAATGCGCCCGGATGCATTTATCCACGCCCTTGCACCGTCCGGGCTTCCGCTTTAGTGCATTGGGAAACAAAACGATTTAGAAAATACAAAAATGGAACTCTGCATTATCGGCTCCGGTTACGTGGGCCTCGTCACAGGAGCTTGCTTCGCTGAAGTGGGCCACACGGTCATCTGCGTGGATAACGACCAGCGGAAAGTGGACATGCTTCAGGCGGGAAAAATCCCGATCTACGAGCCCGGGCTTGAGGAACTCGTGACTCGCAATGTGTCGGCGAAACGCCTCCGCTTTACCAACAGCATTCACGAAGGAGTGGACGCATCGCAGGTGATTTTCATCGCAGTGCCCACGCCGCCGCAGCCTGACGGCTCGGTGGACATGACGTTCATCGAACGCGTGGCCCGCGAGATCGCCTCGGCGCTGAAGCCCGGTGAATATCGGGTGGTCGTCGACAAATCGACCGTTCCCGTGAAGACCGGCGAGCGGGTCGCCGCGACGATTCAGCGCTACAACAAGGACGCGTCGTTCGATGTGGTGTCGAATCCCGAGTTCCTTCGCGAAGGCTGCGCAGTGCCTGATTTGATGAAGCCCGATCGCATTGTCATCGGCTGCGGCAGCGAGCGGGCGACGGACTTGATGAAGCGTATTTACGAGCCGTTCATGGCTCCTATCCTCGTGACGGATATCAATTCCGCCGAGCTGATCAAACACGCCGCGAACTCCTTTCTGTCGCTGAAAATCAGCTACATTAACGCCGTCAGCGCCATCTGCGAAGCCAGTGGCGCGGACGTGGAAATGGTCGCCGACGGCATCGGCATGGATCGTCGCATCGGCCGGCAATTTCTGAACGCCGGGCTTGGTTACGGCGGCTCCTGCTTCCCGAAGGACGTGAAAGCATTCATCGCGATCGCGGAGGAAATCGGCGTTCCGTTCAACCTGCTCAAGGAAGTCGAGCGCATCAACGAAAGCCAGCTCGACCGCTTCCTGCGCAAAATGCGCGACGGGCTCTGGGTGTTGAAGGACAAGAAGATCGCCGTATGGGGACTCACCTTCAAGCCCGACACCGACGACGTCCGCAGCTCCGTCCCGATTGAACTCATCAACCGCCTCGTCGCCGAGGGCGCGACCGTCATCGCCTACGATCCGAAGGGCATGGAGAAAGCCCGCGAGTGGAAACTCATCCCGGATTGCGTGAAGCTCGCCGCCACGCCTCTCGAAGCGGTTGACGGCGTCGAGGCGCTCGTCCTCGCCACCGAGTGGAAGGAGTTCGCGAACCAGAATCTCGCGGAAGTCCGCAAGAGAATGCACACGCCGCTCGTGTTCGACGGACGCAATCTCTTCGACCCGCAGACGATGAGCGACTTCGGCTTCATCTACTACGGAGTCGGACGCGCTGCCGCAAAATAGAGCCGTCCCGCCAGTCTCACACAGCGCACTTTCGCGAAAGCGGGGTGCGCTGTTTCGTTTTCCTATCCGTTCAACACCACAACGTCATCCGGCTCGATGCTCGCGGTGATTTCGCGGTTGTCGGACTCGAACACGAACCTCGGATTGAGCTCGTATATTTTGAGCACGCTCTCGCCGCTGCCGAACCGGTATTGCGCCATCTCGCCGAGATACACGCGTTCCCGAATGCGGCCCGTGATTGCGTTGGGCGCCGGGCTTTCCACGCCGAGCCGCCATGCTTCCGGGCGCATGCTGAGGGTCACGCGCTGGCCCGCGGCGGGCTGCCAGCCATGCGCCGTCGCGGTAAACTGCCGCAGCGCCGTGTCCACCCGCACGAGCGTGCCATCGGTGGAAACGACGGTGCCTTCGATGAAATTCGTCTCGCCCATGAAGTCGGCGACGAATCGTGAAAGCGGACGCCGATACACTTCCGCAGGCGGCCCGGCCTGCCGGATGTGGCCGGCTTCCATGACGGCGATGCGGTCGCCTACGCTCAACGCCTCTTTTTGATCATGCGTAACGTAGATCGCCGTGAGCCCGGCCTCCTTGCAGATGCGCCGGATTTCGCCCCGCATTTCGATGCGGAGTTTCGTGTCGAGATTCGACAGCGGCTCGTCGAGCAGCAGCGCGCGGGGCCGGATGACCATCGCACGTGCAAGCGCGACCCGCTGTTGCTGGCCGCCCGAGAGCTGGTTGATTTTCCGGTCCGCGTAAGTTCCCATCCGCACGGAATCGAGCGCTTCCTTCACCCGCTGGTCGATTTCCGGGCGCGGGAGTCTCCGCTCTTCGAGGCCAAACGCCACATTTTGCGCGACGCTCATGTGGGGCCAAAGCGCGTAGCTTTGAAACATCATGCCCGTGTGCCGTTCGTGGGGCGGCAGTCGCGTCACGTCGGTGTCGCCAAACAGGATGCGCCCTTCCTCCGGCTGGTAAAAACCCGCGATGCTCCGGAGCAAAGTCGTCTTCCCGCATCCGCTCGGGCCGAGGAGAAAAAAGATTTCACCCGCGCCGATGGTGAGGTCCAGCGAATGAAGCGCGATGGCATCGCCGAAGCGCTTGGTGAGTTTTTCGATGCGAATGGACAGCATGACCGCCAGCGGTGTGCTCTCTCACGGCCCAACGATCAACTCCGAACTGCCGGGTCACCGACTTTGGTGCGAAGCGCGCGGGGGCAGGGAGGCGTAGCTCGACATTCCAATGTCGAGTCCAGGCGCATGAAGTATTGGCGCGTCCGCCCGCCCGAAAACTTCAAAACTCCACTTTGGAAAGTCGAGCTACGACGCAATATGAAATCTCCAATTTTCAATCGTGCGCATCCCCACACCTTCTGCGCCTACACCCGCGTGATTTGATTCAGCAGCGTGTTGAACGCGTCCAGCAGCATCTGCACCTCCGCGCGGGCCGGCGGATCGCTCAAGGCGATGCTCAGGGCTCCCATGTTTGGATTCTGAGCAGTTCCCGCGATTGCCAAATTCGTCGCAGCCTGCCCCGCCGCGATGGCGTCGTTCAGCGCGTTTAATTGCCCCCGCATCTCCGCGGAAGAAAGCTACAAACAAATCATGGTCGGAGCCATCGACGTGCTCGACGCCGCAGGCGAGCGCCTCGAAACCGCGTACATCGCCCAAGCGCCCGAGGAGGGGAAAACCACGTTCCTCGCGCGGATGGAGCGTGAACTCGACCGACTGCGCCCGCGCTACGGCGAACTGTTTTGGCTCGGCCTGTGCGATGGCGCGCCCGACCTGCAAGCATGGCTGGAAGCGCGCTGCGACTACACCACATTGGACTTCTACCACGTGAGCGAATACGTGAGCGAAAGCGCCCCCGCCTTTGCCCAAACACCCGGGCAACAAACCGCGTGGCTGGAAGAAACTCTCCACGACCTCAAACACCACAAAAACGGCGCGAAAAAACTGCTTGGGCAACTCACCCGCAAACACGAAGAGATCAAAACCAGCGAGCCCGCCAGCGCGCACCGGAGCGCAGTGGAGGCCGCCGAACGCTACGCGAGCAACAACCTTGAGCGGATGGACTACGCAGGCAACCGGACGATGAGCATGCCGATTGGCAGTGGAGTGATCGAAGCGGCATGCAAACACGTCGTCAAACAACGCGTGGGATGCAGCGGAATGCGATGGAAACGCAAAGCGCTTCAAGCCGTGTTGACGCTGCGCTCACTCTACCAAAGCACCGGGCGTTGGGAGCAATTTTGGAGCAAAGTCCAAATCCTCCGCTGGTAGCCTCATCCCCTGCTTTTATGACTTTCACTCGCTCTTTGATCGATATTTATACATCACGCTGCGGTCTCACCCGTTGCAGGTTAATGCTGCTTCGGCAGTTCCCTGCTCCGCAGCCACAAAAAGATGACCGGTGTGACGAGGAGAATGTGGATGAGGCTGGAGACCATGCCGCCGATGACCGGGGTGGCCAGTGGTTGCATGACTTCGGCGCCCTGACGATGGCTCCACATGATGGGCATCAGCGATGCGACGATGGTTGCCACTGTCATCACTTTTGGGCGGAGGCGTAAGCGGGCGCCGTCCTTCACGGCCTGCACGAGCGCCGTGTAGTCGAATGCGGCTCCGAGTTCGGCCTTCCGTTTTTTAACGGTCTCTTCGAGATACACCACCATCACCACGCCGGTCTGCACGGCGGTGCCAAAAAGCGCGATGTAGCCCACCCAAACTGCGCCGTTGAAATGATAGCCCAGTATGTATTGGAGGAAAACGCCGCCACTCAGTGCGAATGGCACGGCAAGCATCACGTGGGCCGCTTCCAGCGCGCTGTGATAGACGAGGTAGAGCAGGACAAAAATGATGAGCAGGACTATTGGGAAGACGATGGTCATGGTCTCGACAAAGCGGCGTTGGTTTTCGTATTCGCCGGTCATCTGGTAAGTCATGCCCTCCCAGGATATCGACTTCAGCTTTTGCTCGACCTCCGCAACGAACCCGCCGAGGTCGCGATCCTGGACATTTGCCTGCACGTAGGATCGCAGCTTTCCATTCTCACTCGCGATCTCGTTTGCGCCGCTCTCGCGGGTGATTTTTGCAACCATGCCAAGCGGGATGTAGGACGTCTCGGGATCGCTACCACCCGCCGCGTCGGCGGCGGGCGTCTCTGGGATCATGCCGGGGCGCGTGGCGATGAGAATCCGGCCAAGTTTCTCGATGTCGTCGCGTTCGCCGCGCTCCACGCGGACCTGAATGGGAAATCGTTCGCGGCCCTCGATGGTAATGCTCACGTTCTTTCCGCCGATGGCCACCTCGACCGTATCCAGAACATCCTTCGCGCTCAGCCCATAACGCGCCATCGCACGGCGGTCCACTTTGACGTTGAGGTAAGGCTTGCCCTGGACGCGCGATGGAGAGACGCCGGTCGCTCCGTCGATGCTGTTAATCAGCGCTTCGACTTCGTACGCCTTGCGCTGAATCGCATCGAGGTTGTCGCCGTAAATCTTCACACCCACTTGCGCACGGATGCCGGTGTAGAGCATGAGGATTCTGTTCTCGATGGGTTGCAAAAACGCGGGCACGTAGCCGGGGACGACTTTCATTTTCTCGGTCAGCTCAGCTTTCAGTTTATCGACCGTCATTCCCTCCCTCCACTCCGGGTTCCGCTTCACGCTAAATCGGCCGTCCGGGATGTACTCCGGCTTCAGCATGATGGTCGTCTCGAGCATCTCCGTCGGCGCGGGGTCGGTGGCACTCTCAAATCGGCCGAGCTTGCCCGCGACGCTCTGCACTTCGGGCGCCTGCGCGATGACGGTGTCCTGCCAGGACATGACACGCTGGATCTCGGTGAGGCTCGTCTTCGGCAGCATCACGGGCATGTAAAGCAGGCTGCCTTCATTGAGCGGCGGCATGAATTCCTTGCCGAAGCCGGACGTCAGATCCGCGACGCGCGGCCAACCTGCATCGCGGATCTTTTTCACCGTCGCGCGGGGCAGGCCGAATGCGATGAGGAGAGCGCTGGCTAGGATCATGAGCGCCGCAGACATCACGGCGGCGCGGTGCCGCAGCGCCCAATCGAGCGTGGGTTCGTAGATCCGCAGGAGCACGCGCATCACCCAATTGTCCTTCTCCGAATGGAACGGGCCGCGTACGAGGGTCGCGCAGAGAACGGGAACAATGGTGACCGCAAGCAGCGTCGAGCCCAGCATCGCGAACGTCTTGGTGAACGCGAGCGGGTGAAAAAGTTTGCCCTCCTGTCCGGTGAGCGCGAACACGGGAACGAACGCGAGGATGATAATCGCCATCGCAAAGAAAATCGGCCTCCCGACCTGGCGGCATGCGGCGAGCGTAACGTGCCATGTTTCGTCCGCAGTGAGGTGTCGCTTTTTCTCCTCCTCCGCAGCTTCGCAATGTCGGATGACATTCTCCGTCACGACGATCGCGGCGTCCACGAGCACGCC
Organism: Verrucomicrobiaceae bacterium; assembly: GCA_031374705.1. Lineage (GTDB taxonomy): Bacteria > Verrucomicrobiota > Verrucomicrobiia > Chthoniobacterales > Chthoniobacteraceae > SXWH01. The sequence goes on along the minus strand of JANMGP010000028.1, from coordinate 15,718 downwards.
GATTGCAATGGCGATGCCGGTGAGCGACATGATGTTCGAAGTGATACCGAACTGCTTCATGAGGAGGAACGAAATAAGGATCGAGATCGGCAGCGGGAGCGTGACAATGAGGATGCTGCGGAAGTGCCAGAGGAAAATAATGTGCGCGAGCGTGACGAGGATGATTTCCTCGGCGAGCGCGTGCTTGAGCGTGTCTATGGTGCGGTCGATCAATTCGCTCCGATCATAAAACGACTTGATGCTGATGCCCGGCGGCAGACTCCCCGCAATTCGCGCGATGCGTTCCTTCACGCGCTCGATGACGGCCTTCGCATTTTCCCCGGTGCGCATGACGATGGTACCGCCGACGACTTCGCGTCCGTTAATGTCGAGAGCGCCGCGACGGAAATCGCCGCCGATCTGGACGGTGGCGATATCGCGCAAATAAATCGGAGTGCCTTCACGCGCTTTCACCGTGACGAGTTCCAGGTCCTCCGTGCTCTCCACGAGGCCGATTCCACGGAGTACAAACTCTGCGCCATTTTCCTCCACAACTTTGCCGCCGACATTCAGATTCGCGTTCTGCACGGCGGTCATGACTTCCATCATGCTCACTCCCGCCGTGCGCATCTTCGTGGAGGAAAGTTCGATCTGATACTGCTTCACAAAACCGCCGATGCTCGCGACTTCGGATACGCCTTCCACGCTCGCAAGTTGATACCGGAGGTTCCAGTCCTGCAACGAACGCAAGCGCGCAAGATCGTATCCGCCGCCCGGTGCTTTCGCCGGGTCCACATCGAGGTAATATTGATACACCCAGCCGAGCCCGGTTGCGTCCGGCCCAAGCTGCGGCTTCACGCCCTCGGGCATCGAGCCTTGCAGATAGTTTAGGCGCTCCAGCACACGAGCGCGGGCAAAGTATTGATCCACGTCGTCCTTGAAAATCACCGTGATGAGCGAAAAGCCGAACATCGAAGTGGCGCGGACGTCCTTTACTCCGGAGAGTCCTTGAAGCCCGGTCGTCAGCGGATAAGTCACCTGATCCTCCACTTCCTGCGGACTGCGGCCCATCCAGTCGGCATAAACGAGCACCTGATTCTCCGTGAGGTCCGGAATGGCGTCCACCGGCGTCATTGAGAGCGCGCGAATGCCGAGCGCGACGAGCATCAGCACGCCGCACGCGACGAGAAAGCGATTCTTGAGACTCCACTCGATAATGCGTTCAATCATGGCTCGTTCGGGTTCAGGGTTTCACGGGGGCGCCGCAGTCGAGCATTTCTGCGCCGAAAAACGGATTGCGGATTGTCGTTCCGGCAAGCTGCAACCAGCGCCCTTTTTTCGGCGCACCCGAGACAGCCTGATTCACCATCGGGCATTCGAAAACTTCGACAGTCACCGGCTTGTCACCTTTGCGGAGCGGCACCATCACTGCGACGGCGGCCATGGAATACGCGTGAAACATTTTGCGCGCGGCGATGATGTTGACGGCGTCGCCGAGATGACGCGCATCGCTCAGCGCCTTCAATTCTGCGGTAAGGTCGGCGCGATCCGCCAGCGCCGCCATGAGCGTTTCGGTGGTCTTCATCGCATCGGGCGCTGCTTTGTTGAAAGCAAGGAGATCGTCCTTCGCCAGCGCGGCGGCGATTGCATCGGCGGCCTTCGAGAACGATTCAACGGCCTTCCGCTCGGCATCCGTCAGCATCGGCAATGCCTGTCCCGGCATCGGCGGCATCTCCTTTTGCGTGGAGTAAGACCGATTCATTTCCGCCTGCCCGTCCATGAGCAGATTCCCGTTCGTCACCACTTTCTCGCTCCCTTTCAAGCCGGATAAAACCTCGACAACGATGTCGCCGCGCCGACCGAGACTGACGACTCGTCGCGAGTATGCACCTTCGCCTTCGTCCACGAAAACCACAGCCTCGGGCCCGGTCTGAATGACCGCGGATCGTGGAATGGCGAGCACTTCGGGCTCTTCGAGGCGCACGAGACCATCGGCGTAAAGGCGGTGAAGGAGCAGTCGCCGTCCATTCACGATCGGGTTTTCCAACTCGACGCGAACCTTCGTCGAGCGCGTGGCTTCGTCGAAGTTTGGATCGGTAAAAGTGATACTGCCGGAGAACACCCGGCCCGGATGCGATGGCGTGGTGATGTCCACTTTCAGCCCCGGCTTGATCCACGGAAGATCCTGTTCGTAAGCGCGAAACTGAAACCACATTTTCGAGAAGTCCGCGATTTCGAAGAGCGTCTCTCCTTCCTGCACGTACTGGCCCTCATAGACGTGCTGCGCGACGACCGTGCCGCCCAGCGGGGCAAGGATCTCCGAGGTCAGCTTGTCGCCGGATTTCTGCGGCAGCTTTTCGATCTGCGCCGCCGTCAGCCCCAATTGCGTGAGCCGCAGCGAAACATTGTGCCGCAGTTCACCCGAGAGCGTGCGGTACTCCCGCTCGGCTTGAAGCAGAGTCGGGCTGTAAAAATCCGCGAGCGGCTGCCCTTCCGCCACATCCGCGCCGACGAAATTGACGTGCAGCTTTTCGACGCGACCCGGCGCGTACGCAGAAAGCAAGCGGTGCCGCGTGGCGTCATCGTCGATCATCCCGGCAACGCTCAGAGTCTTTACCAGCGGGCGCTTTTTCGCCTCGACGGTCTGGACGTGGAGAACCTGCACGGCGTGTTGATTGAGCGTCACGACATCGCCAGTGGAATCGAATCCTTTCTCGCCCTCATACACGGGCGTGAGCTCCATTCCGCAGATCGTGCAACGGCCCGGTTTGTTGCTCTTCACCCACGGGTGCATGGCGCTTTGATAGAAGAGAAGCTTGCGCCCTGAAGCGTCTGCGGTGCTGCCATGTGCCTCGACCGGCGGGCGTGTCGCCAGCCATGTGGCGGGCACTGCGATGGCGAGCGTGAGTAGGATAATCGCGGGTGTTTTCATGGTCTCGAAGATCAGTGGTTGGAATGTGGTGCGAGCGCGCGGAGTGTCTCCAGTGCGGCACGGTGTGCTGCGAGGAATCGCTTTTCCTCCAGCCGTGAAGTGAGCAGCGAGCGCCGGGCTTCGAGCACTTCGAGCAGCGTTGCTTTGGAGCTCAGCCACGCATTTGCCACGGCCTCGGCTGCACGCGTAGCGGCGGGGATGATCTCTGCGGAATACGCTGCGGCCTGCTGCGCTCCATTGCGCGCGCTGGTCGATGCGGCGATAGCCTGCGCCTGGAGCTCCCGCTCCGCTGCAGCGAGTTCGTGTTGAGCAGCTCCCGCGAGCGCGGCGGCGCGCTCTTCGTTTGCGCGATACACGCGGTCATTGAACCACGGCAGGGTGACCTTTACGCCGAAGGTTGCATCGCGAAAATCGCCGCCGGAATAGGTATTGGTATCCACACCGAGTGTCACTCCGGGCTGGCGCTCACGACGGGCGATGGTGGTCTCGGCATTTGCAGCAGCCGCCATGTGTCGAAGGCCTTGCATGCGTGGATTCGCAGACGCGAGCCGGCCGAGCAGGGTCGAGAGCTCGGGCGCGGTTGCGATTCCGGGGAGCGAAAGTCTGGCCCACGATTGCGACGCAGGTCGTCCAAGAAGGATGTTGAGCTGACGCGCACGTTGTTGCCGTTCGCGCTGCATGGCGGCGAGATTCTGCCGCTCCCGCGCAAGTTCGCTCTCGAGTCGCAGAGCTTCCGCAGCGCTGGACGACGGATCTTTCGCGCGCTCACGGGCGTTTGCAGACATCTGCTGCACCCACTCGACTTGCTGTGTCTCCAGCGCGATTGCCTCATCCGCCAGCGCGAGCTCCAGCGCAGCATTCGCAGTCTCCATGCCGAGTTCGGATTGCGCCGCGAGCACTCCGGCGGCTTGCGCTCGTTGTTCGGCTTCAGCCTTGTCTTTCATCGCACCGTAGAGCCCCGGACGAGGAAGCTGCTGCTCAAAGCCGAGGCCGATGTCGCCATTGTCCATCCGCATACTGCGGCGCGCAGCCGTGAGGGAAAATGAAGCCATCGGATCATCCCACAACCGCACAGCGCGTACTCCGGCGGATGCTGCGGCCAGCTTCGCGCGAGCCGCTTCCACGGTGGGGTGCTGCTGCCGGGCTTCGGCACGAATCCGCGCAAGCCATGCGTCGTCCAAAACCCTGCCGTGACTTGTCGCGATGACGGCGGGAACCGCCACGGGCGATTGCGCTACGGAGCAAAATGGTAGCGAGAAAAAAAGCGCTGCCGCGAAGACCGGCGAACGGCTGGCGAAGATGTTGAATTTCATGGCGCGATGGATTGCGCTTGCAGTTCCGGACGGCGGATCGGACGCCGACCGGACCTGGGTTTCGTTACTTTTTGGGCTGCGCGTCCTTGACCATTTTCGCGAACTTCGCCGGGTTCGCTTTGAACTTCTTTTCGCAGCTCTTGCAGCAGAGCCACACGTCGGTTCCTTCGTGGGAAACCTTGTATGGTGTCATGTCTCCGCCGCCCAACTCCTCGCCGGAGATGACGCATTTTTTGAGCGGATAATCCTTCGGCACGCCGGAGTCGGCTGCGAAGGTGAACAGGCTCCCGAGGAGCGTGATGGCTGCGATGATGGATTTAGTTTTCATGATATGATGTGTGTATTTGTTTTTGCGCCTGCCAGTGGATCGGACGCCTGACTTGCGCGGAACAGGCAGCGCGCAAGACACGACGGTGCGAATCGGTGAATCGTGCCATGACGGCACTCCGCGCCCGCACGGGCGTGGGATTGTTGGGTTGCGGTAACTTGCCTCAAGAACCGGCGATGCCGGGAAGCCGTGCCGCTAAGCGCTCACTGGCGGAGCATGCGAAAGCAGGCTCTGCTGAAGGACGAGTTCTGAAAATGTCGAAGCTCGATCCGGCGGACCGGAATCCGCGAAAGCGGGCGCGGAATCTTCGGGCGGCGTTGGGAATAAAAAAAGCGCCTCCGCAAATGTCAGAACCACAGCCCACACAGCAGGCTGGTTGACATGAACAACGTCCGGCACAACCGCGCGCATCGTCTTGCAGCACTCCATGACAGGCGGGCACTTCGTCGGCGCCGGATGGCTGGAAGATTGCGTCTTTGCGCAGCAGCTTTGGGCAACGCCATGGGAGCGGTCCGCCATCACGCCGAGAGCGCAATGATTGGAAAGCACGACCCAGCTCATCATCGTCACCATGACGACGAAAACGCGAACCCAGAAGCTGGCGCGAATCTCTTTCACGGTTTTAAGCATAGCAGGTTGGCGAGGGGTGTCAAACGTGGCCTCGCTTTGTTAACGAAACTCCCGCGCGCAACTGCGATAATACTCCACGTTCCGCTCGACCCAGGAACGGCTGTCAAATGTCTCCAGTACGCGGGCGCGCGCAGCTCTGCCGAGTCGTTCGGCCAACTCGCGATTGTCGAGAATAGCGGTGAGGCAACGGACGATGTCTTTCGGATCGCGGGGGTCGCAGAGCAGTCCGCTGACGCCGTCTTCCACCACTTCCGGCCCTGGTCCGAGCCTGCTGAAAATCGTTGGGCGACCAACCGACATGGCTTCCAGTGGAGCAATTCCAAAGGTCTCCATGTGCGAAGGATAGCAGCATACCGCCGCTCGACGCAGCCAGAGCACGACGTCCTCCCGCGGCAGTCGTCCTGTGAATTCTACACGCTCCCGAAGCCCGGGCGCGACCCGCTCACGCAGCGCGGCGAGGTATCCGCCGGCGACACGCGACTGCGTGTCTTCGCCAATGACGACTAGCGTTGCCCCGGGGTGCTGCGGGAGGATTTCATTGGTTGCATCGATGAGTTCTTCGATTCCCTTTTTCGGGTTCAGGGAATTGACAAATACGATGAGGCCCTCCTCGACTTCGACGGATGCCGACGGTGAGAAGCGCTCGACATCGACCCCGTTCGGGAGAATGCGGCAGGGTTTTCCCGTGAGTCCACAAAGTGCGAGCGTCCGGTCCGCGGCATATTGGGAGACGGATGCGAGATGTGAGGCGCGGCGAAGGGCGGCCCGCTCGTGGTGGTGCTCGAAGATGCTCGGTGGGCGGCCAAGCTCCGAGTCGAAAAACAAATTGGAACCGCGAATCCTTACCACCGATGGAACGCCCGCGACTCCGCCATGGGAGAGCCATCCATTGTAATCGGACGCTTCAACGATATCGAACGCAGCCCGGCTGTGTTCGCTCCGAAGGACCATCCGCAACTTGAAGCGTTCCCACCAGCCGCCCAATCTTGTCCCCATCCAGGACGGCGCGCGGGGAAGGCGGATGATGCGTACGCCGTTGCGTTCCTCCCGAATTGGCGCTGTGAGTTTCTGCGTGGTGCTGACTCCCACGACTGTTGCGCGATGGCCGGCAAGAACGAGCCCCTCTGCGAGATCCCGGTAGGAAGATCCGGTGCCGCCGTGCGGTGCGGGGGGATACTCTTCGCAAACGATGGCGATGTGCATGAGCGTCAGGCCGGGCAGTTGAATACGTCCCAATACTTCAAAATGAGCGAGACCTTCGCCAATACGGAGCCGGCATCGCTGAGTTCGCGGCAGAATCGCTCGGCGGGATCTTTGCCGAGCCCTTCGTCGTAGGTGATTCCATAAACGAGCCTCGCTCCGCACGCGATGCGAAGGGCCCCGGTTTCGCCGTGTTCCGCCGTGCGGGCAATCGTGACCGGCTGTCCGATGTGGCAGCGTTGGGCGGCGAGCCGGCGTTCCTCGTCGGTGGCGGATGGCGGGAGCTGTGCTTCGCCGTCGCGGTTGAGCCAGACGTAGATGATCTTCAGCGCTGCGGTGCTGAGGTATTGTTTCGGGCGATCCGATTGCCGATCGAAAACAGCGAATGAGAAGATGGTGGGCAGCGCATCCCAGAGTGACTGGTCTGCGTCCGACCACCGGGCCGGGACGACGGACTCAAGCAAATCCAGATCCAGGTTGTCGCGGATGCTTGCAATAAGTTCGTTCCGGAAAGACTCAAGAATCAGTGTGCGCTGCCCCGGAGGGACGCTGTAAAAACAGCGCATCTCGTGGAGCGCGCCGGTCCAGCGGAAAAGCAGGCCGAGATTGAGGGTTGCCGGCAGGTTTTGCGCACGGGCGCGGAGGCTTTCCGGAAGTTCGCTCTGTGTAAAATACTCCGCAAAGCTCCGCGGGAGTTGCGCGCCACTCGATGTAACCTCAAATGTTTTTGGAACGAGAAACGCGCCGCTGAACGGAGGACCGGTAAAAAATTTTGAACCCGTGATGAGGATGGAGAATCCCATCGCCAGGTAGCGGTGCAGATTGCCGCGCTCCAGCCGGAACTGGCATGCGTCCACTACGACGCGGAGTTTTGCGTGGTACTCGTTGTGCAGCCGCCGTACGAATTCGATATCAGGAAGCACGAGTCCGGTCTTGGTGTTATCGACGACGTGGAGAATGATGATGTCGGCGCGCTGGTCAGCCTCCGTTACCGCACTGATGATCGAAGAGTGGACTTGCGCGGTGCTAAGGCTGGAGCCATCCGATTCGCGGATGGGAATACAGACGACGTCAAGGGATTCGGCACCCAGGTCCGCCAATCCCTCACCCTGCCGGACGCGGCTGCCGTTTGGTGTCACGGAGCTGAAGTGTTGGCCGCCGGCGGCGAGGACGGTGCCGCTCCCGACTTCATCGGGTGCCACGATGATGTTCACGAGGCGCTTCCTCGCGGGGGATTGAAAAAGAAACAAGGGATACAGTTCCGCATCGGTGCCGGACGCGGAAAGAATGACCTGAGTCTGCGCCGGGTCGACCTCGAGAACACCGTGAACTCCGGTGCGAATCGTCTCCATTTCGGCGTCGTAAGCGGTCGGGAGATTTCGAGCGGTCAGCGTTGCCATCAATCGCTGACGCAGCAGCTCCGCCTCGCGGAAGGCGAATTCCGAAACAGAGGATGCCGTGCATGAGGAAAATGTGATGGCTTCGGGCCGTGGACGGGAGCTGCAGCCGTATTTGTTCAGGCCGGTACAGGGGTCGATGAGCAGTCGCTCGTCGCCTTGCAGTGTGAGCGTGAGTTCGGTGGGGCGCGCAACGCAGGAATACTCGACGGCAATCGCCAGAGCTTCCTCCATCGGCGAACCGGGAGGCAAGGACCGGCCTTGGAGAGCGAGCAGCGCATCGACGCGCGTCGCAAGGTGACGGATGACCTTTTCATCCGAATCGCGCTCCGCCATTTCCATGGAGCCGAGCAGCCATTCCGGCAGGTGGCTCGCGAGTTGTCGGAGCGGAGCGGTCAGCATTTGCCGGTAGAATTCACGCGTGGTGAACGCGGCTAAAAGCACGGTCGCTATGCCTTGGGAAGTGGTGCGTGGCGCAGGGCAAAGCTGCCGCCAAAGTGCCAGTTCCACCGCGTGCCGGATGTGCAGATGCAACAGCGCGGAGCTGGCGAAAATGCGTTCATTGAGGGTAAGATTTGGAGCATCGAATCGGAAATCGGTCGTCAATCCTCTGGCGACGGAAACATGGAGCGAATAGCTGCAAAGTCCGACTTCCGCCCTTCCGAATGCTGCCGCAATCGCGTCGCGGTGCACTTGCGAGGATTCTCCGAAAGAAATCGCACGGGAATCCGCTAGAGTTCGCAGAGGGCTGCCCGGTGGCTGCATGAGATTCGAGGGGGCGATGGTGGTGGAATTTGCGGGCACCGGTTTAGTCGTAGGTGGATTCAATGCCGCGGTAGAGCGATTCGATCGGGTCGCTGCTGTCGGCGACGCCGCTGGTGACGCCATAGAGCCCCACGGATGACGCACCAGCGGACTTGCCCGAAGCTTTCGGCTCTTTGGCGATTACGACTTTTAGGTCGGCCACAAATCCGCGCACTGCATTCCTGTGGTTGGGCGTCACAGTCATGTGGATGGATTGCGGGCTTTTCTGACGGTCGATGCGCCAGCCTTTTTTCTCGAGCTTTGCCGCGATGGAAAAGATATCGTATTCGTTCGATGTAAAACAGAAAACGCCCATGTCCGGCTGGCCGACGATTTCGAGCCCCGGAATCGACCGGATGCCCGCCCAGAGTTGGTCGCGGTAGCGGAGCGTGCTGCGGACCAGGCCCTGGTAGCCATTCTCGCCAAGCATCATGAGTGCTGCCCAGGCGCTGGCTATTCCACCGCCGGAGCGGGTGCCCAGAATGGCGGGCGATGCATACGCGCCGCCGAGCCAGTCCGGCTTTACGAAGAACTGGTGTCGTCGGAGCGCTGCGTCCCGGTACAAGACGACGGAAGTTCCCTTGCACGAGAAGCCGTATTTATGGAGGTCCACCGACATCGACGTGACGCCCGGCACGGAAAAATCAAATGCGGGCACCTTGTGCCCGAGCTGCGCCATGAATGGGAGGAACGCTCCGCCGAGGCATGCATCGACGTGTAGGCCGATTCCGTGCTTTTTCGCGAGCGTCCCCAGTTCGCGGATGGGATCCACCATTCCGTAAGGATAAGATGGAGCAGACGCGACGAGCAGCGCGGTGTTTCTGTCGATCACTCGCGCGACGTTTGCCGGGTCGAGGCGGAAGTCTGCGCCGAGCTGGATCGTCACGGGTTCAAGGTCGAAATAACTGGCTGCTTTGAAAAACGCCGGGTGCGCGCTCGCGGGGATGATGATGCGGCAGCGTCGCGCCCGGGGATGTTTCGAACGGAACCAGTCGCGATGCGCTTTGACGCCGAGCAAAATACTTTCGGTCCCGCCCGATGTCATCGTGCCCGCGGCGCGCTCGCCGCCGCCGACCAGCCTGGCCATCATCCTGACGACATCGCGCTCGAAACCGGCGAGGCTTGGGAACGCCGCCGGGCTGAGACCGTTTTCCGCAAAGAAAAGTTTATACGCGGCGAGGAGGTTTTCAGTGTGTTCCTCGCTGGCGTGATAAACGAGGCTCCATGTCCTTCCTTCCCGCCACTGGGCGTCGCCGCCCTTGGCTTCTTTCATGAGCTTGAGCAGTCGCTCCGGCGCGAGGCCGCATTTCGGCAGTTGAAGGACCGGTTTTCTCATGCGCTTTGCTTCGCTTTTGATGTGTTCTCCCTCATTAGCGCCGGAAGGCCGTCGATGTAGGTTTTTTGAAAGAGCACAGCCAGACGCCCGAGCGCTGTGGCGCGGTCGGCAACAGAAAGTTCGACCGGTGGACCGAACGGCGTGTAGTTCACGTCCACGATGTAAATCCGCCCGTCAACTTTGTCGCGCATGATATCGAGGCCTCCGTAATCAAGGTCGAATGCGCGGCAGAACCGGCGGATGGATTCACGCTCCTCCACGCTGTAGATTTCCTCGGGTCGAGCGATCGTGACCTGGTCGTTGTCATTGCCAAACCGCGTCGAAATGGGCCTCAGCTTTTTGTAAATTACCGGGATCTCTCCGCGATAAACGGGAGTCCGAAGATCGAGCACCTGATGCTCGTTGACCTGATTGTCGATGAGGCGTTGATAGACGTTATCTGGCTCCGGCTTCTCAATCGGACATAGCACCACAGCGCCGTCGTGTTTTCCATTCAGCGTGCTTTTTTTCACGCAAGGGCCGCGGTGGACCGTCGGGTCCACACGCAGCGGATAGCCGAATACCTCGACGAAAATATCTTCGACGCGATCCTTTCCGATGTTGGTGCAGCGACCATTAAGGAAATACGGTGCAGAAGCAGGCACAGCGAACTCCCGCACAGTTACGTCCTGCCATGTCAGTCCGACGTGCGGCCGCTCGGCGGCGGGCCGGAGCTTGAATCCCAATACCATCGAAAGTTTGGAAATTTCGTAGCCGACCTCGGCGGGGCATTCGGGGAAACAGAGGACGGTACGCCCTGCGAGTTTGTTTCCCAGCCAGCGCCAAATCAGCTCGGGACGAAACAGCCATGCAGTCAGGTATCGAAACGGGAACGCGCAATTCAGGCGGAGCCAGAAACTCACCAGCCCGGCCCTACTCAGGCCCATTCCCTTGAGTGTTTTTTTCAGGCTTCCCATTTCAGATCGGTTCTTGAATTTCGTGATGCCAACGGTGCTTTGCGACGATGAGCCCTCGCGTTTGGTCCATTCCGATTCCGCTGTCGTAAACATCCGTCGGGATGATTTCAAACGCGGCAACTTCTGTCAAAAGCTGGATGGTTTCCACGTTTGGACGGAAGACAGTGAGATCGACAACGTAGCGCCCGCCGACGAGCGGGATGCAGTCGATTCTGAGGTCCAGGTGTCCGGTGCGGCCCAGTTGCTCGATGTGGAAGCCGCTGATGGGAATCGTGCTGAGCCGGAGAATCTCCTGCCCATGATGCGTTTTGATCGTGACCAAAAACGCCGTCGCGCCCTGGGCAAACGCGGAGCCGCATTGATAGTGGATTCGCAACGTGAAACCCTCGTTCGTCTGAAGTTGCTGGAGTGCATTTCCATTGAGGTCGAACATTTTTAAGTCGGTGACACGAACCGGCGCGGTCGCGGACTGTTTATCGATTACGGATTTCGAGACAACGTACCCGGCAAACTCGCCGTGCGCCTCCTTCGCGACGTGGAGATATTGGTCGATGCATTCCTTCGTCGTGCCGTTGTACCGTAGTAAGCCTTTCTCCAGCAAAACGCCACGCGTACACAGCTTCTCGACGGCGGCGAGATTGTGGCTGACAAAAAGAATGGTCCGGCCGGATTTCGCGACATCCGCCATCTTCCCGAGGCAGCGTTTTTGGAACTGAATGTCGCCGACTGCGAGCACCTCGTCCACTACGAGAATCTCGGGTTCGAGATGCGCCGCGACTGCGAATGCGAGGCGGACATACATACCGGAGCTGTATCGTTTCACCGGTGTATCGAGGAAGTTCTCCACCTCAGCAAACGCCACGATTTCGTCGAACTTCGCGCGGATTTCCTTCTGGGACATTCCGAGGATTGCGCCATTGAGAAAGATGTTTTCGCGCCCGCTGAGTTCCGGATGAAAGCCGGTGCCCACTTCGAGAAGGCTGGCGATTCGGCCCCTCACGCGAATCTCGCCTTCGGTCGGTTCGCTGATCTGGCTCAATAGCTTTAGCAGCGTCGATTTGCCCGCGCCATTGTGCCCTACGATTCCGACGACATCGCCGGGCATCACATCGAATGATACGTCGCGCAACGCCCAGAACTCCTTTGTTTTTCGCGGACCTCGTCCGCGGCCCAGCAGCCTGCGAGCTCCTGCCGCAAGTTGGTCCCGAAGCGTGTCGTGACCCGCCGATTCTCCGAGCACGAACTTCTTTCCGAGCCCCCGAATGCTGATGCAGTGGTCGCTCATCAGACGATATCAGCGAAGGATTTTTCGACCTGCCGGAAGTAGGCAAGCCCAAGAATGAGAAGCACGACCGTCACCGCCATGCTCATCCAGAAGCCCGGCCACCACGGCAGGAACGCATCGCCGAGCACGCACCAGCGAAAGCCGTCGATGGCTCCCACGAGCGGATTTAAATTGTAGGCGAGCCACCATTTCTGCGGCACCAGTGACTGCCAGATAAACCCGACCGGCGTGACATACATCCCGATTCGCGTAAAAAACGGCACCACGTACCGCACATCGCGATACTTTACGTTCAGCGCGCTAAACCACACGCCTGCCGCGAGCGCCGGAAGAAATGCCGCGAGAAAGAAAAGCGGCAGCAGCAAAAGGTGCGGGCGGAACGCGACACCGTAAAACGGCATCAACACGAGAAGGATCGCGGTCGCGATGAGCATGTCAAGGATGCCGCCGAGCACCGCACTTACCGGGATGATCAGGCGGGGAAAATACACCTTCGAAATAATCCGTGCGGATGCCACGAGTGAGTTGCTGCTTTCGGTGAGTGCGCTCGCGAAAAACTGCCACGGTAAAAGCGCGGCGAGCACGAGCACCGCATAGGGTGCGCCGCGGCTGTCGAATTTCGCGAGTCTTCCAAACAGAACGCTGAAAACCACCATCGTCAGAACCGGCTGGAGGACCGCCCAAGCAACGCCGAGATACGTTTGTTTGTAGCGAATGAGAACATCGCGCCACGCCAGCAAACCCAGCAGTTCGCGAAAACGCCAAAGCTCCCCAAGCTTCAGGCCGGTGAGGCCGCGAGTTGGGCGGAGAATGCGTTCATTTTGGGTGTGGTCCATTATTTCGGTAGCGGGAGAACGGCGGGACATTTGCGAGCCTCGCACAAATGTGCAAGGGCGGAGTGGTTCATCAAACGTCGCCACACTCAGATACGTAATCCAAACATCCGGGAATTGTGTGCGCCGGGCAGCGGATCCAGCTATCGCGCCAGGAAGTTACGCGTTTTCAGTGTCGGATAACATTGCGCCGCCGATCCCGCAGACGACGCCGGTTGCCGGAGCGATGATGACGACTCTCTCGCAAGTGCAGGTTACTTTTTCTGAACTCGTGCCTGAACATCGCGGAGTAGCGGATACGTTAGCGGCGCTTCGCCAGCTCCACCGTCTGCTCGCAATAGCGCGAGAAAATCTCCGCCACGCTGCCCCACGAGTATTTCTCGGCGACGTGCCGCCTCGCCTCCGCAGCGATCTCCGCCGCCCGCACCGGATTCGTGAGCAATGCGATTGTCTCGTTGGCAAACGCCTCCGCCGAGTCGGCGATGAGGATGTTTTTGCCGTGCGTGTAGTCGAGCCCCTCCGCTCCGATGCTCGTGGAAATCACCGGCGTGCCCATCGCCATCGCTTCGTACACTTTAATCCGCGTGCCCCCGCCCACCCGCAGCGGCAGCACCATCGCCGCCGCCTCCGCCATGTGCGGGCGCACGTCGGGCACCGTTCCAGTCAGGCGGATGAGCGGGTCGCTCGCAGCCAGCGCTTGCAGCGAAGCCGGCGGATTGCGGCCGATTCCGAGGAACTCCGCCGGCACCCGCTCGCGGATTCGCGGCAACACCTCCGTCGTGAACCACCGCACCGCGTCCTGATTTGCGTCCCAGTCCATCGAGCCGAGAAAAGCCAGCACCGGCCTCGTCGGCGGCGTCGCCGGCGGCTGGAAAAATTCACAGTCCACACCCGTCGGCACCGCGCCCAGCACGTTCGTCATCCCCATCGCGCGAAAAAGCTCCGTGTCCGAATCCGACACCGACACCTGCGCATCCACAAACGCCGCCGCCTGCCGCTCCATCCGCTCCACAGCCCGCCATTGCCTGCGATAAAGCGCGCGCTTCAGCGGATTCGCCGTCGCCTCCGCGTGCCGTTTGAAAATCACCGACTCCACATTGTGCTGAAAGAGCATCATCGGCAGCGCCGGCCGCTCCCGCAGCTCCAGTAAATTGCCCATCGGCGCGAGATAGTCGCAGATCAGCAAATCGAACGTCCCCCCCGCAATCAACCGCCGCAGATGCGCGATACTTTCCGCCGACACATACTTCGATGCGAGGAACGGATACTTCCCGAACAGCGTATTCCCCAGCACCTCCGCGTAAAACCGCGGCCCGCGCTTGTTCTTCACCGCGTGCGGCACCGGGATAAGCTCGTCGCAATACTCCCCCGCCATCGCCACCGACTCCTCCGAATCCGCCGGCGTCCGCAAGCACAGATACGTGACGTGATGCCGCTTCCGCAGCTCCCTCAGCATATTGAAAGTGCGGATGCGATCGCCGCCGTTGAGCGGATGCAGGATTCGGCAGTTGTGGAAAAGGATTCTCAAGACCCGCCCACCGTAGCCCCCCGACCGCGCGCGGAAAAAGAACATTTACACGCACCCGGCCGCTTACCGTGTGGATCAAAGCGGAGCATAAAAATGCGGAGTAAGCAGTGGGCAGGAGTCAGTAGTCAGCAAAAGACCGGGGCGAAAGGAGCAGGGAATAACGCGAAGGAAATATCGCAATCTTCTAGAGCCCTTTTTTCTTCCAAACATCTTTATCCTAAATGCGTGATTGGAGCCCGCGAAAAGCGCGAAAAAGCGCGAAAATAGAAGAACTCCGAAGATGCAGGCGATCACCCTGCGGGTGAGTCGGTGTGTTTTGGTAAGTGTATGATTTCGCGCCTTTTCGCGCCTTTCGCGGGCCATCCATCGCCGTTTCTCGGCTAAAACGCGGGACGGACGAGGAAACCACTCATCTCCGCTCATCTTTGCCAACCTGCATTTCCCACAGTCGCGGCGTTTGGAGCAACCGGCTTGTATGTGGTTAGCCCGCGTAAGCGAGTCGTTGCTGCGACGCCCTCATCGCAGAACCGTATTGGCGGCGCCTCGCCGCCGTTGTCCCCGCTGTGCGACGGGGCGTCGCAGGCACCTCCTGCGACGAGGGCGTCGCAGCAACGTCGCATCACCCTGCGGCCTTCGCTTCCATCTATGAGAAATTCGGGCTAATCGTCGGAGCGCGGCTGCACAATGATGAGTGATCATTCTCGTCTTACAAGTGTGGTCCACGATCTACTCCGTGTTTTAAAAGCACCGTTTCCGCTCTAAACCACTGCGAAACGCGGCGAATACTTCGGCTGTCTTGAGCACAGACTGTCTTTTAAAGAGCTTACAAAATCAAACTTTGGATACAATCTTTTGACAGTTATTTGTCTTCTTTGTGACACAGTTTACAAACTTTCTTACTTTTTGTCGTTTCTTTGCAAGAAGTTGACACCTCTTTTCTAAAATATGTTGTTTCTTTTTCAAATAATGCGCTTTCTTTCTTGCGTAAACACTTGCCCTCCCTCATTATCGCCTTGTCTTTTCCTGATGGATTCAATCACGATCCACACCGGAAAGGCGCATTTTACTCTGATAAACGCTCACATTCACACCTATGGCACTCGTTAATAACTCCAGCTACATCCCCACCACCAATGACTTCCTCGCCCACTGGGCGCTCGTCGATGCGGCGCTTGCTCCGGCCGCTTTTGTCCTGCC
>JANMGP010000016.1:0-5328 GCA_031374705.1 Verrucomicrobiaceae bacterium | reverse complement strand
GTCATTCGTCTTCGCCGCCGAGCCCGCCAAGCCCGCCAAGCCCGCCGCGGAGCTGCCGCCATGCTGCCGTCCCGCCGTGCCGATGGGAAGGCCGACCGACAAATCGCTCTACCTGCTCGACTCGAAATGGACTTCGGATGTCGGAAAAACCATCCCGCTTTCCGTCCTGCGTGGACGTCCGCAAGTCGTGGCGATGTTTTTTTCCAGTTGCGAATACGCGTGCCCGATCATCGTCAACGATATGAAAACCCTCGAAGCAAAACTTCCCGCAGAGGTGCGCGCGAAGACGGACTTCCTGCTCGTATCATTCGACACCAAGCGCGACACGCCCGCAGTGCTCGCTGCGTATCGAAAAAAAGAAAAAATCCCGACCTCAAACTGGACGCTCCTGCGTGGCGGCGAAGACGACGTGCGCGAGCTCGCGGCGTTGCTAGGCATCAATTATTCGCAAGACGCACGCGGGCAGTTCGCGCACTCAAACGTCATCACCGTGCTCAACGCCGAGGGCGAAATCGCATTTCAACAACCCGGTCTGAATGCGGCTCCAATTGCGCTCGTGGATGCAGTCGCAAAAGCCGCGAAGGGCGCCAAACGGTGACCATGGAACCGTCCACGGTCACGCTCGACGTGCGCGAAGACGTCCGCGAAGGACGCGAGCCGTTTCGCCGGATTATGGATGCCGTGGGGCACCTTCGCGATGGCGACACGTTCCGGCTCATCGCGCCATTCGAGCCGGTTCCACTCATCAATCTTCTCAATTCGCAGGGATTGAAATCGAGCACGGTCCGGCTCGACTCCGGCGATTTCGAAGTCGTCTTCACCGCACCGATGAATGCGGACGGCGACGACGATTCGTTGCTTTCGTAGCGGCTACGCAGGCCGGATTACAGCATTCGGCTGCGACTGATTTCCAGCGCACGATGCGCGATATCGGCGACGGGCGCGAGTTTGCCGAGGCCTTGGTAACCGCACGCAAGTTCACCTTCTGCCGGCCCGATAAATTCCACCCCGCGCGATCGGAGCGTCGCTACATTTGCAGTCGTCGCTGCATGGTCCCACATTTTCCCGTTCATCGCCGGAGCGATTAAAACGGGCGCGAGTGTGGCGAGTGCGATTTCGGTGAGCGGATGCGAGGCGAGCCCGTGGGCGAGTTCGGCGATGGTGTTGGCGGAGGCGGGCGCGATGAGCAGCAGGTGCGCGCGGTCGGCGAGTTCGATGTGGCCGGGTTTCCAGCCGGATTGCGCGTCGCGCGCGCTTGTGACCACCGGATTGCGCGAGAGTGTTTGCAGCGTGAGGGGCGTGATGAAGTGACATGCTTTGGCGGTCATCACGACATGGACTTCCGCGCCGCCTTTGACGAGCAAGCTGGCCAAGTCGGCAGCTTTGTAGGCGGCGATGCTGCCGGTGACTCCGAGGATGAGGACGGGTGCGCTCATGGTTTCAAAAAGTCAGTTCCAGACGGCTTGACCGCATCCGCTCCGCGCTCATCAGGGTGCGGAATCGATCGAAGTCTTGTGCAGCCTGTCCGCTCACAATCGTGTATCGATAGTTGCGCCACTCCGCCATTTCACCCGCTGCATTTCCGAGGCGGACGGCGAGCTGCTCTTCAGTCTCCGTTGCTCGTTTGCGCAAGCGGCGCTCAAGTTCCGACATGCTCGGCGGCATTAGAAAAACATCCACCATCGCTGCATGGCAAATAGCGTCAGCATTCGCGCGGATTTGCGCGGCGCCCTGGATGTCCACGTCGATGAGAATGTCGTGTCCTGCGGCGAGTCCATCGAGCACGGTCTGCTTCAGCGTGCCGTAGTAATTGCCGTGTACGCGGGCGTATTCGAGGAAGTCACCCGCCGCGACCCGCTGCTCAAAATCAGCAACGCTGAGGAAGTGATAATCCTGTCCGTTTACCTCGCCGGGACGCGGTGTGCGCGTGGTGCAGGACACTGAATAGACGAAATCAGGATTGTCCGACAACAGCCGGAGAAGCGTGCTTTTTCCGCCACCGGACGGTGCGGAGAGGACGAAAAGGATGCCGTGTCTTTTACTCATTCGATATTCTGGATTTGCTCGCGGACCTTTTCCATCTCGGCCTTGCAGGCGATGACGAGTTGCGAAATCTCGATGTCATTTGCCTTCGAGCCCATCGTGTTGAACTCGCGCGCGATTTCCTGACACATGAACTCCAGCGTGCGCCCGACGGCTTCGTTCTTTTTGAGGTGCGCCGCAAATTGATCGAAGTGACTGTCAAGCCGTGTGAGCTCTTCGGTGATGTCGCTTTTATCAGCAAACACGACGACTTCTTTTACGAGTCGCTCATCGTCGATGGGCAGGTCGATGCCAGCGCGCTTGATGCGTTCTTGCAACGTCTGGCGGTATCGCTTCATCACTCCGGGAACGATTTTGTGGACCTTCTTCACCGCGTCGCGGACGAACTTGATGCGCTTCTCCAAATCCTTCGCCAAATGCCGCCCTTCGGCCTCGCGCATCTTCATCAGTTCCGCGAGCGCGGCCTTCAGCGCAGCTTCGACGGGCGGCCACGCAGTGTCCGGCGATGCCTGCTCTTCCGGCGCACGGAGCACACCCGGCGCGCGAAGGATGGTCTCGATGGTGATTTCTCCACCGACGCCGAGTTCCTTTTTTAAATCGGTCATCGCGCGCAAGTAGGTCTTCGCCAGCGAGCGGTCGAGCGCGAGGTCTTGAATCGCGGTCGCGCCTGCGTGAAATGCGATCACCACATTGAGCCGTCCACGCGTGACTTCCGCATTGATTGCATCGCGGACGCGCGGCTCCAGTTCGGCCAGTTCACGCGGCAGGTTTACAACCACGTCGGATTGCTTCCGGTTCACGGAATTGAGTTCCACCGTGAACTTTGCGCCATTGTGGACGCTTTGGCCGCGCCCGTATCCAGTCATGCTTTTCATCCTGCGCCGACGCTACGAACGCAGCGCGACGCGGGCGAGGAAAAGTTCTGCCGTTTAGCGAAAGGCCGGCGCTTTCGTCTCGGGTGGTGGCGGCGCGGGCTTCTCGACCGACTCGGGCGGCGGCACCGGAGTCGGGGCGGTTGCACGGAATCCCGGTTTTGGTTTGAGATGGCGGAATTCCGGCTTTGTTTCCTTTGGTTTTCCGGATCCGTCGTTTTCCGGCAAAGGCGGGAGTTCGCCGGGACTAAAGAGCGCACCTGTCGGCAGGACCGGCCCTGTGAACCGGCCTCCCCTGCCGTCGCTCGGCAGGACCGCCCTCCCCTGCCAGTGCGCGGGCAATCCCGGGTAACGATTCGCTACGCCCGTTGCCGCAGTGGATTTCGGAGCGGCGGCCGGGATGATGTCTTCCGTCGCGACATAGCCTGTCTGGCCTTCGTCGGTCATGATCCGGCTGTAGCCGTATTCCTTGCGCATCAGCACGACATGCTGCCCCTGCTTCAGATTCATGTCGGGGCCAAAGCTCTGCGCGGGACCATACCGGTACATCGGCGTCTCGACGCGCACCTCGTAGTGCCCCGTGTTCGCAGCGGAGTCCATCGAGTTGCAGCCGGACACAATCGCGGCGAGCGCGACTGCGGCAGATGTGGCCCAGTTCGTTTTCAACGTGCCAGCCTCATGCACGAATTGCGCCTAGTTGATGTAATCACGCGGGTCGGTGACGTGCCCGGTGAGTGCGCTGGCTGCGACGGTGTATGGCGATGCGAGGAAAACCTGCGACTCCTTGTGGCCCATGCGGCCGGGAAAGTTGCGGTTCGTCGCGCTGATGCATTTGAGCGCCTTTTCGTTCATCCGGCCAAACGTATCCTGCGGCCCGCCCAAGCAGGCGGCGCACGATGCGTTTTCCGTCATTTGCACGCCGGCGTTTTCGCGGATGCTCCAGACGCTTTGCCCGTCCATCTGTGCGGCCTTCAACTCCGCGACCACCTTCGTCGTCGCAGGCACGCCGAACGTATGGATCTTCACGCTGTGCCCCTTCACCACGCGGGCGAAAGCGAGGAAATCGCTCGTCTTCCCGCCTGTGCACGAGCCGATGTAAGCGCGGTCGAGCTTCACGTCCTTCATCTCGCGGGCGAGCTTGCGGTTGCCCGGATCCGGATGGCATGCGACGGTCGGCTCCAGCTTGGAGAGGTCGTATGTTTTGTCGAAAACGAACGTCTGCTCGCTTTCGAGCAGCACGGGTTCGAAAGTCGATTTCGTGTTGTTCTCAGCGATGCGCTCGCGGACGTAATCACCGCACTTTTCGTCGTAAGGGAAAATGCCGTTCTTGCCGCCCGCTTCGATCGCCATATTGGTGATCGTCATGCGGTCATCCATATCGAGATTCAGCGCGCCTTCGCCTTCCCACTGCATTGCGCGATAAGTCGCACCATCGAACCCGATGTCGCCGATGACGTGAAGGATCACGTCTTTCGCCATCACGCCCGGCGCGAGTTTGCCGGTGAGCAGAAAACGCATCGTCTCCGGCACCTTCAGCAAGATCTTTCCCGTCCCGAGCACAAAGCCCGCGTCCGTATTGCCGATACCCGTCGCAAACTGATTGAAAGCCCCCGCCATGCAAGTGTGCGAATCCGTGCCGACCAGCACTTCGCCAGGCCGCAGATGGCCTTTCCACGGGAGCGTCGTGTGGCAGACGCCTGCAAAGTTTTTGCCATACTGTTGCTTGAGCTGGCCTTTCGAAGCGTCGAACTTCCACGCGCCGTTCGGGTCGTCGATCACGTCGTAAAAATACGGCATATCCTGCTCGCGAACGAATTCACGAAGGATGTCCACGTTGCGGTTACTCATCGAGTCCGCCGTAAAGATGTAATGGTCAGGGATGATGACCACGCGGTTCTTGTCCCAGACCTTCGCATCCTTGCCAAACTCCCGCTTAAACACGCCGATGGTGCCCGGGCCGCAGACATCGTGAGTCATCAGCACATCGACACCGACCCAGACATTGTCCCCTGGTGCGACGTGGGCCTTACCGCTTGCGCGGGCGAGAAGTTTTTCCGTGAGCGTCATAGTATTTGTATCAAAAAGGGCGCGCACATTGGCCTGTGTGCCCCTTCGGTGCAAATGGAAACTCCGGCCAAGTGCGGGACGCGCCCAATGCGCCGGCTCCAAATGCGCGTCCAGCGCCATTCTCCGTCCTCTTATTCTCGCTCGCATCCACCATCCCCATCACCGAGCCAGCCGCCTTCACCGGAACCTCCTTTAGCCCTGTTTAGCCCCAATACGGTTCACTTAAGGCGCTTTCTGTGAATTTCGGTCACAACTCGCCTCAGAGTCGGGCCACGAGAGCGATGGATGGGGTAGCCAGACATCTTTCGCTTTACTCCGCGAGGCCCATAGCGGCCTTTGCGCGGAA
>JANMGP010000337.1:0-23645 GCA_031374705.1 Verrucomicrobiaceae bacterium | reverse complement strand
CCGGTGGTTCCCGATCGAGCCGCATTTTCTCGCGCTGTTTCTGCACTGGCTGCCGCGCAGCACGCACCGTTTTCTTTTCCGCTGGTTCAGCGTCCGCGGCTGGCTGCGGCGCGGGGATAATGTGAACCTCGACACGCTCGTAGGCGAACTGCGCCTGCTGAGCTACGGCGAAATGAAGCGGCTGTTCCCTGACTGCGAAATCCGCCGGGAGAAATGGCTGGGCCTGACGAAGAGCTTCACCGCCGTGCGGCGGCCCGGCTAGTTCCCCTTCCACAATTGAAACTGGGCAAACGCCCATTTCCAGAAATACGCGAACATGAGGATCACGAGCACCAGCGCCACGATCCGCCATCCGGGATGCAGCCCTTTCCTTTCCGTAGCCCGACGCTGACGAAACTTCGGACGCGCGACTTTTTGCTCTTCGTCCTCGTAGGCGTAGTCCGGCAAATCCAGCCCGTCATAAATGCTCGAGATGTCATTCCATCCGCTCTCGTGGCACGCGCCGCAGTCGAGGCACGCCTTGGCATTGCGCGGCACATCGGCACCGCAAACGGGACAGATTTCGGGATTGGGTTGCTGACGTTTGGCCATGGAAAAAAGCTCGGTTATTCAAAATCCGTCATTGGATGATGACATTGTGCACAGGTCACGTGGAGGACCGTAATCTTGAGGAAGCCCCGTTGAAAAGCCATCAACTCGGGAACTTCGACCGCGCTATTGCTTTTTCGGGGTATCCGGCAGCGGGGGTTGCGTCTCGTTTCTGCGCAGGTCGTGAATTCGGACGCTGCCGGACCAATCGCCCGAAGCGAGAGTCGATCCATCCGGACTCACTGCGAGCGAATAGATCCAATCATCGTGAGCGGGCCACTCGGCCAGAATCGCGTCGCTACCTCCGTCGATGCACCGAATGACGCCCTCCTTTCCGGCTGAGAACAGCGTGGCTGCGTCCCTCGACCACGCCAACGCGAAAACCGGACCTCCATGCTGCCGAACAATTCGCACCATGCGACCAATCTCGGGCTGCCAGATGCGCACAGTGCGATCTTCTCCGGCAGTGGCGCAGGCGACGGGCCCGTCCCCGTCACCCGTCTGCGGGCGGAAAGAGAGTGCGTGAATGGACTCGGTGTGGTGTCCGAAGGAACGCAGCAACCGGCCGTCGTCGGCTGCCCATACTTTCAAAGAGCGATCGGCACTTGCCGTGACCACGCTTTGTCCGGATGGGCTGAAGGCAATGGCGAGCACGGGCCCCGCATGTCCGTTCAACGTGAAAGCAAGGGCAGGCGCCGCATTTTCATCGAGCTTCCAAACGCGGGCGGAGTGGTCAATCGATGCGACGCCAAGACGCTTTCCTGCAGCGTCGAAAGTGACGTGACTGACGACATCGGTGTGGTTTTTCATACGATGCAGCACCTTCGCCTCGGGCCACGAGAAAAGGATCACTTCACCGTCAACTCCCGGTTCGCCACCGCCGACGGCGAGCAAGCGTCCGCCCGGCGCGAAAGCGAGCGAGGTGATTTTTGCCAGATCGCATACGACGTTTCGTTGCACGGTCGCATCCTTCGGAGAACGGACGTCGATGCGTCGGTCGCCATTGGAAACCAATGCCGCGCCATCCGGCGAAAAGGCCAGCGCAGTGATGGGAACCGCTCGCAGTGGCAGGGTGCCGGACATCACGATGAAAAGACCGGCGAGCGCGGCAATCCACATACGACTGAAGGTATTCGGCTTCAAATCAGTTCCTGGATGAAGCTGCCCTCGTTCATGATTTTCACCGGGCGCCCGCCGGGCGTGGTCAGTTCGCGAGTCGGGTCCACACCGAGGAGTTTGAGCATGGTGAACGCAAGATCGGGCGGGCCGACAGGACGCTCGACAGGCAGCTCGCCGAAGCTATTCGTCGCGCCGATGACCTGACCGCCTTTGACGCCGCCGCCCGCGAGGCAGACCGAACCGGCACGCGGCCAGTGGTCGCGTCCGCCGGCGGCGTTCAGCTTCGGAGTGCGGCCGAATTCGCCCATCAGCACAACGAGCGTGGACTCCAGCAGACCACGTTCGCGGAGGTCAGTGATGAGCGCGGAGTAAGCACGGTCGAGCGCGGGCAATTTACCGCTGCCCGGAAATCGGGAGTCCGGCAGTTCTTTGAAAATCTGCTGATGCGTATCCCATCCCGTATCGACGACGGTGACAAACCGTGAACCAGCCTCGACCAACCGCCGCGCGAGCAAACAGCCGGTGCCGATGCGCGCGGGCCCGTAGCGTTCCCTGGTCTCGGGTTTCTCGCGGGACACATCGAAAGCAGACTTGGCCTCGGTGGAAGCGAGCAGCCGGTAGGCCTGTTCGTAAAATGCGTCACGGTCGCGAGTCGCCGGGCCTTCCTCAATGTGCCGCGTAAAACCGTCCATCTTGCGCAGCATTTCGCGCCGATGTTCGCCCCGGGAAAAGCTCACCCCGTCGGGCGACTGCAAGCCGCCGACGTGCGAGGGATCGTTGCCCACATTGAATGCCGAGAACGCCCCCGCCAGATAGCCGGCCCGCGCGGCATTGGAATTACCACCCACGCCATCATTCGGAATCGCCACATACGGCGGCATCGCCTCGCCGAAACCCCGGGTCTGCGCGACAAGGCTGCCGATGCTCGGGTAATCAAGTGCCGGGGTCGGGCGATGACCGGTCAGCATGAAGCGCGTACCGGTATCGTGATTACCAAGTTCGTGCGTTAGCGAGCGGATGAGCGCCACGTCTTTCATCACACCGGCAGTGCGAGGCATGTGTTCACAAATCTGAAGACCGGTGACACTGGTCGGAATCGCCTTGAACTGACTGCGCACCTCGGACGGCGCATCCGGCTTTAGGTCAAACATGTCGAGGTGACTCGGCCCGCCATCGAGCCAGATAAGAATGCACGACTTCGCCCCGGCGGAACGGGCGGACACATCCGCGGCGCCGGCCTGCAGACGCAACAAGTCCGTGAGGCTCAGCCCGAATGTCGTCAACAGACCGAGGTGAAGAAAATCGCGGCGCGACACGCCATCGCAGCGATTTGGCTGGTGAGAGTTGGGTGTCTTCATGGGTCAGTGATTGAGCGCGAATTCACGCGAGTTGAGCAAGGTCCAGAGAAGGTCTTGAACGGCCTCGATCCGGTCAACGCCGCGGGCGAGCGAAACCTCCCACTCGGCGAGTTCTGCGGGTTCGGGCGGACGGGTCAGGGCACGGCGGTAAAGCTCCTCCACGATTTCGCGGCTCGAACGGTCTTTCAATGCTTCGACGACACCGCCGCGCAACTTGCCGTTGATGGTCGAGCCGTTGATGAGATGCAGCGCCTCAGCCAGCCCGCCACCCGCGCCCGACGCGCCGTCACATGGCCGTTTTCTCATACAACGCCCCAGCACATCGAGCGACGGCGACGGCGTAGCGGGACTGATGAGTTGAACCGCACGCGTGCCTGCGGGGAGGCCCTCGAAAACGTCCGCAATGCCGGTCACCTGCGCCACAGCATCGGCAAATACCGGCGCGGGGAGTTCTCTGATATAGGCGTGGGAATAAAGACGGGAGTCCAGACGGTTCACGCCGTGCGTGCGTGAAGTGAGCTGATACGTGCGCGACGAAACGATAGTGCGAATGACATGCCGCAGGTCGAAGCGATGCACGACCATGTCCGCCGCCAGCGCATCAAGCAATGCGGGATTGGTCGGCGGATTCGTGGGACGCAAGTCATCGACCGGTTCCACCAGCCCGCGGCCCAGCAGATGTTTCCATACGCGGTTGACGATCGTGCGTGTGAAGAGTGGATTCTCTTTGGCAGCGAGCCACCCGGCCAGTTCCAGACGGCGATCGGCATTTTCCTCGTGATGATTTGCGGGCGCGCCGAGAGGCCTGGGCGTCAGCGGCTTTCCGGTCTTAGGGTGCTCTACTTCACCACGTGTGGAAATCCGGACGGCTCCCCCTTCGCGAGTAACGCGGGCGAAGTAAGCGGCAAAGCGGTGATAATCCTCCTGCGTCCAGCGGTCCGACGGATGGGCGTGGCATCGGGCGCACGCAATTTGTGCGCCGAGGAAAATCCGTCCGGCATGCTCGGCCATGTCCCGCGGATCATTTGCAAGCGCCATGAAATTCGCCGGGCCGACGCGGGCAAGTTCGCCGGTCGAAGTGAGCAGCGTGCGCGCCGTCTCGTCGAATGGTGCGTTCGTCGCGACCTGGTCGCGCAACCATGCGTAGTAAGTCGAGACCGCGGTGCCCTGGCCGTTTAGCAGGAGCAGGTCGGCGAGTTTCATCGTCCAGAAATCCACGAACGCATCGCTGTTCAGGAGCTCATCAATTAACCGAAGGCGCTTTTCCGGCGACGATGGTTCGGCCATGAACTCGCGGGCCGCCGCCGGCGAGGGCAGGCGTCCGGTCACATCCAAAAAAACACGCCGCAGGAACTCCGCATCATCGCTCATCGGCGAAGCCGGCACCCTCAGTCGCATCAGTTCGGCACGAACGTGTTCATCAATGAAGTTCGCGACCGGAAAACCGTTCGCCTCCACTGCTTCGTCACCCAGCGGCACCGCGACGCGCGTTGCCGTGACCTGCCCGGAGTAGCGCACCATGATGCTCGTCAGCCCGCGTCCAACCATGACAATTCCGCCGGTTTTCGACACTTCAGCAATGGAGTCGTCGTTCGAAGTATAAAGCGCCAACGAAGTCACCTCCTGCCGCGAACCATCAGAAAGCGATGCAGTAACGCGGAGTTGCTCTTTTTTGCCCGTGGCACCGAACAGTTTGTCGGCAGGATCCACTGAAATGGAGGTCACCTGCAACTCGCGCGCACCATATGGCGCACCGGCGGCAATCCAGCGGCGCACGAGTTCATACCCGTCGGAATTACGCCGCAGCTTCCTTCCTCCCTCGTGTTCAACCTGCCCGGAAGGCTTGCGCAGAAAGAGACTCTCCTCCGGATGCGCGACCGCGATGCGTCGTCCGCCGAGTTCGCGCGTAATGCGCTCGAAGTCCTCCTCCGGATCGTAGCCAAGCAGACTCAGCTTGAATCCACCCTGCCCGCTCGCCGCGCCGTGGCAGGCACCCGCGTTGCAGCCGGCTTTTGTAAGAACCGGGAGGATCCCGGTGCGGAACGGCGGCACTTCGTCGGCGCGGGCAGGTTCAGTCACCAGCATCACGGCAAACGAAATGACCGCCGCAATCTTCATTTCGCCGGAGCTTTCAATTGTTCCAGAAACTCGCGACCCATCTTCCGCGCGTATTCGGTGCCGTAGCGATCGCCGAAGTGCATAATGCGCGTCCATCCATCTAGCGCCTGCTTTTGGAGGTCGGGGCTGTCTTTGATGTGGGCTTTTACATCCGCGAGCACCTTGTCCACCGCGGCATCGTCATTGGTGGGACGGATAAAACTCCGGAGCAGTCCCATCAATTTCTCATCCGTCGGCGGAGCGCCGGGAAATCCCTCCTTTGGTTTCTCCAGGTTCGCTCCCGCAGGTGCCGCGTTCGGACTCCCGCCGCGCTGAGTCGCGAGTTCCGCCCTCAGGCTTTGCACCTCTCCGATGAGCACTTTCACCGCGTCGCGCAGGCCGGCTTCCGAGTTCAGGTCAAACTTCGTCAAATCGACCGCCGGACGCGTTCCTCCGTCCTTCGCACCTTCCCTGCGCATTGGCGCTCCATCGCGCCCGCCACCGGACCGGGCCATCTGAACGTCCGTCAATTGCGCGACGGTTGGTGGAGCCTGATCGCCACAGACCTTGGCCAACGCTTCCAATACTTTCGGAGCGTCCGCGATCCCCGGCTGAACGAGCGCGAAGTTCGCGGTCACCTTATTGTCGTTCGCCATGATAATCGTCATCAGGCATTCTTTGTTCAGCCCATAGTTCCCGGGGCCTTCCGCACCGTCCACCGATAACCCGATCCGTGACTGAAGCTTCAACGATCCTGCCGCCGCCTTGACCCGCTGTTCGCCTTCAATCCGGTCGGCTGACAGAAACACGATTTCCGTCTTCAGCGTCTCCCTGCGCATCGCACCGTATTCGTCCACCACGCGCAGCAGCGGCACAAGCGAGCGCTCAATTCCATGCACGAACACGAGCACCGTCGGCCTCCCTGAATTCTCGGCAACTGGATCCCGCTCCTTGCCGGAATTAGTGCCCGTCACTTCCACGACCTTGAAGGGCGATGTTTTCTCCCCGGCTTGCGGGCCGGAGAAAACCGGATCCGCAGCAACCAGATAGGACAGTCCAAAGCAAAACAGCAACGCGAGCGTGAGAAAGGATTTCGTTTTCATAAGATTCGTAGGCAATCGAATGCATCAGCCAACAGAGAGCGCTTCCGTGGCGGAGCAGGAGCTGTCTTTGTTTCGGCAAAAGCACCACGAAAAAGGACAATGCCTCCGACTCCGGCGGCGTCCATCCAATTCTTCTTTCCGGACTCCACTCGTCGCCCCGCTAACTCGGCAGCCGCTGGCGGAGTCGCGCGAGTTGTTCGTCGAGGCGGGTGTTCGAGGTGCTGGTGGCGGTGGTGGCCTGCGTGGTCGCGCCATCGGGTTTCACGATGGCCGAGCCCGAGCCTCCGTAGCTGGTGATGCCCGAAGTGAGTTGCATGTCGTCCGCGAGTGGACGCAGCGGCGTGATTCCAGTGGATTGAAGCACTCCGTGGTAGGCGCGCACCGCCTCTTCGGGCGAGATTGAGAGTTCGACGATTCGACGCAGCATTTCGATGAATGCGAGCGGGTGTTCGGCGTTGTTAATCTTGCGCCCGAATAACGCGACGCGCGCACCATATTTCTGCGCCTCGGCGATGAGCTTGAACGCGTCATACGTCGTCCCCGCGCCGCCGCCGAGAATGCCGACGATCAAGTTGGGGTCGTAAGCCGCGAGCTCCTCCATCGCCTTCGGCCCGCGATAGACGATCTTCAAAAAGACAGGCCGCCCGCGCTCGGTGACACCCGCGAGGCTTCGGATGATGTGGTCATTAATAAAGCCATCGACCATCTCCGCAGAGATCCCAGGATCGACGTTCGGATCGAATACTTCCAGGAAGTAGCGGAAATTTTTACGCTCCGCCTCTTCGCGGAACTCCTTGAAAGCACGCAGCGTTTCGTAGTCGAGCGTGAGATTGTTGGTAAACGTCACCGAGTAAAGACCGAGGTCCGCGCCGACATGCGGTTCGTCCGGGTCGCAGTCGATCTTTCCGCATTTAATGTGGTCGATGGTCGCAGTGCGGAAAGGTCTCGATGGCTGCTGAACGTATTCCGCGCCGCGGATCACCCAGATATCGGTGGCGTCGTTCGCACGCGCCGCGGGCGTGATGCGGGAGTTCTCGAAGAGGCCTTCATTGATCGCCAGTTGCTCGACGTTCGATGCCGAGCAGAGCATGATGTCGATGAGCCCCTGCTGCACCACGGCGCGAATCTGCTGCCGGTATTCCGCAAGCGTCTTCCAACGAATCTCCGACTTTAGGACCCGCTCGGGATTGAGCGGACGCTTCTGACCCGGAGCGGTGATGCCAAACGCCATGTCGGCGTCCTTCGCATCCGCGATGATGAATGCTTTACAGCCCGACGGATTCGCCCGGATTTCGGCGATTTTTTGATCAAGCGATTTTTGCATTCGGAAAATTACGGCTGATCTGCGGTCGCAGCGAAGTTGAGATACTCATTGCACTCCATCCGGACATTCGCGGTCCGCTTTGCCAAGCATATTCTTGGCCCGTGCCGAGCCTTCGGCGGCGCGCCAATCGCCACCGCTGATCACCAGGGCCGAGAGAACCGGACGACCAAAAATCTTTCCCATCCCAGAGTGGCCCTTTTGCCTCGCGGATTGCGCATGGACCCATACGATGCCTGACAACTCACCAATGAACGAAACTGCCCGCCTCGAAGCGATTTTCGATGCCGCGCTGGAGCGCGACGCATCGGAACGGGATGCGTTTCTTGCGGAACAGTGCGGGGATGATTCGGAGCTTCTTGGCAAAGTTCGCAGGCTTTTGGCTGCGCACGAGGAGGCCCGAACGTTTATGGAAGGCTCGACCAGAGCGGGAGGGACTCCGGATTCAGCGCCGTCTGAAGAGGCGGATGCGGAGGCCCTTCGTGTCAGAATGGTCCGGATTTCGTCAGCCTTTCCGGAATTTGAATTCATCGAGTTGATCGGGCGCGGAGGCATGGGGGAGGTTTACAAAGCGCGGCAGAAGAGCCTGGACCGGATTGTCGCGATCAAGATCCTCCCGGAGTCGTTCGGAAACATCAAAACTCACACGGATCGGTTCATCCGGGAGGCGCAGGCGATGGCGCTGTTGAGTCACCCGAACATCATCACGGTTCATGATTATGGTCAGGCGGGGCCTTATTGCTACCTTTCGATGGAGTTTGTGGACGGCGTGGATTTGCGCCGTGCGATGGAGGCAAAAAACATCGCTTCCGGACAGGCATTGGGAATCGTGCGGCAACTCTGTGATGCGCTCGAATACGCCCATAGTCGTGGTGTCGTGCATCGGGATATCAAGCCGTCCAACATCCTGCTCGATCGGGGAGGTCGGGTGCGCATTGCTGATTTCGGGCTCGCAAAAATAGTGAGCCCGAAAGCCGATGAGGAATCGCTGACCAGCGCCGGGCAGGTGATGGGGACGCCGTCCTACATGGCGCCGGAGCAGCGGTTCGCACCGGGCGAAGTGGACCACCGTGCCGACATCTACTCGCTCGGTGTGGTCTTTTACGAGATGCTCACTGGAGAGCTGCCGATGGGGAAATTTGAGGCACCGTCCAAGCGAGTCGAAGTCGACGTGAGGCTCGACGAAGTCGTCCTTCGCACGCTCGAACGCGAGCCATCCCGGCGTTACCAGCACGCGAGTGAAATCAAGTCGCATGTCGAACAGATCGAATCGCGCCCGCCGCCGCGCCGCTGGCCGATGGCGCTCGCGGCGGCGGCGCTCGTCGCGCTGGCTGCCTTCGTGATCCAGCGCAATTTGCCACAGCCCCGGACACCCGATGTTCCCGGTCCGGAAAAACCGGCGATGGTGGCAAAGACGATTCATGAAGCGGCATCGCGAGGGACTGCGGTGGAGATTGTCCAATTTATCGAATCGAGTGCGGATATCGAATCGAAGGACGATTTGGGTAGGACGCCGTTGCTGGTTGCGGCATGGAATGGAAACCTCGCGACGACTGGCGAATTGTTAACGCGCGGGGCGAATATCGAAACTGTGGACCCGTCAGGTTTTACGCCACTCGCCTGCGCAGCCGAGTTTGGGCATATCGATGTCGTGAAATTGCTCCTATCAAAAGGAGCCAAGCGCATGGTGAAAAACGCTGACGGTGCGGATGCGCTGATGATTGCTGCCGGGAACAATCAGGTTTCGGTTGTGAAGCTGCTACTCGCCGAGGGATTTAGCGTGAAAGGCGAAAACGTGAAGGGTAATACCGCCGTTCATGGCGCGGCCGCGATGGGCTGGCCGGAACTTCTGGAGATGCTGCTCAAAGCAGGTGCGGAACCGGCGAAGGCCGGAATCGAAGGGAACACTGCGCTCCACATGGCTGCGAACGGTCACGGATATTGGAAACGCAAGGGACGGCTTGACGATGTTCACCAGAAGCTCGCCGGCGGAAACACCTATCACCGCCCGCATCCCGGTGACAATGCCGCCTATCTGAATTGCGTTCGCCTGTTACTCGACGCGGGCGCTTCAGCACGCGTGACAAATGCCATGGGTGACACCCCGCTCCATCTCGCAGCGCAGGAAGGAAACGTGGACATCGTAAAACTTCTGCTGTCCCGCGGCGCAAAATCCGCCCCGGCAAACGGCGATGATTTCACTCCGTTTGAGAAGGCCGTGCTCACCGGGCGGGTCGAAGTGGTAAGGCTGCTCCTCGAAACTCCGGGAGCAGCGCCGTCTTTGGTGCACGCTCCGGTGCCGCGGGCCGGCAGCCTCGATGCGCTTTTCCCCAAGGCACGTACACCGCTGCATCTTGCAGCCAGTGCGGGCCACGTGGAATTGGCCGACCTCTTTATTGAGCGCGGTGCCACACTCAATTCCAAGGATGACAAAGGCGCGACTCCGTTGCATTGGGCGGTCTCCAATTCCCATCCGGCGATGGTTCGCCGCCTGCTGAAGGCGGGCGCGGATATCGAGGCGGTTGATTTATCTTGGTGGACGCCGCTGCACCTTGCGGTGGAGCGTTCGACACCCGAGATCGTGCAGATCCTCGTGGAAGGCGGTGCAAATCTCAACGCACGGGATCTCAATTACACCATCCCGAGCCAGCGTGCCGAGGCGCTGAAAAAACACGATATCTTCAACATTTTGAGACGCGCGGAAAATGCCCGCAAAAAAACGACCGACGAGAACAAATGAAAATCCATCTGATCCTTTTTACATTCCTTGCATTCGGATGCAGAGGCCTTGCCGCTGAAGCGCCTCCTGCGAGACTGGACATCACGCCTCTGATGACCGAGGCCGTTGCAGCGGGCACCCGGGGCGATTTTGCGAAGGCGGAAGCGGTGCTGCGGGACGTTCTCGCAAAAGTCAGGGCGGATGCCGGTGATGATCACCCCGCGCTGGGTTTGATCCAATGCGAACTCGGATTCGCAATTGCGAAGCTGGGGCGCAAGGACGACGCTGTGGCAACCTTCCGTGCAGGGCATTCCACTTTGCGCAAACGCCTTGGGGATAACCGGCCCGATATCATCACTTTGGCTGTGCAGTTTTCGGATGCCATGCACTCATCGGGACACGCCGCCGATGTCCTCGATATCCTGCTGGAATTGCAGGCGGTCATCGAATCTCCGCAGCTCAGTCCTTCGATCCGGGGCCAGTTCTTTGAACGGCTGGCGCGTTCGTTCGAGGCCGCGAAGCGGGACCGCGATGCACTGGGGGCTTACGAATCCGCCCGCGTGCAGTATTCAAAAACGCAGGATGCCGCGGGCGCGGATGTGGTTCGTGTTGCCACGTCTGCGGATGCGCTCCGCTCCAGGCTGGGCATGCCTGCAGAGCGCAAGTTCGTGGGCAGCCTTGGTGAGACAGCAGCCATCGAAATCACCGGCAACAAGACCTTTCCGGCAGCGGATCTCCGTTTCGCGCTTGCCGGATCTTACGAGTATCTCATGGCCGCCCACCCCTCTGCGCCGTTCAATAACTACGCTTCAACGGTGCAGACGTTGCTCCTGCGCGGCTATCGCGACGCCGGTTTTCGGGATGCACGTGTCTCGGCGGCTCCGTCAGAAAATGGGGCGAAACTGCTCGTTCGAGTGGAGGAAGGCCAGCGCTTCGTGAAGGGTGAGATCCGGATTCTCGGCGCGAAAGCGATTCCCGCGGGCGAACTCATCGCCACTCTTACAGGAAAGCCGAGTCCTCCGGCCAATGAACTCGCGATGCGTGTCACGGAATTTATCGCAAAGCGTTCCGCGCCAAAACGCAATGCGGAGTTGGAAGCGACGATGAAGAAGCTCGGTCAGCGGGTGCCGTCGTTTGCATTGGGGGCCGAGAATACCGGCGTCATCGATCTGTCGCCAAAGAGCAACTCGGTGCTCGATTCGATGGATTTCTCGAAATCGACTTCCAAACCCGCGATCTTTTGGGAGTCGGGCAAGCCATTCTCGTTCGAGCCTTCGAGAATCGAGACCGCCCGCTCGGAGATGGCAAGAATCCTCGCCGAACGCGGCGACTGGCTCACGAAAGTGAAGGTCGAGATTGAAGCCGATTCGGCGACCGGACGGGTGACGCTGATTTACAACCTCTCTGAAGAGCCCTCTGCCGTGATCGGCGAAATCAACGTCATGGGAAACCAGCGCGATACTGCCGCCGAAATCATCGCCGCTGCGGGCTTGAAGAAGGGCACGACCTTCACGGCCGAGACCATTCGCAATGCCAACCTCGCGTTGTGGAATTCGGCACGCTTCCTCAATTTCGACCTGACGCCCAGTCAACGCGGCGACGGACATCCGGAGGTTGATATCACCGTGGATGTGCAAGAATACCCGGAAATGCAGCCCCTACGCGAGCCGCTCACCCGTGCCCAGCAGGCGCTCGTGAAACTGGCGGGCTGGATGACGACCGAACTGGCGAAACGGGAATTCACGCTCGGATTCTCCGATTCGACCGGTAACGAACTCGCGATGGCAACATCGCCTTCCGAGGGAACAGCGTTACTGCTAAATACCCGAACCCATGATCCAGTGGCAGGCTTGCACTCGGGTCCGGAAAGCGGTTTGGCGGTTGCGGCATTTGGAAAGCGTGCGGCCGTCAGGGATTTCGGCGGATCGAGCGGAACATTTCAATTCATCTTTCGATTAATTCCCGGGGAGCGGGAAGACCTTCAAATGGAGAAGCCTTTTTCCCTCAACTTTAGTTTTGGTTTCTCAAGCATCAGTGACACGGAGGACGGGGTGAAGCGGGGATTTAAGGCGGATATCGTGACCGCCCCAATCGCTCTGACCGCGCACGCGAGGGATGTTTCACCTGAAAGGCTGAAGTTTGAAGATGGAACCATTTGGTTTGCCGATTCGAAAGCGGAGTCAAGTTACCGTTTCGTGGAGGCGACCGGTGAACTCATCGAAATTAGTTCGGTTGCTCAAGGGAAGGATTCGGGATTTGGCGAACTCACGACCCGCCTCGCTGTGAAGGGTGGCGAAGTTTCACGTATTCGGAAGGTGCTCGAAGATGCGAAACGGGGCTACGACCCCGCCTTGCTTGCACGGGAATCCATTCTGGATGTGATCAGCGCGTCACCAATCATGGCGAAATTGACTGAAATGGTGGCGGAATCATTTGATCTGGATTCGAAAGACGTCCAAGTGTCCGCGCGGCTTCTTGAACAGATAATCGCTTCGATCAGCGCGATGTTTGAGAAAGGCGATGACGCGAAAAAGGATGACGATAAGGATTTCACTATTCCGCCTGACCTGTCCGCGGGAACTTCCATGCTCACGGCCATGGTCGGCCCGCTCTATTTCCAGGTGGCTCAGGAATTGTGGCCTGCCGATGCTTGGCCGGCAAAACTGGGACGCGAGATTTTTTATGTCATGGCCGGCAATACGCGGTACACGCCGTTGGTTTTGGATGAGCTGTATAAAGACCCGGATATGGGACCATTTGGCAGCTACATGACGGCGCAGTTGCTCGAAAAACTGGACCCCAAGAGTGCATGGCGATTCCTTCAGAGGGCTCGGGAGCGGTCTTCTGTCCAGGACTTGCGCAGGGAACTGACGCTTCTGCTCAATGTCCGCGGCAAGGGCGAAAAGCTGCTGCGCGACGTGGTGGATGGCCTCTCGAAGTTTGACGCCGACTCATTCGAGGCTCTCGTGGGGTTGCTCGGACCGGAATTTACCGGCGAGGTGAAAGCGTGGCGAAAGGATCTGGCCAGCATGAAGAGCATGACTCCGTCGCAGGCCCTGATTCCACACATTCTTCACGGATGGGAGCACGGCGGACGCACGGCGTTTCTACGAAAACTGGATGGGATTGTTGAGGAAACGCAACCCGACGCATGGATCGCCGCAGCGATTGTCGATGGAGATCCCGTTAGCCGCAAGTGGCTCGGAAACCTCGGGCCTGCGCTGAAACTCGACCGGTATGTGGTTGCGCGTCCCAAAATCACCGGAAACACCGGGGCGAAATCCGAGCCGATGCTGGACGCACTGATTGCCCTCCGGTTGGTCCAGCAGGACTACAAGCGTCAAGGGGGCAAGGTATCGCAGAAACTGTTGGAAAAGACGTTGAATCAACTTTCCGGCGGCGATGTCGCGAAACTTCAGGCGACACTGACCCAGGCTTCGATGACACAGGACGATTTGCGGCTCTTTCTCGAACAATGGATGACGTACAAAGCGCTGGAGGAGCAGTGCAAAACAGGCATGAAGCCAATCACCGCGGAAGAGGTCGCCGCGGAAGGGGCTGCCAAACTTGGAGAGCTTGCGGACCTCCTGCACTTGCGTTTCCTCCGGGCTCCGAAAACCGCCGGAGGCAGGCAGATGCTTGAAAAACTGCGCTCGCAGGCGGCAAAGGATGGATTTGACGGGCTATGGGAGCGAATCGGGAAAGAGAAACCCGAAGGCCTTGAGTTTGGCGAATACAAGGACCTCGATCGATCCACGCTGAACGAGGCGCTGACCAAGGCGGCATATTCGCTGGCGGTGGGCACAACAGGAGGGCTTCTTGAATCGGGGGATTTCGTATACGTCCTGCATGTCGTTCAGAAAGGTGCCTCCGCAAAGAGCATTGCGGACGCGCGGAAGGTGATGGAGGCCGATGTGCTCAGGAAACGCACCGAAACGAAGGTTCGCGACCATATCGAGCGCTTGCGAGCGACGGCGACGATTGCCGTCCTGCCTCTGCCGGAGCGGCCCAGTGTGCAATCGCCGAAAAAGGGCGTCACCCGTCTGGAGGGTGAATCGCTTAAAGTGATCGCAAACGAAAAGTCCGTTCCCAGTGTGATGAGTATGAGTCAATGGGGGGCCGACCATTGGAGCGGAGGGCGTCAGGCGATGGTAAACGGCAAGGAAGGCGCATGGGTGGAGTGGGAGTTTGAGGTGCCGGGCGACGAGGAAGACGGGTTCGTTCTGCACGCCACACGGGCTTCCAATTTCGGCAAAATTCAGGTGACTTTGGATGGAAAAGCGTTTGACCGGGTGATCGATCTATATGCAGCCGGCGGCGTGATTCCCAGCGGACCCCGGTTTCTCGGGAAGCGAAAATTGAGCAAAGGAACGCATAAGTTCCGCATCTCCGTCGTGGGCCGGAATCCGGAGGCATCGTCGATGGATTTCGGATTCGATGCCCTCGACTTGATCTTTGAACGCCCGTTGGTTCTGGAGAAACCCGATCCGAAATAGCGGCGGCGCTGGTTGACGAGGCTTGATGAGGCTGGTTTCATCGACCGGGCCTTGTGAGGGTCCGATATCCCGCATGAACAACGATGTCACCGTACTTCTCAGCGCAATGCAGGGCGGAAGCCCGGATGCCGCCGCCGAACTGCTCCCGCTCATCTATAACGAGCTGCGCAGGCTCGCGGCTGCGAAGATGGCGCGCGAACAGCCGGGGCAGACACTTCAGCCCACGGCACTGGTGCATGAAGCATGGCTGAGGCTCGTGGATCAAAACGGGCAGGCGCATTTTCAAAATCGCGCGCACTTTTTCGGCGCAGCCGCGGAAGCAATGCGGCGCATCCTTGTCGAGGCTGCCCGGCGAAAGAATGCAGCCCGGAGGGGCGGAGGGCAGGAGCACCTGAACGTGGATGAAATCGAAATCACAGCACCGACGAAGGACGACGATGAACTGCTCGCGGTTCATGAAGCGCTGGATCGACTCGCTGCGGAGTCGCCCGAGCGGGCGGAACTGGTGAAACTTCGGTATTTCGCAGGGCTGCAGATCGAGGAGGCCGCGGCCGCGATGGGCATCAGCGAACGGACCGCAAAGCGTTACTGGACCTTTGCGAGAGCGTGGCTCTTCGATGAGATCCAGCGCGCGAGATAATCCGGCCGGGAATGCCTTTCGTAAAAAAATCACCAACGATGGCCCTTTCTTTCGGGCGTTTGCGCATGGGTGGGTATGAAGACAAACCTGCTTTTCATTGTGGCTGCTTTTCTTGGCGGCTGTGTCACCAATTCAAAACAACCCCGGCGCGAGCTGACCATCATGGTTCAACGCGAGAATGCCTATCGGGACATCGGTTATACCGCCGGTGAGGCCCGGCTCGCTGCGGTGCAGGATGACTGGCGGAGCCACAAGGAAGTGAAGGCCTTCGTCATCCAGGGTGACTGGAATCGCGAAGCACTTCCTGTTGTGAACGTGGAACCTCCCGTTCAATCACTCGACCTTCGCCTGGTTGCCGGAAACTAATCAAAGCGATGAAAGCTCTCCCGGTCGTGTTTGTTGCGTTTGGATGTCTCTGCTTCGCAAGTTGCGTTGGCGTGGTCGCGGTCCCGCCGCTGTCAAACAAGCCAATCAGCGGGAAGCCGGTCCCGCGCCACGATGCGCGGTTCATTGAGCCCGGAAAGACGACGAAGGCCGAGGTCATCCGTAATCTCGGCACCGGTTACCGCGACTCGATAAGAGTGGCCGCCATCGCGTATCCATGGGAGCTTCCGGGAGGAACGTGGCTGAGTTGGGGGCTGTTTTACATTCCAATCGCCGACTGGAGTTCCGGCGATTCAGCGAGCGGCAATTTCACCCGCTGGCGCGCGCTGTTTCTCGCGTTTGATGCTCAGGGTGTGGTGACGCGCAAGGAATTCGTGCGCCTAAAAGCCAAACGCAGCCTCGACGAACAACTCGAAGCGTGGGCCGGCTGGGTTCCGAAGATCACACCACCTGTTTTCCTGCCATGAAGAACAGTTTGCTCACGATGGTTGTCGCCGCAAGCGTAGCGGTGGGAGGTCTCGCCAGTTGTACGAGCGAGCCAGTCGTTTCCCGGAAGGGGGTGTCCGGCGTCGCCTTGGGCGAGTTTGGCATTGAGGCGTTATTGGCCGCCGCCGCGCTCGGTGGCGGTGCCTCCGCGCCTCCAAACCTCGGGAACTTCGACGTCAGTGACACGTTCTACATTGGTGGTCTCATCCCGGTGAAAAAGCCCTCGGGCCCTGAAGGCCGTATCGACAATGGCACGAAGCTCTTCGTGGATGGGCGCAAACGCGGGTGCCTTCCGCAGGTGCTGAAAGTCCGGGCGCCCGGTCCGCACGTGGTTCGACTGGAGATTCCCGCGTTCCAGCCATACGAGCTCACGCTGTCGGAAACGACCGAGCTCCGTGTCGGCGAGACCGAGGTGGAGGCATGGCCTCCGGTGATCGTGGACTGCCTGAGCGGCGAGATATTCACTACGCGGGACACCTCAGCGGTGAATCCAGACCGTAACAGCGGGAAACGGAGTGCGACCGATATCACAAAGAAAGTGGGCGGAACCCCGGTGCTCATTGTGACCACGACCGACAAGAAGCACCCCGGCTGGCGGAAGATCGGCCAGCTCCGCTCCGTATGGGGCAATGGGCGGCAGTGAACATGCGCTTAAACTGTTCCAAGCCCGGAGTGTCCCTTTTACCTCGCGAAATGGGCATGAACCCTGATACGATGCCCGACATCTCACCAATGAACGACAAAGGCCGCCTTGCATACTCCAATGCCGGATGTTTCACTATCCGCGTTCCATCTTTATGAACGCTCTCTATTACATCATGGAGGCGGACGGCTCCCAGGCCGGCCCCTATACTCACGCGCAAGTCGTTGCGTCGTTGCAACAAGGCGGACTCAGGCGGGAGAGCCTTATCCGGCGTGCGGATTTGGCGGAGTTTTTCGCAATCGATTCCTATCCTGAGTTTACGCAAGTCGCTGTGACTCCAGTGCGCGCGCCAGTGCCGGTGGCTCGCGCGCCAGTGCCGCGTGCGGCAGTGGCTGCGGCGAAGCCGAAGGCGGTCGCGACAGTAAAGCCCCCCATGACGGCTGGAACGAAACTCTTCGTGTGGGGGATGGTTTTGTTGTGGGTGGTTTTGATTGGCTGGGGTGTATCGGCGGGTTGGAAAAAGTGGCAGGAAGGTTCGGAAGACGAGAAGCGGGCCGAGGCGGAGAAGTGGAAGAAAGAGAACCTGCCGGCATTTACTGTTACGAGGCTGACCAAGAAATTTGGGAAGGGATGGCCGGATGGAAGCGTGGAGATCGTGGTCGAGGGGGAGGTGGAAGAGAAGGAGGCGAAGCGGCACCCGGTGTATGGCCGTGCCGAACGGAGCGAGGTATGGGTCAGGCTGGCGTTTTCGACGGAGCTCACGGGTGAAATCGGATCGGTTCAGATCGAGCCCCAGTGGGTCCGGGTGAAGGATGGAAAGGGTTCATTCCTGACAATCCACATTGCGCAGGGAGACGTGATCGAGCAATTGGCTAGGATTTGGGACCGCGTTAAAGTGGAAGGACGGATCAAATATGAAAAATAGAAACTCCCGAATGAGAGCGCTTCTTGCGCTCGTTTTCAGTCTGCTCTGCTTCGCTGTCCCCGTGCATGCCGCAGAACAAAAAAAGGACCCGGACGAATGGAGGCAGCTCGCTGAGAAAGGCGATGCGGAGGCGCAATTTCAATATGCTGAATTGCTGGGCAACGGACAAGGAGTGCCGCGCGATGAATTCGAGTCGGTACGCCTTCTGAGGAAGGCGGCCGATCAAGGTCACGCACGCGCTCAGACGGTTCTGGGGATGCGCTACAAATCGGGCAGGGGAATCCCTCAGGATATCGTAGAGGCGGTCGTGTGGGTGAAAAAGGGTGCGGAGAACGGCGATATGAATGCGCAAACCACGCTCGCACTGTGTTACGCCACCGGCGACGGGACTCCAAAAAACGAAGTGGCGGCCGCGAAATTGCTCGAACGCGCAATCAAGGCCGGCAGTCGTTTTGCCGAATCCACATTGAGCAGCATGCAACTTCGAGGGAGTCCGAAGGACGACGCGGAAGCCGCCACTGCTTACAAACAGGCGGCGCGGACAGGGGATGCGACGGCGCAGATTGCATATGCGGCATGTCTGGATGAAGGGCGCGGCGTGCCCAAAAACCCGGTGGAGGCAGCGAAGTGGTACCTGCTGGCGGCGAAGAAAGGCGACCTTCTCGCGAAATACCGGCTCGGGCTCGTCCAGCAGGCAACGGCGGAAACCCAGGCAGAGGCGTACGAGTGGCTGGCGATTGCCGGTATCGAAGGAATCGGGGCGGCACGAACAGCGGCAGATGGGCTGGAGAAAAAACTCACTCCCGAGCAACTGGCCGCAGCAAGAATCCGGGTCAAAGAACGGGCCAAGCCCCCGGAGGTGGCGAAGGCTGATGCACCGGGCGGCGAGGCGGATAAGGCCGGAGGCGCTGGCATGAGGCGCGTCATCGGGCGCACTCCGAATTCGAGCGGGACGGGGTTTTTCATTTCGGAAGACGGATATCTGGTGACGAATCATCATGTCGTGGATGGCGGACGGCGCTTTGAGATTCAGCGTGGCGAAACGAAGATCGCAGCGAAGGTGATTCGAACCAGCGCACCAAACGATCTCGCGGTGCTCAAGGTGGAGGGTGAGTTTCCGGCATTGGAGATCGAGGGGAGCGATGGTGTAGCGCTGGGAGACGCAGTGCTGACGGTGGGGTTTCCAATGACCAATGTGCAGGGACTTTCGCCAAAGCTCAGTCGTGGAGAAATTGGGAGCCTCAAAGGGATGCGCGACGACCCGACGCGGTTCCAGGTGAGTCTCCCGCTACAGCATGGAAATTCAGGGGGAGCGCTGGTGAATAAGGACGGAAGGGTAATCGGTGTCGTCAATAGCGGGCTGGCATTCGGGCAGGCGGTGAATTACGCAGTGAAGAGTAAACATTTACTGGAGCTTCTGAACGATATTCCTGATGCGAAAAAGCGACTGCCAAAGCCGGTGGAAAACCGGGGGAGCACGTCTCCAATCAAACAAACCGAGGCGGCATCTGTGATTATATGGGTCTATGCAGACTGAGGAGAATCTGTCGCGCCGACCGACAGCGAGCCCCCGTGCTGTGATTCAGTGACCCTCTGATCTGAGGCTGTGCGGTTGGGGTTGTTCGACGAAATCCAGCGCGCGGGATAACCCGGCGGCGAATGGCATTCGCAAAAAACTTCACAAAGACCGGCCCTTTCTACGGGGAGTTTGCGCATGGGTGGCTATGAAAAAGAATACCGCCATGATCTGCCGTTCACTCATTTTGACTGCCACCACCTTTGCTGTGCTGGGTGGTCTCGCCGGCTGCGCAAGCGAGCCGCTCGTTTCCCGGAAGGGGGTTTCCGGAGTCGCCTTGGGCGAGTTTGACATCGAGGCCTTGATGATCGCTGCCGGCGGGCGTGCAGCGCCGGACAATATAGGAAACTTGGACATCAGCGATACGCTTTATCTTGGTGGGATTATCCCGATCAAGAAGCCTGCAGTCGGACTCGATCTCCGAGTCAACAACGGCACAAAGTTCTTCGTGGATGGACGCAAACGCGGTTGTCTTCCAAGAGTCCTGAAAGTCGGAAAGCCGGGTCCGCACGTGATTCGTCTGGAGATTCCCGTACGAGCTGACGCTTTCGGAGACGATTCAGATCCGCGTCGGGCAGACCGAAGTAGAGGCATGGCCTCCGGTCATCGTGGACTGCCTGAGCGGCGAGATTTTTACGACTCGCGACTCCTCAACGGTGAACCCGGACCGCAACAGCGGGAAACGGAGCGCGACCGATAGAATGAAGAAAGTGAGCGGAACCCCGGTGCTCATTGTGACCACGACCGACAAGAAGCACCCCCGCTGGCGGAAGATCGACCAGCTCCATGCCGCATGGAGAAATGGAGGCGATTAAGGCCGTGCTTAAACCTTCGCAGCCTGGCGTGGCCCTTTTTCCTCACTCGCTTCGCATGTCATGCCGTAGTCCATCCACTAATGAAAAACCACACGACCATTCCCTCCATCATCGCAGCCCTCGCGCTGCCAGCCATTTTCACCGGCTGTAGCACCCATCCCATCGTAAGCAGGAAAGGCGTCTCCGGCATGGCTGCGGGGGAGGTCGTTTTGCGGACGGCGGCACTCGGTTTGTTCACGGCTGCCAGAGGTGCCCCAAAGGACTATGAGATCGCGCCAACCGACCGCTCGGGGCGCACGTATCTACTCGGGATCCTACCCGTCGGGATCGCACCGGACGAGCGTTCCGAAAACAGCACGCAGCTCTACGTAAACAAACGTAATCACGGCTGCCTTCCTGTCGTCACCCCTCTGGACGGAGCGGGACCGCACCGAATCACCATCACGGTCGCGGCCTTTCAACCGTGGACGACGGTGTTGGCGAAACCGATTATTCTCAGCGTCCGAGGCAGAAAAATAAATGCGTGGCCCCCGCTCATTGTGGAATGGCTCAGCGGCGCGGTTTACACCATACGCGACGGCGGCAACCTCGATCCTGACCCTGGAGTGGACGACGAGAAGATTACCAACCTTCGAGAAATCGCCGGACGCGCCCCGTTGCTCATAGTCACCACCGGCAAACACCACGCCGAATGGCGCAAGCTTGGCGAACTGAAAACCACGTCGGGCAACGGCGGGAATTGACGGCCTTTTTTTCCCGCGGATTGCGCATGAACCCATACGATGCGCGACACCTCACCAATGAACGACAAAGGCCGCCCCGAAGCCATCTTCGACGCCGCGCTCACGCGCAGCGCCAAAGGACGGGACACATCTACACGCCACATGAAGACCACATCCGTCACACTCATCCTCTTAGTCATCTTGATCGCCGTGACTTTTCTGCCGTGTCTTCAAAACCGGCACTCCAGACGCAGAAGAGCCGTTCTCGATCAAGCACCGCGCTTTAGAGATCGCTTGGAGCCCGGACAGTCGGCGCATCGCGATGGCTTGTGTGGATGGCAAGGTCCGGATCTGGGACATCAGCGGCACTCCGAAAGAAAGCGCCGCCTTCGCGGCACACTATTGGTCGTCGTCTCGGATTGCATGAGGCGCGGACGGGCGCTTTCTTGCGACCGCGAGGCAGAAGCACGTGACGATGTTCAAGGAAGCGAAGATCGTCGTGCAGGGCTACGACCGGCTTTACAAACTCGCACTCGGCATCCCGCCCGCGCCAGGGGTGGCGGAGCTGGACCTAGGCCATTGCGTCATCCGGCTGGGTTTGGCGAAGCAGTCCCTAGTCGCTTGCGGGATCTGCTAGGTAGCGATGCCTCTTTTATGTCTCCAAACCGTTTGCAGAGCGTCAAGTTTGAGGATACATCACGGTGCACGAACACTCCACCATGAAAACTCTACTCATCGTCCTCGCCTTATGGTTCACATCGGTAGCCAGTCAGGCGCTGGAACCGCAACTTGCCGTCCAAGATTATATAACGCTTCATCATCAGGCCAGCAGGCTCCGCGAGCCGGGCTGGGCGGATACAATGCGCAAGCTCGCCGCAGTCGGCGATGGGTTCAGCGCCGAACACGTGAAGCCGCTTCTTTTGAAGAATCCGGGCGAAGCGGAGTCGGCCCTTATTAAGTCAGTCATCGAAGCGACTCAAAAGCGCGCAGCGGCGGAGAGTGACGAAGCATTTGTCAAAGCGATCCAAGTGCGTCTGGAGCGGGCGGCAGCGGTCGATTTGAGTTGCGATGAATTGGAGGGGACGCTCGTGCAGTGGGTCCTCAAGTCCATCGCCGAAAACATCAAGCGGCCCGGCGTGCGTGCGGAACTCGGACGAATCGAAAGTAAGTATGTCTCGGCGAGCAAAGAGAAAAGCGACTACGTCTCGACGAACAAAGAGCAGCCGCTCTTTGGCGATCCCACGATGCGCATCAAAGCCTACGTCAGACAAATCACTGCCGCGAAGTCCCCGGAGCAGGTCGGCGGTGCGACTACCCGGTAATTTCGGAATGAATCCGACGCCCGAGCATCGGAGTCTTGTGATTTTGCTTGGCGTGTCGTTCGATGTGTTCGTCGTTTTTCTCCTCACGAATGCGTCTCGTGAGGAAGTCTATGTCATTATCCGTAGCTATTGAACGATAAGGCACGCGACAGCTCAGGATTCCCCGACCATGCGCTTCACATCCTCAGTGACCGCCGCCGCCTGACCGCGCGCCGAGCGGCGGCATTGGCGGATTTCGTGGCGTATGCTAAGACATGCGGGTGTTTCCAAAACCACACTTTAGTTGGAAAGAGCCGAAAGAATTCCGCGTGGCGCATGCCGGCTATGAAAAGTCGCGCACGAAATGGTGGCATCAGCCGCTCGGCGTCGGGGTTATCACAGCCTTATACATGCTTTGGTGGTGGATGGCATCGAAGACAGGCAAAAATACACTGCCGTTTTGGCCCATGTTTGCCGCGGCCCTCACCGTAGGAGTGCTTCTGACTTACGGAGTGCCGTTGCTGACGGCTGTAACATCCTCGGTGACTTCCCTGATGGATAAGAGGATTGGCTTGAGTCGAGGGAGCGCTACATGGCTGGAATAC
This sequence comes from Verrucomicrobiaceae bacterium, assembly GCA_031374705.1. Lineage (GTDB taxonomy): Bacteria > Verrucomicrobiota > Verrucomicrobiia > Chthoniobacterales > Chthoniobacteraceae > SXWH01. The sequence goes on along the minus strand of JANMGP010000337.1, from coordinate 747 downwards.
GCGCGGTTTTCCGCCTTCGAGTGGAAAGAAAACGGCGAGTTTGCCACCCTCGTTCTCCACCTCGAAGAAGGCATGCTCCCGCTCATCATCGGCGTTCCGCTCGACGTTTCCCGCGACGCTGTTTCGGAGTTCCTCGCCAGCCGCGGTATTCCAAATTTGGGCACCGGAGAGCTGCCACGCATCCCCAAATCCATGGTCACGAGCTTTCGCTTCGAAGTGCTCTTCAGCCTGGCCATCGCCTGTATGATCGCTGCCCCGATCATTTGGGTCTCGCAGTTGACTCGCCGCCTCGTGGAACTGACGGACCTGAAAGTCACCGATTTCCCGCCGCTCTCGCAATTTGCCCTCGCGGCCCACATCTGGGTTCCGGTCATTCTTCTGCTCACGGTTACGTTCGTCACGTGGCTGAAGCTGCGCAATCCGAAAACCCCATGGCCAAGAGTGATCACACTTCTCGTTAGCTTCGCGCTGGCGGGCATCGTAGTCGTCGGTCTTCATGAACCTATCGAGAAAGCCACAGCCCGCGCAGACTCCCTGTCGAAGAAACCGCAGAACGACGAGCATCCACATCCGTAGCCCGCGCTCGTCCGCCCTCTCGTATTGGCAGGGTGTGGTTAAAAGTGGAATGGTGGAAACTTATAAATACCATAACTGTACTTTTTTGTACATGTGCTTAGATTCCCGAGTCCATGACACAAAAGGACACCGAGTTGAGTGAAACAGAACGAACAAAACGCCTCGCAGAGG
>JANMGP010000291.1:0-9949 GCA_031374705.1 Verrucomicrobiaceae bacterium | reverse complement strand
GTCCGGCACCAGGCGGGGAAAGCGGGAGGCTGTCCTCGATGTGAGGCTTTGGGGAATCCGAGGGAACTCGGGTCCGTCAATGCTGCTGGGTGCCAGGCAACGGTGTCCGTTCTGTTTCATGTGTTCGATGTTTTGTTTTTTGTTTGGGGCCGGGGTCGTCTCACATCGGGCGGCTCATGCTCCGGGCGGGAGCAAGGCATTTCTCAGGCAGGCGAACAAGCAGGATTTTATGTCGTCGGGTCTGGACGGCACCGCGCTCCACTTTCGCGGTTGAACTTTTTCACAGATGCTCTTTCCTCCCGCGCTCTATGCTCCGTATCCGTGCTTTCCAAGGCCTCGTGCCCGATCCTGCTCAAGTCGCTGACATTGCCTGCGTGCCGTATGATGTTCTCAACACCGAGGAGGCGCGCGCGCTTGCCGAGGGGAAGCCGAACACGCTCCTCCGCGTGGACCGTGCGGAGCTGGAACTACCGGCGGACACGAACCCGTATTCCGACGCGGTGTATGCGCAGGCGAAGAAGAATTTCGAGCGATTGCAGTCCGTCGGCGCGCTGCGGCGGGAGCCGGCTCCGGCGATTTATCTCTACCAGCAGCGGATGGGGAACCATGTGCAGACGGGGCTGGCGGCGGTGTGTCATGTGGATGATTACGTCCACGAGCGCGCGGAAAATGCGAAGGCGCAGGACATCATCAAGAAGCACGAAAAGACGCGTCAGGATAAAGAGGACGACCGAACGAAACTCATCGGCACCCTCCGCGCGCAGACCGGCCCGGTGTTCCTGACTTACCGCGGACAGCCCGAGATCGACGCGATCATTTCCGCGCAACAAAAGAGTGCGCCGACGTATGATTTCACCGCACCCGATGGCATCCAGCACACGGTGTGGCGCGTGACCGACCCGGCCACTTTGCAAACGCTGGAAGGAGAGTTCGCGAAGCTCCCCGCGGCGTATGTCGCAGACGGGCATCATCGCACGGCGAGCGCCGCGCGCGTCGCGCTGGAGTTACGCGCGAAGGGCGCGGGCTCGGTGGATTCCGATTGGTTCCTATGCGTGCTGTTTCCGGGCAATCAACTGCAAATCATGCCGTACAATCGCACGGTGAAAGACTTGAACGGACTGACGAATGCGGACTTCCTCGCGAAGGTCGGCGCGGCATTTTCGCTCGCGCCGGCGACTTCACCGACGCCGAGCCAGCCGGGTGACATCCGCATGTATCTCGATGGCGCGTGGTATTCGCTCTCGTGGAAACCGGCGGCGGACGCGGACCCGATTTCCCGCCTCGACGTGCAGGGGCTCCAGCAACTTTTACTCGATCCGATCCTCGCCGTGGGCGACCCGCGCACGAGCAAGCGCATCGATTTTATCGGGGGAATCCGCGGCACGGACGAACTGGTGAAGCTCGTGGACAGCGGGAAGGCGGCGGTCGCATTCTCGATGTTCCCGACTACGGTGCAGCAGCTCATGGACATCGCCGACGCGGACCAAATCATGCCGCCGAAGAGCACGTGGTTCGAGCCGAAGCTACGCTCCGGGCTGTTCGTGCATACGTTCTAGTCCCAAAGTCCGAGTTGTTCGGCTGATTCGCCGGGGTGCAAATCTTTGTGCCCTGGGAGCGCGAGGTCCACGCCGAGGAGTTTCGCACATCGCTGCGCGGTGAGCGGTGCGTATCCCTCGAAGTGATTGTTTGCAAAGACAAGCGCCCTCTTTAGCTCCGGAGACTCCTGCCGGATCTTTGCGGCCCAATTCTCCAGCGATCCTTCGCGCGGCCACTGCAACTTGTCGTAATTGTGAATGAGCTCGCCATCGGCGCGGTACTTCGTGGAGGAATCCCCCATGAGCCGGAGCACCGCGAAGTCCGCCGTGCGCGGTCGGAAATCAAATGCGGCCGCATCGGCGTCCTTGATCGACGACAGGTCGTTCCAGCACCAGCAAACGCGGTGTTCCTCCAGCAAATGGACGATGCGCGGATAGTGCCACTCGTGGTCGCGAAACTCGATCGCCCAGGGCCAGTCGGCGGGGAGTGAATGAACAAATTCCCGAAGTGCATGTTCGTCGCGCTTCGGTGCGAAAAACGGCGGAAGTTGAACGAGCATGCAACCGAGCTTTTCCCGCAACGGCTCGATGCCGCGCAGGAATTCCGCAATGACCGGGTCGCATTCGCGCAGCTTGCGCTCGTGGGTAATCTCCTTCGGAACCTTGCACGAAAAGCGAAACGCGGGCGGTGTGACTTCCGCCCAATGCGCCGCGATTGCCGGGGACGGGATGTGATAAAACGTGGAGTCCACTTCCACTGCGGAAAAAAAACGGGCGTAATATGCGAGCCTCGCCGATGGAGCAAGGTGAGGCGGATAGAAGACGCCGCGCCAATCGTCGTGCGTCCACGCGCAAGTGCCAAACGAGATGGGCAAGTCGGAATGCATCATCAGCCATTCAGCTTCAACATCCGCGCGACGAAAACCGTCCGCGCGTAAAACGCGTAGCTCTTTATCCCCTTCCCCGGACCCTTCGTCCGCGGTTGGACGAGATTTCCCATCCATCCGTTCAGGCCCGCGATTCCTGTTTCACGAAGTGTCTTCCGAACGAGTTCGTAGTCGGCCCTCACCTGCTTGAAAGTCTCTCCATCCGTCAGGTCAAAGCCGCCGACCTTCAGCAGCAGTGAGGCGTCGTCATGTTCATTTTCAAACACTCGGGCGCATATGAGCAACGCGCGCAACTTCTCGATCAGGTGGCTGTGCTCGAAGGGCGTCTCCATCACGTTCTTCGGATCGATCATCGTCATCGCCATCGTTTCCTTCACGCTCCAGCGACCGAGGCTGTCCCGGACAACCGGGACCACCTTCAATTCGAATGTCCCGAAGTCTGCCTCCTGCTTTGAATCCTGCGGATGCCCGAGGAGTCGCTCGACCACCATACCCGCCCAGCCTTTGTTCTTCTTTCCGTCCTTCCACACCGTCACTCCCTGCTCGTCCGCAATCTTGCGAAGGTCCTTGCCTAGCGAGGGCTGCAAACGCGCGATTGCTTCGTCCCGTGTCACCGTGCGGAGGCTATTTGGTCAGGGACTTCGCCATCTCCATCTCGGCCGCCGGCACGTGGTATTTGTGGCAGTCCAGACAATCGGCAAAGACGCCGCCTTCCTTCCGCTGCTGCTTGGCAATCTTCATGTTCGCCTTGCCAAATGTGGGCGCGATTCTCAAAAGCGGATCCAGTTCCACCACCGTGTAATCCCGCGGGCGATGGCACTCCGCGCAACTCTTCTGCGCGGGCAGCAGAATGTCCGTCGTGTCCTTGCTCTTCTGCGCATTGGAATGGCACTCGACGCAGGTGATGTGGGTGTGTGAGCCATGCGCGAAAGGCCCCCGCGTGAGCCATTGGTCGGGAATCCGCGGATCCGTGATCATCGGCGACGGCTTGCCATCCTTCACGTCATGGCACTTCACGCACGCGGGCAGCGTCTGACCCCGATCATTTCCGGTCGCCTTCGGTTCGCCTTCAAAAAACACCTTCTTCACCGCTCCGTCCATGCCGCCCGGCCACCTTGCGAGAATCTCGCGACCGCGGTCCTGAACAAATGCGTTCAGCGCCACGCCATCAAGGCCTTTCACGTTATCCTTCGCCCATTGCGACCATCGGTCGTTCAGCGCATTCAGGAAATCGCGGATGTGGGTGGGACTGCCGTGAGGAAGATAAAATCCGGGGAGCTTTGGATCGATCCCGAGGCTGTGGCACTGCTGGCAATGCTGCTCATACTTGATTCGCTGGATGCCGACGCCGTCGCCGTCGGGCTTATGACAATCAGCGCAATCGAGCTTCTTTCCATTCACCACGGGGATGTCATCCGCGAAGTGCCGTGCGTGGTTGAACTTGATCGCTGCGTTGTCCTTCGCTCCTTGCTGTTCGTAGAGGAAAGTCGGGTGCCCGTCCTGGAAGCCGCGAATCACCGCCGGTTTCACGTTGGTCGTCGCAGGGGGAATCCAGTGGACCAAATCACCACCGTCCATCCGCACATTTTGGCTGTGTGCCGCGGCCATCTTTCCGTCAAAGGGAGCGCGCTTGAGCGAGTCGGCCAGTTTTTTCGAATCAGCGTGGCACTCGATGCAGACATCGCTTTTGGGCAGTGCAATTTTTTGCGCACCAACGTGCTCCTTATGACACGTCGAACAGGCGCTCGCCGCAACAAGGCTCAGTTCCTTGACAGTATCGCGGAACATGATCGCCTTCATTCCCGGCTGATGGAGAGCCATTCCGTCGTGGCACTTCAGGCAGGCGTTGTCGATATTGCTGAGGTTCATCGAATCCAGCGCAGCATGAGCGGCGGCGGCCAGTTTGTCCTTGTCCTTCAGCGTGTCTGTCGCCTCGCCAAAGCTCTTCTTGGCCCTGTCGCCCGCGGCCTTCAGGCGGTCGGTGATGGGCGTCTTTTGGTCGAGCATCATCGCCTTCGCCCGATCCACCGGCAGCATCGAAAAGACATCTGTCGTCGCTCCTTCGTGGCAGACCTCGCAGCGGTCCGTAAACTTGGCATGGTTCGACGAAATCGGTCCCGTGTTGAAGAACTCGTTCGAGCCGCCGAATTGCTTGAAGCCAAGCGCCCAAACGAGGCCGGCGATCACGGCAAAGACGCTCAACCACCAGCGCCAGCGCCTGAGATAATGCCCCGCCTTGTAATACGTCAGGTTGTCCTTGTACTTCTGCGCGATTTGTTTTTGCGTGTTTTCAGCCATGCCCGATTCAAGGATTAACGACGAACAAACGCACGGCCACGATGGCGTGCCAAAGAGTGAGAATGATTAAGAGCAGGGAGATCGGCACGTGGATGAGCAGCCATCCGTGCAGCCAGTGTTGCAGAGTCGTCTGGAGGTCGGTCCGCCGCCGCTCGTCACAGCAGGCCTGGAGTTCCTCAACCCGCGAAAGCCATGTGGGCGAAACCCCGAGTTTCAAGAGACGGAAGGCTTCGTCGCCCATCCGTTGCTTGGCCAGTCGGTGTTTGCCGCCGCGTTTCAGCTTCAAATACGGAAGCGCGTCCGACTCGATAAAATCCCTGATGGCTTCGCCACTCTCTATGTCGGCCGCCGTGGGAGGCACTGCCTTCGGGTCGGGCTTCGCATCGGGCTTTGCCTCAGCGGGCTTGCAATCTGCGAGAAGTGCTTCCGCGGTTTCCACGGCCCGCTTCCGGATATGCGGGATTTGCTCAAAGACGACTTCTCGCGGGAGCCGTTCCTTTAGCAGCGCCGGGATGAACTGCTGCATCGCGATGCCGAAAAAACCGGTCCCCATCACGATAAAATACGTCCACATGATCGTCGAAGTGTGCGGGCTCCCCATTGCGAAACCGCTGTGCAGGAGGACGAGCGGGATCGTGAGCACCGTGAACCAAACATGCGCCTTCAGCCAGAGCTCCACACGGCCAATCCGCCAAAGGCGTTTCTTTTTCCGGACGCCGAGCGCCGCTGCAAACAGGAAGATCAAAAACGCGAGCGTCCCGAAGAGAAGCCCGATCCGCGTCCCGCCATAGGTGTTCCGCGACGGGCCCGCGTCCTTGAGGATGCCGGGCAGTTCAAACGCGAACGGCAAAGATGCGGGATGAAAGCGCGCCAGGTAAAGGATCACCGCGCCCGCCGTAGCGAGAAGCGTGAAAATAAACCACGGGATGTGCGAACGGTTGAGAACCATGGTGAAAAAGGGTTAGTGCGTCGTTCGGGATTTTTTCTGGAAGCTCCAGCCTCCGTCCTTGTCCTGCGCCGCAAAGAATCGCGCGGGATCGACACGCTTTGCGGCGTCGTGCGGGCAGGCGTAAACGCAGCTCGGCACGCTGAGATCCGTGCAAAGGTCGCACGTCGTCGCCTTCTGGACGCTGACCTTCTTCTTCACCATTTTCTTCGGCGGCTCGTCTTTCTTCACGGCGGGAGCAGCAGCCGGTTTGGCGGGAGCAGGCTTTGCTTCCGCCTGCTTGGTGACCGTCTCGGCTGGCTTCGGCGGAGTCGCAGCCGCCTGCGCTTCCGCAGGCTTCGTTTCGGGGGCGGCGGCTGCGACCGGCTTGGCGGGCTCGGCAGGCTTCGCAGCGGCGGCCGCAGGTTTGGCGGGAGCTGCCGCAGCCTTTGCTGCTGCGGCGGCAGGCTTGGGCTGTTCGGCGGGAACTTCCTTCGTCACCTCAAACGGGTGCATGTTGATGTTCCCGTAAGGACACAGTTCCGCACACTTCGTGCAGCCGATGCACCAGTCTTCGATGATGATCTCCAGCGATTCCTTGCGCCGGATACTGCCGACAGGACACTGCGTCATGCACAGCGGGTCGCGGCACGAACGGCACGCCGTGGGCACCATGAAATGATCATAGCGCAATCCATCGCGGATGAGCCGCGTCACGCCGTCATGCGCGTCGGCGCAGGCATTCACGCACGCATCGCAGCGGGTGCAATGATCCAGGTCGATGAGCAAAAGATTCTGCGCTTCGTAAAGGCCCTGATTCAAAAAATCATCGAGCTGCAAACCCGGCGGCGGCCTGCGCTCCGCATCTGCGGCGAGGCGCGCCTCGGCGATCGTCATCAGCGACTCCTTCACCGACGGATACTTCTCCAGGATCACCATGAAATCCGCCGCATTGATCTTCACAAGATCCACTGCGTCGAGCGCTGCGCACGTTGCATTTCGCGGCTGCGCCTTCAAAAGCCCGATCTCCCCGAAGAATTCACCCCTCTTCAAATACGTCCGCACCATCTCCCCGCCGGGCATCGCCTGCGACACCCGGACCAGCCCGCTGCGGATTAGGTAAAAGGCATCCGCCGGATCGCCCTGCTTGCAAATCACCTGGCCTTTTCCACAGCTCACCAGCTCGGCACGGTCCCGGAGATAATTCAGAAAGTCATCGCCCAGCGTCCCAAACAGCGGCACCGACCGCAAGTGGTTCGCCAGCGAGCGGGCGCGATACTTCTCATCCATCGCCTTCTTAAAACTCGTCCCCTTAAACGTCGGCGCTTTCACCTTCGTGCTCGCCTTCGTCTCCGCATCCACATCCCGCGTCCCGAGCAACATATCGAGCACCACGCGCAGCATCTCAATCATCACACAATCACCCCTCGCACGGACCGTCGCCGAGCGCGGCTGAAACGTCCGGCAAGTCATCTCCCCGAACAGCTCGGTCGCACCCAGCACCGCCAGCGGCGTGGTCTTCGGCAGGTCCACATCGGCGTCGATGGCGATATACCCGTTGGGATCAATCCCCTGCTCGTTTTTACTACCGAACAAACCTGTGACCTTCTTGAAAAAACCAAATATCCCCCGCCCTCCCCGCTGGCTCTGGACCTTGGCGAGCGGGTTCTCGATATAAATATCCACCTCGCCCTCGACGATGTAAAATGCCGTCGAGCCAAACTCGCCCTCCCGGCAAACAATATCGCCCTCCGAGTAGCGCCGCAGCACCGCGGCTCCGAGCGCATAGTTCTTCAGCAGCCCCATCGAGATTTCTCCGAGTGCGGGCAGATGCTTAAGCATCTCTTCAATGCTGAGAGGTTCACCAGTCGTGAGTTTTTCCGGCGCTTCCATGGACACCGGCAGTCTATACTCACTCCCGCCGCCAAAAGGGAAGCCCCACTTTTCAAAAACCTTCCGTCACGACACAAGCAACGATCGAGCACTCAAACGAGCAACCCTCCGGCGTGACTTCCTGCGACGTTTTTTGGAGAGGACGATCAACCCGACTGGTGACTGTCCATACGTGCCGCGAACCCGCCTTCAGCGTCGCCGGCGGCGCAGGAGAAACTGCATCCGGACCGGACGAAATCGCGGAGGTGATTCCGTTGCCGCTGTGCGTCTCCCGCTACCGCACAAACCTCATAAACATCGTCCGCTCTTTGTCGGGGAAGACGCCATATTTCCGAGGCCTGGGCGGCCCCGTTTCCACCAAAACCATTCGCCTCAGAAAGCTCTCCCCGCCCTGCCGGAAACTTCCGAAAACTGTCCGAAGACTTTCCTGCACCGTTTGGAAGCATTCGCCCACTTTCCGAAAGCTTTCGCACTTGTATCGGATTCTTCCGGTGATTCCCGGAAAGTTTCGGTCATTCACCGAAGGCTTTCGGAGGACCCCGGAAAGCGTTCGCACTTTATCCGAAGACTTTCGGACATCCCGCGAAGATTTCCGCACCGTCTTCGCGGTGATGATGACGCACAATCCGAAGCTGCGATTTCGGCGGCTTTTCCAGTGGGCGGTGGTCGGCTGGATGGGAGCAAATACGCTCGGCGTGGTGGTCGCCGCGAGTTGGAAGAACGACAAACAAGAAGCGGTGTTCAAGTTGGACGGCTCGGTCGGTTGGTCGTTCAATATCGTGTTTGCGTTCGTCGCGGTCGTGACGGGATTCCTCGCTTACAAGGAGTGGGAGAAGGATAGCCACTGAGCGTTCGGAGTTCCCGTTAAAGTTCCGCCTTTAGGCGGTCCCCCGCCCGCGTTAAACGCGGGCGCAGCCGCCTAAAGGCGGAACTATAACGGCGGAACTTCAACGGTCACAGCTCGGGGTCGTCCCAGCCTTTGCCGTATTCGTCCAGCGGGTATTCGCGCCAGATGCGCTTTGCTTCTTCCGGGTCCATCTGCGCCAGAAACTCCGCGGCGCTGCTCCATCGCCAGTCCGTCCAGCGCTCGACGTAGCCGTGATGCACCGGGTTGTGATGCACGTAGTTCAGCGTCGCCCAATAGTGCCGCTCGGAGCGCATCGCACGTTCCACGGCGCGAAAGAATACTTTCCGCCCGCGCGCGTTTTCCTCGCCGTTCCATGTGAATGACGTCCTTCCGTGAAGCTGACCCAGCTCGTGCAGCAGCCCGAGGATGTCGGGTGCTTCGACGAGCGCGTGATAGTGATTTGGTAATACACACCACGCAAATGTCTGGCTGGCGTGGGCGGCGAATACTGCGAGCAAATCGCGCGAAAAAGCATCCAGACGCTCGGGGCTGTGACCGATGATATGCTGATGCTCAAAGCACGCTGCTGTGATGTGAAAACGAAGATGCCCGAAGTTTGGGCGGTGCTTCGGCGAGTGCCAGGGATGTTCGTGTTCCTTTCGCCAAGCCAGCATGTCCACACGCTGGGAGGGCGTGAGTTTGCGCCAAAGATACGTGGGTTTGGACATGTTCGGAGTTCCGCCTTTAGGCGGTTTCCCCGTCCGCGTCAAACGCGGGCGCAGCCGCCTAAAGGCGGAACTCCGAACGGGACCTCCGAACAGAAAAAACCGCTGGCTTCCCGACGTCTTCCGCATTTATTCGCCAGCCATGGGGAAACCTCCGCTGACACTTTTTGGCTGGCCGGGCGCGCTCGGTGGGAGTGAGACGAAGCTCACGGCGCTGGGGAAATTGTTGAGCCGCGATTTTCAGATCACCTGGGTGCCGAATGATGACGCGGCGCTGATTGCGCGGTCCTGCGGGCGAGGTGCGCTGGGTGACGGTGGGGAATTACGTGGATGCGGAGGCGTTTCCATTTCGCCGTCGGTCGGGTGAAGGGTTCACGATTGGCCGGCTGTCGCGGGCGGATTGGGTGAAGTTCCCTCGCGATTTCCCGCAGACGTATGAGGGGCTCGGGCTGTCGGATGCGGAGGGCCCGGTGAAGTTTCGGGTGATGGCGTGGAGTCGCGAACTGGCGCGTCGATGGCCGGGGCATCGCTGGGACAAACGCTGGGAGCTGCTGCCGGCGCTCGCGGAAAAGCCGTCCACTTTTCTGCGCTCGCTGGATGCGCAGGTGTACGATATCGGCCCGCGTTTTTGCGAGAGCTGGGGCCGCGCGGTCGTGGAGGGGATGCTTACGGGCGCGGTGCCGCTGATTCCGGGAGGTACGCGGCATCATCTGCACTTGGTGGTGCCGCATGGGGTCGCGGGCTTTCACAACAAGACGCGCCGCGACTGGCGCAGACACGCGCGGCTTTTGCAAAGAGACCTGCCGCTGCGCCGCCGGATGTCCCGCGCGGCGTCGGAA
>JANMGP010000288.1:0-4265 GCA_031374705.1 Verrucomicrobiaceae bacterium | reverse complement strand
GTGCCGGGGATTCCTTGTTCGCCGGTGTCGCCTTTTGTTCCCTGCGGACCTTGCGGACCGACAGAACCAATGTCACCTTTTGGCCCGACTGCGCCAGCGATTCCTTGTATTCCGGTGTCGCCCTTTGGGCCTGCCGGACCTTGCGGACCAGATGCTCCGGCGTCACCCTTTGGACCGATTGGACCTGCGATGCCCTGCACGCCCGCATCGCCTTTTGGTCCCACTGCACCTTGCTGGCCGGTTGCCCCGGTGTCGCCTTTCGGACCGGCAGGACCTGCAACGCCTTGTGGACCGGTCGCGCCGATGTCACCCTTTGGACCCACAGCGCCTTGAGTGCCGACAGCTCCCGTGTCTCCCTTCAAGCCGGAATCACCTTTGGGACCGACTTGTCCGATAGGCCCCTGAACTCCTTGCAAACCAGTGTCGCCTTTCACACCCGCAGGACCCACTGCTCCCTGCGGGCCGGTTGCACCGATAGGACCAGCGAACCCTTGAGGTCCGGTCGCGCCCGTGTCGCCTTTTGAGCCGGTGGCTCCGGCCGGACCTTCTGGACCTGCGTCGCCCTTCGGCCCTGGCTCGCCCTGCGGTCCGGAATCATCACCGCCGTCGAGCACGACATCGAGAACCGGTTCATGACTGCTCGCTGCGTTTTCTTTCGAATCGAACGATGCGACGATTCCGCCCACGCCGAGGGTGAATTGCGGCACCAGTGCGATACCGTAATTGGCGGTGGTTCCTTCCACCCAGCCGCGCACGATATTGGTGACATCGAACGTCACCCAATGCCGTTTCGTTGCGAGCGTGGCCGGTGTCGCGGGCTGCGTGGCGTTTCCGATGGTTGGCGCGTTGACGCCCGTGATTTCGCTTTCATTCCAAGGCGACAACACCGGCACAACGTGGATCGCACCGGGACGCTTGATCGACGAGCAATAGACGCGGAGCGTTGCTTTGCTCACTGTAACGCCGGGGCCGATGGGCAGATTCGCGAAGTCGAACTTCACGTAAGCCATCCGCCCGACGCCTTGCGCAGTCGCGGCGACGCCGAGGGTCGGCTGGGTGTGATAAGACGCGCGAGCCAATGCGCGATTGATGGTCGTATCGTCGCTGAGAATTGCGTTCGTCGCGTGACTGGAATGCAACACGGCGAGGCTGGAGAGCAGTGCGATGGATTTGGCAAGAATGTGTGATTTGTTTTTCATGAGGGCCGCGTTGTCGCACGTTTCCGAAGCCGCCCTGCTCCCGTTGCGGCGCAACTGCGCAGCGTCCGTCCGCGAGACTGTTGCGCGATGCTGTCGCCGAAGACTCAATACAACCTCGCCAATGCACGGAGCTATTTCGCCGAGCATCTCTGCGTCGGTGATTACTACACCGAAAGCGAACGCGTCCGCGGTGAGTGGCTCGGTGTCGGCGCTGCGATGCTGGGATTGTCGGGCGTGGTGGAGCAGGGGCAGTTCATCGCACTATGCGAAAACCGGAACCCGCAGACCGGCGACCGGCTCACCTTGCGAAACAAGACCACCCGCAGCGACGGTGAACGCGAAGTCGCGAACCGACGCGTGTTTTACGACTTCACGCTGTCGCCGCCAAAGTCGGTTTCTGTCGCCGCGCTCGTAGGTGGCGATGAACGAATCTCGGTCGCGCACGGGGATGCGGTGCGCATCGCAATTTCGGAACTGGAGCGATTTGCTGCGACACAGGTTCACGCTGGTCGTGAGCATCGCGACCGTATGACCGGCAATGTCGTCGCCGCGCTTTTTCAGCACGACACGTCGCGTGCGCTCGATCCCCATTTGCACACGCATTGCATCCTGTTCAACGCGACGCACGACCACGAGGAAGAGCGATGGAAGGCGCTACATAATCACGCGATACTCGGCGCACAGAAGTTCGTGGAGAACGTGTATTACCACGAACTGGCGAAAGATCTTCGCCGACTCGGCTATACTGTGGTGAACAATGCACGTGGCGACTTCGAGTTGGCGGAGATACCCGGTTCGGTGCGGGAGTGCTTTTCAAAACGGCATCGGGAAATTGATGAGAAGACTGCCGCGCTGCTCGCAACCCACGCCGAGAAAGCGAGCGGCAATGTAGCCGACATTCGCGAGCACATCGCGCACAAGGACCGCGGACGAAAGCTTCCGTCGATGCCCAAGGAGCAACTGCGGGAGTTTTGGCGGAGCCAAATGTCTGCGAATGATTTCGCCGTGCTGGAATCCCCGAGGTCGGAAGTCCATCCGATGGAATCTGTGACCGCGGTGGATGCGGTTAATTGGGCGGAGGAGCATCTATTTGAGCGGCGCTCCGTTGTTTTCGAATACGAAGTCTGGAGGCACGCGCTCGCTCGTGGACGAGGAGCGGCGTTCACCCTCGACGAACTAAAAGCCGAAACCGCGAGCCGTCCGTATCTCCGCGCCGAAGCGGGGAAAGCTTCCCGCCAAGATGTGCTCGCGCGTGAATGGAATCTCGTCGAACTCGCCAGGTGCGGCTGCGGACAATTCCGCGCGTTTACGGATTCAAGCCTCTGGCGCCGCGACGACCTTGCTCCCGATCAGCAAACTGCATTCGCGCAGATCCTTTCATCACGCGATTTCGTAACGTTGTTCCGCGGCGGCGCTGGCACGGGAAAGAGCCATGTTCTCCGACGAGTGCAGGATGCGCTCCACGCGTCGGGGCTCGCGTCGATTGTCCTCGCTCCGCAGCGTCAGCAAGTGCTCGACCTTGGTCGCGATGGCTTGTCGAACGCGCAAACCGTGAGCGAGTTTCTTCAACGGGGCACTCTTGCCAACGGCAGCGTCGTTATCGTGGACGAAGCCGGGCAGATCGGCGGTAAGCAACTGCTGGCGCTGCTCACACTCGCGCGCGAAACCGGCAGTCGCGTCGTCCTTTCCGGCGACAGCCGCCAGCACGGCCCGGTGGAAGCATCGGACGCCCTGCGTGCAATTGAACGCTACGCGGGCATCCGCCCCGCAGAACTCAATAGCATTCGACGCCAGGACCCGACGCGCGGACGAACCCCTGACGAGAAGTCTTCCATCGCGTTGTATCGCGCCGCAGTCAAAGCAGCCGCAGAAGGTGACTTTTCCGCGTCTATTGATGCGCTGGAAAAACTCGGCGCTATCACCGAATGCGCGCCCACCGAGCAAAGCAGGAAACTCGTCGAAGCATATCTGGCGATGGCGAACTCCGGCGAATCCGCGCTCGTGGTATCGCAAACGCGAATCGAAATCCGGGAACTCAATGAAGCCATCCGCGATGGCCTGCGTAGTTCGGGAAAACTCGGCGGCGGTGACGTAACCGTCCAGGCGCTTGAAGCAGTCGATTTAACCACCGCACAAAAAGCAGATGCCCGTTTTTTCCCAGCCGAAGCCGTCGCGGTGCTCCGCCGTGCGAAGGAAGGCGACGCGAGAGGCAAGGTCGTCGCTGTCACTGCGACCGGAGTGGTTCTCGAACTCGCTGGCAAGCTGCGCAAAGTGCAGCGCAAGGACTTGGACCGCCTGACAATTTGCCGGACACGTGACCTCGCCGTCAGCCAAGGCGACCGGCTGCAAATCAAAGCCAACGCCCCAAGCGCCGACGGCCGCAAACTCGCAAACGGCGAAATCGTTTCCATCGCACGCATTTCCAAAGACGGAACAATCACGCTCGAAGACGGACGAATCATTCCAGCCGCTTTCCGTCAATTCACGCGAGGCTACGCCGTCACGTCCTATGGTTCGCAAGGCAAGACCGTCGAGCACGTCATCTTTTCCGACTCCGCCACCCGCGCCGCGACAAACGCCGAGCAATGGTACGTCACAATATCGCGTGGACGAAAAAGCATCCGCATTTTCACCACTGACAAAGCGCAACTCGCCACATCGATCCGCCGCGCCGGCCACCGCGAACTCGCTCTCGACGTATTCCCTCATCTAGACAAGCGCAACCTGCGGCAACAAATCCTCCACGGTTTGAAACGAGGCCGGGAATTTGCCCGCCGCGTCTGCCTCGAACTCAGCCGCCGCATTTCTCCCGGCACGAACTGCCAAAAGCGACGCACGCCAATTTCACCATGAAGAGAACATCAATCGACCCAACAACCCCAACCGCACCAGTCTGCTGGCAACGCGAATCTGCAACGGCCTGTCTCCGCATCGAACTCGAATGCGGCGAAATCCACCTTCTGCCGTACAATCACCTCATTTCCGCCCGCCTCACTCTCGGCACCGGCGGCACCGAGTCATTGCAAATCACCTTCTCCGCCCACGAAGTCCAAATCGAAGGACACA
>JANMGP010000255.1:0-15230 GCA_031374705.1 Verrucomicrobiaceae bacterium | reverse complement strand
GATCGATTGGTTGGCCGGTATGGCGTCGAATGGCAGAACGATTGCGCCGACTTTCATCTTCACGATTTGCTGCGCGGTGAACGCGTGAGTGACGTTTTCGCCTGCCGCAGTCGCAGTGCCGACGATCGAGATGCTGGCGATACGCGAGATGATGGCGGCGTTGTCCGCACCGGAGGCTTTGATGTTGAGAGGATCGCCAAAGCCGACATTGCCGCCTTTTGCGACTCCGGCGACGAGGTCCGATGCGGTCCAGTTTCCGCCGACCGTGACGGTGCCGATTTGGGCATCGGGATTCACATCAGCTCCGGCGGTGGAGTAGGCGGCAAGAAATTGCGCGGAAGTGACGTTTCCTTTTACCGAAATCCTGCCCATCGCGAGGTCCGTTTTCGCAGCCTGAATCGCCATTCCGCGGGCTATTATCGTGCTCGATGCAAGATCGCCACCACCCGATGCAGGCCCGGCGCCACCGGATTGAGGCGTATTCACAGCGCCTCCATTGGGTTTAGATCTCGCGGGGCCAAGACGGCCCCGCTACAAACAAAGTAGAATTAATTGCGACCGCACCCGTATCCGCAAACACCGTTTGCACCGCATCGCCCCTTCGGGCCAAATGATCGCGGAGCGGGAAAGTTCGGAGTTCCGCCTTTAGCCGACTATTGCGGGAAGCCGCCTGAAGGCGGAACTCCGAACGCGCTTCGCCGTCATTCTTGGCCGCTCTCTGCGAACGGCCGATGCCACCTCGCCGCCTTGCTCAGCCGCTCCGTCGAATCGCACGTCAATACTTTGCGAGCCGCAAATTGGTTTACCTTGGCGTGCAGGCTCGATATTCACCCTTGCGCTGCGGCTAAGAAATCCGCCGCTCAAATATTCACACTCCGCTTATGAACATTCGTATCACCCTTGCAGTCATCGCAGCTCTTGCAACTCCGGGCTTCGCCCAGATCGCCACCGTCAATCCGCCCAAGCAGAAAATCAAATGGGACGACATGGACCTCGGTCCGTTCTTCTCCGGCTGCTATCGGGTGAAAGATGCCACATCCTTCAAGGGCGTGGCCGTCGCAGTCGGCACGAAGGAAGCACCGGCCACGATCCTTTTTGATCCCGAGTTGCTTCGCTTTCATGCCGCTTGGGAAGGTGGCCTCGCATCGTTTTCCCGCGGACGCGGCGGGCTCGAAGGCGCAATTAAAAATGACGGCGAGGTGAACGTCGCAACCGGCTGGAGCACAGGAATCGGCGCGGAAATCAAAGCCGACCCGCGTGAGAAGCATCAGGGAAATCTGCCCGGCGTGAAATGGAAGGGCATCCATGTCAACGGCCCGCACACCGTCCTCAGTTACTCGGTAGGGAAGCAATCCGTGCTCGAATTGCCGGGAAGCTCCGTCGTGGAAGGGATGCGCATCTACACGCGCACCTTCAGCATTAGTGCGGGCTCGGATGTCCGGCAGATTCTCGTGGCCGACGGTGCCGCTGTGCCTGTAACAAATGGATTGCCGACGATGACCATCGCATCCGGCGCGAACACATCAGGATTCGCGCTTCGCGGCGCAGTGGGCGCAATGAAGCTCATCGCGAAAGACGGCCACCTCATCGCGGAATTGCCCGCGCTGACCGAACCGACCACCTTCCAAATTGCCTTCGCCACCGTCCCCACGGCGGACGCTGCGAAGCTCTCATTCGCCGGAAAGATAACGCTCCCAAATCTCGCAACCCTCACCAAGCCGACTGCCGGTCGCTGGGGGGAACCCGTCGTCTCAAAGGGCACACTCGGCGCAGAGCAGGGCGGCTATGCCAACGACGAGATTCCATTCCCCGATGACAATCCTTACCGCAGTTGGATGCGCCCCGGAGGCCATGATTTTTTCCCCGATGGCACCTGCGCTGTGGCCAACATCAGTGGCGATGTCTGGATCGTTTCCGGCCTCGACGAAAAACTCGAGTCGGTAAAATGGAAGCGCTTTGGCGCAGGTCTCTTTCAGCCGCTCGGCTGCAAAGTCGTCGATGGAAAGGTGTACGTCCTCGGCCGCGACCAGATCACCCGCCTGCACGATCTCAATAACGACGGTGAGGTGGACTTCTACGAAAACTTCAACAACGACTGCGTCGTCACCGACAACTATCACGAGTTCGCGCTCGACCTCCAAACCGACAAGGCCGGCAACTTCTACTACGCCAAAGGCTCGCCGTGGACGCCGACGAACCAATCGCCCCACCAGGGCACCATGCTCCGTGTCAGCAAAGACGGAGCAAAAATGGACATCGTCGCGACTGGCCTTCGCGCCCCGAACGGCTCCGGCATGGGCCCGAATGACGAACTCAGCGTCAGCGACAACCAAGGCCACTGGATGCCCGCCAACCGCCTCAATATGATCAAACCCGGCGGCTTCTACGGGATGGTCCCCGCTGCCCACAAAGTCCTCACCTTCAAAAAGGCTGACGGAACCGAATTCAAAGCGAACCCATCGCTCCAATCCGCACGCGACGAATTCAAAACCGAATTCTGGGGCAAGAAAGATTCCCCGCGCCCGCTCGAAGGCTACGACAACCCGCTCCTCTGGCTCCCGATGAACGTCGATAACTCCCCCGGCGGCGAAGTCTGGGCACCCGCCGGTTGGGGCCCGTGGGGCGGTCACATGCTCCACATGAGCTATGGCCACTGCATTCTTTACGGCGTCACCCAGGAAACCGTTGACGGCGAACTGCAAGGCAGCCTCACCGCATTCCCCGGTAAATTCCGCAGCGGCATTCACCGTGGCCGCTTCAACCCAAAAGATGGCCAGCTCTACATGACCGGTCTGAACGTCTGGCAAAGCGACTCCGTCAAAGACGGCTGCTTCAACCGCGTCCGCGCCACCGGCAAACCCGCAGCCTACCCCGTCGGATTCACCACCAAAGCCAATGGCGTCGCGCTTACCTTCAGCGCAGAACTCGACCCCGCCAGCGCCGCCGACATCCAGAATTGGAACGTCGAACAATGGAACTACCGCTGGACCGGCGACTACGGCTCTCCGGACGTCTCCGCTCTCGACCCGAACAAAGGCGGAAAAGACCTCGTCCTCATCGACAAAATCACGTTGAGCCCCGACAAAAAGACCGTCTTCCTCCAGCTTCCCGACCGCGTCCCGGTTATGCAGATGAAGGTCAAGTGCAACATCAAGGCCGCCGACGGCGCCGTCGTCAAACACGACACCTACGCCACGATCAACAAGCTCCCGGCCAAGTAACAGAGCCACCGGCTCCCATTTCACACACGCAAAACGTTTGGAGTTCCGGCTTCCGCCGGACCCGCACGTCGTTGCGGTTGCCCGCGAACACTTCAAAGCTAAGCGGCAGGCCCTCCGGCGCGCACACGAACCAATCGCGACACCGCTCCATGATGAGATGCCCGCAGAGCTTGTCCTTATGCGCCCCGAGCACTTCGAGGCCGCAATAAAGGCGGTCGTCGTTTATTTTGGAAAGCGGCGCGCCGCGGGCTGCGTCGCCGCCGTCGCGGGAGACTCGCCCAGCTCGGCGTGACGAGCCTTTTTCCCCCGCGCCCGGCCTTCGAGCAACGCGGTGAGATCATTCCACCCAGTGTCGTCGGCGAGGTCTGAGGAGTCGAGTTTGCCGAGCGTCGCTACCACGCGCTGGCGCCGCCCATTCGCCGTGCGGTGCGACTCGCACAGCGTCCAATGATCGTAGCTCACATCATCAGCAACCTTGCGGTCAGGGCGTAAAAACATGCCGCGCTATCCCAGCTCCGACGAGCGTCGCGCAACGGGGTCTTCTTCACCACCTCGCCAAAAACCGCACGTCATCAGAGACGGCGCTCGCCCTCGGATAGCGACCGTCAGAGAAAAACTTTTCCCGCGGATCGCAAACTTCGGAACTCAGGTGAGCGTTGTCCCTTGTATGTGGTTACTCTAGCCAGACGAGCGATAAAGGAATCGCGGAAAGCGAATCGGAGCGGGGCTTTCCAAAGCCCCGGCTATCCCGCTCCATCGGGACCATGTGCGATTGCCACTTGCGTGGCCTCGGGGCTTAGGAAAGCCCCGCTCCGATTCGTCGCTCGCATCAGGCGAGGCTATCCACATACTGTCCCGTTGGGACATCCGGCGAGTCGCCGGACGGACTGATGCAGGCGGGGCGCCTGCGCCACTACGGACTGCCGTGGCTCTACGCCAGCACTTCCATCGCACGCACACGCGCCCATGCGTCGGCGGCGAGAATCTCGTCGAGCGATGCATGCGGGATGTGAGCGTGTTCCTTCATCACTCGCTCGACAGTCCGCCAGATTTTCGGGAATCCGCAGCGTCTTTCCGAGAAGGTGGCCACGGCGATTTCGTTGGCGGCGTTCAGCACGGCGGGCAGTGTGCCACCGGCTTCTCCGGCCCAGCGCGCGAGGTCGAGCGCGGGGAAATCGGCGCGGCGCGGCTCCTCGAAAGTGAGCTGGCCGAGCGTGGCGAAATTCAGCGGAGGCAGACGGTTGGGCACGCGGTCGGGCCATGTCACGGCGTATTGGATGGGGAAGCACATGTCCGTCGCCGAGAGCTGCGCGAGGATGGAGTTGTCCGCAAACTCGACCATCGAATGGACAATGCTCTGCGGATGAACGATCACGTCCACGCGGCTCATCTCCACATCGAACAGCCAGCGCGCTTCGATCATCTCCAGCCCTTTGTTAAATAGCGTCGCGGAGTCGATGGTGATTTTGGAGCCCATCGTCCACGTCGGATGCTTTAGCGCCTGCTCTAGCGTCACATTTTCCAGCTCAGAAGCTGGCAGCGTGCGGAATGGGCCGCCGCTCGCGGTGAGAATAATGCGACGCACTTGCTCGCTGGAACGGCCTTCGAGGCATTGAAAAATCGCGTTGTGCTCGCTGTCCACCGGCAGCACTTGCACGCCGTGTTCGCGCGCCGCCGTCATCACGGCCTCGCCCGCCATCACGAGGATTTCCTTGCTCGCCACGGCGATGTCTTTTCCGGACTCAATCGCCGCGAGCGCAGGCCTCAGACCCGCCGTTCCGACGATGGCGATGAGCACCAGGTCCGCCTCGGGCATCCGCGCCAGTTCGCACAAGCCTTCATCGCCGTGCAGGAGTTCGCAGTCCACTTCCACCTCGGAAGGCTCCGCAAGCGACGCCAACCTCGGACGAAACTCGCGCACTTGCTCCGCAAGCCGCGCTGCGTTTTTCCCCGCAGCGAGCCCGATGACTTCCATGCGGTCGGGAATATCGCGGGCGACCTTCAGCGCGCTTTCACCGATGCTCCCGGTGGAGCCCAGAATGACGACACGACGCTTTCTCATAAGGACAAAGCGAGGCGAGAAAATCGGAAGCGAATAATAGACATCAGCACGCGGAGGAAAGACGACTGCCAGCGCTGGGCGAAGCAAAAAGTGAAGCCCTGAAAGAATCCATTGCCACCGGAGCGAGCGGAAAGCAGCGGGTTGACGCTCCGGCGGGCCTGAGGCAGTTTGTCGGCATGACCGTGTTTCAAGAATCTGAATGGGAACATCTGCGCCACAGCCCGCTGCTACCGGAAATCGTGGAGAACCTTTCGCAATGCCTGCGGGATGAGAATTCACGCCGTGCGCAATTTTATGCGGAGATGACGCCGGAGCAAAAGACGGAGTTCATCGACGGAGAAGTGCTCATGCACTCGCCCGCGAGGAATGCGCATCTCATTGCCACGCTCAATCTCGCTAAGGCTTTGAAGATTTTTCTCGGCAACCACCCGACTGGCGGGCGGGTGCGCGTGGAGAAGTGTCTCTGCACTTTCCCGCGCAACGATTACGAGCCGGATGTGGTTTATTTTGGCCCGGAGAAGGCGCGCACTTTCACGGCGGAGATGATGCGCTTTCCTGTGCCGGATTTCGTCGTGGAAGTCCTCTCCCAAAGCACTGAGGCCAACGACCGTGGCGTTAAGTTCGTGGACTATGCGGCGCACGGGGTCGCGGAGTATTGGATCGTGGATGCGGATAAGCGCGTGCTGGAGCAATACGGGGAGCGCGAGGGGCGGTTCGAGTTGCTCACGAAGACGAATAACGGGACTGTGGCGAGTATCGCCATCGCGGGGTTCTCGGTGGATGTGGTAGCGGTGTTTGCGGACGTTTAGCGCCCGCTCACCGCATCACAAAGCGAAGGTAGAAGAACATCATTGGGGCGGTGAAGAGGATGCTGTCGATGAGGTCGAGCGCGCCGCCGATACCGGGCAGGAAGCGTCCGCTATCCTTGACGTTGCAACTCCGTTTAATGAGCGATTCCGCCAGGTCGCCGATGACCGCCGCAAAGCCGAGCACGAGGCCGAGGATCATCGCATGGGTGTAGTTGAGCAGCCCAAGTTTCACCGGCATAAGCGCGATCAATCCACAGGCTCCACCGATGCTAAACACAAGAGCGCCAAAAAAGCCCTCCCACGTCTTCTTCGGGCTGATGTGAGGGACGAGCGGCGTCTTCCCAATAAGAGAGCCGGTGAGGTATGCGCCCATGTCGCTGAACTTCGTGACGAGCACGCAGAAGAGGACGTACCAGTGGCCGGTGACGTGGCCCATTGCATCGCGCGGGAGAAGATAGACGATCTTTGCCACGAAGCTGAACGGCCACGGGACGTAGAAGAGCCCGAAGAGGGTGAAGCTGATCGTTTCCAGCGGCACGTGGCCTTTCATCTTCGGGAACATTTGCCTCGCAAACATCACAAGCATGAAGAGCAGCAGTGTGCCGACTTCGAAATCGTAGAGCCCGTCCGGCGAGGCTCGCCGCCATGCGAGCCAGTAGAAAAGCCCCGCCATCAAGAGGGCTCCACAGAACATGCCGAAGCCTTTGAAGTTCGGACGATTCCCAGCGTCGAGCATCTCGTAATATTCCCACAACCCGACGAGCCCGAGCCCCGCGATGAGCAGGACAAAGCCCGGCTCCCACCCGCCGAGAATGGTCCATAGCGCCACCGTCCACAGGACGGCAGTACTGGAAAAGCGGCGGAGAAAAGTTACTTGGGCATCAGTCATCGGCGGGCGCAGGAAAGACGAGCGGCGGGGCTGTGCGAAGCAAAAAGTGAAAGGCGAATGGGACGCACGAGCGCCGCCGGCACCATGCGCCTGCAAATTCCGCCGTTACTTCGCCCACGTAATCAGCCGCAGTTCGTGCGCCTGAATGACGTTCGGATGGCTCGGGAGGACTCGGACGCTGAGTCCGTAGCTGCCACTCTCGTCGGACGGGATTCCTCCGCCGAAGCGATAGGTTCCGTCGGCGAGCTTTTCCACCATTTTGAGGTCGGCGGTTTTTGCACCGCTGATCTGGCCGTCCACATTTTCGCCGAAGTAAGCCTGCACTCGCACGAACTCGGGCGAGATCGGGCCGAGTGCCACGCGGGCGCTGACTTCGAGTTGCTGGCCGACTGTGACGCTCGGGCCGTTGCCGGTGCGGACGCCGACATCGCTCACGACGACATGCGACCAGTCGCGCCGGATGCTCGCTTTCCACTGGCTGAGCTCCCGCGCCTTTTTGCCGCCGTCGGCGGTGAGCACATTGTGGGCGCGCGCGGCGCTCTCGTAGAGTCGCTCGGTGTATTCCTGGACCATGCGGTGCGTATTGAAAACGGGCACGATGGTGCGGATGGATTCGCGCATGAGGTTGATCCACGCGAGCGGCAGGCGTCCATCGGGCTTGGCGTAGTAAAGCGGAAGGACTTGCGTTTCCAGAATATGGAAGAGGCTGGCGACATCGACTTCGGTCTCGAATTTCTCGTCGATCTCGGAAGTGGTTTCGGGGATTTCCGCGCCGATGGCCCAGCCGTTTTTGCCGGTGTGGGCTTCGCACCACCAACCGTCCAGGACGCTAAGGTTGAGCCCGCCGCTAGGCGGGAGCTTCATGCCGCTCGTGCCGCTGGCTTCGAGGGGACGGCGTGGATTGTTGAGCCAGAGATCGACGCCTTGATACATGCGGCGCCCGACGTAGTGATCGTAGTCTTCGCAGAAAACGATGCGGCCTTCGAACTCGGGCATTCGCGTGAACTCATAGACTTTCTTGATGAAGCCCTTGCCCGGTTCGTCCTTCGGATGCGCTTTGCCGGCGAAGACAAATTGCACAGGACGCTCGGGGTTGTTCATGAGCTTCAGCAGACGCTCTTTGTCCGAGAAAAGCAGCGTCGCGCGCTTGTAGGTGGCGAAGCGGCGGGCGAAACCGATCGTGAGCACCTCGGGGTTGAGCATGCCGGAAACAGCGCGGATTTTCTCCGGGCTCTCGCCGAGGCGCGCGCGCTGAATCCGCACGCGTTCGCGGATGAAATCGACGAGCCGGGCCTTTTGTTTTTGATGCGTCTCCCAGATGACCTCATCGGGGATGTCCTGCACTTTGCGCCAGAAATCCTTATCGGTGAGATGCTCCTCCCAGCCGGGCATGAAGCGATCATAAACCTTCACGAAATCCGGGGCCATCCACGTCTTGGTGTGAATGCCATTCGTCACGGAAGTGATCGGGACTTCCTGCACGGGAACGCCCGCCCACACATCGGTCCAGAGCGTCTGCGAGACACGACCATGGAGCGCGGAGACACCATTTGCGTGCCGCGTGCTGCGAAGCGCGAGGATGGTCATCGAGAACGGCTCATGCGGATCTTTCCGCGTCTGACCGAAGCTCGCAAATGTCTCAAAGTCGATACCGACGCTCGCAGGATATTCGCCGAAGTATTTCCGCATCAGCTCCAGCGGGAATGCGTCGTTCCCGGCGGGAACCGGAGTGTGCGTGGTGAAGACATTTCCGGACGCAGTGGCCTGGAGCGCGGAGTAAAAATCGAGCCCTTCCTCCTGCACGCGACGGCGGATGAGTTCCAGCGAGATGAAGGCCGCGTGGCCTTCGTTGAGATGATGCACGTTGGGCTTGATGCCGAGCGCCGCGAGCGCATGGACGCCGCCAAGCCCCAGGACGATCTCCTGCTTGATGCGCATCTCGTGGTCGCCGCCGTAAAGCTGCGCGGTAATCTCGCGATCATCGGGCGCATTTTCCGGAAGATGCGTATCGAGCAAATAGAGCGGGATGCGCCCAATCGCGAGCCGCCACACTTTCGCCTTCACCCATCGGTCGATGATCTTCACGCCGACGGTCAGCACTGCGCCGTCTTTATCCATCACCTCCTGGACGGGCAAATGCGTGAAATTCTGGTTCAACTCGACGCTCTCCTGCCAGCCATCCTTGTTGATTTGCTGGCGGAAGTATCCGTGCCGGTAGAGCAGTCCGATTGCGACAAACGGGATGTCCAAATCGCTCGCCGACTTGCAATGGTCGCCACTGAGAATGCCGAGCCCGCCGGAGTAATTCGGAAAGGATTCATGAAAGCCAAACTCCGCCGAAAAGTACGCCACCGGCCCCGTGAGCGGCGAGCCCTTCCGCGTCTTGGCCCACGTGTCTTCGCGCGTCATGTAAGCATGAAAGCGCTTCATCACGCCGTGCATCTCCCGGAGAAAATCGTCGTTCTCGGAAAGCTCGGCAAGCCGCGCCTGTTTGCTGAGTTGCAGCATCCGCACCGGGTTGTGGTTTGTGCGATTCCATAGCTCGGGATCGAGATGACGGAAGAGTGCCCGCGCAGTCGGCTCCCAAGTCCACCATAGATTGAGAGCGAGTTCGCGGAGCGGCTCGAGCGTTTTGGGGAGTTGGGGGACGACGTTAAAAGTATGTATCGGTTGCATTTTCCCTTTCTAAAAATTGATGATGAGCGCTCTGGGAAAACGAACGGCGTGAGTTAGAAGTTCACGCGCCGGGATTCAAGGGCATTTGCGACCTACTTCTTTCCCGTACCGACAATCCCCCATGCCAGCAGGAGCAAAACCACCAGCACCGCAGCCGCAATCCCGATGCGCGTGTAGTCAATGGGAGATGCCTCGGCGACTGGGGAATCTGGACTCGCAGGCGTCTTCACTTGGCCCGCGGGCTTGGGCGTTGCCTCCGTCGGCGGCGCAGCGTCGGTCGGTGGAGCGGGAGCGACCGCCGGGGCCGTAATACGAAACGACGCCCCGGCTCGCATCAACTCGGTGTCTTGCAACGCGTTCTTCCCGTCGCCGCGCAACAGGGTGATCGTGAAAATTTGTCCGTTTGCCGCGGTGGCGCGCACGACGCCCTTCGCACCGCCACCATCCACGGGAAACTGAAGCCACTGCAACATTCCCGCGCCCGTCTTCGAATAACCGAAGATTTGATAACCGGCTGCGGTCAGGTCTTTTTTGATTGCCTCCGCCACTGCAGGGTCTTCCAGCTTTTTACCAGCGAGGCCAGTCTGGATCGTGATGTTAAACATCGAACTCGTCTTCTCATTAATCACCGCCGTGAGCACCCGCATCGTTGGAGTTGACGCCTCCGGCATCGGCGTCCAGTCGGGTCCATCCGGCAGCGACACGCCCACTCCGTATTCAGCAGACTGCCACACGACGGCGCGAAGTGGGCACAGGCTAAGAAGGAACGCAAAGATGACGAGCAGACGACGAGGCATAGAAGATGAACAAACAGCACACACCCTTCACACTCAAGCCCGATTACTTGCGCAGCAACTCGAGGACCTCAAGTGACGCTATTTCCCGAAAATCTCGCCAAAGAACTTCTTCATCGCGCTCCACGATTCCTTGTCGGCCTTTTCCTGGTAGGCTGCGCCGGGTTTCGTGAAGCCGTGTTGAGCCCCTTCGTACGAGACAAACTTCATATCCACACCGGCCTTATCCATCTCGGCTTTGAAATCCGGCACCTCGGGATTCACGTGGGTATCCGCACCGCCGTGGCACACTAGGACTTTGGCTTTCACCTTCCCTTTTTCCGCGGGCAGCGTCGTCGATAGGCCGCCGTGAAAACTCACAACTCCCGCCACTTTTTCGCCGCTCCGCGCAAGCTCGAGAACGCTCGTCCCGCCGAAGCAATAACCGATTGCGGCAAGCTTCGAATCATCGACGCCGTCTGCTTTCTTCAGCTGTCCGAGCCCGAGCAACACCCGCTTCCGCAGGAGCGGAAGGTCTTTCTTATACGTGCCCGCCTGGATGGCGCAGTCCTTTGATTCCGTCGGCCTCACTCCTTTGCCATAGATGTCCGCCGCAAAGGCGACATAGCCCATTTCGGCGAGCTGCGTTGTGCGGGTTTTTGTGTACTCCTGCAGGCCGGTCCAATCATGAATGACCAGTACTCCGGGACGCGGACCCTTTGCTGCGTCGTCGTAAGCGAGAAAACCTTCGAGCTCTATGCCGCCGTCCTTGTAGGTGACGAGCTGGGTTTTCACTTTGGCGAATGCGGAGACGGAAAATGCGGCGAGAATACAGATGGCGGTTTTCATGCGCCTTTTCTACCGGACTGCCGCCGAATCGAAAAGCCGGAAGTTTCCCGCTTTACTGGCGGCTCCGAAGCGAGCACTCAGGCGTCTGCAATCATGGAGCCACTTCCGAAGACCGCAGCCGACGCGCTGGACCCGAAATTCACACCACTGGAGCAATTGCTCCGCATCATGGCCCGCCTCCGGGCTCCCGACGGATGCCCATGGGATCGCGAGCAGACGCACGCTTCCCTGCGCCAGAGCGTCATCGAGGAAGCCTACGAAGTAGCCGCGGCAATCAACTCCGGCGACGATGCAAATCTGAGCGAAGAACTCGGCGATCTACTCCTCCAGGTCGTCTTCCACTCGCAGATGGCAAGCGAGGAAGGACGGTTTGCTTTCGATGATTGTGTCCGCTCGATCGTCGAGAAACTCGTGCGGCGTCATCCGCATGTTTTCGGCTCGGAAAACGCTGCGGACTCCGCGGAGGTGCTCACGCGCTGGGAGGAAATCAAGCGTGCCGAAAAGGGTGACAAGGCGACCAGCGTGCTCGACGGAATCAGCGAAGGACTGCCCGGCCTCACTCGTGCGGAGAAGGTGCAGAAGCGGGCGGCGAAAGTGGGTTTCGACTGGCAGGAACTCCCGCCCGTGATTGCAAAGATCCGCGAAGAACTGGCCGAGGTCGAAGCGGTCATCGGCGATCCGGACAAGGTGGAGGATGAACTCGGCGACCTGTTTTTCGCCGTCGTGAATCTTTCCCGGAAACTGAAGGTGGATGGCGAGGTCGCGCTCCAGCGGGCGACCGACAAATTCAGCACCCGTTTCCGCGGCGTGGAGAAGCTCGCTGCCGAACGCGGGCTCGACATGCAACAGATGACGCTCGCCGGGTTGGACGCATTGTGGGACGAAGTGAAGCGTCAATGAGCCCAATCGAATTTTCTCCATCCTTTCGCCCACGCCCAATCCGACATGTCTTTATGGATTGGGACGGCACCACCGCACTGACTCGCGGCGGTTGGAGTGATGTGATGGTGGAGCTCTTCGTGGAATCACTGCCGTTGTTGCCGGGTGAAGACGTCGAATTCGCACGTGCGATGTCGCGGGATGAAATGATGAAGCTCAACGGCCGTCCGAGCATCCACCAGATGAGCCGCCTCGCCGAACTGGTAGCCGAGCGTGGCGGCCATGCATTGAGCGCCGCCGACTACCAGCGCGAGTACCAGAACCGCATCGGAGAGATGATCGAATCGCGACTCCGGAAAGTGCGAAGCGGTGCCTCGTCGGCGGATTCTCTTTTAATGCCCGGCGTACGTTCCTTCTTCACCGCCCTCAACTCGCGGGGAATCGCCATCACGCTCGCGAGCGGCACTCCCCAGCAGGAGCTGCTCCTTGAAGTGAGGCTGCTCGGTTTGGAACATCATTTTTCATCCATCCACGGCCCGCACGGATTGGACGATCGCACTTTTTCCAAGCGCGAAATCCTTCACGCCGTTTTGAAAGAACATGCGCTCGACGGCGAGGCGATGCTGGCGTTTGGCGACGGTCCGGTGGAGCTCATCGAGACCCGCGCCGTTGGCGGACTCGCCGTCGCCGTCGCCGCAGACGAATCATCGCCGGGCCGCCTGGATGCATGGAAACGCGAATCGCTCCTCGCTGCGGGAGCACACGCCGTCATCGCCGATTTTACCGCGCACCCGGAGCTCCTTGCGGCTTTCCTGCCATAAAGCCATGTCCTTTGATCCGCTCCAACTCCGCACCCGCCCGCTCGAAACCCGCACCAGCCTGCTCGCGGTGGACGACATCCTCATCGACCCGACTTCGCCCGCCGCGCCCCACGATGCGGCTGCAGTGAATGAAGCGGCTGCTCGCATCCGCGCCGCCCGGGAAAGGGGTGCCGCAAGCATCCTCATGTATGGCGCACATCTCATCCGCAATGGCGCGGCGCTCATCGTCACCCGCCTCATGGAGCGCGGATGGATTACCCATCTCGCGACGAACGGCGCCGGGAGCATTCATGATTGGGAATTCGCGTGGCTGGGACGATCTTGCGAAGGCGTGGAAGCGAACGTCGCCGACGGAACATTCGGCGCGTGGGAAGAAACAGGACGCAACCTCCACCTCGCACTGATCGCCGGAGGACTCGCGGGCGAAGGATACGGCAAAAGCGTCGGACGCTTCATCGCGGAGGACGGCTGCGCATTACCCGCCCCCGAAGAACTCCGCAAACGACTCACCCACCCCGACAACCACGCTCCGGCCTGCGCGGAAGCGCTCGCAGCCATCCTACGACACGGACTCGTCTGCGGCGCGCACCGCGTCGAGCATCGCTGGAAAAAAGCATCGCTCCTCGCACAGGCCTTTCGATTGGGCATTCCGGCGACGGTGCATCCGGGAATCGGGTATGACATCGTGAGCTGCCACCCGATGTTCAATGGAGCCGCTATCGGGCGCGCTGCGGGAATCGATTACCACGAATTCTGTGCAAGTGTGGACAATCTCGACGGCGGCGTTGTGCTCGCAGTCGGCTCCGCAATCATGGCCCCGCAGGTATTCGAAAAAAGCCTGAGCTGCGTCCATAACATCCGCGCGCAGGGAGACCGCCCGCCCGTCACCGGCCATAGTATCTTCGTCGTGGACCTTCAGGACGGCGGCGGCTGGGACTGGACCAAAGGCGAACCGCCCAAAAGTTCCGCCGCATATTACCTGCGATTCTGCAAAAGCTTCTCCCGGATGGGCGGCACCATGCACTACGTCCAAAACGACAACGCCGCATTTGTCCACGCCCTGCTCCACGCGCTCGAAAAATAGCGGTTCGCAGTGACTTATGGTGAGTATCTCCACGGTTGAAACAAACCCTCGTTTCCGATTTCATTCATCGTGACGGTGTTTTCTTTCCAATCCTCGTTATGACGCAATCCATTCCTGAATCAGACTGGAAGTTGTTTCGGCAACTCCATCCCATCGCGCTCAATCGCTTCTGCGAGCAAGTGCTTCGCGACATCGCACAAATCTCGGGCGACGCGAAAGCAACTCCGCACGAACGTTACCTCCGGATCTACAAGGTCATTCACCAGCGTGACCGGACGATTGCCGAGGCCTTCAACGACCTGCGCCGGTCCACAGCAATCATCCGACTGATGTCGATATGTTCTCACAAGCTGATCACCGAAGTCGAAATCGGGCGCTTTAGTGAAGGAACTCGCGACGTCATCGCACGCTTCTCAGCATAAAGTCCGTAATCCGCAGCGTCTCCGCATGGGAGAATCCACAGCAATCGAGCTTTTTCGGCGGCCCGCTTGAATTCAACAACATGTTGAAAATGCCGGTGGCATACGCGATGCTAAAAAAAGCACACATTATATGCTGTCTCTATCCAATCGCGCGAAACCGCAGAGTCCGGAGACCCACAAGGCTCTCCAAGCCGCTGAAGGCTACGTATTTCTGGGCCTTCACCGGGAAGCACTTAAGCAACTGGACACCGTTCCCGAGGCGGAACGGGAGAACCCGGATGTGATGGTTGCCCGGATCCGCGTGTTGCTCCATTTGCGCCGCTTTCCGGCCGCCGCCCGGCTTTCTGCCCGCGGCGAATCGCTCTACCGCGACGAGGATGAGTTCACCGTCCAACGCGCCTTCGCGCTCAACCAACTCGACAAAGGAGACGAGGCCAGGGAAGTCATTAAGGGAGCACCGGAGTGGCTGCGCAGGACGGGAATCCTCCACTACAATCTCGGCTGCTACGAAGCGCGCTGGGGCAACATTGATGTCGCCCGCCAGTGCGTTCAGGACGCGATTAAGATCAATGCGGCGATTCAGAAGAATCTAAAGCAGGATCCCGATTTGGCAGAGTTGTGGAATTAACTCTCCTTTATCACGCCTTCGGAAAGTGCAGGTGGAAGCGACGCCCTCGTCGCTTCGGGATGGCACGGCAGAGGCGGCGGGGCGCCGCCGGCACCTCCCAAGCGACGGGGCGTCGCT
>JANMGP010000201.1:0-94221 GCA_031374705.1 Verrucomicrobiaceae bacterium | reverse complement strand
GCCGAGCGGTTGGCCGTCATGGACCGTCGGGTCATTGCTTCGGCGGTCCAGGACACGCATCGACGAATCGACGCCTGCTGCTTTCGCGCTCCCGACTTTCACCGGCATTCCTTCGCCATGCCGGGCCATTTCCGCAAAACTTCCGCAAAGCAACGCGCGGTTCCATTCCCATTGACGCAAAACCGCCGCAGTAGCGAAGAGTTCGCAACTGCGGCGTGAATGTTTTTGGGCTTTAGGGCCGTGGCTTTCTACAACTGCACGACTTGCACGCTGCGGATGTCGGGGGCTGCGAGCAGTTCCTTCACGACCTCGTCTCCGGGGACGGTGTCGAGATTGAGCACTGCGAGCGCGTGGCCGCCGGCTTCGTTGCGACCCATGCTCATCGTGGCGATGTTCACGCCGTGCTTGCCCATGAGCGTGCCGATCCAGCCAACCATGCCGGGCCGATCCTTGTTTTCGTAGATGAGCAGCGCGCCTTCCGGACGGGCTTCGACGAAGCGTCCGTTGATTTTCACGATGCGCGGCTGGCTGCCGAAATGCGTGGCTGCGACGCTCACCCATCCGCCTTCGCCGGTCGCGGTGAGCTCGATGAGTTCCGCAAAATCGCCACCGGCCGTCTCGCGGCTCTCGGTCACTTTCACGCCGAGTTGCTGCGCAAATGCGGGGGCGTTGACTTCATTCACCTCGCCGCCGCTGGCCACGCGGAGGAACGCCTTCAAAATGGCGCGCGTGATCGGCGTGGTGTCCTGCTCGTTCATTTTGCCCGAGTAGTTGATGTTGATGCTGTCGCAGCGCTTGGCCGCGATCTGGCTGAGGAAAAGGCCGAGCTTTGCGCCGAGTGCGATATTTGGCCCGATAATGGCGAGCGTCTTTGCGTCCACGCTCGGCATGTTCACGGCATTGCGGACTTCGCCGGTGAGGAGCATGGCGCGGATTTGCTGCGCGACTTCGATGCCGACATTTTCCTGCGCTTCCGCCGTGCTCGCGCCGAGGTGCGGCGTGAGGACGATGTTTGGTGCAGTGCGGAGCGGGTTGTCGGCGGCGGGCGGCTCGATTTCAAAGACGTCGATGGCTGCGGCTGCGACTTGCTTGCTCTTCAGCGCATCGGCGAGCGCCTGCTCGTTGATGAGTCCGCCGCGTGCGCAGTTGATGATGCGCACGCCTTTCTTTGTCTTCGCGAGGCGCTCGGCGTTCAGCATGTCGCGCGTCTCGTCTGTCAGCGGCATGTGCATGGTGATGTAGTCGGCGAACGGCAGGATGTCCTCCAGACGCTCGACGAGCTCGACCTGCATGGCGCGGGCGCGGCTCACGCTCAAATAAGGATCGTAAGCGTGAACGCGCATCCCGAACGCAATGGCCCGGCGTGCGATCTCGGTGCCAATGCGCCCCATGCCGAGAATGGCGAGCGTCTTGCCGTAAAGCTCCACGCCCTCGAAGTTTTTGCGCTCCCATTTGCCGGCCTTCATCGAGGCATCGGCCTGCGCGATGTTGCGCGAGATGGCCATGAGCAAACTGAACGCATGCTCTGCCGTGGAGATGGTGTTTCCCGCAGGGGTGTTCATCACCACGATGCCGGCCTTCGTTGCAGCGTCCGTATCGACATTGTCCACGCCGACGCCCGCGCGTCCGACGCACTTGAGCTTCTTGGCGGCGGCGATGACTTTGGCATTCACCTTCGTCTGCGAGCGGACGACGAGCCCGTCGAACTCGCCGATGATTTCCAGCAGCGCATCTTCTTTGAGGCCGGTCTTCACGACCAC
This sequence comes from Verrucomicrobiaceae bacterium, assembly GCA_031374705.1. Classification (GTDB taxonomy): domain Bacteria; phylum Verrucomicrobiota; class Verrucomicrobiia; order Chthoniobacterales; family Chthoniobacteraceae; genus SXWH01. Next base: position 92,461 of record JANMGP010000201.1, on the reverse strand, counting down.
ATCGACCAATCCGCCCTCCATGAGTTCGGCCACACCGCGTTCACTGACAGGATCTGCTACTAAGACTTTTGGTTTGCTCATAATTTAGAAAAAGGGCGCGCAGTCTGCGCACAGGAACCGATTCGGCAAATCGAAAGTTGCGTGTTTCTGCGGAAACTTCCGTCCTGCTAAAAAATTAAGGACGTCGAAAAACCGAGATCGTGTGCCGTGTTGATTGCCAGTCAGGGCACAGGCTGCTAAAGTTCGCATCGAAATGAATCCCGACCATCTATCGCTGTGGGAACGAATCGAGTCCTTTGAATTCGATATTCCCGGAACGCGGCTCACTTTTGCACAGCGTCTGGCCCGGGAAAATGGCTGGGGCGCAGCTTTCACGCGTCGGGCTTTGCTTGAATACAAGCGGTTCGTTTTTCTGGCGATGACAGCGGGACACGCCGTCTGCCCGAGCGACGCGGTGGACCAGGTGTGGCACATGCACCTTACTTACACGCGGAATTACTGGGACGACTTTTGCGGAAAAACTCTCGGCCGTCCTTTGCATCACGGCCCCACGAAGGGCGGGCGCGAGGAGGATGAAAAGCACCGCGACATGTATGCTGCGACGCTCAAAGCGTATCGGGACGCGTTCCGTGAGGAACCCCCTGGTGAAATATGGCATCCGGGAGACGTGCGGTTTGGAGACGACGTGGCCTTTACGCGGGTGAACACTCGGCGAAATTGGGTAATCCCAAAGCCGCGCTGGTTGAGAAAAGCTGCGCTCCTTGGAGTGGTGACGCTGGCTTTGTCGGCTGCCGGGTGTTTTAGACCGATGCCGACCGGTTCGATTATGGACATGAAAGGGGAGGATTTCCTTTTGTTCTTCATGCTGTTCTCGGTGGGAGTGTTTCTGGTGGCATCGGTGGTGCGCAGCCGATCGCGTGGAAAGCAGACTGTCCCCGCTGCGGATGATTTGAGCGAAGACGTCTATGCAATCGCCACGCTGAACGGCGGTGCGATCGCGGCGGTGAATACTGCGATGCTTGAGCTCGCCCGGCGTCAGTTCATCGAAGTGCAGCCGGACGGCAGGCCTGTCACATTGCCGGCCGACGAGGAAAGCTTGCAGTGCCTTCATCCGTTTGAGCGGAAGGTCTATGATTCGGTGAGCTGGACGGATTCAGACATGAAAGAGATTCGGGCTCGGTTGCGTGGGTGGGTGGATGGAATTGTCGAGCATCTGCGCACTCGAGGATTGGTGATGAGCGAGCTCGATATCGCGCGATCGCAGAGCCGCGTGATTCAGGTCCTGATGCTGATTCCGCTCATGGGCGTCGTGAAAATGTTCATCGGTATTTCGCGCGACAAGCCCGTGGGATATCTCGTTGGCCTGCTCCTGGTCGCCGCAATTGCGATCGTGATTTATGTCAAAAAGCGGCCATTCCGGACGAAGCGGGGCGATGCGGTAGTCGCAATATTGCAGCGCCAGCAACCCATGCCAGGAGTTCAGCAGCGCTCGGAGTTGACGGCTCCGGCATTCGGAGCCGGGTCTTTCGCGATGCTGGCGGCTCTGTACGGAACCTCGGTAATCGCGGGCACTCCATTGAATCACATGAGCCAGGCCATCACTCCGCGCGGAGGCGACAGTAGCGGTGCGGGTTGCGGGGGCGGATGCGGCACGAGTAGTGGAGGCGGGGGTTCCGGTTGTAGCGGCGGAGACGGCGGGGGCAGCAGCGGTTGCGGAGGTTGCGGGGGCGGAGGTGGGGATTGATCATTTCAAAAAACATACGTTCATGCACTCACGTTTCACATTTGGCATTCTCACCATCCTCGCACTCGCTGTCATGGCGGTCACGGCGGCGGTCGGATTGCTGCTCATTCCCGAGCACTTTCAAAACGACAAGTTCAAGCTCAGCCTCGGCGCGGTGCTGCTCTCGGAATTCATCTGCTGGCTGTTTTGCGCAGTGATTCCGGCACCGGGTGGCGAGCAGACACGCGGCCTTTTTGAAGGCGGAAGCACGATCGCCGCGGGACTCTACTTCGCCACCGCATTGGCGCTTGCGTGCATTGCGATTCTGGGATTCAGCTTCAAGTTTCTGCTCATCCTCCATCTCGTTGCGTTTCTTGTCTTTCTGCTCATCACCGGGCTGTTTCTCATCAGCGGCGAAGCGACGAAACGGGCCGACGACGGAGGAAAATAGAAGTGCCCCGCTTGCCAGTGGCGTTGCGCGCGTTATAACCGCGGCGCATGTCCGATCTTAATCATCTGCTGGCAAACAATCGTGAGTGGTCCGAGTCAATTCGCGCGAAGGAACCCGATTTTTTCACGAAGCTCCAAGGCGTCCAGAGTCCTGAGTATCTTTGGATCGGATGTTCGGACTCGCGAGTGCCTGCGAACCAAATCACGGGGCTGCTGCCGGGCGAAATCTTCGTCCATCGCAATGTTGCAAATGTCGTGGTGCACACGGATTTGAACTGTCTCTCCGTGATGCAGTTCGCAGTGGAGGTATTGAAAGTACGCCACATTCTCGTCGTAGGGCACTACGGCTGCGGCGGCGTGCTCGCGGCGCTGACGAACCGCAGGTTGGGGCTCATCGACAACTGGCTGCGGCATATCCAGGACGTGCGGAACAAGCACGCCGAGTTGCTCGAATCGTTCGATGAGGAAGAGCGTCACGATCGCCTTTGCGAGCTTAACGTCATTGAGCAAGTGTCGAACGTTTGCGCGACAACCATCGTCCAACATGCGTGGGAAAGCGGACAGGATCTCACCGTGCACGGATGGGTTTATCGTCTGGAGAATGGTATTATTCGCGACCTGAACGTAAGCGCTGCGTCATTGGGCGAGCTGTCCGGCAATCGGGAGCGCGCCGTGGCCGCGCTGGGAAGGTAGATTCCGCACTCTCGACATCCGTCGGGAGTGAATGGACAATTTGCAGAGTGGCCGTAATTCCAAATGACATCATCGAACAGGTTGCCGCGGCGAATGACATCGTCGAGGTGATTGGCTCGTACTTCCCGCTCAAGCGGATGGGCGTGATGTTTAAGGCGCTGTGTCCCTTCCACAACGAGCGCACGCCCTCGTTCACGGTGAATCAGCAGCGTCAGATATTCAAGTGCTTCGGGTGCGGAGCCGGCGGCTCTGTGTTCCGGTTTGTGATGGATTACGAGCACATCGAGTTTCCCGCGGCAGTGCGGAAGCTTGCGGAAAAAGCCGGCATCCAAATCCCCGAGGCGGAGATGAGTTCGGAGGATTACGCGCGAATCGATCTTCGGCGGCGACTGCTCGGACTACACGCGGAAGCCGCTGATTTTTTCCACACCCAGCTTATGCGAGGCAAATCCGCGGATGGTGCGCGGGAGTATCTAAAAAAACGCGGACTTTCGGCGGAGGTTGCAAAGTCATGGAAGATCGGCTTCGCGCCGGACTCCTGGGATGGTCTGCTCCGCCACGCGGAGGCGGCGGGCTATTCCGGCGATGAACTTGCCAGGAGCGGGTTGTTTTCCGGCGGTGAAGAGGGTGGAAGAATCTTCGACCGTTTTCGCGGGCGGGTGATGTTTCCGATTTGCAACGACACGGGTGAGGTGATCGCATTCAGCGGCCGGGTTTTGTCAGCCGAGCAGAGTCCTGCGAAATACGTGAACTCGCCGGAGACACCGCTATTCACAAAGGGTGCGGTGCTCTTCGGCCTGCATAAATCGAAGCGTGCGCTCATCGATAAAAAGCAGGCCATTGTTTGCGAGGGGCAGATCGATCTCATCACAGCTTTCGAGCATGGAGTGCAAAATGTAATTGCGCCGCAGGGGACGGCATTCACCGACCGGCAGGCGCGCATCCTGAAACGCTATGTCGATGAAGTCGTCCTCTGTTTCGATTCCGATGCTGCCGGAGAGAAAGCGGCGGAACGTTCATTGCCACAGCTCCTCAGCGAGAACCTCCTCGTGCGCATCGCTGAAATGCCCGACGGCGAAGACCCGGATTCACTCATTCAAAAACACGGAGGTCAGGCATTCGCAGCGCAGATTGCGAAGTCGCGTGACTTCTTCGATTTCCAAATCGAGCGTCAGGCGCGGAGACCGGATTTCAATACTCCGCGCGGAAAGGTGACAGCCGCCAGGAAGCTCGCGGAATTCATCAGCCTCATTCCCGACGCAGTCACTCGCGAAGCTGTCGTGAACAATGCCGCCACGCGTTTGGAAATCGGCACGCCGGAGTTGCGCGCGATGTTGAAAAAGAAGTCGGATTTCCAAAGATCCGACGAAGACTCGGAGCTCGATGCCCGTCCGATAGAGCCGATAGTCTTCGACCAAAGCCAGCAGTGGCTTCTCCTCCTCGCGCTACGCCATCCCGTTTCGCGCATGTGGTTGCAAGCGCAAGGTTGGGACCGGGTGCTTGATGACGCCACGCCCGCTTCGGCGCTGCTGGCAAAGATTCTCGGTGCCGAATTCCGCGCCGAGGACGTTGCGTCTGTGAATGCGTTCACCGCCACGCTCTCCGCCCAGGAGGAAGCGGCGCTGGCACCGATCCTTAATCGTCCGCTTCCGTCAGAGCCAAAAGTCATGGCCGAGGATTGCTGGCATGAACTCGAGCGCCGCGACATCACGAAGCGCCGCCACGCCATCGAAGCCCGCATCCGCACTCCCGGCCTCTCCATCGACGAACAGACGCGACTCCATCAACAGATCATCGAGATTCACAAAGAAGCAGCCCGCCTTCCCCCGCCGCGCCCGCCGAAGCTGACAATGTAGTCCGGCTAAGGGTGAGGTGAGGGAGCGAGCGCCTCATCGTAGAACGCCTCCAGCGCGCGGACGGTCGTGCGAAGATCGAATTCGGACGCCACTCGCGCAGCAGCCGCAGCGCTCATTGCGGCGTAGCGCTCCGGGGCGTTTGCCAGCGCGATCATTTCCCTCGCGAGCGCGGCGTAGTCTCGCTCTGCGACAAGCAATCCGCTGATTCCGTGTTCCACGGCTTCGGGGATGCCGCCGTGGAATGTGGCGAGCGAAGGAATCCCGGCGGCCATGGCTTCGAGCATGGAATTCGGCACGCCTTCCTGATCGCCGTCGGGACCGAGCACGCTCGGATGGAGAAAAAGGTGCGCATCGGCCAGCAGCGCTGCAAGCGCTTCCTGCGAGATAAAGCCCGGAGTGTGCACACGGGCAGCGATGCCGAGTTCCTCCGAAACACGGCGGGTTTGATCAAGCAGCGGTCCTTCGCCGGCGAGAGTAAGCGTCGCGTCGGGAAACGAGCGGGAGAATTGTGCAAAAGCGCGCAAAGTGGTCTCGAGGCCTTTTTTCGGGATGAGCCGGCAGGCCTGCACGCATTTCCACGCGCCGTCGGCCGGAGCGGTGCGTTGGTGAAAAGTGATTTTTTCGAGCGGGATGCCGGTGCGGTGGATGCGAATTTTTTCCGCGGGACAGCCGAGGTCGCGGAGCCGTGCTGCGATGCTCTCGCTGCGAACGAGCAGCAGTCGCGCGATGCTCAACATTTGCCGTGTGGCGGCAGCGTGTTTCGGGCGGTCGAGATCCACCTGCGCGTCTGCGCCGTGGAAGCTCACGATGACCGGCACTGGGCATTCAGCCAGCATCGGCAGAAGGTGTACGCCGATATGCCCGAAATACACATGCAGCAGTTTTGCGCCGGAGCGTACGATTTCCTCCCGCAATCTTCGGCCCTCGAAGGTGCCGATCGTGATGGGTGCATCGAGGACCGTTTTCTGCCACCAGCGCCGGAGTTGATGGAACACAGATTTTCGGACGACGCGCACATCATGGAAGGGGAATCGCTCGGGATTCTCCCGCTTTTTGCAAATCACCACGGGCTTCCAGCGCTGCATGCCGGTGACCTGCCGATAGACGTGGAGCATCTCGGGTTTTAAAAAGGTGACGATGTAGCTGGCGACGGTTGGATTCATCGGGCTGAGAATTCGGCTTTCGACATCTTGCGCTCTCCGCTTATCGTCCGCCGGACGATGCAATCGCAAGCCACATCCGAACATATCGCACGCGGTCGGCGCGTGTTTGAACTGGAACTCGCCGAAGCCCGGGCCGTGGGTGAACGGCTCGACGAGTCCTTCGCCCATGCGGTCGAGGCGATTCGCGAGACGGCGGCCCGCCGTGGAAAAGTCGTGGTGGTTGGAGTCGGAAAGAGCGGACACATCGGTGAAAAAATCGCAGCGACACTGACGAGCACGGGCACGCCTGCTGTCATGCTGAACGCGCTGAATGCGCTCCACGGTGACTTGGGGATCGTGAGTGATGGTGATGTGGTCCTCTTTCTCAGCAACAGCGGCGAGACAGACGAATTGGTCGCCGTTTTTCCTGCGCTCGCGCGAGGGGATGTGCGGATTATTTCCATCACGGGAAATCCGGCGTCCTTCCTCGCGAAGAGCGCGCACATTCATATCGACGCGTCCGTGAGCCGTGAAGCCTGTCCGCTGGAACTTGCTCCCACCGCGAGCACCACGGCGATGCTCATCCTCGGAGATGCGCTTGCCATGGCGCTTTTGGAAGCGAGTGGTTTTACGCGCGATGACTTTGCGCGGTTTCACCCCGGCGGAAAACTCGGGCGCACGCTGCTGCTTACCGTGGAGCAAATCATGCGCGGAGCCGAGCAGATGGCACTCATCCGACCGGAGATGATCGTGCGCGATGTACTGCTGGAAATCGCCCGTCGCCGGGCCGGCTGCGCTGTTGCGCTTGCACAAGATGGATCACTTGCGGGGATCTTTACTCAGGGCGATTTTGCGCGGCACCTCGCGACGAATCCGAATCTTTTGGAATTGGCCGTTGCGCCTTTTCTCACTCAGAAGCCGATCACGGTCCTCGCGGGCGGACTGGCAGTCGAAGTGCTCCATATCCTGGAGAAACATCGCATCGATGATCTCGTCGTCGTGGACACTGCCAACCGCCCGATCGGTATGGTTGATACGCAGGACCTTGCGCGCTTTCGACTCGTTTAGCCCAGATGGCGGGGATAGCGAACGACGAAGCCGCCAGCGAGTCCGCGTCATTCGTCATTCGTCATTCCCAAAACACCCCGAATTTCCTCCTCTCGCGCTTCATGGGTGGAATCATCCAATACCATCTTCGCAGTAGTCTCGGGCGGCAGATCGGGCAAAGGAATCCACGATCGGCAGCCGCCGTATCTCGGGGAATCGGGGAAGATGAACGGAGCGGAAAGTTTCTCTACGCGGACAAATGCGACACTCACTCCCGTGCGGCCCTTTTCCTCCTCGTAGTGGAAGCGCTTCAGGAGTTCGCTCTCCTGCCATAGATGAAATGGCGCGAGGCGTTGCACGGTTGCGAAGTCTCCGACATCGCGCGTCCATTCCACGCGGACTCGGTAGTTCACTGCGTGCATTCCGTCTTCGCGGAGTGCTGGCAGTGGTGTCTCCGGCGGGAGTTTCAGCTTGGCCACTTGCTCGTGGAAGAGGGTCGGGAAAAGAAGGAACTCGTCGTGCTGAAACCGGAATCCCGCACGACCTTCCGCGATTCCGCCCTTGCGGATGATGAGGCTCTGCGCGCCTTTGCCGAGCGCGTCGCAGATCAGCGTCCATTCTTTGAAACCATGAGTCATAAACCCGCAGCATTTCATACGGGACGCGGATGACGCAATCCCCCGATGGACGTTTGCAGAGGTTTTGCTTACAACGCACGGCGTGACTGAAATCGAAGCGTGTATTGCCTTGAATATGATTCCCGGCCTGGGGCCGGTGCGTCTGCGCGCGTTGATTGCATCACTCGGCAGCCCGGAGGTGATTCTCTCGGCGGGTCGGAATGCGCTCGCGGCGGTCAATGGCGTGGGGCCGGAGACTGCGACGGCGATCGCGAACTGGCAGCAGACGGTGGATTTGCCCGCCGAGTTGAAGCGGATTGAGGAGTTCGGCGCGCACGTCATCACATGGAATACGCCCGCGTATCCTGCCGCGCTGAGGACGATCGATAACCCGCCATTCGTGCTTTATGTGTGGGGCGAATTGCGTCCCGAGGATTCGCGGGGAATCGGCGTGGTGGGTTCGCGCAACATGACCCACTACGGTACCGAGTGCGCGAGAAAGCTGAGCTATCAGTTTGCATACGCGGGTTACGCGGTGGTGAGCGGGCTGGCGCGGGGCATCGATACGGCGGCGCATCAGGGCGCGCTCGCGGCGAAGGGTCGGACGATCGCCGTTATCGGCAGTGGCCTCGCAAAGCTTTATCCCCCGGAGAATCTCGGACTCGCCGAAAAAATCGCCGGGAGCGGTGCCGTGGTGAGCGAGTATCCAATGGCGCGGCCCGCCGACCGGCAGACGTTTCCTTATCGCAACCGCATCGTGGCGGGTTGGGGGAAAGCACTCGTTGTTGTGGAAGCAGGCTTGAATAGCGGGGCGCTCATCACTGCGCATCAGGCCATTGATCAAGGTCGCGCTGTTTTTGCGGTGCCGGGCCCGATCGATCGTCCCACCAGCGCCGGTTCGAACCGGCTCATCCAGCAAGGGGCAAAACTGATCATGGGTGCCGAGGATGTGCTGGACGAATTCGAGATGCTTTTGCCTTTCACCGGAAAGTCGAATCCTCAGCCGGTGGCCGTGCAGGGCGAATTGCCTGTGTCTGTGTCTGCTCCTCGCCTGACACATGAGGAGACTCTGCTGATGACCGCATTGGAGGTCGGAGAACTTTCACTCGATGAACTTTGCGCGGCAACCCGCCTGCCGACTTATAAAGTGAGCAGCACATTGCTGGGGCTCGAGATGAAGCGCCTTGCAAAACCGCTCCCCGGCCAGCGTTATATTCTAACAGAAAGGTAACGCAAACTATTGGACATATAACGACGACTGCGCACAGTAGCGCGGCGAACTAAAAATGGAAGCAACTGCACCCATAGCATTAACTCGGAAGCCTCTGATCATCCCGAATCCGGTCGTGGATGGAGACTCCGAGCCGGAGGCGCCTGAGGTGTATTATTACGTTCTTCAGGCTGGCCGGATTGCCGGGCCTTTTACCATCAAGCGCGTATTGGAAATGGCGCTCACCAAGACGGTGGGAAAGCGCGACTTTGTCCAAATTGCGGGCGCGTCCGAGTGGCTGCCGCTCCCGCGGGCACTCGATCCTGACATGCCATTGCCGGACGGGATGCGGCCGGCTCCGGATTGGACGACGATCGCGGATTGGGCATGGCTTCGGTTGCGCTACAACCTTGATGAAAAGTCGCTTTCCGCCGGTTGCTTCTGCCTTTCTATCGCAGTCCTCGGGGTCTCGCTCAGCCAATGGTCGGTCGCGTACTGGGGGCCGCTAATGCTCCCTCCGATTATTGCCGGCGTGGCGCTCTTGCTCCGAAAACGGTTTATCGCCGGCCTCATTCTTCTGCTCGCAGTGACGATGATTCCTTTGCTAGCGATGCGCTGGGTCGGCTTTGCTTCGTGACGATTCGCGCCCCGTTTAGCGCTTCACTTCGTCGCCTTCTTTTTCTTCTCAATGACGGCATACGCGTTGTGATTGTGGATGCTCTCGAAGTTCTCTGCTTCCACCCGGTACCAAACAATATTCGGCTCCACGTTTGTCGCGGCGGCGATGTTGCGGACGAGGTCTTCGACGAAAACCGGGTTGTCGTAGGCGCGCTCGGTGACGGCTTTTTCGTCGGGCCGTTTTAGCAGGCTGTAGAGTTCGCTGCTGGCGCTGCGTTCCACGAGGGCGATGAGGTCCTCCACCCAGACCGGCTTTTTAAAACGGACGCTGTACGTGACGCTGCCGCGCTGATTGTGTGCTCCGCGGGCGGAGATGGCTTTGCTGCACGGGCACAGCGTGGTCACGGGGACGATCACCGTCACGACGAAGTCCACGCGCCTGCCTTTTACCTCCGCGTCGAACCGCACCGTGTAGTCCATCATGCCACACGCGCCGGTCACAGGGGCGCTCTTTTCGATGAAATATGGGAACTCGAACGTGACGTGTGCGCTCGTGGAGTCGAGCCGCTTCGTGAGCGCGTGGAGAATTTTCGGGACGCTGTCCACGTGCAGCTCCGGGCCGAAATCGTTAAGAACTTCGACAAAGCGGCTCATGTGCGTGCCTTTAAAGCGCGAGGGAAGATCGACGGTGAGCGTGACGCTCGCGACCGTGTGCTGGAGCCGCCGCGCCTGGTCGCGAACCTGCATGGGGTATCGCAAGGCGCGGACGCCGACGCGGTCGATGGCAATTCCGCGCCGGTCTTTTTGATTCTGCGTGTCCTGCAAATGCTGAAGTGGCTCCATGCCGTTGGTTCTTTCAAGAATCGCCGTCCGGTTCAATCAAGGAATCCGCGCGGCTTGCGCGCTGCACTGGGAGCGGATACATCGGCACGCACTTATGACGATCATCGATCACGAATACGCGGACCTGAAAACGGAAACCGGCCCGATGCGCGTGCACGTTTTTCGCCCGGCGGCGGAAGGTAGATATCCCGGAATCGTGCTATTTTCGGAAATCTTCCAGGCGACCGGCCCGATTCGCCGGACTTCCGCGCTGCTGGCGGGAAACGGTTTTGTCGTCGTGACGCCGGAGATTTTCCACATGCACGAAAAGCCCGGGACGGTGCTCGGTTACGACAGCGCAGGCGCGGACCGAGGAAACTGGTGCAAAGTGAACACGCCGCTTGCCGAATTTGATGCCGACATGGCGGTCGCGCGGGAGTTCCTGAAGCAGCACCCGAATTGCACCGGCAAGCTTGGTTCGATGGGCATCTGCATCGGCGGACACTTCAGTTTCCGCAACGCGATGAGCCCGGACATTCTTGCAGCGGTGTGCATCTACGCGACGGACATTCACAAGCTGGAAAGCCACGTGCGCGGCCTCGGTGCGGGGATGAACGACGACTCACTGGAACGCGCGCGCCGGGGCGACATCAAAGGCGAGTTGCTGATGGTGTGGGGTCGTCAGGATCCGCATGTGCCGTTTGAGGCGCGCATGCAGATCCGGGAGGCGCTGGAGAACAGCGGGACGCTTCATACGTCACTCGAGTACAACGGAGCACATGCATTCATGAGGGACGAAGGGCCGCGTTACAATCCGGTGCTTGCCAATTTCGTGTACGCGCATTCGCTCGAGCTCTTCAAGCGCAAGCTCGGCGAGGGTGACGTGCAGACGGCTGCGTCCGCGACTGAGACGAAGCACTGAACCGGCTACTGCCGCTCGTACTCGCCGTTCCCGACTTTCTTGAAAACGCTGAGGCCGGCATTCCGCGCCTCCGCAGGGCCGACGGGTTTGGTGACCCTCGGCGTGTTTACATTAGTGATGACTTTGCGGACTGCTTTCTTGCAGAGCGGGCAGTGGGTCAGGGGATCGCGGGCGATGGGACGATTGATTTCAAACGACCCTCCACAGGTTTTGCAGTCTCCTTCACACAGTTCGTAAACGTAGGTCGGCATTTAGTGGAACATACGGAAGCTGACACCGAGGAACATCAGGAAAAATGCGACAATCCCGAGGAAGACCGTGATGAAAATTACGATGGCAATCACCGTGATGACTTTGCTGATGACCTTGGAACCAGGGGCGACAGTGTCGAGCATGGCATCCATTTGCGCCTTCGTCTGCCGCAGCTTCTCCTGTATTTCCTCGGGGGTCATGGAGCGCGCGGCATTGGCAGGGACGGCGAGCTTCGAACCGCAGTACCCGCATTCAAGCGGTTCCCCAGCGGGCTTCAATTCCAGCCCTCCGCCACATTGCGGGCACTTGAGCGACTCGGCCGGCATGGCCTACCAGCGGGCTGGTGCGCGGACCGGCACCGGGGCATCGGAGCGATGCATGCACGCCAGAAAGAGCCCCGTGAAAAGGACGTTCGAGATAAGTTCGTTGCGCAGAAACGTCCACGTCGGCGCGAAGCCGGGAACTCCAGTGGTGAGCGCCTGCACCCAGCCTGCGAGCGATTTAGCGTAGGAGTCGCTCATCATCCACGCACCGGTGTTGGAAACGAGGTAGAAGAAGAGGGCGCTCCCGATGGCCGCGGGGAGCATGGTTTTGGCACCTGCGTTGTTGCGGAGCTTCCAGCCCACGGCGGCTATCGCGGCAAAGGCGACGACGTTTACGAGCATTGCGATGGAAAATGCAGGGCTTCGATAATGCACGTTTAGCGCGACATCGGTGACCAGCAGTGCTGCGAACGGAACTGCGATCGCGATCCGCCGGGGCAGGAATGCGGCACCGCAAAGCATCATCGCTGCGATGGGCGAAAAACCGGGCAGCAAGGAAGGCTGCACGGTGGTGGCTCCGAGGAATACGGGAAGAAGCCGATAGAGTGTGACAACAATAAGTAGGGCGATGCCTGCGATCATGATGCTCTATGTAGCCGTGCAAGGCTGCGGCAAGCAACGTCGAAAACTCCCGACTGCGTATATTTTATTCCTGCTGTGGACGCGGAGCGCGCCACGCGGTATGAAATCGGGCCGTGATAGTCCCGCTTCCATTCTCGCTTTTGCTGCTCGCTTTCGTCTCGTCGGCGTTCGCGGAGCATCCTGCGCTCGTTACTGCGCGGCGCGCGCTGGACGAGCGGCTCCCGGAAATCGCGCTCGCGCAGTTGACGATTGCAACAAAGTCCGCGGACTTCCCGATTGCTGAACGTGATGCCGCCTGGATGCTGACCGCCGAGGCTCAGTTGCGCTCAGGCAAACCCGCCGAGGCTCTCGCGACACTTGAAAAGCTCGATGGAAAAGATGTGGCGCTTCTTCGTGCACATGCTCTCGGTGCGAGCGGGAGGTGGGCGGAAGCCTTGTCGATTTACGACGAACTCGCTGGGGTTCATGGGGTGCCCATGTCGGCGACGATCGGAAAAGCGGAGGCGCTACAGATTCTGGGCCGGACACCTGAGGCGGTGGCGGTGCTCGAAAAACTCGTCGCCAGTGGCAAGGCCCCAGTGACTGCGAGGCTGCGTCATACGGCCTTGCTGACCGAGCTCGGGCGAAAAAACGAGGCGGCGGAATTGCTCGTCAACATCCAGCCGTCCACGCCCGCGGACGGGAAATGGCGCGACTATGTCAACGCACGCCTGCTTTTGGCGGATGGACAGTGGAAGGCCGCGCTCGATGCGCTCGACGCGATTCTCGCGGATCCCGAGGGAGTCTCGCCAAATTTGCTTGCCGCGATGGCGCTTGCGGCCACGGAAGCACGGCTGAATTTAAAGAACTTCGGCTCCGAGGCGGCGGCGAGGGCACTGGAGACTTTCCTTTGGAACCAACCCGAGAATCCCGCCATCGAGATGATCTTTCGGAGGCTCGATCAGATTAACGCGAAGGAGCGCAGCCCCCGTGAAATGGAGCTCCACAACATGGCGAAGAAGGATGCCCGGATTAGCTTTCCGCGAAGGGCGGCGCTTGCGCAGTTCTACGTCTGCCGCATGCAGTCGCGCGAGAAGAGCCGGCAGCATCTCATCTTTCGTGTGAAGGCCTCCGACGACCTCGCCCCGACGTCGCCGGAGAATTTCTTCGCCTGGTTTCCGAACCACAATCTCACCACCTACGTCCACGAAATGCAGGCCGACATCGCCCGGCTTCTCGGCGAATTCGACGAAGCGCTGGAGTTCCTTGAAGCAGCACAGCGAGCCGCGCCGGCACAGGACAAGGAGCGCGCTGCTTTCATCGAGATGCGGATGGGACTCATCAGTTTCCAAAAAGGGGATCCTTCCCTCGCCGTCACGTATTTCCGCCTCGCTGCGGAGCACTCGGCTCGGATGCAAAAGAGCGCCGCCTTTAATGCAGCACTGTCGGAGCTCGCGCAAAAGAACCTCGCCGGCTTCCGAACCCGCTTTGAGGAGTTTAGCGCGAATTATGCGGGCGATTCCCTTGCGGGTGAACTCGTCCTCGAGGCCGGGTTCACTGAAGCCCGGGAGGGCAAGGGCGCAGCGCTCGCGACGCTCCGCACATTCCTCACGGAATACCCTGCGCACCCTCGCCGAGGGGAGGCGCACCTCGCGATTGCCGAACTGCTGCTCTCGAAAGACGATGTTGTGCCGGCCCGCGAAGCGCTTTCTGCGGCGAAAAGCGAGGAGGGTTCCGACGCTACGGGCGGTCAGGCGGAGAGGAACGAATATGCCGCCATCTTTGCCGCCGACGCGCATAAGCCACGCGACGAAGCCACGGTCGAAAAAGTCGTAGGCCTGGCCCGCCAGTTCATCGCAGGCCACCCGCGCTCCGCGCTCCTTGCCGACGTCCGCATGAAGCTCGGCCAGATTCATTTTAATAAGGGCGAATTCGGCGATGCCCGGACCCAGTTCGAGGCGCTTGCCCGCGAACAGCCCGCTGGCGACCACGCGGAGGCTGCTCTTTTCCTCGCCGGCCAGTGCGCCTCGAATCTCATGAGCGACGTCGAGGCTGAACGCGCGCTATCGCTTTTCGCGCAGGTCGTCGAGCGCAAGGGCTCGCTGAAATACTACGCCCTCTTTCAGCAAGGCTACATCCAGCATCAGATGGCCAAGGATGCCACGGCCATCTACCAGACCATCCTCGACGCCCAGCCGCCCGCGCCCGCAGAGCTCCGATACGCCGCGTTCTGCGCCAAAGGCGATAACCTCGTGAAGCTTGCCAAAGGTGCCCCCGAAAAACTAGGCGGCGCACTCGCCGCATACACGCAACTTGCCAACCTGCCGGACGCCGGGCCCGAGTGGCATAATCAGGCCGTCTATCGCCAGGGCCGTGTCCTTATGGAACTCGGGCAAGCTCAGGAAGCTCTCGTCATTTACGACCGGCTCCTGGAATCCGCCGCCACCGGCGCGAAAGAAACCTTCTGGCTCTACAAAGCGGGCTTCGACGCCGCCACGATCCTCGAAGAGCAGGGGAGCTGGCGCAGCGCGTTCGTCATCTACGAAAAAATGGGGAACATTCCCGGACCCCGCGCTGCGGAAGCTCGCGCCAAGGTGAAGGAACTCCGCCTCAAGAAATTCATCTGGGACTGAGTTATGCCCGACCTCGTCCTTGCCACTCTCAACGCCAAATACATCCACGCCTCTTTCGGCCTCCGCTACCTCATGGCCAACCTCGGCAACCTCCAGCCGCGCGCCGTCATCGCCGAATTCGACATCAACCAGCGCCCCCTCGACATCGTCGAGCGCATCCTCACCCTCCAGCCGCAAATCGTCGGCTTCGGCATCTACATCTGGAACGTCGTCGAGACCACGCACGTCATCTCCCAGCTCCGGCGCGTCGCCCCGCACATCCGCATCATCCTCGGTGGCCCCGAAGTTTCCTACGAGACGGAAGGCCAGCCGATCGTCCAGCTCGCCGACCACGTCATCACAGGAGAAGCCGACGCCACCTTCCCTGAGATCGTTCGCGACCTTCTCGGCGGAAAGTCCCACCCTAAAATCATCGCCGGACACCTCCCGAAACTCGACGAACTCACCCTCCCTTATCACCTCTACACCGACCACGACCTCGCCCACCGTGTCATCTACGTCGAGGCCTCCCGTGGATGCCCCTTCACCTGCGAGTTCTGCCTCTCATCCCTCGACATCCCGGTCCGCGCCGTTCCCCTTGCGCCGTTCCTTGGTGAAATGAAACGTCTTCTCGAACGTGGTGCCCGCCAGTTCAAGTTCGTTGATCGCACTTTCAATCTCCATCTTCCCACCAGCACAGCCATCCTCCAATTCTTCCTCGACCACTGGATCGACGGCCTCTTCGTTCACTTCGAAATGATCCCCGACCGCCTCCCGGATCCGCTCCGCGCCCTCATCGCCCGCTTTCCAACCGGCGCTCTCCAGTTTGAAGTCGGCATCCAGACCTTTCAGGAACTCGCCTCCCGAAACATCTCCCGCCGCCAGAACCTCCAGCGCCTCGCCGACAACTTCCACTACCTCCGCGAAAACACCGGCGTCCACATCCACGCCGACCTCATCGTTGGTCTCCCCGGCGAAGACATCACCAGCTTTGGAGAAGGCTTCGACCGCCTGCTCGCCCTCCGCCCGCAGGAGATCCAAATCGGCATCCTCAAACGCCTGCGCGGCACACCCATCATCCGGCACGACGCCGACTACCGGATGGCCTACGCCGACCATCCCCCGTACGAAATTCTCCAGAACCGCGACATCCCATTCCCCGACATGCAGCGCATGCGCCGCCTCGCACGCTACTGGGACCTGTTGGGCAACAGCGGCAACTTCACCGACACGCTCCCCCTCGCATGGAGCCAGGGCCAGAGCCCCTTCCAGCAACTCCTCGCCCTCAGCGACTGGCTTTGGGCGCGCCTCCAGCGCACGCACGAGATCGCCCTCCACAACCTCGCCGAAGCCCTTTACACATTTCTCACCGAAAAAGTCCGCATCTCCGCGGACCAGGTCGCCGCCGCCCTCATTCGCGACTGGCACCGCATTGGCCGCAAGGGAGTCCCCGCATTTTTAGAAACCCCCGCGCAAATCCAATCCACCAAACGCCTCCTCCCCAAGCGCCAGTCCCGTCACCACGCCGCCGTCGCCGGAGCAGGCACGGCAGGCCGTCAGTAACGACGGGACTCTCAAATCAACTCTTGTCCTTCGGCTTCTCGCACATGCCTTTGGCGACTGAGTGAAGGACGCAGGACAACAGAAACAGCGCGACAAGCGTGCCGATGCACTTTGAAAACAGCTCGTTCTCGAAGCCGGTCCAGATGCCGAGAATAGTCGCTCCAGCGAGCGCGACACCCAGCGCAATGCATCCGATCGCCGATAGCGCGAGTAGTTTTCTGAAGTCATTCATAGGGTAGCGTTCATTTCAGTGCTCGATCGGAACGTCGCAAACGGCTCGTTCGGTTGCCAGCCGAAAATTCATGCCCTTCGTTCAATTGGGACCTGCCTCATCTCGATGACGATTCCGTTCTGAACAATTAACAATTGCCTCGAAGGTTCGTGCGCCTTGAAGAGGAAGCAGGGAGAACGGAAAGTGGCGCGAAGCAACCGAATCGAATATGGAGGAGCGAACTAACAGTATTCCCGGCAGGACAAATACGATGGAACTCCGAGCGATTTTACCCTCTGGCACGACCGCCTCACACAATCCACCCTTTGCGCCGCAGCGTCTCGAAAAACAGCGTCTCAAATGACTCGTGGGAACTGGCGGCGAGAAAGCGCCCGTTTCGCTGCTGGCAAAGTGCGGCTATCGAGGCTTCGTGGGCGGCGCGATATTCGTGGTAGAGTGTGATCAGCGCGGCGGCGTTGCTGATGTCGAGCGCGCCGTCGGTCTCGCTGTCCACGAGGCGGAAGTCACCGGTGACTTCGGGATTGATCTCCGCCGGGGAAAGGATTTGAAGAGCGAACACTTCGAGCCCGGCGCTGTGAACGAGATTGAATGCCCGCTTGAGATCGCCAGTCGTGAGAAAGTCGGAAAGCACGATGGCCACTCCGCGCCCGCGGTGACGGCGGAGAAATGCCTCCATTCCTAAATCCACGGGCATGTCGCCGCCGCCGGTGACTCCCTCGAGGAAGCCGAACAGCTTTCCCTGGCTGATTCGCCCGGTGCATGGTCGGAGCGCCGCGGTACTGCCGTTGCCGAGCGAGTAGGCGCTCACTTTCTCGCCGCCTCGCAGACCGACGCTCCCGATGGCGGCTGCGATTTGCAGGGCGAGCGGGAGCTTTCCATCGAACGTCATCGACGTGCTCGCGTCCACAAGGAGGACGACGTGCATCTCCTCCTCCATGTGGAATTGCTTCAAATACGGACGGTTGATCCGCGCGAAGATATTCCAGTCCAAAAACCGGACGTCATCGCCGGGTGAATAGTCCCGGAAGTCGCAAAACTCCGTGCTCGTGCCGCCCTTCGCCGCGAGGTGTTCGCCCCGTGAGCGGTTGGTGAACCGTCGCGTCGCGTTGAGGCGCAGCCTTGCGAGCCGGTCGAGGTCGCGGTTCGACAGGAGTGACGTGATCTGAGCTGCGGGCATTGTGGAATGACGAACGAAGAATGACGGCGGATGATGCGTCATTTCCGCGCCTGCGTGGACTACACGTAGTATTCGCGCCACTTTCCGGCCTTCTTCACGCCGGGCTCCGGCACGGGATACTTGCCGTCCTTGTCTGCCATCACTGGTGCGGGGCCGCCGAATTTGAGCGTGTCCACATTCGGTGCGAGCGATTCGTCGCCGTTCAGGAAATCATCAAACGTAATAATCTGGCCGGTGTGCGCCGACCAGCGACCCATGGCCGTGACGAGACTGGCTTTGGTGCCCCGTTCCACTTCGTTATAAGGCGTGTTATTGCGGACGGCGGCGACGAGATCTTCCCATTCGATTTCGTACGGGTTGCCTTCGTCCTTTGGTCCCTGCCAGAGGACGTTTTCGCTCTTCTCCAGATTTCCTTTGAAAATCTTGCTCCGGGCCGGCGAGTGACCGGCTTTGGAGACAATGGCCATGCCCTTCGAACCGTGTGCGTAGGTCGCGAATTCCTGCCGGCAGCCTTCCATGTTGCGTCCCTCGAAGAAGAGCTTTGCGCCATCGGCAAACGTGTATTCCACTGAGTAAGAATCGAAGTTCTGGTCGATCCAATCCTCGCGGAAATTGCGTCCGCCGTTTGCGCGTGCTTCGACTGGCCATCCGTTTTTCATCCAGCACGCTTCATCAATGTTGTGAATGTAAAAGTCGCTGAAGCAGCCACCGCTCGCCCAAATAAAGCTGTGGAAGCGCTGGATCTGATACTCCAGTTCGCCGATGTCTTCCGGGCGCCGCTTGCTGCGAAATGAAGCCGCCGGCGGATGCATGCGGTAGGCACGGAGCATGTTGACGTCACCAATTTCGCCCTGCTGAATCCGGTCGTAAAGCTCTCCGCGTACGGGGCAGTGGCGGCACATGAGACCCACGCCGACTTTCAGTCCTGCTTTTGTCGCCTCCTCGCCGAGTGCGAGCATCTTGCGGCCGCTCGGTCCGTCGGTGCAGACGGGCTTTTCCATGAAAACGTTGACGCCTTTTTCGATGGCATACTTGAAGTGAACCCAGCGGAACGCAGGCGGCGTGGCGAAGATGGCGATGTCACCTTTTTTGAGCGTATCGATGGCCTGCTTGTAGGCATCGAAGCCGATGAACTTCTTGTCGCCGACGTCCACTTTCTCGCCGTGCTTGGACTTGAGGCCGTTCGCCGTCGCATCGGCTTTGTTACCAAAGACGTCGGCCACGGCGGTGAGTTTCACCGGGCCGTTTTTAACGGTCAGCGCGTTGTCCGCAGCACCGGTGCCGCGTCCGCCGCAGCCTACGAGGGCGATGCTTACCGTGTCCGTGCCGGCGGCATGGACGTTTGGAATCACGACGCCCGCGAGCGCGGAAACGGCGGTGGCCTTGGTGGCGGTCTTTAGGAAATCTCGACGTGTTGTTTCAGAGTGGATGTTCATTTGATTAAAGAGACTTTGTCGGTTTGATGATTGAGCGTGGAAATGTCAATCGCTGCAAGTCTCGCAAGGCCTGAAAACTTTGGTCCGGTCTTTGTCGGGAGAAAATTTATCCGCCATCGCAGTGAGGGGTGTAGCAAGTGGACAACGGTCCATCTGTCGTCGCCAACTCCCGTCTCTGAAGGTCCCAGGGTTCCTGTTTTCGGCAGCGCCCGGAGGGACCAGTTGAGAGATTGCAATAACGGAGGTTCCCTTACGGACGAATCGCGACTATCCATACGGTCCATGCACGTTATCTCCGCCACATTTCAAATCAGCGCGCCGGACTTGTCGTCGTGCCCAAAATCGGAGTTGCGCGAGTTTGCGTTCATCGGAAGATCGAATGTCGGCAAGTCGTCGCTTCTCAACATGATCTCCGGATCGAAAGCCCTGGCAAAGGTGTCCGCGACGCCGGGGCACACGCAGTTGATCAATTTCTTCTTAATGAACAAAGCGTGGACGCTCGTGGACCTGCCGGGCTACGGCTACGCGAAAACGCAGCGCGGCGCGCGGGATCTTTTTGCAACGATGATCGCCGGCTACCTCACCGGGAGGGAGAATCTCGCCGGCGTTTTTGTTTTGATAGACTCGCGACATCCTCCGCAGCAGATCGACTTGGAATTCGTGGAATGGCTGCTCGAGGAATCGGTGCCGTTTGCACTCGTTTTTAGCAAGACGGACAAAGTGAAGCCCGGTCTCCTGCAGAGGCACATCGACCTTTTCAACGACCAGATCGCGCCTCGCTGCGGGGAATTGCCGAGGGTTTTCAAAACGTCTGTGGAGACGCGCACCGGCCGACGGGAGATCCTCGATTTCATCGGTGAATCGCTCGCGGGAACGGGAGCTTTTGCCTGAATGCGTAGCTCGCTTTCGGGGCTGGGAAAATCGGGCGCGTTGACGCCGTGTCGGTTTGCACTGTAGCCAATGCAGGACTTGTCCGCACGAGCACACGGTGTTGTCTGGGCCGCCATCGCCGTGGTTGCACTCGCGCTTTTCTGGGCGACGGAGGCGGCGCGGGATCGCAATGTCTGGGCTGGCTGGCGCGAGAGCGGTGAGCTCCGGCGGCCTGCCTATCGCGAGCGAATCTACGCACGAGAGGTCTTCCGCACGCGGTCGAATACATGGTCCAACCTCGCTTTTGTCGTCGTCGGGTTTTACGGCCTTGCGCTCGGCAGTCGCGACCTTCGCAAGCCACGCAGCGGACCGTATCTTTCCCGGACCCCGGCGCTGAGTTTCGCTTTTAGCACGGCGTGTTGCGTTCTCGGATTTGGCAGCGGGCTTTTTCATGCTTCGCTGACGCGACTCGGCCAGCAGTTCGACGTCGCTTCGATGTATCCGCCGTTGATGGTAATCATCGCGATCGGGCTCGGACGGTGGATTCCCGCCGTACGAATCGGCTATCAGACCTTGCGGACGTGGCCTGCTCTCATTGCGCTCGTCATCCTCGCGAGCGGACTGCTCTACTATTTCAAGTGGTCCATGTCATCGGCGGCTGTTCTCGGAACGCTCATCGTGAGTGTCGCGGTTTTGACCCTCGTCGCCCGCTTCCGCTCCGCACGCTCGCTCGACGGACGCTGGCTCGTCGCCAGCACCGTGGCACTGATTGCGGGAATCGCCTGCCGCCAACTCGACATCGCCGGTCGATTCGCCGGGCCGGATGCATGGGCGCAAGGCCACGCCTGCTGGCACCTCCTGACCGCGCTGAGTCTTGGATGTGTTTACTTGTTTTATCGATCCGAATGCCATCGGGAAACCGATTGATACCGCATCAGTTGCTCCGCTCTACGGATGATCGATCGCGAGCCGGAGGAACCGCTGGCTTTGCTCGGGCGTTGCGGAGTCGGTGATGGTCACGCTGCCGCTCCCGCTGTCCGTCACGCCGACGCCGGGCTCGTGCACCCAGTTTGACGCGCCGGCGTCGAGGGTCGCAATCGTGTGCCATGCGCCGCTGGTCAATGAATCGCGCGCTTCGATCCGCAGCATCACGTCGGTTGCCGTGACGTTACGCGTGAAAGTAAACGTCCCGACGCCGCCGGGGAGCGTGTAGGCTGGCGCGGACGTGTTGCCCGGCACAAGTGGATTCCCACCGAGAGCGTATTCGGCGAGATTGCTGAGGCCGTCGAAATCCGGGTCTGCGCTGTCCGCGGAGTTGCCGGTGTTTCCTGCGCCGGGCCCGAAATACGTCGTCCGCCAATTGTCCATCGGCTGGGGAGGGACGGTGGAGAAGATAAGTGAGGTGCCGGAGACAATGAACCGCCCTGTGACACTGGCGGCGAGGTTGGTGGCGGTTAAGTCTGCGGCTGCAAATGTGGTGCTTCCAAATGTCGCGAGCGTGTAAGTCTGGCCGGTCGCTCCGGTGCCCGCGAAATCAAATGCGAATGTCCCGGCTGCTGAACCTTTTTCGAGATGTCCGTCGCCGAGCGTGATGCGGTCACTCGTGCCGCCTGCGCCGAGCCCGAATCGCGCGACAGCCCCTGCGCGCCAAGTGAGCGATGCGGCGCTGAGCGTTGCGATGTTGTTGTCTCCCGGAGAAAGTGTCCCGCCGCTTTCGAGCAAGATAGGGCCTGTGCTCCCGGAGCCGCCGAGCGTGGCACCGGTCATGATATCGTCAACGATGGTTGCGCTATTGCTCCCGCTGATGATGAGGACTCCCGAATGCACGATGGTAGCGCCGGCGTATGTGTTGGTAGCGGTGAGCTCGAGCGTGCCGGTTCCCGTTTTGAGCAAGTCGTTGTAAATCGTGCCGCCGACGATTCCCGAAATTACGCCGCGATCGAGGGCCGTCGCGGGATTATCGGGCACGCGGATTTCGCGGGCATTATAGTTGATCGTGTTCTCGCCTGAACTGAGGCTGAGATTGTCGAGGAAAGTGATTCGCGCTCCGGCGAGTGGACTGCCAAGAACGAGCGCGAAACCGCTTTGCAGAAAGCCTTTTTCCTCCCACAGAATATCGCTCACGCCCGACAGGCCCAGATCGACGCTTGCATCGGCATCAATGGCCGCGAAACCGCCGTTTCCTCGTTCCTCCGGAAGGGTGTTCACCGTGGGTGTGGGCGTGGCGACGAACTCGAGGCCGCTCCAGTTTACAGTGCCCTGACCGGGCGCGCCGCCGGCGAGGAACGGGCGTGAAAAGGTTCCGCCTCCCACGATGCCGAGGACTCCGCCGCGAAAGCGAAGCTCGCCCGCCGGGAGCGTGGTGCCGGGCGTGGCGAGCAGCGTACCGCCATTGATGACGATTGCCTGTGTCGCGGCTGTGCCGGTGGTGCTTTTTGTGAGGGCAAGCGTGCCGCCGCCGGATTTTACCAGCATCTGCGTTGCGCCGAGACCGCTTGCGATGGTGAGCTTTGCTTTTTCGACAGTGACAAATCGCGGTCCGCCACCGCCGAATGTTCCGCCGGTGATCGTGAAATCATTTGCCCCGGCTAGAGCGAGCGCGGTCGTGGAGAGCGTCGTCGAGGCAGAAAGTGTGAGCGTTCCGCTTGCGGCAGTCGGGGCAATGCGGATGCTGTTTTGCGCGTAGGTGGTGAGGGTGATATTTGCTGATGCGGTGAGCACGGAATTTACCGTCGCGCCCGATGTCCCGGGTGCCAGTGTCGTGGTCGTCACGGGTGCGATTCCGTTGGCTCCGTGGGTCGCAAAAGCGATTCCCGTGGGTGTCTGCACGGTCGCCCAGCCCACGCTCGCAGTCCCCGCGGTGCTGTTGAGCAATGACGAGCTCAATGTCGGGGCCGGGGAAAAAATGATGCGCGGGTTTGCGCCGGCCAATCCAAGCGAGAGCGCGGTGCTGATCGCATCGGTCGCCGAAAACTCGACCGTGTTAGTAGCGCGTGTCACCGTCGCATCGCGGCTGTAGCCGGCTATCGTCAGCGCTGTCGCGGCACTTGCCCCGGCGCGATGGATGACCTGGAGAGAAAGCTGTCCCGAACGCCCTTTGTCCTGCCCGCCGCTGGTGAGCGCCGAGAGCTGGAGCCGCCCAATGGTTTCGGTCGTTCCCGCCCCATTCCCTGAAAGCTGGAAAAGTCCGCCGCCGATCGTGTCGAGCCCGGTGGATGCAGCGCCTCCGTCACGGAGGCGGTTGTTGTCGTTGTTGTTGGCGTTCTCGAGCCGGAACGTTCCGCCGCTGAGGATGATTGCACCGACGGTCTGCGCGGACAGCGATGCGGTGCCGCCGATGATGAGGCTTCCTCCGGTCGCCACATCCTTACTCACATTGAGCGTGCCGGAGAGCGTCTGGGTGCCCGGTCCGCGGACGACGAGCGTGCCGATATCATTGCCCGTTCCTGTGGGTAATCCGAGGTGCATAGTGCCGCCGAAGTCCCCGCTACCAAATGCAGCAATAATGATATCCTCCGAGTCCGAGTTTGTCCCCGTGACTTGAGATTCCACCGTGCCGCCTGCGCCCGAGAGTGTCCCGAGCCGGAGCTCCGATGCACAGGTGATGGTTCCGCTTCCTGACAGCGCAACCGGATTCCCGCGGACGGCAGTTCGTCCGGAGTCGGCATTGTTGTTGAAGCGGACGATGCCGTTCGAGATGTCGAGGGGGCCGAACCATGTGTTCTCCGATGGTGCAGTGGAGGTCGTCGCCGGCGGGACGATCGGCGGCGGAAACGTGCCGAAGCGGAAAACGCTTGTGCCGGTTTTAATGATGGAGCCCAAGCCCGAGATGCCGCGGTTGAGCGTTACGACGCCCGTGCCGTTTCCACCAAGTCGCATCGTGCGCGGAATCACGGTCGGCAGATTGAAAGTGAACGCGCCAGCACCGTCTTGCACAATCCCGGGATTGCTCCCGCCGAATCCCACCGCGTTTCCAGACAGAATGATTGAGGGGTCCGTCGCGAGACCTGCTGCGTCGGTGGCGTTCAGTTGTATCTCGTTAATGGCAGAGAGGGCGGGGGAGTAGTCATTGGTCGTGGTGTAATTCGGCGGCGTCCCTGCGGTCGTGCCCACGTCGCCCGCAAACACAAGAATGTCTCCGTTACTCGTGCCCGACGGCGAGACTCCGCCCTGCCACGCAACGGGATTGCTCCAGGAGTCTGTGACGTTGGTCCACTGAAAGGTCGCCGCAACGGAATTGGTACACGCTACTCCGAGGAACAGGGCGGCGGCGAACGACGTGGTTCGGATTTCGAGTTTGGGCATGTAAGCAGATTTGGGTAGTCGCGTGATTCCGCCGCTCATCGATTCTCGCCATTTCGGGCGGGGAAAAACTGGAAGGAGCGGCACATCACACACATTCAGTTAGAGTCGGAACAGCAAGGGTGCCAGTGGCTTCCTGTAACCGTTTCGATACCAAATCGTCGCATTGTGTCACCGGGTTTAATTCTGCTTTGCCTGTCTTCAAACCAGATACGGACCGGGACACTCCCGACTGCTTTCCGACAAGGCGTAACAAAATTGGAGTTACTCACGGCCTGTGCAACGGACGGGCGACGAATCGCCTTGCGTCGTGAAGCGGGTGGGGCGCACGCTGCGCTCCCTCCGACCATGAATCGTCGCCTCTTTACAGCCACTTTGCTCGCGCTTGCGGCCCCGCATTTCCATGCGGGCGCGCAGGTGGTGCCGCCGCGGCCCCCGCAGGTGGAGCCGGAACTGCCGGTGACTCCGGGTGCGACGGAGGAGATGGCGCTGACGCCGGAGGAGCTGCCCCTTCTTCCCGATATGCCGCCGCAGCCTGCGGAGGCTTCGCGGTTCCGGCTGCGACTGGCGCCGGAGCATATGGTGCCGGTGCTGCCGCCGCTGGATTTTGGGAAGGTGGGGCCTGTGGTGCGGATTGCGGTGAAGCGGTTTGAGTTTAAGGGAAACACGGTTTTTTCAAAACGGGAGCTGGCAAAGGTGGTGGCGCCATTTGCGGGCCGCGAGATCACGAGCGAGGATCTGGAGTCGGCACGGGTGGCCCTGACGAAGCATTACATCGACGCCGGATACATCAGTTCGGGGGCGCTGCTGCCGGACCAGGATGTGGCGGGAGGGGTGGTGCGATTTCAAATCGTGGAGGGGAAGTTGCAGGAAGTGGATTTGCACGGGAACTTCTGGTTCCGGGATTGGTGGCTGAAGCGACAGCTCGCGCGCGCGGCAGGAAAGCCGGTGAATTTCAATGAACTGAGGACGGGCCTGCAGCTCTTGCGACAGAATCCGGGCATCACGCAAATCAATGCGGAGCTGAAGCCGGGGCTGCTCGCCGGCGAGAATATCCTGCATGTGATCGTGAAGGAGCATCATCCTTTCCGACTCGGGCTGACGCTGGGAAATCAACGCCCGCCAAGCGTTGGTGAAGGCTTGGGAGAGGTGCGGCTTGAGATGCTGAATCTCACGGGGTGCAATGACCCGCTGGAGCTGCGATGGGGCGCGCTCCGGTGGACGCGCGAGGGCAATCTGGAGTACGGCGCGGGCGACAATTTGTCGGCGCGCTATGAATTCCCGGTCTCGCCATGGGGCACGACGCTGGCGGTGCACCTCGGGCGAAATGATGCGAGCATCATCGATGAAACGTTCGCGGGGCTGGGCATCACGAGCAAATCCGAGGAGTGGGGCGTGACGCTCCGGCAGCCGCTGCTGGAGAAGCTGAACGACACGGTGGCGCTGACGGCGGGCGCAGAGCGAAAGCACAGCGAGACGTTTCTGCTCGGCGAGCCGTTCAGTTTTTCGCCGGGCTCGATCGAGGGAGAGACGGATGTCTTTGCATGGCAGATGGGGCTGGAGTGGGTGCACCGCAGTCAGCTCGAAGTGCTCTCGGTGCGGACGACTTTCACGCTGGGGCAAACGCTGCTCGGCGCGACGAAGGCAGACCCGCGGAGGCTCTCGGGCACTACGTCGGGGCTGGGAGGTGCGGGTGGTTTTGACCCGGAGATCCCGGACAGCAAGTTCTTCGCATGGCTGGGGCAGGTGCAGTATTTGCGGCGGGTGTTTGATTCGGGGAAGCGCCCGGAGACTCCGGAGGTGGGCGCGAAACGGCTGCTCCGGGAATCACTGCTCATCATCCGCGCGAATGCGCAGCTCAGCGATGAGCCGCTGCTGTCGCCCGAGCAATTCAGCCTCGGTGGTCTGCACAGCGTGCGTGGCTACAGGGAAAACCAACTGCTGCGCGACAACGGGATGTTCGCGTCGGTGGAGTTCCGCCTCCCGCTCATCCTCGACAAGGAAGGAGCGCCGGTGCTGACGCTCGCGTCTTTCATCGACTGGGGAACAGGCTGGGACGTGAACAAAGTGGACGACCAGAACGAGACAATCTGGAGCGCGGGATTGGGGGTGCTGTTTCAGCCATCGAAGCATGTGCAGGCGACCGTCTATTGGGGCCATCCGTTCGTGCGCCTCGCAGATGCCGGAGGGAAGAGCAGCCTGCAGGATGCCGGGTGGCATTTCACGCTGTCGATCGACGCTTTTTAAGAATCAGCGGAGGTCTTCCGGGGCGGGCGGCAGACCTCCGCGACCGATGACGAGAAAGCTGCTGAGGTCCGCGCCGAGGCGCATCGCGCAGCGCTCCGAAAGGCGAATCTCCGTGCCGAGCAGGCGGCCAGGCAAGGATGTAAGCGCATTGGCAAGCTGGGCGTCGGGAGACTGGATATCAATCGTGCCCTGCACGCTCGCCTCGGAGGAAGCGGTGACGGCACTCTCCGACGCGAGGAACGTGTCGCTGATGAGCGTGATGTTGCCGCCCGCGCCGAGGATGGCGTTCGCGCTGATGGTGCTGTGATCGAGGATGACGAACTGAGGGTCGATGAAGACATCGCCGCCATTCAAGCCAGCTTCAGCGAGAATGGTGGAATCTTGCAGCGTGATGAAATCGGGGGCGACGAGCCGGATGGAGCCGGCATCGCTGAGGTTCGAGCGGACGGTGATGCTGCTGCCGCCGCGCAGATCGATGCGCGAGCCGGAAGTCACCGCGACACTCCCCGCCGCGCCAGTGCCCGTGGCGGATGCAGCAATGGCGGACAGTTCGCCAAGCGCCACGTTTCCAGCCTCGACGAAGACGCTGCCGCCGAAGCCGGGACCGGCGGTGGTCGCGGAAATACTGCCGCTGCGGAGCGACAGGTGATCGAACGTCGCACGCACGCTTCCACCAGCGCCGTCGGCAGTGGTGGAGCGACTTGCTGCGAGCAGTCCGGTAAATGACTCAGTTCCTTCCGAGGAAAAGAACGCCTCGCCAGCGGTAATAATCACGTCGCCGCCGGCACCGGGCCCAAAGGTCGCCGCGGAGACGCGTCCACCGGAAACGAGCGTGAGTTTTTGCGCATCAAGCCACACGCTGCCGCCAGCCCCCGGCTGGTCTTCGGAGACGCTTTCGGACAGCACGCCGGTTCCTTCCAGGCTGAGCCCTTGGTTGATATAAACTTCGCCCGCATGGACGCGGACATCGCCCGCGGAGCCTGCGCCAAAGGTGCTCGCGGAGATACGGCCACCGGAAAGGATCGTTAGTTTTCCCGCATCGACAAAAACGTCGCCGCCGTCGCCACCGAGTCCGGAAGACTGGCTCTCGGTGCCGATGACGCTCGGGAGGCTGGAACCGACAATCGTGAACTCGTCCGCCTTCACCGAAACGTCGCCGCCTTTTCCAGCACCCGCCGTGAATGAGGAAATCTGCCCTCCGCCGAGGACGGTGATGCGCCCGGCTTCGACGCGCACATTTCCAGCCGCTCCGGAAGTTGCGATTGCAGAGTCCGCGGCGATGCCGGTGAAGAGCGATGACGTGCCGCGATCGATGTTCAATTCACGCCCGGTAAACTCGACATCACCCGCCCTGCCCGGTCCGGTGAGGCGGGTTGTGATGAGGCTGCCGGAGCGAATCGAGGCATCGCCGGCCCGCACGGAAACGCTCCCTCCAACAGCCCGCGGATTGGACGAATCATTGTTCGCAAAAATGCCGGTGCCGCCGGGATTGTCCTGACCATCGAGCGAGAGCGTGCCGGCATTGACCGAGACATTGCCGCCACCGCCCCGACCACCGGAAGGCCCTGTCGCTGTCAGTTCGCCGGTGCTCGCATCAATGCGGCCCCCACGTTCGACGCGGACCAATTTTGCCGAAACAGAGACATCGCCGCCATGGCCGTCACCCTTTGTATTTGAGCCGATCCGCGCGCCATCGGTGACGGTGAGCGAGCCGGCACGAATACGGACATTCCCACCGCGCCCGCCGCTGCCTTCACCGGGAGTCATGCGGGTATCCGCAGCGATGCTGGTCTCAAGAGGTGACCCGCGCCCATCGACGCGCAAGTCACGCGTCACCGCCACATCGATCGAACCTGCACGGCCCGCGCCCTCGCTGATACTCGAAATCCTGCCACCGCCCGCGAGCGTGAGCTGCCCGGCACGGATGCGCACGGCACCGGCGGTCGCGCCTTTCGCAGTGGTCGCCGACGCAAGACTGCCAAGCAACGAATCGCCCGTCACACGAACGGAGCCCGCGGAAACATTCACCGCGCCAGCCGCGCCGGAGCCTGTCGTTTGGGTGCCGATGCTGCTGGATTTGCCAAGGCTGATGGGGCCGGAAATTGCGAGGCTCAGCGATTGGCCTCGAGCATCGCCGGTTGTGCTCGAAGAAATCCCGGACTGCGTGAGCGTGAGCTTTGGTGCGCGAATGGAAATCCCGCCTCCCTGCGCACCGCTGGTATCGATAAATGACTCCTTGAGCGAAACCCCGGATGTCCCGCGCCGCCTCCGACCGATCGCGGTGATACGGCCATCAAGCGCGACAGTGCCGGCAGTGGAAACGCTCGTGAGCGTGACGCGTCCGCCGGGCGCGGTTATCACGGCTCCGGGCGGGGTCAACTGACCCGCGACCGGGGCAGGGCGCTTGATTGCGATGTCGCCACCGATTGCAGTAAAGCCGCGTCCCGGCAGCATGTTAATCTGAGAGCCTGCAAACTCCAAAGTCGCCGGAGCATTCCCGAGGAATCCGAAACTGCTGATATCCGCCGAAGTCAGGCTGTCCCCGCCCGCAGGAGGAGTCGCCGGGAAGACTACACCATCTGAAAAACCGAGAAACTCCGCCGAGCTCACGGCGAACGAGCCATCAATCTCGATGGTGGCTTTGGGTCCGAAAAAAAGGCCTGCCGGATTGAAAAAATAAAGACTGGCTCCAGGAATGGTGGAGCGCAACGTGCCTTCAATCTTTGATACCGAACGCATGATCGAGCCGTCGGTCTGAAGGCCGGAGACCCTCGCGAACACCGAAGAAATGGCCCCGCCCTGCGTCTGGCTGAAAGTTGCGGTCTCACCACGTCCAAGCTGGAAGTCGGAGAAACTGTGGAAAAGATTTCCGCCACGCCGGGTGCCGAGCGTATCGGGAATCTGAAAGCCGCCAGCGCCGTTCAACTGCTGTCGCGGGCCGACAGTGCCGTCCGTCGCGATACCCGCCGCGAGCGCCATTGCCGGTGCCATAAGCCCCCCCAGGAGCAGCGCGACGCGGACGAAAGCGGCATCTTTCATTCGATGCTAGAACGTATAGAACAGCAAATCTCCGGCGGCCGGACTTCCGCCGGAGCGGAGGTCGCGGGACACGTCCGCGGCGGCGAAGATGAGGGCCGCGATTTTTGCGGTCGAGGGAAGTTGGAACACGCCGTTAATCGACGAACCCATGATGACATTGGTATGCGCGATGGAGTTGTCCGTCTGGGTGGTTTTGCCCGTAAATGCGGACGAATGGAGCGACACCTTGCCTATTGCTCCGCCACCGCCAACAGCAGCGTCATTTCCCCCGGCATACGTCAATGGATTGCCGTAAGTCGCATCGATTCCGGGATCGATGCTGGCTGCGATCGCCGAGCCCGTCATGACCCCGTAAACAGAGATGTCGCCGATGGAAGTGCCGCCTACCCAAGGCTCGTCAGCATTCAGGAGCAAGCCGCCGAGAAGGCCGTCCGCCCCGAGGTCGGCACCCGAGATGATGACTGATGCATCAAGATTGGATCCGGAGCCCGTCGTGCCAATTTTGATCGGTCCGGTGATGCTGCCCTTTGCAGAGATCGTGCTGCCGATCATCGAGCGCGTGGCGCCGGAACCG
This sequence comes from Verrucomicrobiaceae bacterium, assembly GCA_031374705.1. Taxonomy (GTDB): domain Bacteria; phylum Verrucomicrobiota; class Verrucomicrobiia; order Chthoniobacterales; family Chthoniobacteraceae; genus SXWH01. The sequence goes on along the minus strand of JANMGP010000201.1, from coordinate 62,173 downwards.
GTGAGCGTGATGGCACCGATACCGGCCGCACTTTGAATGATCGTATTGGTCATGCCTCCCGCGGTCGCGACGATTGAGCCGATGCCGCCGCTCGTGGTCGTGATGCGGGCAAAATTGACGCCGTTATCTACGAAGTTGAGCGCCTTCACTTTGGTGACGATCGCATCGGCAATCAGCGTTCCGCTAAAATTACCGGTGCCGCTAAAATTCGCGATCGTTCCCTCGGCGTCGATGACTCCATCAAACGAACCGACTCGAATATCGAGGAGCGCAGACGGTGTCGGACTTGTCAGCGTAACGATACCGCCGAAGGCGATATTGCCGATCTCGAGATGGGTGCCCTTCACGAAGAGTCGCGTCTGGATGTAGCCCGCAGTGAGGGTCGCGCCGATGGCAAAGCCGCCAACGTCGAACTTGCCGACGTAGCCCTCGATGGCCGTCCCTGCGGAGTTCCACTTGCCGGCGAGGCAGGTGATCTTATTGACGTTTGCCGGGGTGAGGACGCCGTTGTGAAACTTATCCACTTCCAGAACCGCATACGAATCGCCGCGTTGAATGGTGAACGTGTCGATACTCTGCGTCGTTTTCACGAGGCCCGGAAAGCCCCATGAGCGCACCTTGAACTTGCCGAGCCCGCCGCCGCCTACTCCGCCTTCCGTCCCGTCTCCGGTCACGTCAATCGTGATTCCTTCGCCGAGCATGTCGCGGAGGGTTACGTCCGGCCGATTGTTATACGTGTCGGGCGTCGTATTGTCCGTATCGACGTCATAAGGGAGTCCGTCGCCAAATTTAAAGATCGCACTTCCGTTCACATCGCCCATCACGACGCGCTTTACCTGCCCGGCGATGAAAAGGTCCGGCAATGCGTCCGCGACTCCATCGCCGAAGAGGATTTCGTTTCCGAGCTGGATCAAATCGATGTGATCGGTCGGGCTGGGAATGCTGATTTTATAGACCTCGGTTGTCGCCGGCCCGGTAATTTTGAAGGTGCTGGAGAGAGTCGTGCCGGTGAGGACGACCGAGGCAATTCCAGTTGTGCCGGGGATCGGCGTAATCGTCGCGGTGCCTCCGCCGGCGATTGTGGAAGTGATGCCATTATACGTCAACGAACCCCCTGTCACAGAAAGTCCGCCCGAGATCGTGTTGGCGGTATTCGTCAGAATGATTTTTCCACCGCCGATCACGGAGAATGAGCCCGGAGGAACCCCGTCCGAGATCACACCGCTCAACGTAAGGGTTTTCGTCAGCGGAATCAGGAAGTTGACCGCACCGCCGATGGTGAAATTCCGGGCCGAAGCGATGGAGTTTACCACCTCAAGCTGGCTGCCGGCCAGCATGGATACGCCGCCGACGGTCGCACCGAGATTCGCGTCGCTCGCGATTCGGAGGGTGCCGCTTTCGATTGAGACGCCGCCGGAGAATGTATTCGCTCCACCGAGCGACACAACATTGGTGCCGTTCACCTGGAGCACACCCGGAGCAGAGCCATTCGCCGGTGTCTGATTCAGCAGGACTGCGGAGATTACCAGCGGGGCGTTATTGGAAGCGATGGAGACACCCGCTCCCAAATGGTAGCCCGCAAAGGCACCATTGGCGGCCGCGGTAATGAGACCGCCACTGTCCGAGTTGATGTCGCCCGTCAGCGAATACATTTGCTTCGTCTTGGAAAGCCCGCCGGTGCCCGTCAGAACGCCTGTGCCACTGAGGCTGATTGGGCCGAGAGTGTTGAACTTGCCGGAGTTCGTCACTGTCCCGCCAATCGCAAGCGTGACGGCCGGCGTTGAGCCGTCCAGACCGAGAATATCGCTACTGTCGAACGAAAGCGTCGCACCCGGCGCTATCGAAATCACTCGTCCGCTGGTTTGCGGATTTCCGAGAGCGCTTGTCACCGGGTTTACCGCAGGAGCAGCACCTACAGCACGCAGGACTCCTGAAGCGACGTTGATATCACCGGTGAACGAGTTCCCAGGGTTGGAAAGCGTGAGATTGCCGGGCCCGAGCTTCGCAAGCGCACCCGGAACACCTGCATCCGTCACGAGTCCACTAATATTGAAATCCGTGCCTCCCTGGACTGCGATGTTTGCGTTGCCTCCGAGGTGAAAACTTCGGACGCTGGCCAGCGAGCCCACTGTTTCCAGCGTGGCACCGGAGAGAATAGTCAGATCGCCAGTTGGAGCACCCAGATTCGTATCGTTTAGAACCCTGAGAACCCCTCCCGCAATTGTAATCCCACCGCTAAACGGATTCGGACGGTTCAACTCAAGTAATCCACCATTCTCGGTCACTCCGCCGGAACCAGTCAGCGAAATATTGAGCGTGACCGTCCCCGCGCCGTTCTTCGTCAAACCTCCGCCGGCACCGAAAGACACGCCGTTTCCATTGATAATGTAGTTGTTGGTATCGACGTTAAAAAGAAGACTGTAAGGGGTGCCATCCGGAGTGTCGTTCAGCAGGGTGGTGGCAACTGCCGAATCGTTAAAGATCAAGGTATCCCCCGGCGCAGGCACGCTTGTGGGTGTCCAGTTATTGGCGGCGGACCATTGAGGGGTGCTGGCCCCAATCCAAGTCAGAGTGGCGGGGGCGATTCGGGTTTCGAGGATTTCGATCATAAGGAGAGCAGGTTAATGGTTTAAAGAATCCGGACGTGTCTGCGCTCCGAATCATGTTTAGTAAAGGCGATTGCGCGCCGGGCATTTGTTATTCTTTTTTCTTCCGCTCGTATTCTGCGGCGGCTTTGAGCCCGACCTGGTCGAGCAGGTCCGCGCGTGCCGCCCTCAGAGAGGCGTCTTTCGGGGATGCGTCGATTTGGTCGGACAACGATGCGAGCGCGTCGTACCACACGGCATTCGAGGCATAGACACCGACCTTCTCGGCGGGCGCTGCTTTCTCGAGCTGGCTGCTCAGTTCAGGTCCGGCCTCAATCCGTTGAATCACACCGCTGGCGACGAGGTCTTGCGAGCGATTGTTCGCATCGGGCACGAGTGCCACGCTCCATTTGTAAGCCACTCCGGGGTCGAGCGTGAGCTTCTGCCGGCCAAGCTGGATACGGTGAACTCCCGCACCTCCATCCTTTTGTCCGGCGAGCGGTGCACCTACCTTTAGCATTGGCTTCGGGTTCTTCGGATCAATCAGGGTCAATTCGAAGCGCACCGGAACATCCTTCGGCGCCGGAGCACTCTGAAACCAAAAGAGCGAGGGCTGCGCCTGGGTGGTCAGCGCAATGTGATCCGGTGCCAGGACATAGAGCTGAACTCCTTTCAACCCATCGGTACGGGACCCGCCATCGCCGTCCGCTCGCAAGCCAGTGCCCGCAGTCTTTGGGGCTGTATATTTCAAGATCGTCCGCTTGGGAGTCGCCGCCGGAGTGGTCGGAGGCTCCTGGGCAATTGCTTGGACGGCCAGCAAACTGGCGAGAATGGTGAACGCTAAGGTTTTCATTTTTCGAGTGCGCTAGTATTTCGGGCGATGACGCTGTGGACGACAACTTTGTCGGCTTTACCTTTCAAACTCAGCGCCCCCAACAGGCGAGTAACGTATCGATTAGCGAGCCGTGCGCAAGTGGCATCGCTGATCAAAATCGTGCACTCGGCCCCACCTTCGTCCTCGCCGAAATCCTTTCCGGCACCCTCCAATCGCGCAGCGGTGTTCACAGTATCACCCAAGACCGTAAAATCGAGACGTTCGTCGCTACCCACATTTCCGCAGACAAGCCATCCGGTGTGAATGCCGACGCGCATCGCGGTAGTCGGACGTCCCTCTGCCCGCCACTCCGCGTTCAGCTTCATCAGCGCTCCCCGCATCGCCAGCGCACACTCGACGGCGTTCCTCGCATCCGCGTCCATTCCCTCTTCCGTGGTCCGTGCGCGTGGAACTCCGAAGACTCCCATGATCGCGTCGCCAATGAACTTGTCGATCATTCCCCCGTTTTCATCCACTTTGGACGCAATCCCGTTAAAGTAATCGTTCATCCAGTCCATCAGCGTCGCCGGGTCCATCTTCTCGGATGTCGTGGAGAACCCTTTTAAATCGGTAAAAATCACGGTCGCAACAACCCTCTGTGGTTTCAGCCTTCCGCCGGCAAGGAACAGATCCGGTTCCTCCATGACTCTCTCCACGACTGCTGATGAAACGTGCTTGGAGAAAATCTTCTTCATCATTCCCCGTTGCAAGCTCTCGAAGTAAGCAACAACCGATAGCACAAGTGCCGCCGAAACGGCGCATGCCAGGATCGGTGTTACGAAGGGAATCCAAATGCGACCGTGGAATGCCCACACGCCTGCACCGCCGATGACCGCGAGCAGCAGCGCGAGCGCGGGTGCAAATCGCCACGGCGAATGCAAAAACAGCCCGAGCACGCCTCCCGCCAGCGCAGCAACTGCGACACACATGAGTTCCGCCCAATCGGGCCACCAAGCCATGGGTTTCCTGCCTTTCAGTCCAATATCGAGAAGCTGGTGCGTGCACATCATGTGCATCTGCACGCCGCGCAAATTATCGTGAATCGGCGTAGGGTTGCTGTCTTTGATCGTCTGCATCACCGTCGCAACAAATACGATTTTTCCAGCGAGCGCGCCCGCCGGCACTTTGTCCTCAAGGACGTCTTGAAAGCTAAAATCGTGAGGCGTGTTATCCTTCCCGCTTTGATCATCATCCGGTCTCGCATTCGGATCTTGAATGCGGAAACGTCGCGGCGACTCAAAATCAGCGAGATACTCGTAGTGGGCGACGAGAGGATTTACATAACCGCCAGCGCTTGACGTGAGGCGCGGAATCTCTGTGCTGCCGATCCGGTAAACGCCGTCTTCGCCCATTCCGCACGGGATCCCCATTTTCTCCAAATAGGTGCGCGTCACGGCGAGGCTGAAACTCTCCATATAGTCATCGCGACCGTTCTCGTAGATCAACAGCCCGCGGCGATACATTCCATCGATCGAACTGTCCTTCGGGAGATTGTTTACCGAAATACGATTTACGTCCTCGGGACCATACAGCGCAGGTGGCCCATCGACAAACCCCACGCGCTGAATCGCGATGACCGACTTGATCTGCTTCAATGCGCGCTCGAGTTCCGGATAGTGCGCGCGATTCCGGGGCTCCGGTAAATCACGATATAAGTCCATGCCGATGACCGCTGGCTTTTGGGAGTCAATCTCTTGGGAGCCGATCTTTTGCAGAACCTCGGCCAGCAGGTCGTCGGGCAACGGATATCCGTATTTCTTCAAGTCCCGCTCCGTCATTCCGATCAGCACCATCCGGTCATCGACGGAATCGGGCTTCATCCGCTTCGCTACGAGATAATCATATGCAATCAGCTCCGGCCTTTGCATCAAACCGTTCGCCCACAGGACGACCACCGCCGCGAATACAAGCATCGAGATGAACATGCATGCGACGGGCGGGCGGTGGAGCAGGTTTCTGATGGACTTGAGGAACGTTTTCACAGCCAGTTTCCGATGATGAGATATGGAGCCCAGTAGCACGGATGGGCGTAGCGCGGATCGGCGAGCAGTTTTCGTTGCGCCGTCTGAAGCGCCTGGGCTTTGGTGAGTGCGACGGGCGCATTCAGACCCGTGTAAAAGTCCGCTACAAGCTCTGCCGAAGCCCGGTCGTTCACGCACCAAAGGGTGGCAAATGCAGCGCGAGCACCCGCCTTCACAGCCACGCCGCCGAGGCCCAGCGCAGCACGGTCATCGCCGGCAGCGGTCTGGCAGGCGCTCAGCGTCAGGAGCTCCAAGGGCTTATCGGCGAGCTGGCCGGGCCGGATCAGTTTCTCGAGATCGTCGAGCGTCAGTTTGTCTGCGTGGGTAAGCACGAAGCTCTTCCGGACATCGCTGTCGATATGCCCGTGCGACGCGATGTGGACGATAGTAAACGGTTCGCCGCTAAATTTCTCGGTCACCCGGGCTTTCACAAACTCGGTGTTCATGAGCTGCTCACGCTGCGGATATAGTTTTCCAAGCCGATCGACCTCAAGCTGCACGGCGGGCAGCGGCGGAAAATTCTGCACGGCATCGGTGAGCCCGCTAATCATCATACGCGGTGCTCTGAGACCCGCCGGACCTGCTTCCATGAGGTCCAGGCCGGGAGTCACGGCGATCGAGTATTTCTCGACTAGAAACTTCTCACCGTCATTCAGCGCCGCCATCGGGATTGTCCGTAGCGGGCCGTCCGGCACAAAAACGAGCGTTTCAATTCCGTGCGACTTCAACTGCGGCTCCACCGGCGCAATGAACAAGGTATAAAGCTCGCGCGCCTGTTCGAGGAATTCGTTGGTCGTCCGGTTCTCCAGGTTCAAGCGGAAGCGCCGCACTTTCTCCGTCAATTCCGCGTCTCCGATTGCGGCCTTGTAGCGCTCGATGCGTCCCGGAGTTTTCGTGGTACCCGGCAGGCTCAGGAGCAGTTCGGTCCGCGATGGAAGCGGCAGGATGTAAAGCACGGCAGCCTTCGCAGAGAGGTTCTCCACATTGCGCTGCTTCGAGCGAAGGAGGTTCACGCAATCGTCCTGAAAATAGTCCTCCAACTCGGCTGATTTCAGCGCCTCCGCCGTAGCCCGCGCCTCCCGCAGCACGCCCTGAAACTCCGCCGGATCCTTGAGCCCGTCGGCGCGCTGGAGCAGCAAATCCGCAAGGTCGTAATACACAGCGCCCACCGCCTGGCGGTAGGACGACCCGGCGTTCCGATTACCATGTCGGATCGCCACATCATTTCGAATCCCCTCCAGCGTCGCGACAGCGCGCCGGCACGCCTCAATCGCGGCGTCCCGCTGCCCTTGCAGCGCAAGAATCCGTCCCGACTGCCACTGCCAGCGATAGAGGGAATCCGCCGCCTGCATCCGCTGGGCGAGCGCCACGGCTCGGCGCGTCAGAGCCAGCGCTTCCGGCAGCTTTTTCTCAAACTCGTAGAGCGCCCCCTGATGTCCGAGCGCCCACGAAAGCGCACGGTCATCGCCAATCGCCGCGGCCAGCTTTGCAGCTTCCGCATCCAACTCAAACGCCCGGCGACGCAGACCGTTGTCATGCGCCGGATCTTCGTAAAAAAAACGCTCGCTCGTCCGGGCAAGCCCGAGCAGCAGGAACGCCCGTTCGTGTCCCTCCGGCAGCGCTCTCGCAGACCGCACTGCGGCATCCAGCTCCTTCCGCGCCGCCGGGAAATCGCCCGCCGTGATCCGGGCGTCGGCCAGATTTCTCACGGCGCGCGCTGCCAGCTCCGGCGGACCGGATTTCGCTGCAAGAGCTGCGGCCTCGCTAAAAGCAGCAACGGCACCCGCCTTATCACCTGTGCCGGAAAGCAGAATCCCGAGGTCGTTTTGGACCTGCGCCATCAATCCGGGAGCCGCCAATTGTTTTGCAGTCGCGAGCGCCTCCCGGAGTTGTGGCTCCGCATCCGCAGCCTGACGGGAAAAAATCAAGGACGCCGCCTTCGCAGCCTGCGCCTCGGCGACTCGCAGCCCTGCGCCGGCGGCCTTTGCAGCAGCTTCCGCCTCGGACAGCGTATCCATCGCGAGCCGATGCTGACCAAGTTCCCGCAGCGACTGTGCGCGGGATAACAGAGCGGCGATCCGCGCATCCCCTTTCTCCTCGTTCGCGACCTTGCCCCACTCGGCTGCCGCCGCAGAAAAATCACCACGCAATACCGCAGCGCGTGCCGCACCGGCGTCGGCGCATGCCGGGACGACCATCGCCAGAACGGCACCTAGCCAACTGATTTTTCCCAGGGCGAATCGCAATGACATCACCGCTTTAGTCACACCATGCAGAGGCCCCGTCAATTCGAAAGGCTTCCCGCCGTCGGATGGATTTCGAGAGCATTCGGACGTCCGAACTTTGACACGACCGACTTCGGAAACGCCCACGCCCCGACGCTCGCGGTGGTCAGCGTAACGTTGGTGCGCATCGCAACCATTGCCATCGCTTGCGGAATATCCATCACGCGGAGCACGTTGAGATAAATGGGACTGCTGGAATGCGAAAGCGGCGGATCCCGCATTTCCACGCCCGCGATACCGTCCTCGAACAGAGCAGCGTAAAGCGCATTCACACTGGGAGCGCGGCTGCCAATCAAGCGGAGCGGAGCTTTTCCAAAGGGCGTCTCGCGCAGTGCTGTAATGGCACGGCGGATGTCCCAGACCCGCATCCCGTCGAGCGTTTGCCCAAGGAGATAGAACCGCCGGAGCCGTTGTGTCTGCTCCTTTTTCGTTCCGGACCACGCGGTCGGTCCGATTCCACGCGGGCAGATGAAAGCGACCGCTTCCCGTGTCCCGGTAACGCGTTTTTTCAGCGCAGCAAAGCCGGCATCCTCCGCGCTAATCGCATTATTCTCGCCGGGCAGGCATCTCTGAAGCTGCTTCCATCCATCCTCATCCAAAGGCTCGAGTGTGATCCGTTTAATATCGGAAGGCTTTACCGTCGCATCGCAAATCACCCACAGTCGCAGCCGCCATGGTTCCTGCGGCGTGAAATCCCACGCCTGCAACGCGACTCCGCCGGTCTCCGATCGCGGCACTTCGGTCGTCGCGAGATCGCATGATGACTTCGGCCAGCCGGAAAACACATCTTCGCGCAGTCCGCGCATCCACGCCTCGCGCTGCTTTTCCCACGCTGCGGCGTCCGCCGGCTCCTTGGCAATAGCCGCAGGAACGAACGACTCGTCGGCTCTCGTATTGATCTCGTCTTTTGGCAGCGCAGTGAAAACGCGAAGCAATTCCGGATCGAGATACTTCTTTGCAGGCTCGTCCAGCAACGCCATCGGGTCCGCGCCTTTGAGCCAGCGCTCGAACCACGCAAAAGCACCGACATTCAGCGACTGAGTATCTTTGTGCGGACCTTCCGCGATTTGCACACCGAGTTTCCCGTCCGCGCCGAGCGCCCGGTAAACACGCCGCACGCTCGAATGCAGCGTCATCACACCATCCAGCGGGAAGATTGTGTCCTTGTCGGTATTGGAGATCAGCAACGGACGGGGCGCAATGAGGGCAGCCACGCGATCGTAATCCCACTGTCGGGAGTTCACCATGAACATACAGTCGCAGTGCCCCTCGACCGCGCCATCGACAACGTAGTTCCGGAGGGTGGTGATGCCCGCAGTCGGTGCCGCGACCTTCACACGATCATCAAGCGCTGCGATCCACCACGAATAAGCACCCCCGCCGCTCCGGCCCGTCACGCCAATTCGCGTAGTGTCCACATCCGGCCTCGTCTCAAGGTAATCCAGCGCCCGAATCCCGCTCCACGCCTCAAGGCCGGCGGGCGTGTAGCCGCGCGACATCCACCACCATCGGTCGAAACTATAGGTGCCGTGATGTTCGCCGCGAATCTCGCCGAGCTGCACAGTATCGATTACGAGACACACATAGCCGTGCCGGGCAAACCACGCGCCGTGATGCTGATAGCCGGTCTTGTTTCCAAGACTGCCGCCATCCTTCGCCTTCACGCTGCTGTGGCCGCACACATACAGAATGGCGGGAAGTTTCCCGGCTTCCTGCGCAGGGCGATAGAGATTCGCAGTCACATAAAGCCCGGGCCGCGATTCAAAATGGAGCTTCTCCACGACGAAACCGTCGCCCGCCGTCTCGCCGGTTTTTACGGCATTCAATGGTGTGCGCTCCGGCATCGGAGAAAGTCCGAGCATGCCCGCAAGTTCCGCACGGTCAGCCGCGCGTATCTTTTCCCATTCCTCCGCCGAGGCAGGCACAAGCATGGGCTGATGCTCGATCGCAGCGACCTCCCGCTCAAAATACTTCGCGAGCATGGCATTGCCGGGCAAATCGTCCGCGTGGGACAAAAAGGCTACGAGCGAGAAAAGGATCGGGAGTCGCATTCCGCGACACTGTCAGCGTGTGAATCGCGACTCAACCAGCAAGTTGCCGTCGCCGTAGCTCGACTTTCCAAAGTCGAGTTCAGGTGATCGCTAAAAGAAAATGTTCAGCCGTATCGGGAGCCTATACTCGACAATGGAATGTCGAGCTACTCCCCTTAAAATGGCAGCGGGAACTTCCTCGTGAACTGCTTCACCTCGTCGCGAATCCTGGCGAGTTCCTCGGCATTGTCGCGCGCGCCGAGTGCCCGGTGGATGAAGTCCGCAATGTCCATCATCTCCTCTTCCTTCATGCCGCGGGTGGTCACAGCGGGCGTGCCGACACGGATGCCGCCACCTTTGCTGATTGGCTCGGTATCAAACGGGATGCCGTTCTTGTTCACCGTGATTCCGGCATGATCGAGAACCGTGCTTGCGAGCGCGCCATTCAGGCCGTTTGGGCGAAGGTCCACGAGCATCAAGTGATTGTCCGTGCCGCCGCTCACGATGCGGTAGCCGTGGTGGGCGAGGCGCGCGCTGAGTGCCTTGGCATTCGTAACGACCTGCTTGCTGTAAGTCTTGAAGGATGGTTGCAGCGCTTCATGGAAGCACACTGCTTTTGCAGCGATGACGTGTTCCAGCGGTCCGCCCTGGATGCCGGGGAAGACCTGACTGTCGATGGACTTCGCATATTTCTCCTTGCAAATGATGATGCCGCCGCGAGGACCGCGCAGGCTCTTGTGCGTGGTCGTGGTGGTGAAATCAGCGAGCCCGCAAGGGTTCGGGTGCACCCCGCCCGCTACCAGACCGGCGATGTGCGCCATGTCCACGAAAAGCAGCGCGCCCACCTTGTCGGCGATCGCACGCATGCGCTCAAAGTCGATAATCCGCGGGTAAGCGCTCGCGCCTGCCGTGATCATTTTGGGCTGCACTTCGACCGCCATTTTCTCCAGCGCATCGTAATCGATCCGCTCGTCCTTATCGCTCACGCCGTAGTGCGTGACTTCATAGAAACGTCCGCTGAAATTCGCCTTGTGCCCGTGCGTCAGATGTCCGCCATGCGCGAGATTCATCGTGAGAATCCGATCACCGATTTGCAGCGCGGAGAAATACACCGCCGTATTCGCCTGCGAGCCGGAGTGCGGCTGGACATTTACATGCTCCGCGCCGACGAAGAGTTCTTTCGCACGGTCGATGGCGAGTTGCTCGACGACATCCACGTTCTCGCAGCCGCCGTACCAGCGCCGGCCGGGATAGCCCTCCGCATATTTATTCGTGAGGCAGGAGCCTTGCGCATCCATCACCGCACGGCTCGTGAAGTTTTCAGAAGCGATGAGCTCGATGCCCTCGAACTGCCGCTTGTGCTCTTCCTCGATCGAATGGAAAATCGCGCTGTCCACCTCAGCCAGCGACTTGCCGCCGGCTCCGCTCGCGCACTGCTCGATTTTCTCCACGCGCTTCGCATGGCGTCCGCCTTCAAACTCCGCTGAAAGAAACGCCTCCACAATCGCGGAAGCTTGATTTGGAGCCACATTCGTCGCGCCCATGCAAAGCACGTTTGCATTGTTATGCCGCCTCGTCGTGGCCGCGTCGGTGGCGTTGGTCACGAGCGCCGCCCGGATTCCTGCGTGGCGGTTCGCTGCGATGCTCATGCCGATGCCCGTCTTGCACATCAGCACCCCGAAGTCCGCCTCACCGGCGAGCACTTGGTTGCACACGAGCCCTGCATAATCCGGATAATCCACGGAGTCCTCCGAATTCGTCCCAAGATCATTTACGATGAACCCCTTCGCCTTGAGTGCCTCGCGAACTGCCTTTTTCACATCCAGACCGCCGTGGTCTGCGCCAAGTGCGATGCGGAGTGTCTGCTGGTTTTCGGATGAGTTCATGGTCGTGGTCGTTTGGGTCATTTCGGTGGTATCGATGTGCTTGATGAGACTGGGGAGGGCTTTTGAAAGATGATCGCGCGTCGCGATGTAAGCGTGGATGCCCATCCCGATGGGGTCCGGCACTTCCGGGCGCGCCGCGAGCGATGGCTCAAATTCGCACGCCAGCCACGATTTGTTCGCCGCTTCCGGGAAGAAAGTGAGGATCGCATCGAGATGCGAACGCGTCATCCCGTAAATATGCGTGGCCCATTGAACGAGCTCATCCGTCAGCGGCTGGGAACGAATGTCGCGGATATCGACACCAACCTTGCGGCAGGCTTCCACGCCGTTCTCGCTCGGGCGCTGGCCGTAGCCGGTCGCGACTCCCGCGCTCGACACCTCCACATCCTTCCGGGAGCGGACCGCATGCCGGAGAAGACCCTCTGCGATCGGGCTTCGGCAGATGTTTCCAGTGCAGACAAATAAGACGCGTTTGGTGGTAGCCACAGTATTAAAGAGCGTGAACCGTAGGTGCCGATCGGAATCCGATCAACTGCCGATTTCTCTTCCGGGCGTGGAAACACTTTTTCAAGCAGTTGCGCATACACCAAAGCGGACACGGCTCCGGGTGAGATTAAAAGAAGGGAAACAAAGGGCTGAAAGCCCGGCGATGGAATAGCCCAGCCAGCGCGAGGAACGAGCGAGGCGTGGGTAAACATCCACAAACGAATATGAGCCCGAAAGCAGCCTGTTGAAAAACCCGAGGGAAAGGTTCTCTGTCCGCAGATTTCGCAGATTTGCCCGCCGAAGAATCTGCGAAATCTGCGGGTAAAAATGCCTGCGTGAATCGTTTTTTAACAGCATGTTAGAGGTGGCGATTCGGTTTCAGGATGCCAAAGGCACGATGATCAGTGCTCCCGTCGTAGCATCCGGCAGTTCGCCGGGCTGGCGGACGTTCCGAAAAGATTTCGCAATCCCTGATGGATGCACGCGCGTCGAAGTCGTGGCACGGAGCATCTTCGTCACCGGTGTATTTGATTTCGACACCGTGCGCGTGGAGTTCAAATAGGCTATGCGAGCGCCTGCCCGCTTTGCGTGGTCCTCTCCGATGGAGCGCATCGCGGCAGTGTATGAAAAATCATTCCTGCTCCCGCAAGAAGCGCGCGCCGCATATTCGTGCGAGCGAGCGCTACGTGCACTCAATAGTTGATCCGAAGCCGCTTTCCCCCGTCCGGCGGGTCGGAGCGGCGGGAGAGGGGAGTTGCGATTTCCGGCACACGCGGGATTCCTTTTTCGCCAAATTTTCTCAGCTCCAAAATACCATTGCAGATGCCCTGCGCGATAGCGTCGCGCGTTGCGAGAGTGGCGAGCTTTTTTGCATCGCTTGCATTGGTCATGTATGCGCCTTCGACCAGCACGGCGGGAATCTCCGGGTTTCGCGTGAGGCGGAGGCGGCGGCGGTTGATGGCGATGTCGGTGAAGCCGGTTTGGCGGGCGACGTTTCTTTGAATCCGGGCCGCGAGCGCGGTGGCGTCGGGCCGCCAGAAAAACGTCTCCGTCCCGTGTGACGCGCCGCCGCCGACGGCGTTGAAGTGAATGGAAACGAGCACCGCATCGCGCCGTTTGTATTTGTTCGCCATCGACACTCGGTCATCCAGCTCGATGAACGAATCGGAGTCGCGCAGCATGACGTTCCGGATGCCTGCTTTCGTGAGTTTGGATTGCAGCCGTTTGGCGGTGTCGAGCGTGAGGTTTTTTTCGACCAACCCATTTCCCGTCCCACCGTTATCCTTGCCGCCGTGCCCGGCATCAATGATGACGAGCGATGGTGAAGCGGCACGGGAAAGGTTCAATGAAACGATGATGAATAGAAGGATGCGAGCGATCATTCCGAAGGTGTGTAGGGGGTGAAGCCGGTTCTGTAAATGAGTGAGGAGTGGGATTGACGCAGCCTCATCGCCTCGTGAGTGCCGCTATGAACGCATCTGGATCCCGGAGTCTGAGCTTGAGGTGACGGGTCGATCCGTCGGGCATTTTAAAGGCGAGTTCGACGAAGCTTGTCACACTAACCACAATCTTTGCGGAGGAAACCGCCGTCAGCAGAATCCGGTGCTCCATGTCGAAATCATCGTTGAAAAGGGATATCAGAATCGCGGGCTGGATCCACACTTCGGTGTCGGTGACAGTGATTTCGAGCCGGCACCCGGAGTTTCTCATGCGCGTGCCCAAACTCCGGTCAGACGAGCCCGAAGCGCCGGATTCGTGGAATCGAACATTCACAGACTCGCGCCGCGGAAAGGGCGGAGCCCGCAGCTTTCGCATGTAAAAACGCCACACTGTGCGGACAATGACGCCCACCAGCATCGCACCAAACAATATCCAGAAACGACCTTCGATATAATGGCTGAGCTGCTGCACCTGCGTGGGCGATCGGGGAAAGTTCTCGGCGTTGCGCCGTTACGGTGCGCCAGTCCGCAAAATCTGCGCAGCGGCGTATGCGGCGCCGAAGCCGTTGTCGATGTTCACGACGGTTACTCCGCTTCCGCAGGAATTGAGCATCCCGAGCAGCGCGGCGATCCCACCGAAGCTCGCGCCATATCCGATGCTGGTGGGCACGGCGATGACGGGGCGGCTGACAAGACCGGCGACGGCGCTTGGGAGCGCGCCTTCCATTCCCGCGACTACGATGACCACGGTCGCGGCCTGAAGTTGATCGCGCACGGCGAGCAACCGGTGGATTCCCGCGACGCCGACGTCGGTGATGCGCTCCACCTTCGCTCCGAAAAGCTGGAGCGTCACTGCGGCTTCGTCGGCAACGGGAAGGTCGCTGGTGCCCGCACAGACGACCGCGACGCTGCCGCGAAGGGCGGGGAGTTTTTCCCGCTCGACGGTGATGCAGCGGGCCTCGGGATGCCAGACGGCGTCAGGAATCTCCGCGACGACAGCGGTGAATTGCTCGGCGGTGGCGCGGCTGACGAGGACGGCGGGTTCTTTCTCCAGGATGACGCCCGCGATGGCTGCGACTTGCGCGGGGGATTTTCCGTGGCCGAAGATCACTTCGGCAAATCCGCACCGCGCCCGGCGGTCCGTATCGATGCGCGCGAATCCGATGTCGGTGATTCCGTTGGCCATCGGTCAGCCTTTCGGCAGCGTCGCGGCTTCCTTGGTGAGCGGGAGGCGGAGCGGGATCATTTTGGAGACGAAGAATCCGTGCTTGAGGAAAAACTCCTGTCCTTCGGCATTCACACGGTCTGCGAGCAGGGTGAGGCGCAGGAAGTCTTTCTTCTTCGCGTATTCGATCGCGTGGTTCAGCAACTGCGTGCCCACGCCGAGGCCGCGATGGTTGTGATGGACGACGACGTCTTCGAGCAGCACGACGAAGCCGCCTTCGGCTGTGCTTATGGTAAAGAGCAGGTTGATCATTCCGAGGATCTGGCCGTTCCAACGATAGACAAAAATGCGGCCGCGGCTGGGCTGTTCGAGGATGAGCGTGAGACCGCGGATATTTTTCTGCCGGTCGGGGACGAAGTCGCCTTCATGGCTGAATAGATCATACAGGAGGTCGGCCATTTGCGGCAGATCTTCCATGGTCGCTTGCTCAATGATGGCTTCATTCATGTCGCTCATGGCCTCTGAATAAATGCGCACCGCCCGCTACGGAAGCGCAATTTGCGTAACGAAATGAAACAATCGGGAATCAACTGCGGTTTCGATGCGCGGAACGCCCTTCTTCCCTTTGCACCCCGTTCCGGCATAGCCTGACGCCATGCTCAAACGCGCAGACCACCTCGACCGCATCATCGCCGCCCTCGGCAGCCTTGCGTATTACCTGAAGCTGAACTCCGCGCAGGGCTTCATCTCGCCCGCCGCGCACCTCGAAGACTTCTGCATCCCGCTGCTCGGCGCGGTTTACGGGTACGACCTCACCAACGCCAACGCCGAGAAGTCCAACACCCCGGCCATCGACCTTATCGATAAAGAACGGCGCGTCGGTATTCAGGTCACGATCAACGACCAGCCGTCAAAAATCAGCGGCACTTCCGAGAGAGCGGCCAACCCGAAGCACGAGCTGAGCGAGAAGATCGAGAAGCTCATTATTTTCTTCTTCACCACCAAAGCGCCCAAGCCGCCGGGCAATCTCCCGCAGGTTCCCGGCATCGAGATCACATTGCTCGACCTCACAGCCCTCATCACCGAAATCCGCAATTCCCCGATCGAGAAGCAGGAGGAAATCGCCGCGCTGCTCGACCACGAGCTGTCCGGCGGGCCGTCGGCGAAATACATCATCAACGCGAAGAACGTTCAGGTCATCAAGCGGGCGGACAATATGACCATCCACAATCACTGACTACCGCAGCCTCTCCGCTTCCGCGAGCGGCATGATGACCAGTTCCGTCACAGCCCGCGGGACGCCCGCAGGCGTTTCTTCACTTCCTCCCACGGCGCAGCGGCGGCTGGGTCGAGGTGATATTCAGCGAGACGGGCTTCCAGCAGCGCCACGGTTTCCGGGCTCGGGGCCGTCGTTGGCGGCGGGAGAAGCCCCGTCCACAGTTCGTCGATGAGCTGCCACTTATCCGCGTCCGATAGTTCGCTTACGCCCGGAAGTTTTTCGAGAATCATGCCGCTACTTTTGCCACGAATATCCGCGTTCGACAAACATCAATTTCCCCGCAGGCTTGCGAAGCCGACCAGCACCCGCGATACATCCCTGCCACAGCCCATGCCCATTTCGCTGCCGACACGTAATTCCTAAAACGGGACGTCGGAGATAGCCGACGACACGTGCATTTTCTGAAACGGGACGTCCGCGATGCTTGCCGACGCGCGGCGGCGGGGTAGCGCTTTTTTTTGGGGGAAGCGAGACGGCGCTTGGGAATTCAGAGCGAAATGCCGTACGGTTCCAGAAGTGATTGAGCCTTTTTGAACGCAGTATCCTCGGATTGTCCGGTATCCATCAGGTTCAATGCGTAGTGTCTAACCATTTGCCGGAGGTCAGACTTGGCGCCTTCATCTAGGCTGCCGAACCTCGCACGCATTCCCAGCATCCCTGTGATCCAGATTTCGCCGCTCTCCTCGGATGGATGGCTGCCTTCCCTCACTACGAAATTAAACATGCCGCGTGCCCGAAGCTCCGCTTCCCGAATATCTTGTGCGCGACGAGTCAATTGGTGCGCTTCACTAAATCGGTTTTTGGATAGCACCAGCTCCCCGAGTTTCTCCAACAGCGGTCCAACCCCCGGGTGGTTCTCGCCATGGAGCTTCTCGTGTTCCGCAATCTCAGTGCGCAAACGGACCTCTTCTTCAGTTGGGTTCGAAGCTTCGTTATCCATAGGTTCTCGGTATTCTCCCGCGGATACCAGTGACACACGCCGTGTGCACGCACGAAAATATGCTGGTGTCACAACGTCACAAGGGTGCATCCAGCCTAGCGCGCCACACCCACCACCATCACCCGAAAACCGCAGTTGTTGAAACGATTGCCGGGCTGATAGCTGACGCGACACGAAGCGCGGAGAAAGTCGGGATTGTTATAGCCCCACGACCCGCCACGAACCACGCGATTTCCATCGACCTCTGGATCGTCGCTTGGTTGGTAGTTGCTGTAGTTGTCGGTAAAAAAGGTGAAGCACCACTCCCATACATTGCCCGCCATGTCGTCCGCGCCACACTCCGCTTTTCCTGCGGGGAAGAGCCCGACTGCGGACGTGCTGCCGATGCCGGTCTTGTCCCAATTGCAGTGGGCGGCATGCGTGTCGTCTTTGGCGGAGCCCCACGGATATTCCCTCGCATCGGTATGGCGCGCGGCGCGCTCCCACTGTGCCTCGCTGGGCAGTGCGATGCGCGATGTCTCCGCCAGGCCAAGTGCGGCACGCTGGCTGTGCAGCCATGCAGCAAAGGCAGTCGCCTTGTACCACGAGACGCCGACGCGGGGATGGTTCGGCGTCTGGAAAATGCGCGTGTAGCGCTCCGGGCCGGTGATGCGCTGCTCGCGCAGCCAGTGCCAGCCCGCCTTTGTCCACAGCGCCTCATCGTCATACCCGCCCGCTGCCATAAACGCGGCATATTGCGCGACGGTGACGGGGTAGCGCGAAATGCTGTAGGGCGCGGGGATATTGAAAAGGATGCGCGGCTTTTTGTTGGCATAGGGAGCCTTGTCATTGCACATGGGAAAAGGCCCGGCGTCCACGTGGCACCACTCGATGTCCGGCAACTCCAGCCCGCCGACGGTGATGCAGCCCACGCCCGGCCGCTCGTCGCCGAGGATGCCGATGGCGGCGGCGGCTTTGGCTTTGTTTGCAGCACTGGTGCCGGAACCGCGAAAGTGGATGAGCAGTTTGCGCAGCTTGAGCGCGGTCTCCGCAGAGCGAGGCGTGTCTTCGTCGTCCCATGTCGTGATGCGGGAATCGCGGGCAATCTCGGCGGCGAGAAGTTCGTGCTCTAAATTTAGGCGCGTCCCGGTGGCGAGGGCGGTGATTAAGTCCCGGACTTGGAAGCGGGAATTTGGCCTCGCATGGGCATAGACGCCCGCCGCCCAGAGGACGGTCTTTCGCGCATAGTCGCCCTGCTTTTCCAGCGTCTCGATGACGCGCTTTGGGAATGGCTTGCCTTCGGTGAGTTGCTCGTTGGTGAGGTGGCATCCGGCGAGGAATTCTTCAAAGCGGTAGTGGAACTCGAGCGTCTTTGCATCGCGGGACTGGAGCAGGCCGGCGCGGTCGCGCAGTGCGGCGATGAGGGCATCCACTTCATCGTCAGTCCACTTGCGGTCGAGGCGGAGTTTGTTGCGCAGGAGGTCTTCGTCCACGGCGAGGGACGCGTTGGTTTTTTTGCGCTCCACGGACGCGGTGCGCTCGCGGTGGAGGAAGGCGATGGTCTCCAAGCGGGAGCGAAGCTTGGCGGGGTCGTCGAGTGCCCTCGACCCGCGGCAAGCGCGAAGGTCCGGCGAAAGGCCCGACGGAACCGGCGGAGTCGTCGGCTTTGCGCGCATCGCGGAGGATGCCATCGACAAGCTGGTCCATGAGCGCCGCGCCGGTGTCGGGGAGCGGTTTCTCCAAGCGGTGGAGCTGGGCCATGACGGTGAGAAAGAAAGGATTGCCCGCCATGTCCTGCAAGTCCTCGGAAGCGCGGATGGCTCTGCGAAGGGTCCGCTCGCATTGCTCCTGCTCGGCCTCAGACTTCAGGAAGCCGCACGCACGGGACTCGGCATACCACGCCTGGATGAATCGCTGCTGTAGCGCATCCGAGAGAGCGACGATCTGGTGCGGGTCGGGGAAGCCGGGGATGCGCGTCTCTTTCCTCTCATACGAGGCGATCCGGCAAGTGACGACGATGCGGGACTTTGCAAAGCCGCCCGTGGCAAACGAGCGGATGGCCTCGCGAATGATGGGGAGTCGGACCTGCGGGACTTCGTCGAGCCCATCGAAAAAGACGACGGCGGCACCGCGCTTGAGCAAGTCTTCGAGGTTTGCCTCGGCGTCGGTATGGCAATCCTTGGCGAGTTGGGACATAAGCCAAGCGAGGACTTCCGCAGCGGTGCCCTTCGCATCCGAAGCGAGATCGCGCTCGAAGTGGCGGAGGACGATGCGGAATGGCACCGGTCCTTTTTCCTCCTGCGCCAGTCGAAGGGCGACGTGCTGGACAAAGGTCGATTTCCCGGAGCCGGGCTCGCCGGTGAAGACGGCTTTGGTTTTCTCGGGGAGGAAGAGGGCATCCCACGCGGCCGAAGAAACCCGACGTGGCTCTGACTCTTTTCCATCCCGCACAAACACGGTATTTGTCTCCAGCGCGACATAAACGGCATCGAGCCCCGGCGCCCGCTGGCCGCGCTCCGCCGCTATGTTCATCCCGACGACGTTGACGTTCCTGCATAGTTCGGCGAGCGACTCGCAGTAGCTGTTGAACTTTGCGCGCAACTCTTCGTCGGACTGCGGGACGGTGGGAACGGTGCCGTAGTAGTTGTTCACGGTGCCGGCGGTGCCGATCTGCTGGACGTTCTTGGCGGTGATGTTGGTTGGCGGATTCATGGGGCTGGGTCGGTTACTCTTGCAGAATAAACTGCGCTGTTCTTCCGTGATCGATGACCGCTTCGTTCATGTCGCTCATGGTGGATGAATAAATGCGCACCGTCCGCGACGGAAGTGCAATTTGCATCACGAAACGGAATTGCGGCCTTCGCCGTGCCACCACTGTGGAGCCATCCTCGCGCGAGTCGTGTCGCATCGTCAGGACCGGTGAAAGGTCTGCCACGTGAGACGCACGGCAAGGAGGAGGGCGGTGGTGATGAAGATGGGGCGGATGATTTTCACGCCGCGCCGGATCACGAGGCCGCTGCCGAGCCGTGCTCCGATGAGCTGACCGCCGATCATCGCTGCGCCGACATCCCAGCGGAGGTGGCCGCCGATGGCGAATGCGGCGAGGGCGGCGAGGTTGCTGGTGAGGTTGAGGGCTTTGGTGGTGCCGGTGGCGGCGCGGAGGTCGAGGCCGAGCGTGAGGACGCAGGCCATCATCCAAAACGAGCCGGTGCCGGGACCGAAAAAGCCATCGTAGAATCCCAGGATGATGCCAAATGTCAGCGCGAAAGCAGTGGGGCCGAAGCGCGCAGCGCGGCTGGTCGCGCCGAGCCGGGGATTGAGCGCGGTGTAGATTGCGACAGCGAGCAGCAATACGGGGACGGTCCGCTGGAGGATGGTGGGGGACACGTGGGTGACTGCGATGACGCCAAGGACGGCGGCGATGAATGTGACGACGATCGCAAGGGGCAGGCTTCGCCACGGGATGAGACCGCTGCGCGTGTAGCGGATGACGGCGAGCGTCGTGCCGCAGGAAGACTGGAGTTTATTCGTGCCAAGCGCGACTGCGGGTGGAAGGCCGGCCCAGAGGAGCGCGGGTAGCGAGATGAGGCCGCCGCCGCCCGCGATGGCATCGACAAATCCCGCCGCCGCGCCTGCGAGGGTAAGGATGGCATAAACAACAGGCTCCAGCATTTTAAACGAAGCAGACTATCGGCGGCGGCGGGCGAGAAGGCCGACGCCCGCGAGGGCGAGAATGGTCATGGTGGAGGGTTCGGGCACGACGGCGAAAAGATTCCCCTGCGTGATGGCGTACACGGTGCCTTCGGGGCCGATGATGGTCGGCGTGTAGGGCTGGCCGGCTGCACCCGCGAGGCTGATGCTGGTGTAGGTGTTGTCCGTGATGCTCCAGCGGTAGAGGCTGCCGTCTTCATTGTTGGCGTAGATTGCCTTCCCGAGGACGTCCACTACGGCGGTGTTGATGCACCATTCGTCATCGTTGAGGCCGGGGCTGTTCAGGGTGAGGACTTCCTTCATATCGATCTCGCCGGTGAGGGGATTGATTTGGGTGGCGTTGGGATCGAGGATCGCGATTTTGTTCACCCCGCCGGGGTAGTTGTAGCTGTTGTATTTTGTGAAGAGGAGGTAGCTCGACCCTGCGGGCGATGTGTAGCCGGGGAGGAATGAAAGCGGGACGATGGCAGGCGTGGTGTCCCAGCCAAACCCGCCGGTGAGTTTCACGGTGCTGAGGTCGGCGGAGAAGTGTTGGAGACGCCCGCGGCTGTATCCATCATTGTTGGTGCCGAAGTAAACATCGCCATCGGGGCCGATAGTCGGAGAAGCGGTGGAGAGATCGAGGACGCCGGGAAGGAGGGAAGTGGAGTGGAGCGGAGAGAGCGTGGCGCTGTCGAGCTGGACAAGTTTTCCGGAGCTGTTGTTTCCGAAAACGGCGTAGAGCTTTGAGCCGTCGGCGGTGATTGCCGGCGCGGCGTTGAGCGAAGTCTGGGTGAAGCCGGGGGCCACATCGCTGGCGAGAGCGAAGGAGCCGACACCGGACGGAGTGATGCGCGCGATGCCGCCGCCGTGGACAAGCGGCGTGTCGGCGAGCGCCTGAAAACCGAAGTAAATATTGCCGGCGATATCGGTCGTGACGGGGGTGTTGATTTTAATGTTGGCGTCGTAGAGGGCTTTGTTCGCGTTGTAGAGCGAGGCACCGGGCGTGTTGTCGAAGAAGGCGAATTTCCCAGTGGCGGTGGGGCCGGCCTGGTCGGCGTTGTTGCGCCAGTTGATGGTCCCTCCAGCGGCAGGAATGTACACGCTGTAATCGGAAAGTCCGGTGCGCGCGAGGACGGGCGAGAAGCTGGGCCTCCAACCTGAAGTCGGTGCAATGTAGTCGGTCGCTTGCGACCAAAGGAGCGAGCCGTCATAGCCGCTCCGGCCCTCGACGACAAAGTCGGTGTTGAAGCCGGTGGTCACAGGGACGATGACGGTATTGGCTTCCGTGATTGTCGGCGATCCATAGTGCGTGAAGCTGCCGGGGTGATAGTCCACGGGTGTCTGCCAAGAGAGGATGGAAAGGGCATCGCCGCGGACGGCGGATTGCCCGGTGTGTTGGGCATTTCCGCCGTAGAGCGTCCAGTCCGCGTGCGTGACAAACGGTGTGGCGGCGATCAGGAGCGTGATAGGAAGGATGCGCATGGAATGGCCGTATCCGGAAAACTGCCGCGAGGAAAGCAGTCATTCCGCGAATGCGGTGGGTTTAAAAGCGGGTGAGGAGCCAGTGGACGCGCTTGCGTCGTAGCGCACGCGGCCCTCCGCGCTGCTCGTCCTCACGCGAAGCGCATTCTTCTTGGTGGGGCCGCTCTTTGGATCAGCGCTGCGCGTGTACGAGTATCCCGCGGAGGGCCGCGTGAGCTACGACCCCGTTGCCTATCTTCCCGACGTTCCATCACCCGCTTTTAATCACGCCCCCGCGAATGGAAAGCCCGCTCTGCCCGCACTACGACATCGCCGCCGTCGCTGATACGGTGGGCTTTTCCGCGAGCGTGCCGCGGGTGACGCCGAGCTGGCTTTGCGCATGAAGCTCCCGCCACAGGCCGTCGCCGTCGCGCTTTCCGAGAGCGAGATCCTGATACACGCGGAGGACGTGCGCGGACTGTGCGGCGTCTTCTTCGAGAAGCTCGATCCGAAAGTGGCGCAGGCCGGCGGCTTTGAGTTCGGCGAAAAATCCCGCACCGGTTTGGGCGACGGCATTGAAAAGCGTATTGCGGCAGCCCACGTCCGCGCGCAACGGATGCTCCATGCCGACGCGGTCGCGAAGGTGGACGCGGTGCTGGTCGCACGGGCGGCCACAGTCGAGGTAGGATGTGCCTTTGCTCATGAATGCTGCGAAGACGCAGTGCTCCATGTGAAACATCGGCATGTGCTGATGGAGCGTAAGCTCGAGGGACTCCGGCGGCGTCGCGACGATGAGCGCGAGCACTTGCTCGATGTTTAGATCGTAAGAAATCGTGAGGCGTTCGAGCCCTTTGCTGATGAAGTGCGAAGCGGTGAGGGGATTGGCGACGTTGAGTGAAAAGTCGCCGATGCGTCGCAATGTGGTGGCGCGAAAGTAGTCAATCGCGCCGAGGTTTCGAATGAGCACACCATCGGGCGCGGCGGCTTCGATGAGCTTGAAGAAGCCTTGCTCGCCGGCCTTCTGGATGCGCGGCGTGGCAAGGAAGATGGCCGCTTTGCTGGCCGGATGGGCGCGGACTTGTGCGACGGCGTCCTTGTAGCGGCGGATGTCTTCGTAGTCGGCGTAGATGGTCGCTATCCCGGCATTGAGCGCCGCGGAAAGTTGGGCGTCGGTGCGGACGAGGGCGGTGATTTCGATTTCCGACCGTGGCTCGCGGACCGTGGATTGCGGGATGAGGTCGCGCCACGTTTTCGGCGACTCGGTGCGCGGTTGTTCAAATGAGGCATCGAGCGCGAAAGCGAGTTCGCGGCGGAGGCGGTTGAGCTCGCCGATGGGCAGGATGACATCGCCTGCGAGTTCGTTGTGCAGTTCGCCGAGTTCGTAAGGATGTTCGCCGAACCTGCCGAGGTGCTCCCGCAGTTTGGCGTCGGTGAGCGGCGCGGTGCGGGCAGCTTGCAGGACGATGGCTGAACGAACGGTAACGCCCGCCGCTTCCACGGTGAGGGGCTCGTTCGCACAACCGCGCACGGTGAGCACGACAGGCTTCCGGCGTCGCGGGGAGATGTTGCCGGTGTAGCTTTGCTGGAGACGTTTATTGAGCGCGGGGTCGTCCGTTTTCCATACACGGTGGCCGGCGCGGAGTTTGCCGAAGTCGATCTTGCCGTGCTCGAAGTAGAGCCGCGGGCCGTTCACCTGGTAGATGCGTCCGCCTTGCTCCGCATTGGTATCGCCGCCCGTATCAAAGACGACGCCGTCGCCGGGTTTGAGGTCGATTTCGGCGTTGAGTTCGATGTGGTCGCGACCCACGCCAACGATGCGTCCGGCGAATGGACCGCGCTTTTTTCCGGAGCGCGCGGGCACGAGTTGCTGGTGGTCCACGCCATGCACCCAGCCTGTGAAAAGTCCGCGGGAAAAAGTCATTTCGAGCTGGTAGCGGTCGGCTGCGGGGATGGTGTGCTCGCGGTGCTCGAGCGCGGCATCGAGTGCCTTGCGATAGACTTGGCAGACAGCGGCGACGTATTCAGGCGCTTTGAGACGGCCTTCGATTTTGAAGCTCGTGACGCCGCGTTCGAGCAGCGCCGGAATCTCTGCAACGGCGGCGAGATCCTGCGGCGAAAGAAGATAGCGTCGATCGCCGAGATCCCGCACCGCGCCATCGACGATGAGTTCGTAAGGCATGCGGCAGGCCTGCGCGCATTCGCCGCGGTTCGCACTGCGCTGGCCGAGGCTTTCGCTCGTGAGGCACTGCCCGCTGTATGCGACGCACAGCGCTCCATGGACGAAGGTTTCCAGCGGGAGAACGGAGTCGAATTTCTCCAGCTCGCGCAGGCTGAGTTCGCGCGCAAGCACTGCCCGCACGACGCCGAGATCCCGCGCAAACGCGATCCCTTCGGGCGAAGTGATCGTCATTTGTGTGCTCGCATGGATGGCGAGATCCGGCACGATTTCTCTGGCGAGGTGCACGAGCCCGACATCCTGAACAATGAGCGCATCGACGCCCGCGCGGCTGCAATCGCGCAGCATTTGCGAGGCTGCATCGAGTTCGCCGGTAAAGACGAGCGTGTTGAAAGCGACGTACGCTTTTACTCCGTGGCGGTGGCAAAACGTCACGACTTCCACGAGTTCATCGTCGCGGAAATTGTCAGCCCGCATCCGGGCGTTGAACCGCGGCAGGCCGAAATAAACCGCGTCCGCGCCATTTGCGATGGCGGCGCGCAGGCAATCCCAGCCACCCGCAGGCGCGAGTAATTCGGGCAAATCGTATCGTGTATCCATCACTGAAAACACTACGCGGAGCAAGACGCGGAACGTGCAAGGACAAAAGAGTGATTTAAAAAGCGGGTTCTTCCGGGAAAATAATGGGAAAGCAGTCGGCCGGTAAGAAGAGAGAAAGCGTTTTTCGAAAGTCCGCAAGGGCCATGCTGCGAATGGACAGCGTTAAGCGAACCAGGCGCAATCGGTTTTTGTGCGTGGCGGAATGCGGATGGCAATTTGGGCCACCTGCGCTATTCCACGGCATACACCGTTATGAAACTTGTCATTCTCGCTACGATTCTAGCCATTCCGCTCTATGCTGCCGACCCTGCACCGCCGAAGGGCATGATTTACATCAAGGCGGGGTCTTTTCAAATGGGGAGCGCCGATGGTTCGGCGGATGAGCAACCGGTGCATGAGGTGGCGGTGAAGGATTTTTTCATGGATGCGACCGAGGTGACGAACGATCAGTTTGCGGAGTTTGCCAGCGCGACCAAATACGTGACGGTGGCGGAGCGTCCGTTGATGGCGAAGGACATCCCGGGCTTGCTCCCGCAGTTTGAGGGAAAGTCGATGGGGCTCTGCCATCGTGCGCCGGCGGGCGAGGCGGACCTTGCAGAATACCGGACGTGGTGGGTGCCGGTGATCGGCGCGAACTGGCGGCATCCCGATGGCGCGGAAACGAACATCGAAGGCAAAGGGCGGCACCCGGTCGTACACGTGTGCTACGAGGATGCGCTCGCGTATTGCAAATGGGCCGGGAAACGTCTGCCGACCGAAGCGGAATGGGAGTACGCCGCGCGCGGCGGGACAGCCGGAAACCGCTTTGTATGGGGCAATGAGTTCAATCCCGGCGGAAAGTGGATGGCGAATACATGGCAGGGGAAGTTTCCAAAGGTGAATTCGCGCGAGGATGGCTTCGCCACGACGGCACCAGTGGGCTCGTTTCCGGCAAATGCATTCGGGCTTTTCGACATGGCGGGGAATGTGTGGGAGATGTGCGCCGACTGGTATCTGCCCGACTATTACAAAACCTCGCCGAAGGATAATCCGAAAGGTCCGGACACCAGTTTCGATCCCGACGAACCGGGTGTGATGAAACGCGTGATGCGTGGCGGTTCGTGGATGTGCGCTGACAATTACTGCCGCGGCTACCGCCCGGGAGCCCGCATGAAAACGGCACCTGACACCGGGCTTTCGAACACGGGCTTTCGGTGCGTGAAGGACGTGGCCGTCGCGGAGCCTGCGAAGTAAGCCGTCGCGCTTGCTTCCTGCGGGTTCATTGGCCATTGTGGGCACATGCCTCGAACCACCGCCCGTCGCTCCAAAGCAGTCGCCGTTGCTGCTGAAATCCATCCGCCCGTCGTCCCGAAAGCAAGACGCACGCTGAGTTTCGGCGGGAAATGGGAGTATGCCCCCGCGCCGGAATCGGTCGTGGTGAAGCCGGACGCGCAGTATGAACTTTTCATCGGCGGGAAGTTTCGCGCGCCGGAGAGCGGCGTCTATTTTCCGAGCATCAATCCCGCGAACGAAAAGACGCTCGCGAAGATTGCGCACGGCGGAGCTTTGGATGTGGATGCGGCGGTGGCTTCCGCCCGGAAGGCGCTGGCCGGACCATGGGGAAAGATGACCGGAGCGGAGCGCGGGAAGTATCTTTACCGCATCGCACGAATCATCCAGGAGCGGTCGCGGGAACTAGCGGTGCTGGAGACGCTGGATGGTGGCAAGCCCATCAAGGAATCGCGCGATTTCGACCTTCCGCAGATGGCTGCGAACTTCTTCTACTACGCGGGTTGGGCGGATAAACTGAAGTACGCGTTTCCCGGACGAACGGCGCGGGCGGTGGGTGTTTGCGGCCAGATCATCCCGTGGAATTTCCCGCTGCTCATGGCCGCGTGGAAGCTGGCACCAGCGCTCGCTTGTGGCAACACGGTGGTGCTGAAACCAGCAGAGACAACGAGCATCACAGCGATGCATCTCGCGCGGATTTTGCAGGAGGCGGAATTGCCGGACGGCGTGGTGAATATCGTCACCGGGGCAGGGGACACAGGCCGCTTGCTGGTGGAGCATGCGGGTGTGGACAAGATTGCATTCACCGGCAGCACCGAAGTCGGGAAACTCATCGCGAAGAAGACCGCCGGCACGAGCAAGAAGCTGACGCTGGAACTCGGTGGCAAAGCGGCGCACATTATTTTTGAAGACGCACCGATCGACCAGGCCGTGGAGGGTGTCGTGGGCGGCATCTTTTTCAATCAAGGCCACGTCTGCTGTGCAGGGTCGCGGCTGCTCGTGCAGGAGGGCATTTATTCAGCCGTCATTCGCAAGCTGCGCAATCGCATCTCGACACTCCGCGTCGGCGATCCTCTCGACAAAAACACGGACATCGGCGCGATCAACAGCCGCGCACAATTGGAGAGAATCCAGTCGCTCGTTGAGGCCGGAGTGGCCGAGGGCGGCGAGCTCATCCAGCCGTCATGCTCGCTTCCAGCAAAAGGATACTGGTTCCCGCCGTCGGTCATCACGGGAGTGACGGCAAGTCACCGCATCGCGCAGGAGGAGATATTCGGCCCGGTGCTGAGCGTGCTCACATTTCGGACGCCTGAGGAAGCCGTGGAACGTGCCAACAACACGCCATACGGACTCAGCGCCGGCGTTTGGACGGAGAAGGGTTCGAAGATTTTCAAGACGATCGGGAAACTGCGCGCAGGCGTTGTGTGGGCGAACACCTACAACAAATTTGACCCCGCGTCGCCCTTTGGCGGGTACAAGGAAAGCGGCTTTGGACGCGAGGGCGGCGTGCACGGGCTCGCGGGCTACGTCCGGCTGGAGTAGTTATAGCATCTTCCAAAACCAAAATGACTACGAAGCGCGCGAAGGGCGCGAAGATGACACGGAAATGGCGCCCACTTCTTCGCGTCCTTCGCGACCTTCGTAGTCCCCCCGCGTCGGTCTGATTTTCTTTGTTATATGGTATTACTGGGGTCGCGCCTGGATCATGTCGCCGAGGCGCTTCGAGAGTTCATCCTGGCCTTCCTTCACGTCGTTCAGTCCGCGCAATGTGTCATCGAGCCGCGATGCGAGGTCGGCGCGTTTGTCTGCCTCGCTAACGACGCGGGCCTGATAATGTTCGGCAACGACACCCACTCCCGGGCCGGTGACGGTGTTGCCGTCCATGGCATCGAGCCAGTAATCCACGACGTCGCCTTCGGCTACGTTTAACCACTCGATCCGCCAGTCAAACCGCCGCGTAATCGCCTTGGGCGATTCGCCGCCGAGGTCGAGTTCGATCGTCTTGTAGGGAGTTCCCGGGTTCCAGTTTACGCCGTAATGGAGCCGCAATTTTGACACGCCGAAATCATCTTTCGCTTCAAAAGAAACCAGCAGTGTTGCAGCGCGCGTGACCAATTCCTCCCGGCGGACGGGCCACAAAACGCGAATCGTCGGCGGCTCATCGGGCACGACTTCCAGCCGGTACACCGCCATGCCTTTGCTCTCCACGCCTTCCTCGTCCACGAGATGGAATGTGAGGCCCGTAGCGTCTCGCGACGGGACATCCGCGACGATCTCCCATTCGTTCATCGGCGCCATCTTGCCCGGTTCGGCGGCGACTGGCAGAGGCTTTAACGCCGCGTCGCGCACCACCGTCTTGCGGTCAGGCGACATGAATCGAACCGATGCAGCGCGCAGACTTGCCGACGATTTCAGCCGGAGACTCAGCTTTGAGCCGGCGAGGATTTTGAGGTCGCTCATCGCGCGGGGCTTTGGCGGAAGGCCTGTGTAAGCCGGCCAAAGTTGCGCCGCATCGGCCTTCACGAGCGTGGGGCGCGGGCGGACTTTGATCTCAGCGCCCGGCGAGCGATTGTCGCCGAGTTCCAGCGTATAAGTGAAGCTCTCCTGCACCGATTGAAGTGTGCGTAGGAAACTTCGCGGATTGGAGAGCACCGGATCCAGAGCGAACTCCTGTCGCTTGCCGGAGGCGGTGGTGATACGGAGTTTTCCGATGGATGGAACGGTGCCGTTCGCCGTCGCCTCGATGCGAATATCGTCACCCAGCGCGATTACGCGGTTGCCCGTTTTGTTCACGATTTGCGTTTTCCTCGGGACCGCTGTTTCGACGAGAAAGGCGCGCTGAAACAGCGGCCAGCTCTGCTTGCCGACTAGGATGCACGCCGCAGTTGCAGCGATTGCGAGCCCCGCACCGACTTTAGCCCAATGGATGAAACGCGCCCGTTTTACCACATCCTTCATCGCCGCCGTTCCTGCGATCGTCGTGGTTTCGAGAACCAGAGCGCGCACCAGCGAGTTGTCGCCTTCGTGCGAAAGTTGGACGCTGGCAATGAATCGACTACGAAATTCGGGAAGCGCCTTTTCGATGCGGAGCGCAACGGCTTCGTCGCTGGGACGATGCAGCCATTCTCGAATGCCGAATCGCCACGCGACAAATGCCGCTACACTGAAAGCGATTGCCAGCAACAATGCGCGAGCCCAGCGAGGCAATTCCACGATCCAATCGAGCGGCATCGTGATTGCGAGCCACAGCAGCAAAACCGGAAACGCCATCGCAAGCCCCGTTAGCAAAGCCACGCGGCCCGAAGTGTTCCGGACAAACGCAAGATGCCGCGCCAGTTCAGGTGCGCGTTCGCGGAGCGTTTGTGTCTCGGTGGCGGATTCCACGGCGCAGTGTTTCGGTGGTTCCCCGCCCTTATTCAAGCCGCGCCTGCGTCCACAATCAGATTCCTGCAGGAAATGCACTCCTTGCTTGGCAAATCTTGGGAGGCCGCTACTCTCGGTGACACATGAAACGGTTTGCTCTTTTTTCCATCGCTACAATTGTTGTGCTCATCGGCAGCGCTTGCGAGCGCTTTCCAGCAACGCAGTTGCCCGAGCACTATCAGCATAAAATGCATGCGAGTAATGGCGAGCAACATGGTGCCGCCGCGGTCGAGCACGGCAAGGCAGAGGCTCATCCCGCTGAAGCAGTAAAGCGCTAGATTACGGACGCCCTCGCGGGAACCAATGAACGACCATCCGGACAAAAAGCCCGGATTTCTACGGGCTCGCATCCGGAGTTTTGCGTATGCATGGCGGGGCATTGTCGCACTCGTATTGACTCAAGGAAATGCGCTCGTGCATCTCGCGGCGACATTCGCTGTGGTCCTGGCGGGGTTCTATTTCAAAGTGACACCCGGCGAGTGGATCTCGCTCGTCTTCTCCATTGCGGCAGTCTGGGTGTCGGAAGGGATGAATACCGCCATCGAGGCATTGGCCGATCGAATCACCACGGAGCACGATGCGCTGATCGGGCGGGCCAAAGATGTAGCAGCCGGAGCGGTGCTCCTGGCTGCGATTGCGGCGGCGATTGTAGGATGCATCGTTTTCGGACCGAGGGTGATGGCTTTGCTCGGGCACTGAATCGAAGAATCCGATTCGGCAGAAAGTGCAGCGCGAAGCCCCTGCCGCGCCGGCTTTAGTGAACCAAGCGCGAACAGGGGCGGCGGGCAAGGGGACTTTTAGCTTCCCGACGAGAGCGGCAACAGCACTTGCACGTTCTCGCCGTCCAGCCATTCGGTGTCTTTTTCGAACATGTTCTTGGCGGGATTGTCGGCGCGTTTGATGAATGTGCCGGTCCCCGTTTCTTTGAGCTCCTGTTGCGGCGTCACGCTTCCATCGACCCGGAGGACCGCTGCGAGTTCACCCTTCCATACGCCGCCAGGTTTGGAGTTGTCTTTTACGTATGTGGTTCCACCCGGTGCGAATGCCGTGGCAAGAACCGGCAGGCGGGAGTCCGAGGTTTCGTTCAGCCCTCGCACGTAGGCCCAGTCGCACTCTCCGGCCCGCAGGCGAAACTGGTCGCTCGGCGATGAGGGCTGCGGTTTGCACCAGGCGGACTGCTTGTTGGTGAAGATCGCTTTGTCGGAGCCGGCGAAACGCGGCATGAGGATTTCCAGCGCTTCGTTGGATGTCGCGACCATCGTCGCGGCGGAATCCGGGTCCTTATAGAGCGGATACTGACCGTCGTGAGCCCCGGCATACATGCGGAGGCCGAGTCCGATTTGTTTGGCGTTGCTTACAGTATTCGTGAAGCGCGCGCGCATCACTGCGTTTTGCATCGTCGGAATGGCAAGCCCGGCGAGGATGGCGATGATGCTGATCACGACGAGGAGCTCGATGAGCGTGAAGCCCTGCGAGCGGAGTTGTTTGAACTGCGGAGTTTTCATGATGTGTATGTGTTTTTTGTGTTTTGGGCGGTTGCTGATTGCTTCCGTCTTGGGGAAATCTTCGCGCATCTGTGTTATGGAATTGTTACCGCGGCGTTCGGTGTTGATGATTTGTGTGATGATGAAACTCGTATTCTTCGCACTCCTGCCGTTCACCGCATTCGGCCAGCAAGCCACGGTCGCGCCCGCCGCCGGAGTGCTTGGGAAGGGCGCGGAGACGCTTTACGGACCGGTGCTTTCCGCCGCAGTGGAGGTAAAGAGTGCGGATGGTTCGGAGAAACTGCTGGCCCTCCGCGGCGTTTTGTTCCGGCCGGTTGGGGGTGGCGTAAAATCGTGGGCTTGCTACGATGTGGATCGTCGTGCGCTGGTTGGAATGTGGGAGGAAGCGGCGCTCGACTTTGCGAAATCCAACCTCGGCACTTACAAAGGCGTCGGCACTGGTGCGGTCGTTTTGCATGAAAAACGGCCGTCGCTCGCGCTTCCGCCCGCTGCGGAGAATGCGGTGTGGCTCGGTTTTCGAGTTGCCGGCGAACGAACCGTTTTCTGCACGCTGCAGAGCGGCGGAGAAAGCCGGATTTCCTATGAATTGCGCAATGCTGCCGTGAAACTCGCCGGGGACTCCGAGCCGCGCGCAAACTGGCCTGAAACCATTGCTACGCGAGGAGTCCGCAGTCCCGACGACACGGCTTACGTCACAGACACGATCGCGCTGCCTGATGAGAATCCATGGAAATGCTGGTTGCGCCCTTCGGGGATCGATTTCCTCGCGGATGGACGCCTCGCTCTCTGCACGCTCAGCGGCGATGTTTGGATCGCGGGGAATATCGACGATGCCCTCGGGAACGTGAGCTGGCGGCGCTTTGCCGGCGGTCTCCGCGAGCCGCTGGGCCTGCGCGTGGTGGATGGAAAGATCGTCGTCGGATGCCGCGACCAAATCACGCGACTCCACGATACCAACGGCGATGGTGAGGCGGATTTCTATGAATGCGTAAACGCAGGACGCCAGCTCGTTCCGAACTTCCACGCTTTCGCGTATGACTTGCAAACCGACCGTGCGGGGAACTTCTACTTTGGCACCGGAGGCAATCAGCTCGGCGAAAACGAGCCGTGGCATGGCAAGCTGTGGCGCGTCTCCCCCGACGGAGCCAACCTGCACGCAGTCGCCAGCGGACTCCGCGCTCCGAATGGCCTCACTATCGGCCCGGACGACTCCATCTATGTTTCGGACAATCAGGGGCACTGGATTCCCTCCTCGAAAATCAGCCGCATTCGCGAGGGTGGATTCTACGGCTACATCGCCGATCCGAAGGCCTCGCCGAAAGCGAAGGCTCCCGTGGCTTTCGACGCACCGATGCTTTATCTCCCGATGAATTGGGACAACTCCAGTGCTGGCGGAGTTTTCTGCCCTCCCGGAAAATTCGGGCCGCTCAGCGGAAAAATGCTCCACACTTCGTTCGGTGCTGCCGCGCTCTTTGCGGTATTTGAGCAACGCATCGGGGAAGTCTCGCAAGCGGCGGCAGTCAAGTTCCCGTTGAAACCGTTCGACAGCGGCATCCAGCGCGCCCGCTTTTCCAAAAATGACGGCCATCTCTATGTCTGCGGGCTGAAAGGCTGGCAGTCCAAGGCTGTGCGCGACGGCTGTCTCGCTCGCGTCCGATACACTGGAAAGCCCGTGCCATTCGCGATCGGATGGAGTGTGGCAAGAGACTCCATGACCATCAGTTTCGACACTGCTCTCGATTCCGCCACCGTCGCCGAACCTCAAAATTGGGCGATGGAGCAATGGAACTACCAGTGGCACGCCAAGTACGGCTCGCCTGATATTTCTGTTGTGGATCCCAAAAAACCGGGGCGCGACACCGTGGAGATTTCCGTGGTGCGGCTTTCCGATGACGGGAAGCTGGTCACGCTCGTGATTCCGAGCCTGCGTCCTGCAATGCAAATGCTCATCAAAGGAAATTTGAAAGCGGCTGACGGTACCGCGCTGCCCGTCGAAATAGCCGGCACTATTCACGTGATTCCGTGAGGAGAGGATTTTTCTGGGAACTTTTTGCAGAAAGCGCAGTTTCATTCCCATGCAACACAACGCTCTTTCCAACGCCATCCTCCGTCGCCGCGAGTTTCTCAGTCGTTCCGCCATGGGGCTTGCCTTCCTCACCGCGCCGGGCGCATTTGCCGAAGCGCTCATGCAGACTCCGAAGCAAACTGAAGGGCCGTTTTATCCCGACCATCTGCCGCTGGATACAGACAACGATTTGCTGGTGATCAACGATGGCGTCACTCCCGCTGTGGGCGAGGTGACTTATTTGAGCGGACGTATTTTAGGATCCGACGGGACGCCGATTCGCGGCGCGCTGGTGGAAATCTGGCAGTGCGATGCGAGCGGTGTGTATCTCCACAGCAAAAGCGGCGGAGCAGTGGAGAAAAAGGATGCGAACTTCCAGGGCTTCGGGCGCTTTTTGACGGGAGCCAGCGGTGAATATTTGTTCCGAACGATCAAGCCTGTCGCTTACCCGGGGCGGACGCCGCATGTCCATTTTGCAGTGAAAATGAAGGGGCACGAGCGGTGGACGACGCAGTGCTACATCAAAGGGCATCCCGGTAACGAGAAGGACGGCATATGGAAGAGCGTCAAGGATGATGCCGCGCGCGCATCGATTACTCCTGAGTTTGCGCCGCTCACCGGTGCAAAAGCGGGCGAACTTGCGGCCAAGTTCGACATCGTGATGGGCTACACGCCTGCCGCGTAGCCTACGCCGCCTGCTCGGGCACGCCTCCTGCGATCTCGTTGACGAGGCGCGGGATGCTCAGCGATTCGGCGAGGCCGTCGTAGTTGAGCAGGATGCGGTGTCCGAGGACTTCCGGCGCGAAGTGGCGGATGTCTTCAAACGCGATATGGACGCGACCTTCGGCGAGAGCCCGAACGCGGGCTGCACGGATGAGTGCCTGTACGGCGCGCGGAGATGCGCCCCATTTTACGAATTTCTTCACGGTGTCGCCGCTCTCGGTCGCCTCGGGATGAGTGGCGAGGACGAGCCGTACGGCGAAGTCGCGCAGCGGGTCTGCGACGACGACTTTTTCCAGAATGGTCCGCAGTTCGAGGATGCGGTCGCCGCCCATGATGCGAGGCACATCGGTGCTGCCGCCGAGTGTGGTGCGACGAACGACCTCATTTAACTCGGCGCGGTTGAGAAACGGGACGACGAGCTTGAACATGAAGCGGTCGAGCTGGGCCTCGGGGAGGGGATAGGTGCCTTCCTGCTCGAGCGGATTCTGCGTCGCGAGGACAAAGAACGGCGGGCGCAAAATGTGGGTGGTGCCGCTCGCCGTCACGCTGCCTTCCTGCATGGTTTCCAGCAGTGCGGACTGGGTTTTCGGAGTCGCGCGGTTGATTTCGTCGGCGAGCAGGAGCTGCGTAAAAATCGGGCCGCGCCTGAATTCAAACTGGTAGCGTCCGTCGGGCCCGGCACTCATTACAGTGGTGCCGATAATGTCGGCCGGCATGAGGTCCGGTGTAAATTGGATACGGCGGAAATCCAAATCCAGCGCCCGCGACATTGCCTTCACGAGTTCCGTTTT
The DNA here is from genome assembly GCA_031374705.1 of Verrucomicrobiaceae bacterium. Lineage (GTDB taxonomy): Bacteria > Verrucomicrobiota > Verrucomicrobiia > Chthoniobacterales > Chthoniobacteraceae > SXWH01. Next base: position 27,498 of record JANMGP010000201.1, on the reverse strand, counting down.
GCCGAGGCCGGGCACGCCTTCAAGGAGAACGTTGCCGCCCGCGATGATGGCGGTGAGCACGCCCTCCACTACGCGCTGCTGGCCGACGATTACGCGACCTACGCTTTCGCGGAGGCGCTGGAAGTCGTCACGGAATTTCTGGGCTTCGGCTTGAAGGGCTGCGGTATCGGACATGGAAATGATCAGGATTTTGCAGGGAGAAGAACGGTAAACTTCGTTCCATGCGAGTCCGTAGTGAGGAGAATTGCGCCATTCGCGTGGGTGGCGAGTCGTTTGACAATTCCGAGTCCCAAGCCTGTTCCTTTTCCGGGAGCCTTGGTGGTGAACTGTTCGTTGAACGCTTTTTGGATGACGGCTTCCGGCATTCCCGGCCCGTTGTCGCGAACGCTGATTGCGATGTGATTCCGGCTCCGGTCGAAGTGCACCGCGGAAATGAACCGGGTGTTCGCCGAGTCTTTGAAATGGCTGAGATCGAATTCCAAGGGGAGTAATTGTGCGACCACTTCAACGCGGTGCGGGATCTCCGTGGCCTGAAGGCCGTTGATGGTGAGGTTGAGCAGAATCTGGAGCAGGTCAGTCCCATGAACCGTGGCCAGCAGATCGGAGTCAAGGTCCTGGACGGTCAGTTCATTTCCCGTGCAACTCGGGTGCTTGATCAGGAGTTCCTGAAGGTCAGCGAGCACCTGGTTGACACTGACGACGCTATCCGAGCTGGTCTGCCCGTGACGCAGGAAGCCGAGATAGCGGCGCGAGATTTCGATGCAGCGGACCACCTGTCTGTGGATGCGGGCGATGCCGGTGCGCATTTTTTCGAGCTCCTCACCTTCGAGTCTCGCCGCGCTGTCCACTTGTTTGTGAAGCAGTTCGATGAAACCATTGATCACGGTGAGCGGGCTGTTCAGATCATGGAGCACGCTCCCGTATATTGCGCCTGCCTGCCGCGCGATTTCCGCCTGTTCGCCCCGGTGGACGAGTTCCGCCTTCAAGTGGTTGAACTGAAGTTGAACCTCGCGGAGATGCAAGTTGGCGCGTCGCTTCGCCAATGCTTTGGACGCTGCAGCCCGGAGGGTGGGGATGTCGAATGGCTTGTTGAGATACTCGCCTGCGCCGAGCCGGAGCGCCTGACGCGCGGTCTCAAGGGTTTCGTAGGCGGTGAGCATGATGACCTCGATATCGGCGTCGAGATCCTTCAATTCGCGGAGCAACTCCACGCCGGACATCCCGTGCATGAGGATGTCCAGAATTGCGACGTCGATTCTGCGTTCTTTCGCGATCCGAACCGCCTCCCGTCCGTTTGCAGCAAGGAGAACGTCAAAATCGCGACTGAATACGACTTTAAGTGAAGCACGCGGCCCCTCTTCGTCATCAACGACGAGGAGCGTGGGTTTGTGTGGTTCGGGCAGCGGGGTTGAGTTAGTACTTAATTCCGAGTCCGAAGCTGATAGCATGTGAGTTGTATTCGTAGGTGCCGTCCGCCGACGAGCCTTGGGCGATGGTTCTTTCGGGTCCGTGAGCCCAGTTGTAAGCGAGGTCCCAGTCAATGCCTTTATACGTTCCACCAACTCCGGTGGTGAATACGTGTCGGGTGCTGTCGGGCACGCCGGGATTGAATGACTGGTTGGGGACGGAGTTTTCCGAGTAAATGTAGCCGACGCTCGCCGTGAGACCGTTGTCGAAGAGGTAGCTCACTCCGCCAGAATACATCCAGGAGGATTTGTAGTTAAAGCCGAGTGCGACGTCGCCACTTGCTTGACGCAGATTGAGGGTGTTGAGGTTGTCCCAATCCGTCCAATCTGCGTTGACTTCCAGATTCCATTTCGGCGTCGGGCGGTAGCTGTAGCCGACAACGATGTGTTGCGGGAATTTGATGCCGACATCAGCAGTTTCCCTTCTTTCGAGAGCGGGCAGGCTCAGTTTCCCCCGCGGCGTCTGGATGCTGCGTGGATTAATGGCAAGATGGGTGTCTCCCTCGAAATCGATGTCGGTCTTGCTGCGGTAGTTCAGGCCGAAGCTGTGTTTCTCAGTGGGACGCCACATGATGCCTGCGTTCCATCCGAGCGACCAGCCTTCGCCGTCAAACTCAAACATATCGTGCGGAGCGATCACTCCGCGTTTCAATTGCGCCCGGCCGTAGTTGATCGTCGCGCCGGCCGCCACGGAGAGCGTGTCGCTGATTTGATAAGCCGCGACTGGATTGAAGGTAAGATACATCAACTCGCCGCTGATGGATTGACGACGGAACTGATTGTCCTCGGGCCATTCAATCCCCAGGCCATACGGTGCGTAAGTGCCGAATCCGAATGTGAACCGGGAACCGGCAGGGTGGTATGTGAGATACGACGACGGAACGACCTGAAAGTCGCGCTTCAGATCGAAGCTACGTCCCCCGCCTTTCGGGGAAAACTCTGATTCAAGCGTGATGCCCATGAAATTTAGCCGCGAGCGAAGCCCGCTTTCCGAAGGATCTGCGGCGCTTTCGGCGGGCGCGTATCCTTTTGCACCCGAAGCGAGCGAGATATTCTGCCTCGAAATGCTCGCGCCGTTGTAGAGCATCGCGATGCCGGCCGGGTTGTAATACACAGCCGACGGGTTGTCGGCGGTGGCGACGAAGGCATTGCCTCGTGCCATGGCACGGGTGTCCTGCTCTGGAACGCGAAGTCCGAGTGCAAATGATGACTGGGGGATGATTGACAGAATGGCGCAGGCGAGGACTGCGGAATGGGCTGGTTTCATGAAGTTGCAATTAAAGCAAATCTTCCGCCATGAACAGACTTAAAAATTACGCTGGCGTATTTTTAAAGAAAGAGGCATACTCCAAATGCCAAAAGTTAGATGAAGTCCGTTTAGTGACGTTGAGCGCGATAGTTTGCGCTCGAAATCCGATAGTCGGGAACAGTCAGCAAGCGTCAGTCTATCGGCAGTCACATAATATGAATAACAAACTCTTCGTGGGTAACCTTTCTTGGACCACGACCGACGGCATCCTTCAGGATACCTTCGCACAATTCGGCACCGTAGTAGAAGCGGCTGTCATGATGGACAAGTTCACCGGCAAATCCCGCGGATTCGCCTTCGTAACCATGAGCACGGATGAAGAAGCTGATGCTGCGGCAAAAGCCATGGACAACAAAGAAGTCGATGGTCGTCCCATCCGCGTCAACATCGCCCGTCCGAAAGAGGACCGTGGTGCTGGCGGCGGCGGCGGTGGATACCGTGGCGGCGGCGGTGGTGGCGGCGGCGGCTATAAAGGCGGCGGCGGCGGCGGTGGTGGACGCGGCGGCGCAGGCGGCGGCGGCGGATATCGCGGCGGCGCAGGCGGCGGCGGTGGTGGATATCGCGGCGGCGGCGGTGGCGGCGGCGGCGGTGGTGGATACCGTGGCGGCGGCGGCGGCGGCGGCGGTGGATACCGTGGCGGCGGCGGCGAAAGCTACTAAATCGCTCTGATTCCGCGGTAACAATCGCGGATAATCCGAACATTTCCAAACGCGGCGGGTGTCTGAAAAGATGCCCGCCGCGTTTCTTTTTGCCGTGGAGTGTCGGAGTGATCCTGCGGCAGTCAGATGCTTCCATGGAAGGTCCCAAACATCACGGAAGCCACTACGGAAGCCACTATCCCGAATTTCTCACACGCTGAGAAGCGCCCCACCACCGCGGATGTAGTTTTCCAGCAGATTCAGGGAGGCCCGCAGATTCTTTGCAGGTGGAAATCTGTTGGCCTCCCTGAATCTGCTGGAAAAAGGTGTGAGAAGTGCGGGCTATTCATGTTCCAAGAAACGGAGGCTTCCGCAGTGCCCCCGACTTGATACGATCGTCCCTTCCGTCCGTGTTTGACGGAAACTCAAACGTGATTCTTCGATCGGGATGAACTTTCTCTTAACGGGCGCATCACTTTGACGCCATGCGCCGAGCGATGAACTCCGTGACTTTTGGGATCTTGCAGGCTGCGAGCGCGTCCGTTGCCCAGACGGGATCTGCTGAAACTATCGGTTCTGCAGCATACCACACCATGAACGGCAGGTTTTGGTCATCTTTGTCTTCACCGTGCGCGAGCAGCGCGAGGACGATTGGCTTCCGCTGCTCCACGGTCAGTCGCTGGCAAAGACTCGCGGCAGCACGCCGTTGGAATGCGTTGCCGTCGGGCCCAGCGTATTTCATGCCGCCTGCGATATCGCCGTCTGCGAGCGCCACCTTGTTTGCAGCCGCCGGACGCTCGCCGGCTTTGGTGGCGGGCGAACCTTTTTTCACGAGCTTCAAAATACGTCCCGTGGTGTAATCGTGGGCTTCGCGATTTGTGCGATGGCATTGATTGATGTCGTACCAATCGATCATCCACACGCTGCCGTCCTTGTCTTCGCGGATGTCCACGATCTGGCTTGCCGCGTCGTTGAAGTTGATGAAATCCGCTCCGTGGTGCGCCACGTATCCGCTACCGCTTCTTTCTAGGATATCCATGTTGATTCGCGAGCCATGGATGTTCCCCATGATGACGCCGCCCCGCAGTTCCTTCGGCCACGACGGATGTTGTAAAACGGCGAGCCCGGCGTGTGCATGGCCGCCGCCCGCGGCATCGGATTTTCCATTTCCGCCATGCGGATTTGCGCCGAGGTAATGCCGATGGTCTGCGATCGTTTTGATGTCGTCGTAAGTGTACGGATTGAAATGAGCGCCTGCCTGCCGGTTGTAGCGTCCGCCTTCGAAAATATGGAACAGATGCGGAATGACGCACGCCTCGATGATGAGCTCGCCGTCCTCGTTCCAGTCCATGCCCCACGGGTTGCTTGTTCCATGGCCGAACACTTCGAATTTCTGCTGCTCCGGCTGGAAACGCCAGACGCCTGCGTTGATTTTTGTCCGTTGCTCCGCAGTCGCGCCGGGCTTGCCGACGTTGCTGTTCACGAAGACGCCGTGGCAGCCGTAGAGCCAGCCGTCCGGGCCCCAGTGGAAAGTGTTGAGCGTCTCGTGCGTGTCGTTGTAGCCCCAGCCGTCGAGCATCACTTTCGGCTCCCCCGCCGGCTTCGGTGCATCCCAGTCCGTCACGGGCACGAAATACAAATACGGCGCCGCGCCCAGCCACACTCCGCCGTGGCCGACTTCAATGCCGCTGACGAGATTCTGTTTGTCCAGAAAGACGGTGCGTTTGTCGAATTTGTGATCCCCGTCCGTGTCCTCAAAAACCAGCACGCGATCCTTGCCTTCGCCGTCTTTCGCACGAGTCGGATAAGTGATTCCCTCCACGACCCAGGCGCGGCCGCGATCGTCGAGACAGAACGAGATTGGATTGATGATGTCCGGTTCCGCCGCAAAAACTTTCAGCTCATATCCGGCCGGCACTGTCGCAGCACCGGGGACCTGCTCCGGCTTCAGCCCTGCATGCGCGACCGTGTCTGCGACGAGCGCTGGCGTCGCTGCGATGGCTGGTTTTGGGAACTTGGGCTCGGCGGCGTGGAAGACGAAGTCATCGAAATTCAGGTGGCCCCAGTGTCCCGTCTGTTCATCCACCAGACGGACAAAAATATCGCGGCCTTCGAACTTCCGCAGGTCCACCACCGAGCGTCGGAGGTTCTCGGTCTGGTCGCCGTGCACCGTGTGAATGACTTTCCCGTCGTCCTTCGTCATGATATCGACGCGTGTCTTTTCCGTGTCACCACCGGCAAAAAGGAAGCTCGCCCACGGGTGCGTGACTTTGAAAGTAGCCGACGTCAAAGTGCCCGTGGCCTTGTCATTCTGGTGGATTTCAAATCCGCCGATCCAATACTGCCCGGCGTGCTCGCTTTTCATATCCGCCCGGCGCGCAGTGACAGTGTCGCCTTTGATGGGCTGCTTTTCGAAAGAAGTCCCCGTCGCGGTCCAGCCTTCGAGCGTCCCGCTTTCAAACCCGAGATTGAGCGGCTTTCCATCCGCGCCGGTCGGCTGGATGGGCTGCTGGGCGAGGACGGCGACGGTGCTGGCGAGAAGGAAGACAGGTGTTTTCACACCCGACGGAAATAGCGATCCTCCCGTCCGCACGGAAACAAAATCTTTTCGCGTCGGTTCGCGAGTTTGCGATTCCTGAATTCCCTTTGAATAAAACCGCTCGCACATACGACAAATGGGTTTACCATTTTTCCAGTGAAAGCCCGCACTCTCGCCATCGCCGCCCTGCTCACCCTTTCCAGCTTCGCCGCCCCGCCGATTCTTCGGGAGGCGGGTGCGACGTATCTCGACGACTTCAAGGTCAAGGAAGTCCGCCTCGCCGTCTTGTCGGAAGCCGCCGTGTACAGCCTCCTCAATCAGGGGCGCTACCTCGGAGTCATCGCGAAAGGCCGCGTCGTGGAGCTTCTCGCGGTGAGCGAAAAAGGCGTGCGCGTTCGCGGCATGGCGCAGCAGGGGCAGGTTTCCGGTTGGGTGGACGCCAGTTTGCTCACGCCGCTCAAGCCCGAGTTCCTCGAAAGCCTCCGCGCCAATGCGAAGCGCAAAGTCGAAGTGGACGCCCTCATCGCAAAAAACGAAGTCGGACTGAACATGACACCGGACGAGGTCAGCGCGTCGCTCGGCAAGGCGCAGAAAAAAACGTCCAAGCTCGACGCCGCAGGCCGCAAGGACGTGTGGGAATTCGTCCGCTACACCCGGGTGCCGCAGCAAACGACAGGCTACGATCGCTTGGGGCGGCTCGTCGAAAGCACCGTATGGGTCAAAGTCCCGTCGGGAAAATTGAGCGTCACTTTCGAGAACAATCTCGTCAGCGCGTTGGAGCAGACGGAAGGCACGACGGAGGTTCAGGCTCCCGTGCGGATCATTCCCGCGCCGATTATCGTGTTGAATTGAGTTCAGGGATCTTCGCTACACGATCCCGAATCCGATCAGCTCCCGCACTTGTTCGGGGATTCCCGCGATGCCTGCGCGCATCAGCGATTCGCCGACGAGGATTGCGTTGCACCCGCAATCAAAGACGCGCTGGGTGTCCTTGCGGGTTTTCAGTCCGCTCTCGCTGACGAGCAGGATGTCCTTGGGCGCTTCCTCGCTGATTTGCTCCGTCGCGGCGACGTCCACCTCGAATGTGTGTAAATTGCGGTTGTTGATCCCGATGAGCGTCGCGCCGAGGTCGATGGCGCGCTCCATTTCTTCGAGGGTGTGGACTTCCACGAGCACGTCGAGCTGGCAGGCGATGGCCTCGCGGTAGAGTTTCTCGAGTTGCGGCTGGTCGAGCGCGGCGACGATGAGCAGCACGGCGTCCGCCCCGGCCACGCTGGCCTCCCATATTTGCGCTTCGTGGATGGTGAAATCCTTGCGCAACAGCGGCAGCTTCACCGTCCGGCGAATCTGCGCGAGGTAGCCGAGGTTGCCCTGAAAGAATTGCTCGTCCGTGAGCACGGAAATGCAGTGCGCTCCCGCGGCTTCGTAGGCTTCCGCGATGGCCACGGCGTCGAAATCCGCGGAGATGACTCCCGCGCTGGGGCTCGCTTTTTTTACCTCGGCGATGAGCCCGAGGGTGAGGGGATCGCCGTTTTCATCGCGGCCACGATCGAGCGATGCGGCAAAGCCCCGGAAGTCATTGCGCTCCAGCGCGGCGGCCCGGAGGTAATCGGCCTTCGGGAGAATCTTCGCGACCTCGCGCTCTTTGACGTCGAGGATTTGTTTCAGGCGCGTCGGCAGCATCGGGAAAAATCAGGCCGCCTTCGCTTTGCTGAGCGCTGCGAGGATGCTCCGGAAAACGATGCGTCCATCCGTGCTGCCGAGCATCGGGTCGCAGGCGCGCTCGGGATGCGGCATGAGTCCGAAGACGTTGCGCGCTGCGTTGCAGATGCCTGCGATGTTTTCCGTCGCGCCGTTGGGATTCGCCGCTTCGGTGGCTTTGCCGGCGGCGTCGCTGTAGCGGAGCAGGATGCGGCCCTCGGCCTTGAGCTGCGCAAGCGTCGCATCGTCGCACACATAGTTCCCTTCGCCGTGGGCGATGGGGATGGTCAGCACGCTGCCGACGGCTGCGGCGGAGAGGAAAGGATTGGCGTTGTTCTCCACGCGGAGTTTTACGTGCTCGCAGATGAAGCGCAGGTCGCGGTTGCGGACGAGTGCGCCGGGGAGCAGCCCGCTTTCGCAGAGGATCTGAAAGCCGTTGCAAATGCCGAGCACGAGCACACCTTTCGCCGCTTGTTCCACCACGCTTTTCATCACCGGAGAAAAGCGCGCGATCGCTCCGCAGCGGAGGTAATCGCCGTAGCTAAACCCGCCCGGCAGGACGATCACGTCGTACCCCGCGGCGCTGGAGTCTTTGTGCCAGACGTACTCGGGCTGGAAGCCCTGTTCGCGCAGCACGAACTCACAGTCTTGATCACAATTGGAGCCGGGGAAGCGGATGATTGCAGCTTTCACGATGGTTGGAAAAAGGGTGTGTGGGTTTGAAAAATCAGGCGGTGATCTCGATCGTGTAGTCTTCCACGACTGGATTGCTCAGCAGGTCGCGGGCGATTTCGTGGAGCTGCGCCTCGGTCGCGCCGTCCACTTCCAAGTCGATGACTTTTCCCACGCGCGCAAACTTCACCCCCGGCAGACCGTGGTGCCGCATGGCGTCCCGGACGGCGACACCCTGCGGGTCGAGAATGGATTGCTTTGGCATGACAATGACTTTGGCTTTCATAGAGCCATGTTGCGTAAGGAACGCGCCCGCCGGTGTCCAGACCAGTTTGGGTAAAAGTGCGTGCGGAGTAATTAAAAGTGGAATGGAAGGCGGATGAGCGGGAGGGCTGAAAGCCCGGTAATCTAAATGCCCAGGGCTGCGCTCCTACGTCGCTGACCTCGGGCTATCATACTGTTTCAACATTGAAGCGCGGCCAAAATGGACGGAGCGGGGCTTTCCTAAGCCCCGTCTGCGCCGAAGGCGCAGCCCAAAGCCCGCCAACCTGGAAACGCGCCCCTTGCCAGTGCCATTGTGGATGCCACTTCGTGGCATACGGGGCTTAGGAAAGCCCCGCTCCGTCCCGTTCGCGGCGTTTCACCGTGGAATCAGTCTTCCTTTGCCGGGCCTCTGGCCCTCATCTCATACCATCTCGCGAAGAAAATCAGACCGACGAGGGGGTGACTACGAAGGCCGCGAAGGCCGCGAAGTTGACACGGAAATGAAGCCATGTCCTTCGCGTCCTTTGCGCCCTTCGTAGTCAATTTGTGTTTGGAAGATGGTATCACTTTTGGCTGTGCAACTTTTTGTTGACGGGCGGCGCTTCCTTGGAAAACCTCCGCCTCGTCGCGCATGGGTTTCCTCAATCAATACGGCAGCGGTAAGACGGCTCCTCTCAGCCGCGCGACGCCGTCCCCGGATTTCACCTCGCTGCGCATTTCTTTTGCCGCGCGCTTTTTTGCGGACGCGGCGCAGTCGTCCACGGGCACCCGGCGATGGCTGGCGGATGGATTTCAATCCCGCACGGGTGTCCGTACGGGGTCGATGGGCACCCGTACGTCATCCGCGGGTGCCCGTGGATGGTCGCGGGGTGCCCGTACGGCGCTAAAAGGTGCCCGTGAATCATCGCAGGGCACCCGTACGCTGTCCACGGGTGCCCGTGGGTCGTTAAAATCCACCCTGCGACCGTCGCAGGGCACCCGTACGTCGTCCACGGGTGCCCGTGGATGGTCCACGGGTGCCGGTTTGGCGCGCTGTTTTGCCCTTTATTCGATAAACTAAACACAACAACACCAACTACATACTACAAATGCCAATCATCGACTACATGCCCAACTCCGACGCGGGGAAGAATAACCTCTTCAAACACGTCGCCGCCACCCTTCCGACGCATTTTGTGACGCTCGGAATCACCGCACTCACCGCGCAAGTCGCCGCCCAAAAGGCGGATTCGCTCGTTTTTGACTACGTCTGCACCCAGCAGCAACGGCTCGTGGGCGCGGCGCAGGAATTTACCGCCGAGAAAAACCGCCTCCGCGATGGCGATAAACTGAACCCGAATGTGGCCGTCGGCCTCGCATTTCCAGCGGCTCCCGGCGTCACCCCATCGCCCGTGCTGCCGGGAGTCGTCGCCCGCTTTCGCGCCTTTGTGCGCTGGCTGCAAGCGCTGCCGAATTATACGGATTCCATCGGCGAAGACCTGCACATCGTCGGCCCCGATGAGACCGCGCCGGACTTGGGCACGCTCAAGCCCGTGCTGCCTCTGAGCATCAGCGGCGGACGCGTGGAAATCGATTGGAGCTGGGAAGGCGCCGGCGGCTGGGTGGAAGCCCTGGAAATCCTCGTCGATCGCGGCACCGGCATCTTTGTGGCGCTCACCATCGACTCGCGCCCCGGCTACGTGGACACCGAGCCGATGCCCGCCACCGCCGGCCGCTGGAAATACAAAGCCATCTTCCGCAAAGACGACCAGCGCGTCGGCCAGTGGAGCGATGTCGCGGAGATTGCAGTGGGCTAAAGCGCCCGCTACAACCCGCCCATGCGCCGGAATTCCACACTCAACCAAGCCAAAGGAGAGCCCGCGCAACTCTCCCATCCACCCGCTACGCGACCGGGGAAAACGGACGGTCGTGTAGCGGGGAGTTTAGGCGTCGCTCGCGTCCCGTGAAATTTGCCCTTCCATTTCTCTGTCTCGGCGTGCTGATTGCAGGTTGTGCGCACGCACCCAAATCGCAGCAAGCCGAACTTACCCCGCCGTGGCGCGTCGTTGCCGATGGAGTCGCTTCTCTCGTCGAGCATCAAGCAGAGCGTTCAGCATTCGACCGCTTCTGCGAGTCCACTACTCCGCCGCAGCGCCTCCGAACATTCGCAGCGGTCGAGCGCATCAGTGGTGCCCATGGGCGCGAGTATTCCTCGGCGGAGCGCGACGAGCAGCGGCAGTGGTTTCATTCGTCAGCATCCGTTTGGCATTACACATTCGAAGGCCAGTTCGCTGGAGTTCTTTTCTGCGACGCATCTGGACGAGTTCAGCACGCCCTTCTGCTCGGATGAGCCACACATTGAGACGCACTCAAAGTAGTTTCTAACACGCGCCATGATTCGTCAGCCGCTAGGATGTATTCTTGTGCTACTCATCGGAGTTCTCTCCGTTGCAATCGGCGTGGCGTTGTTCTGGTACGTCGGCACCTTCCGTCCGGGCTTTTTCGCTTGGGATGCCGGCTCACTTTGGCCTGCATTCGGGATTGGGTTCATTATCTTTTATCCGCTCATGGATTTTGCTCACCGGTTAGAGATACGGATTTTCTTCAGGAAGCATGGACGACGGATTCTGAGGATTCGTGGCTTCAGAAATCACTATCGCGTTTATTATTTCGAGGGCGCGACGAAGATGAGTGGCAAGTGGCCCAAAGATTTCGAGGGTTGGATTCAGACCAAGACATGACGACGATGTGGCCTAAACCTTTTCTGAGGGCATCCGAGCGAAGCCCCGGTGTCGTCAGGGGTTGAACCAATCCGGTTCTTTCAGTGGGGTGTCGGACATTTTTCTCGCGTTGGACGGCGTCCTTCGGGCAATGCAGTGGGGAAGACATGGCCGTTCAGTTTTTTGACACTTACACGCGACAGTTGGAGACGTTTCGCCCGCTCGATCCCGAGGGGCGGCTGGTGAAGCTCTATACGTGCGGACCCACGGTCTATAATTACGCCCACATCGGCAATTTCCGCGCCTACGTGTTTGAGGACCTGCTTCAGCGGCATCTCGAAGCGCGCGGGTATGACGTGCATCGCGTGATGAATCTCACGGATGTGGACGACAAGACGATCCGCGGCTGCCGGAATCTCGGCGTGCGGCTGGCGGATTTTACGAAGACGTTTAAGGACGCGTTTTTCACGGACCTCGACACGCTGCGCATCAAGCGGGCGCAGGCTTTTCCAGCGGCGACGGACTACGTGGAGCGGATGATCGAGATGATTCGCGACCTGGAGCAGAAGGGGATCGCGTATCAGGCCGAGGACCGCTCGCTTTATTTCCGCATCGGGAAATTCCCGGACTACGGGAAGCTGGCGCATTTGAACCTGGACGAGCTGCGCCCGAGCGGCCGCATCGCGAACGACGAATACGAGAAGGAGAGCGTGGGGGATTTCGCGCTGTGGAAGGCGTGGGATGAGGCGGACGGGGATGTGCGCTGGGATTCACCGTGGGGCCCGGGCCGCCCCGGCTGGCACATCGAGTGCAGCGCGATGGCGACGGCGCTTCTGGGCGACCAACTGGACATCCACTGCGGAGGGGTGGACAATATTTTCCCGCATCACGAAGCGGAAATCGCGCAGACCGAGTGCTGCACGGGCAAGAAGTTCGTGAGCACGTGGCTGCACTGCGCGCACCTCATGGTGGACGGGCAGAAGATGTCGAAGTCGGCGGGGAATTTCTACACGCTGCGCGACTTGCTGGAGAAAGGCTGGACGGGCCGCGAGATTCGCTACGCGCTCATCACGGTGAACTACCGCCTGCCGCTCAATTTCACGCTCGATGAAGGACTTCCCGGAGCGCGCGCGGCGCTGGGCCGCATCGACGAATGGGCGCGCCGGCTTTCCGAAAAAGCGGCGGGCCCCGCGGGGACGCTGCCGCCCGAAATGTCCGCGCTGGTGGAGGGATTTTTCACCGCGCTCGACGACGACCTGAATATCTCGGGGGCGATGGGCCAGGTCTTTGACCTCATCCGCGACAGCAACCGCGCGCTCGACGCCGGAACGCTCGACGCCGGAGCAGCGGCGGCATTGCAGGCAGCGTGGCAGCGCATTAATTCCGTGCTCCGCTTTGAGGCGGATGCCGTGGCGATCCCTGCGGAAGTCACCGCGCTCGTCGCCGAGCGTCAGGCCGCCCGCGCCGCGAAGAACTGGGCGGAATCCGACCGCCTGCGCGATGCCATCGCCGCGCTCGGCTGGGTCGTGAAGGACAGCAAGGACGGCGCGAAACTTTCACCCAAATAGAGACATGATGACTTTCCCGCCTTCCGATTTTCTGGACTTAAACCGCTCCGAGCACCGCATGCTTTTTGACCAGGCGGTCAACGCATGGGACGCCCTCAAGCAGATCCCCAGTTACCTGCAATTCCGCCTGAAGCCCCAGATTCTCGGACGGCTCGTGGGCAAGCCGTTCATCAGCGGCGCGGTGTTTGTGGGGAAGGGGACCGTCGTCGAACAGGGTGCGATGATCAAAGGCCCCGCATGGATCGGCGAAGGATGCGAGATCCGCAACGGCGCATACATCCGGGAGAACGTGATTATCGGCAGCGGCTGCGTCATCGGGAACTCGTGCGAGCTGAAAAACTGCATCGTTTTCGACGAAGCGCAGATCCCGCATTTCAACTACATCGGCGACAGCATCCTCGGCTACAAAGCCCACGTCGGCGCGGGCGTCGTGCTCAGCAATGTGAAGCTCGACCACAGCGAGATCATCATCTCAACGCCCACCGGACTGATGCCCACGGGGCTGAAGAAATTCGGCGCACTGCTCGGCGACCGCGTCGAAGTCGGCTGCAACTCCGTCCTGAACCCCGGCACCATCGTCGGCCGCGATACGGTCATCTATCCCGGCACCGTCTGGCGCGGAATCGCCCCGGCGAGCTCGGTGGTGAAGACGCAATATTCCAACGAAGTCATCGCGCGCCGGAGAAAGTAGCCCGCGAGTCCCGTCGCGGCTTCACATCACTCGCGAAGCGACACCTCTATGATTCGTGCCGCTTCGCGGGGGTAGCACGGCCGCGAAGGGACTCGCGGGCTACTTTTTTGCTCTCGCGACCTCGCCCCGTTTCGCTTTTGATCATGCCCTGTTCAAAAGTCGCATCGCGTGCTGCTTGCCACGCGGGCTGTGACATGCTCCCCTGCGCGCCCGATTTCTAAAATACTATCCTATGAAAAATCCAATTCGTGTCGCAGTCACCGGAGCCGCTGGTCAAATCGGCTACTCCCTTCTTTTCCGCATCGCTTCCGGAGCCATGTTCGGCCCGGACCAGCCGGTCATTTTGCACCTCGTGGAGATTCCCGATGAAAAAGTGCAGGCCGCGCTCGGTGGCGTGGTGATGGAGCTGGACGACTGCGCTTTTCCGCTGCTGAAAAGCATCGTCCCCACGGGCGACCTGGCAGAAGGATTCAAGGGTGTGAACTGGGCGTTGCTCGTCGGCAGCGTGCCGCGCAAGGCGGGTATGGAGCGCAAGGATTTGCTCGGCATCAACGGCAAGATCTTCACCGGCCAGGGCCAGGCGATCGAGAAGAACGCCGCGCAGGACGTTCGCGTGCTCGTCGAGGGAAACCCCTGCAACACGAACTGCCTGATCGCGATGAACAACGCGAAGGGTGTGCCGTCGGACCGCTGGTTCGCAATGACCCGCCTCGACGAAAACCGCGCCAAATCGCAGCTCGCGAAAAAGGCCGGCGTGGACGTGACGGATGTGAGCAATCTCGCAATCTGGGGCAACCACAGCGCGACCATGTATCCCGATTTCGCCAACGCGAAAATCAGCAAGCAGGCCGCGACTGCAGTCATCAAGGACGAAGCGTGGCTGCAGGGCGACTTCCTGAAAACCGTGCAACAGCGCGGCGCGGCGATCATCGCAGCGCGCGGCCTCAGCAGCGCGGCAAGCGCGGCCAACGCCGTGGTCGATACCGTCCGCTCACTCACCACTCGCACCACATGGGGTGACTGGCACAGCGTGGCAGTCTGCTCGGGCGGCGAATACGGTTGCGAAAAGGGACTCATGACGAGCTTCCCGATTCGCACAGTCAGCGAGACCAAGTGGGAAATCGTCCCCGACCTCAACCTGAGCCCGTTCAGCCGCACAAAAATCGACGCGACCCTGACCGAACTCAAGGAAGAGAAGGCGATGGTCAGCGAGCTTCTGCCGAAGTAGTCGGCTGACTCGGGGAATTCGCAGTTGGTGTATTATTTGTCTCCGACGGCGGGAACCGCCGATGGGAGGCGCTCGTCGGTGCCGGAAATAATCAGCACAATTTCACCCTTCGGCGGCCGCGCGGTGAAGTGGGCGAGCAGTTCTGCCGCGCTCCCGCGGCGGAATTCTTCGTAGGTCTTCGTCAGCTCCCGTGCGACGCAGATGGGGCGCTGGCCGAAAATCGGGACGGCGGCGGCGAGCGTTTTCAACAGGCGGTGAGGGGACTCGAAAAAGACGCTCGTCTCGGCGCGCTCCGCAGCAATGCGGAGATCGCGCTCGCGCCCGCCGCTTTTCACCGGCAGGAAACCGCCGTAGAAAAACTGCCCGGCTTCAAAGCCTGAGCCGATGAGCCCTGTGAGCACGGCACTCGCGCCCGGCAGGACCGTGTAGGGAACGCCCCGCTGCTGGCAGGCGCGCAGCAGCCGGTGTCCGGGGTCACTGATTCCGGGCATGCCGGCATCGGTGATGAGCGCGACTTTTTTCCCGGCGGCGAGCTGCTCGATGAGCTCGGCGGTCCGGCGGGCTTCGTTGTGTTCGTGGTAGCTGACGAGCGGTTTCTCGATCGAGAAATGCCGGAGAAGGTTGAGCGAGTGGCGGGTGTCTTCGCAAGCGATGACGTCCGCACCTTTGAGCGCCTCCAGCGCGCGCAGCGTGATGTCGCCGAGATTGCCAATCGGTGTGGCGACAAGCGTCAGCATGAGTTCAGGCGGAGGACAGCCTACCAGCCTTCGCTGATGGTGCTGGTGAGGCGTGTGGCGAGATCCTCGACCGCGTACGGGATGGCCTGGCGCTCATCCTGATTACTGTCCGCGGCGACGAGGTTCTGGCCCGTGACGAAAAAGCTCGTGACGCCGTTGACGTTTCGTTGGTCGATGAGGCGGCCGGTCGATTTTTCCGTGAGGACGAAGCGTCCACGAAGCGTGAGCTGGTATTCGCGAGTCTGTAGAATGTTGCCGCGTAGCGAGCGGACGGGGCGGCGATCAATGCTGAGCAGCGTGCCATCGAGGACGGCATCTGCGCGTGATTCGTCGGTGATCTGGTAAGTGCCGTCCTGCTGGAGTTGCTTGATGATCATCGTCGCGATGAGCACTTCCATGCGCGGCTCAAGGGTATCGTTCTTCCAGTTGCGGACTGCGATCCGTTGCACTTGCTTCATCGGAGTCGGCTTGATCGGGCCGACAGTGTACCCAGCGCACCCGGCAAAGCACACGGCAAGTAGGGCGGCGAGCAGTCTCATTTCTTGCTCTTCGGCTTTTTCGTCTTCGGTGCTGAAGGCTCGGCGGGAGTTGCTTCCGGGGCATCCGGCGAGGGAAGGGGAGTTTCGCCGGTCGCTGGCGCTCCGTCGCTTGCCGGTTTCTCCACGGGCTTTGGCTCCGGGATGGGCGGGAGGTCTTGCGCGGGGATAAGGCCCGCTCCTCCTTGAAGCGGGTCGCCAGTCGGCAGCGCCGGCTCCACGGCTGGTCCGACGGGGATACGCATTCCCGAATTCACGCCCCCGGGCAGCGGTGGAAGGTTGACGGCAGGTCCGGCGAAATCCGGACGGGAAGCGACATCGACGCGAGACTGGGCCTGCCTGCGGGCAAACGCGTCTGCGCCTGTAAGAGCCTTGCTCGGAGCGCGCAATGCGTCCGCTCCGACGATGCCCTTCAGTTCGTTGATGCGCTTGCTGGCGATCTGGCTTTCTGGACTGCCGGGCGATTGCCGGATGACGTCGTTGTAGTAGATCGCCGCCGCGCGATACTGCTTCGCGCGGTCGTAAAAACGGGCCGCGTCGAGCGCACCGCCGACATCGTTTGAGGATAACGATTTTACGTTTTGCCGGGCTTGCGCGACCTTTTCGCTGTTCGGGTAGCGGGCGGCGAAATCCTCAAACGCTTCCTTTGCACGCTGGCGGGCATTTTGATCGTAGGAACCGCGCTGGGTTTCCTGAAGTTGCACGTAGCCGATTTGATACTGCGCATCATCAGCGATGGCGTCGCCGGGGTAGCGGACGACGAGTTCCTGATACGCTGCGAGCGCCTCGGAAGGCTTGCCGGCACGCTCCAAAACCTGCCCTTTGTTAAACTGAGCGATGGGGGCGAGCCGGTGGAACGGAGCCTTTTGAACGATCTCCGCAAACATCGTCTCGGCCTTCCCATAGCTCGTGGAAATCGTGACGCCGAGGACCTTCTTTTTGCGGCCCTCCATATACATTTTTGCGAGGTCAAACTGCGCCTTCACCACTGAGTCAAAGTCGCCGCCGCGGGGATAGTTGGTGAGGTAGTCGGAATAGGCCTTGAAGGCATCCTCGTATTTTTCCTGCTGCTCGAGGATTCGCCCGATCTGAAACTGGGCGCGCGCTGCGGCGGAGGTGAGTCCGCGCTGCGCGACGATGGAGCGCGCAAGCTTCAGAGCACCGCCTAGATCTTTGCTGGCGACGAGGGCATCCACCCGGCTGGCATCGCTTTTCGCCGCGGCTTCATCCGCCGATGTAGGCGTTGGGACGGAAGCAGCCTTTTTCTTTTCGAACAGCTTGAGCCCAAAAATATCCACCGCCTCGACAGGCGTCGGAAATTGGACGAGAAAAATTGGCAGAGCCAGAAAGAGCACACGCTTTCGCATAAGGCGCGCAAGGTAGTGGGGCGGGGGGAGAATCGTCAAGGCTTCCGCCAAAGTGAATCCCAGTCTTTCCAAGTTCCCCCGGCGTGCGTAACTGTCCTGATTCTACATGAAAGTATTACGTCACGACCAAACCGGATTTTCCGAGGCTCTTAGCGCGCTGAAACGTCATGCGGAGCCGACAGACGAGGTGCGCACCACCGTAGCCGACATTATTGCAGCGATTCGAAAGGATGGGGACGCTGCGCTTCTGGAGTTTACGGAGAAATTTGGCGGTCCGAAATTAAAGGCTGCGCAACTGGCTGTGAGCGAGGCTGCCAGCGTGGACATCGCGACGCGACGCGCAATCGCGGCATCCGACCGCAATGTGTTCGCATTTGCAAAAAAGAGCATGCGCAAGTCGTGGTCCGGTCGTAACGCCCAGGGTGCAAGGGTGGGGGAGCGGTTCGATCCCTTTCAGCGAGTGGGGGTTTATGTGCCGGGAGGGACGGCTCCGCTCGTCTCCACGGCCATCATGACGGTCACCGTCGCCCGCGCCGCCGGGTGCCCGGAAATCGTCGCGACCACGCCTTGCGGCAAGGATGGCTCGGTCAATCCAGCTCTCCTCTTCGCACTCCGAAAAGCTGGTGCGACGGAAATCTATCGAGTCGGCGGTGCGCAGGCTGTTGCGGCGATGGCATACGGCACCGCGACCATCCGGCCCGTACAAAAGATATTCGGACCGGGGAGTCCGTGGGTTGTCGAGGCAAAGCGGCAGGCTTTCGGCCAGGTCGCGATTGATTTGCTCCCCGGTCCGTCCGAAATCCTCGTGCTCGCCGACAGTTCCGCAAACGCCGCCTGGGTCGCAGCGGACCTGCTGGCGCAAGCCGAGCACGGTCACGGGAGCAGTATACTTTTCGTCACGGACAGCGCGAAACTGCTCGCTGCGGTTGAAAAAGCCATCTTCAAACAGGCTGCCACTCTCAGTCGGCGCGAGTACCTCACGGAAGTGTTGGAGCAAAATGCCGCGCTCATTCTCGTGAAGAAAATTGCCGACGGCGTCGCCATCGCAAACGACTTCGCCCCGGAGCACATCTCGATCGTCGCGAAAAACGAGGACGCTCTCGCGAAGGAAATCCGCACGAGCGGCGCGATTTTTCTCGGAGGATGGTCTCCGGTTGCCGCGGGCGATTTTGTGGCGGGGCCGAGTCACACTCTGCCTACAGGCGGCGCGGGAAAATCGTTTCCCGGCCTCATGGCTGACATGTTTCAGCGCCGGACGAGCATCGTGCGACTGGACCGCGCATCGCTGCAAAAGTCGGTCGGAACAATCGAGCAGTTCAGCAAGATCGAAGGCCTCGACGCGCACGGTCGCAGCGCGCGGATTCGGTTCGAGTAGCGCGGCTACAACGCGCGGTGCGTGCGATAGGCTTTCACGATGCGCTGCACCAGTTCGTGGCGGATCACATCGCGTTCGCTGAAGTTCGTGAAGTTGATGCCTTCGAGACCGCGCAATGCGGTTAGGGCTTCGACAAGTCCGCTGCGTTTGTTGCCGGGCAGATCGATCTGCGTCGGGTCGCCGGTGATAACGGCCTTGCTGTCTGCGCCAAGTCGCGTGAGGAACATGAACATCTGCTCCGTAGTCGTATTTTGCGCCTCGTCGAGGACGACAAATGCGTGATTGAGCGTGCGTCCGCGCATGTAGGCAAGAGGTGCGACTTCGATGACGCCGCGCTCAAACAGGCGCTGCATGTCCTCGGCGTCGATCATGTCGTGAAGCGCATCATACAAAGGCCGCAGGTAGGGCATGATCTTCTCCTTCAAGTCGCCCGGCAAAAATCCGAGCGCCTCGCCCGCTTCGACCGCGGGGCGGGTGAGAATGATGCGATGGACCTCCTCCTTTTTCAAAGCGGAGACCGCCATCGCCATGGCAAGGTATGTTTTTCCGGTGCCGGCCGGGCCGATTCCGAAAGTCATGTCGTGCTGCTGGATCGCCTGGATGTATGCGCGTTGGACCGCCGTCTTTGGCACGATCGGCGGGCGTTTTGCGGAGCACTGGATCTTCGTGACTACGAGTGCGTCAAGCGATGGCGCGTCGGCTTCCTGTACGGAGCGGAGCGCGTAGTTAAACTCGAACTTGCGGATGGTGAGCCCGCTTTTTTGCGCATCGTTGAGCTGACGGAAGATTTCCCCGACTTGCTCGACTGCGGGCGCGTCGCCTTCGACGCGAAGCCAGCCTTCCCGCGTGGTGATGCGAACTCCCAGAGTGCGTTCGATGATCTGCAGATTGCCGAGATCATTCAGAAATAGCGACCCGAGCGTTCGGGCGCTTTCAAATTCAAAAGTATGTTCCATAAAGAAAAAGTTGATTATTCAAGGGTGTGGGTGGTCGGCACGGCCAGCCAGTCGCGAACTGCGGGCAGGTGTCCGGACGACCGGATTTCCGAATTGCCGATGTCCGCCCATCCGTCAATGAAACGGTGCGGAATCAGGCATAGACGAATGGTTCGGGGTAGGTGGATTTGCTCAGCGGAAGCCGTATGCCAGCGCCCAGTGGGTCCGTTCGCGTTCCGATTTCTCAACTTCGACGATGAGGTAATAGGTGCCGGTTTTCTTCGGAATAACCCGCGCCCCTGCGAAGCGTCCCTTGGACCAGGCTTCGACTTCGCAAAGATTTCCATCGGCGTCGTAAACGTGCACCGTGATTTTTGCCTTGGCGACGTCGGTGCCCATCCAGAACCAATACTGGTTCCCTTTGAAAAGCTGATGCACAATCGCCTTGGGTTTCTTTTCCGGGAGGTCGCCGGCCCACCAGTCTTCGCGGACGGTGAAGCCCTCTTTCACGTACGGGGTGGCAGCCTCGAGCGCGTATGAAAGCGCGTCGTCCACGGTCGCATGGACAGGCGCGAGCGCGAGTGCGAGGATGAGAAAAAGTTTGAAGATGGAACGCTTCACAGTCTGATGAGAGTGACTCACTTGGTTTGAATTGTTTTGATCAATCCGGCAGCGATGCCGCCGATTTCTTTCACGGATTTCACCGAGATGTCTGCGTCGGGGGCGAGACCGATTAGCGGCTGGATCGCCGTCAACCCGGACTGAATCTTCGGGACCAGCGGGCTCACCGGTTTCCGGGCACTGATTGCCTTCAGTTTGTTTTGAAAAAACGAGAGCAGCATTTGCTGGCGAAGGAGATCCGCGCCGTCCTTGCTGTAGTTTTTTTCCACCACCTCGCATAGGGCTTCGGTGCCGCGGAGCCAGCCGCCGAGGCTCACGAGGTCGGAGAGTTGAGCGGAGCCCAGCGCCTTCATCGCGCCGCGGACTTCGCCGAGCGCCCCGTCGAGTTCCCGGCGGACTAGTTTCCAGTCTTTCTGGTCGGCGGCGGTAATGATTGCATTGGCGCGCCGCGAGACTTCCTTTTCTACGCTCAGTGCCTTGGCGAGTTCCAGTACGCTCTTGCCGATGTCCTTTACGGCTGCAGCGTTCTCCGCCTCTACGGCGATGAATCCTTCCGCGATAATCGCTCCCATCCGGAGCGCTGTCTGCGACTGCGGGCCAAACGGCTTTGCGACTCCCTGCGGTGCGCGTAAAACTGCGGTCCAATTCGGCTTCCCGAGTTTATCCAGTACGCTGAAGATCTCGCTGGGAATCGGCACCACCACATCGTCCACGACCTGCGTCTGCTGCGGGAACTTCGAGATGTCGATCTTCGGAGCAGGATCCTGGGCAAACACGGCGGTGGAAAGAATGGTAAGAGCAATGAATGATTTCGTCATGGAACGATAACTGAATGGACTACTAATGAATGCTTCGTGGCCTCTGGGGGCAAGCGTTCTTTTAATGGGCTGAAGGATACGATGCGGCTGTGCGACAAAAAATGAAGCCGCCGGGAACTCCTGTCCCGGCGGCTTCACAGAAACAACAAACCAGAAAACTGATGCGGACTACGCGTCCGGCTTTGTCTTGCGCAGGCCGATGACCCGGTCGCCGACCTTCCACTGATTGCGGCGCTTGAGGACTTCGACGCGCTCAAAGCGCTTCAAGACGTTGCGTTTGGCTGCGATGGTGCTGGAACCTTTAAGACTGCGGTGCTGCGACATATATTTTTGGAAAAGAGGGCCGGAACGTAGCGGCTCGAATCCGATGCGCAAGCATGTTTTTCAATGTTTTGACGATAACGCGGGTTCTTTTTCAAATTTGGGAATGGAGTTGTCGAATGGCGGGATACTTTTTCCGCTTTCTGTTTTCCAGATTCCAGCAATCTAATCGCTCATGTCCAACGTCCGAACCGACCGCACCGTAGAGCACGACTGGTCACCGCGCCGCATTCCGGAGAATATCACATGGGGCGACGGCTTTTACTGCGAGAGCGCGCAGTGTTTTTTGCACTTCAAAGGTAAACGCCAGCCCGCCGTGGAAATTGGTAATCACGTCAGCGTCTATGCCGCGTGCCAGTTCGCCGTCAGCGGCGATGCCCGCGTCACCATCGGCGACTTCACTCTTCTCGTCGGTGCCCTGATCACCTGCGATACCAGCGTCGAAATTGGCTCGCACTGCCTCATTTCCTGGGGCGTCGGGATTGCGGACAGCGACTTTCACCCCGTCGGTGCCGCCCAGCGCCGCATCGACGCCGAAGCCCTCGCTCCATATTATGATAACAAACCCGAACGCCCGCTCGAAGCTGTCCGCTCACGCCCGGTGAGAATCGGGAATAACGTCTGGATCGGAATGAACGCCATCGTCCTCAAAGGCGTGACCATTGGCGATAATTCCGTCGTCGCCGCCGGCGCAGTCGTTACGAAGGACGTCCCGCCCGGCACCATCGTGGCCGGCAATCCAGCACGCTACGCCAAGCGTGTTCCTGAGTGATTACAGCACCGGAGGAGCCGCGACGTTTATGTGCGGAATCCAGCCTGTCGCGCGACCGCGCGGAAGCTCTCGATGGTCTTTCTTGCAGCGGTGTCGGGGTCGGGGAGCGGGAGGATTTCGGCGGAGAGGTAGCCTGTGTAGCCAATGGCGCGCAATGCCTCCGCGATCGGCTCCGGCGGGGTGTGGCCGTCGCCGATGGCGCGACGGTTTGAGTCGGCGAAGTGGATGTGGCCGACGAGCGGACCGCAGACTTCGAGCGTGGCGGCTAGGTCGGCCTCTTCGATAGCCATATGGAAGAGATCGCACAGGAGTCGGACATTTCGGGTGCGCAGCGAGCGGAGGAAATTGGCGGCGTCGCCCTGGCGGTTGAAGAGGTTCGTTTCATAGCGATTGAGCGCTTCGTAGAGGAACGGCACATGGTGCTGGGCGGCCTGCTCGCCGAAGTCTTCCAGCCCTTCGGCCAGCCAGCCGAGCGATTCCTCGCGCGTGGCCGGCGCATCACAGCGCCCTTGCATGGAGCCGAGAATTGCAGGCGCTCCGAAGCCGCCTGCGAGGTCGATGATCGCATGGATAAAGTCGCGCGCTTTCGCCCGGTTTTCAGCATCGGGCGAAGTAAGTGAATACTTGTGCAACACCCACCCGGCACCAGTCCCGACGGCGGCGACTTTCAATCCGTGATGATCGAGCAGCGACTGCAGGTCCGCAATATCGACCGCGTTCGCTGCGGGCGGGAAAATCTCCACGGCGTCAAAGCCGTGCTTCGCTGCGCGGGCGCATCCTTCGGCGAGACCGTCGTGAAATACAAAAGGACCGAGCTTGGCTTCCGGGACGAGGCAGATGGTGATGGCGCTTTTCATTGGTTCGCGGCGATGAAGCGTTGCTTCCGCACGATTGTCAAAACCGGACGCGCAGATTGGAAAAGATCGCCGGTAATCAAGTCGGGCTCGCAATTTCCTCCGGTCTCCGTAGCGTGCAGCGCATGAGTAAACAGGTCATTCCGGTCACCGTCCGCGCCATTCTGCCGTATAACAACGGTCGCGCGGTCTTTGTCGGCACGGAGCAAAAGGTTTTTGTCATTTACGTGGACGAAGGCGTCGGCGCAGCCATCGCGATGTTCATCAATAAAACGCCGAAGGAACGCCCGCTCACACATGATCTCATGGGACACCTCATGACCGCACTGGGAGCGAAAGTGGAGCGCGTGATTATCAACGACATGAAGAGCGAAACGTATTTCGCGCGACTCATCATCAGCGCAGAAAACGAACTCCACGCGCGCAAAATCATCGAACTCGACGGACGCCCCAGCGACAGCATCGCCCTCGCCATCCAGCAAGGCGCACCGATTTACGTCTCCAGCGAAGTGTGGGATGAAGTCGAGGATCGCAGTGACATTTTGCGAAAGATGGAAGACCAGAACAATCAGGAAGGTTGAGACCTTCCACGGCTTGGGAGTTGAGGAGCGCGATGTGATGCAGCGCGATGCCGAAGCCGTGAGTTTGTAAATGGCGAAGGCAGTCATTGATGGAATGTGTGATTGCGGGGCGGTGATTTTCCTGTCCGGAATACTGACTTCGCGCTGTTGCGTCGGCTGCAGTGTCGGCTTTCGCGATGCGAAAACTCGCGCGCTTGCAGGTGTCCATTCATGAAATACCGGTTTCTTCTTCGCCTCGCCCTCCCATTGCTGATGTTGGTCGGCGCCCTCAACGCTGCTGAGAAAGCAAAGCCCAAGATCCGCTTCATCGTCGCCGACGACCTCGGATTTTCCGACGTCGGTTGCTACGGCGGTGAAATCAAGACGCCGAATCTCGACCGCCTTGCAGCGGACGGATTGCGCTTCACTCAGTCTTACAACACCGCGCGCTGCTCGTCCTCGCGGGCCACGATTCTCACCGGCTACTTTCCGCAGGCGGTGCGCCGCGACAAGATCTCGGAATTGAAATTGCCGCAGGGCGCCGGAGTCGGCGGCACTTCGGGAGTGCGCCCGCGCTGGGCGCAGTTGCTGCCGGTGTTTTTGCAGACGCCCGGCTATTGCTCGTATCGTTCCGGAAAGTGGCATGTGGACGGCAGGTCGCTCGACAACGCCTTTGACTATTCCTACGAGAGCGGAAACGGGCAGGGCTTTTTTTCGCGAAGGGGCATTCGGAAGACAACGTGGCTTTGCCCGCAGGCGAAGTGGACGGCAGTTTTTACTCCACCGTCGCCGATCTCGGCGTCATCGGCGAATAGCCGGCGATGCCGCACCCCGCGTATTTCCCGATGAAGGGTTTCCTGTCATTCATCGTCGCCCTGCTGCTCGCGGCAATTCGGCTCCCCGCCGCCGAATTGCCGGATATCCGGAGCGTGCCAGCGGACCTTACAGTCCCTGCGTTGACCGCAGCGCCACCCGCTGCTGGCCAGCGGGTGAAGCAAACGCTTGGCGCATGGGCGGGCACATCGGTTTACCACGTGCTCTATCTCCCGACTGACTGGAAGCCGGACGCGAAGCTGCCCGTGCTCGTTGAGTTTGCGGGCAACGGCGGATTCAAAAATCAGTTCGGCGACATCAGCAACGGCCGGCCCGAGGGCAGCAATCTTGGCTACGGTCTCTCCGCGGGACGCGGGTTCATCTGGCTCTGCGTCCCGTATCTCAACGCAGCGGGCGACGACCTCGCACTGACATGGTGGGGTGACCCGACGAACCGCGACCCGCAGCCCACGCTGAAGTATTGTCGCGAAGCCGTGCGTGAGGTGTGCCGCGAATTCGGTGGCGACGCTGCGCGCGTCGTTCTCTGCGGCTTCTCACGCGGTGCCATCGCCTGCAATTTCCTCGGCCTGCACGACGACGAGACGGCGAAGCTATGGCGCGGATTCTTCGCCTACAGCCACTACGACGGAGTTCGCCCGTGGCCCTATCCCGACTCCGACCGCGCCTCCGCGCTCACGCGCCTGAAACGGCTCGGCAACCGCCCGCAGTTCATCTGCGGCGAGGATGCAAACGCGAGCGAGACCGAGAATTACCTCAAGCCCCTCCTACCCGACGCGAACCTTACATTCACGAGCACCGGCTTCCGCAATCACAACGACGCCTGGCTCCTCCGCCCCAGCCCCGCCCGCGACCTCGCACGTCAATGGCTGGCAAAGATCACGGCGACGCCGTAGTGGAGAGTGCTCATTCATGGATGGGCGGGGAACTGGCGAAATTTGTGTCAAGAATCCCGGTGTCGCGCTGTTACCTCGGGCGTGGTTGGTAGTTTCGCGGCGTGCGAAGACTCCCGCCCGTTCGATTGTTCACACCTTTATGAAATACAAACTCCTGATCCTCGCTCTTGCACCGCTGGCCGCGTTTCACGCTGCCGCCAAGCCGAACATCGTCTTCATCATGGCCGATGATCTCGGGTGGACCGACACGGCGACCTACGGCAGCAAATACTACGAGACGCCGAATATTGACCGGCTCGCGGCGCAGGGCATGAAGCTCCTGAGCCATCACCATTGCCAAAACTGCACGCCGACTCGCGCGGCTTTGTTGAGCGGGCAATACGGGGCGCGCACGGGCGTTTACACCGTCGGTGGCATCGGTCGATTTGACTGGAGTTCGCGTCCGCTTCGGCCCGTGGACAACGTCACCGAACTCCCGCTCGACCGCGATATCATTGCGAAGCAGCTCAAGGCCGGCGGTTACGCGACGGGGATGTTTGGCAAATGGCACATTGGCGAACGGGGCGAGTTTCATCCGGGCAAGCGCGGCTTCGACGAAGCGATCGTGAGCGCGGGCGTCCACTTCAATTTCGCCACGAATCCGAAGACCGAGTATCCCAAGGGGGAATACCTCGCCGACTTTCTCACCGACAAGGCGGTGGACTTCATCACACGCCACAAGGACGAACCGTTCTTCCTCTACCTCCCGCATTTCGGGGTGCACTCGCCGCATCAAGCGAAGGCCGATCTTGTCGCGAAGTTCAAACCGAAGCCCGGCGTCGGTGGTCACAATAATCCGACCTACGCCGCGATGATCGCCAGCGTGGATGAAAGCGTGGGCCGCGTGATGAAGACGCTCGATGATTTGAAACTCGCCGACAACACCGTGCTCATCTTCACCAGCGACAACGGCGGCGTCGGCGGTTACGACCGTCCCGACGGCCTCATCCGCGAGCCGGGCAAGGAGAGCAAGGCCAAGAAGCAAACACCCGACGACGAAGACGGCGGCGGCATCACCGACAACACCCCGCTCCGTAGCGGCAAAGGCAGCCTCTACGAAGGCGGCACCCGCGAGCCGTTCATCGTCCGCTGGCCGGGCGTGACGAAGCCCGGCTCCACGAGCGACGTGCCAACCGCGCACGTTGATGTTTTCCCGACCTTCCTCGAACTCGCCTCCGCGCCCAAACCGCGCCAGGTGCTCGACGGCGAGAGCATTGTGAAACTTCTCCGCGACCCTTCCTCGAAACTCCATCGCGACGCTATTTTCCAGCACTTCCCCGGATACCTCGGTTCCGGCCCCGGCCTATGGCGCACCACGCCCGTCAGCGTGATTCAAGCGGGCGACTGGAAACTCATGGAGTTTCTCGAAGACGGAAAGCTCGAGCTCTACAATCTCCGCGAGGACATCGGCGAGACGAAGAACCTAACCGCCGACATGCCGGACAAAGCGAAAGAACTTCACGCCCGCCTCGTCGCCTGGCGCAAGGAAGTGAACGCTCCGATGCCGACCAAGAACGACGGAACCGCAACCGGTGGCGCTGCGAAGAAAAAGGGCAAAGGCAAAGGCAAGGAGAATGCCGAGTGAGTCGCGCAAACAATCCTTCCGCGAGCCCACGCATCACAAACCAGGTCATGATTCGCCGATATTTTATCGGACAAATTTCCGCGATTTCGATTCCGTTCCGAACGTCATCAAAAGCACGACCCAATGCCCGCCAACTTCCATGAACTGACCGCCAACCACATCGGTTGTGCCTGCCCCGATACTGCGGGAGGAGGGGAAGCATGGAACTCCTATAGCGACGGGTTTGTATCGGACGGCAATATCCAGATGGTTGAAAAACCAGAGAGCATCATCATCTGGCAAGGGCAGCCGCCTTTGGACTTTGCCGCCGATTTTGCCCGCATGAAGCAATCTTATATCGGGCTGCGCGACCTCGCCATCGCTGCGGATACCGATAATTCCGGAGATACCGACGCAAAAGCCGCCGCCGAGGACGCCTTGGAGGCACTCACCCTCCAACTCGCCGCCGCCCTGCGCAACCACTTCAAAAAAACCGG
>JANMGP010000181.1:0-17188 GCA_031374705.1 Verrucomicrobiaceae bacterium | reverse complement strand
GTTTGATATAGCTCCCAATCTTGCATGTTTTTTTCTCCAGTGCGGCCACCCCGGTTGAGCGTAGCTCATCAGGGGTCGCTGTTCCCCTCCTTATTCTCTCCCATCGCTCGTTTTACCACTTTTTTCCCGAAAGAACCTCATTGTTTCTTCGTGTTGGTTCTGGAGGTCCGCAAATCAAGGCTCCTCCAACTTCTGCCAGCTTCATCATCAGCGATCCTTTGAGAAGAGCCCTTTCAATGCACACATTACCTCCGATCTCTGCTCCGTAGAGTCGGATGCTATCTCCCTGCTTGCCAAATCCTATCTTTGCTCGGACTGGACGAGGTGCCCCGGTCCTATCGCGTGTGTCGCGCCCCAGCATAAAAGTCCCTCCTAGTTTCAGATAGCTCAGCTTTAGCCCGCCGAAAATCCGAGCGCCCGAAAAATCTACGTTACCCGATAATTCCGCGCCGTAGAGATCGATGCAATCCCATCCTTTATCGTTGTCAGGTTTGGCGTCTGCGGAGAGCCGATCTTTGTGCTTAGTGTTCGCAACCTCAGGAATCTGGCGGACCCCGTTCTCCCAATCG
The DNA here is from genome assembly GCA_031374705.1 of Verrucomicrobiaceae bacterium. Classification (GTDB taxonomy): domain Bacteria; phylum Verrucomicrobiota; class Verrucomicrobiia; order Chthoniobacterales; family Chthoniobacteraceae; genus SXWH01. The sequence continues at coordinate 16,619 of JANMGP010000181.1, read as the reverse complement.
GACTCCCATGAAGCTCTCATGGTCAGATTCGCACCAATTTTACAATGGTTCGCGTCGATATCGCCATCAATCCACGCTCCATCAAGGAAGACAGACGCATCGACCTGCGCGTTCTTCATCTGGATCAAGGCGCAGTCGCTTCCCGCATCACTACTTGGAAACCCCAATGTGGTGCGGCAATAGGGTTTTTTCCCGGATTTGTGCTTTGCTTTCCATACTCCGAGTTCGAGCGTTCCGCCGATTCGGATATTATTCATCCGCAGTTCACCAACGCACTGAAGCCCTTGCATCAATACAGCATGGTCAATAACGGCATCTTCCAAAATGATACCCCTCATTTCGCGATTCCGCGCAGGCGCTCGCTTGCCTTGCGGTTTTACTATAAATGAAGGAGGGATTTCAGGCTCGCCGATTATAGTGCGAAACCAATCCTTATCCATCGTCAACCCCGTATCCGTTTCCCTCATTAAATCTGGATGAATCCAACAATCCGCGAGAATGCGATTGTGGATGTGTGCTGTAATACCGTGCAGAGCTTCATGGATGTGTGCTCCTCTGATATTCACACGCCCCTGTATCTCACTTGCTCCAAATGACAGCGAACCAAAAATTTCCGTTCGTTGTGCAGGAGCTGGAGCTCCTGGTGGGCATGAGTTCTTCCAAAGTGTACATACCGCTTCATCTAGTTCTGTCTTGAGTCGCTTTTCCTTTTGCGTATTGTTTACATCGTACGGGATATCCAGATGAAAGTTATAGACTCGGTCCACCCACCGTATTACATGTGCTTTCCAAATTTCATCCGCCTCCCCAACTACAGCCCCCTTTTCAGGCCCCTTCCAAGTCAATCGCCACGGTGTACGCTCCCAAACCCAAGGACTAAGTTCTAAATCACCATCGATTCGTGATTGCCGAAGGTAGAGGCGGCCACCGAATTCACCAAGGCCAATCCGGGCACCCTGCATAAATAGTGAGCCGTGAATCTCGGCATGCCCGAGATCCACTGAGCCAAAAATCGCGGTGCGGACCAAATTGAACGGGCCTTCCACGCATAGGCAATCCCAATGAGCCGAGCGAATATGAGGTGGCGGTTCGTGAAGTGGGCGCTCAATGTCCTCTCCGTCGAAATATGTTTTTGGCGGTCCAATGATACTTCCTTCAAGGCATAAGAGCCCTTTGATGTGCGCGCCGCGGAGCACTAATCCTTGAACGAACAGGCAGTCTTCAAACGAAAGCGACTTATCGAAGCGCGCATCCGTAAGATTCACCTCGTCTGCAAACTCACAGTCTCTAAATACAAGCGCGGAAGAGGACTTGAACGACGCAAGATTGAGTGCTTCAGGGAAACTGCAGAGCTGGAAGCAAACACTTCGTGAGTCTCCCGGCTGACTGAGGATAGCGACCACTTCGGCCTCTGAATATGTTTCCTTGGGTGAGCCGGATAGCGGGCCAAAAATTTGCCAATGGGTTTCTGTGGGTCTTGGTGCGGGCATGGTGGTGCGGGCTAGATGTTAAATGTATTGAAGAACTCAGACCCCGCTGCCTGCGCCTTGATCGGCTGGCTTCTTCTTGTTACTCGGAGCATCGACGATGATTCGGGCGGTTTGGTAGGCTTCGTGGAAGAGGCGTTTGGCGATGGTTTCGGGGGTGATGCCGGTGTTGTTAAATTGGCGCATCAAGGGGTCGAGGCGGTTTTTTAGGAGTTGGCGGGCTTCGGTGATGGCGTTGGTGTCGGCGTTGGTGTTGGCGTTGGTGTTGGCGTTGGTGTCGGCGTGGGTGTCGGGGTTGGTGGTGGCGGGGGTGTTGGGGTGGGTGTTGGTGTCGGCGTGGGTGTCGGTGAGTTGCCACCACCGCCGCCTGCGGCGTCGTTGATGACGCGGGCTTCTTTATAGAGGAGGTAGAGGGCGGGGTTGGATTCGCGGAATTGGCGCATGAGTTTGACCGTGATGGGCTTTGTTTAGATGCCTCCGCCGTTTGTGCCGCCGGCGGCGGGCTTTTTTTTCCTTCGGGTGCCTTTTAGGTCCATGATGATTCGGGCGGCGGTGTAGGTGGCTTGGTATTGGCGTTGGGCGGGGGGGGCGGTGGGGAGGGTGTATTGGCGCATGAGGGGGTCGAGGCGTTTGGAGAGGATGGTGCGGGCTTCGGCTATGGCTTCGGTGATTTGCTGGCCGGCGGTGCGGTAGGCGATTCGGGCGTCGCGGGGGGCGCCGATTCGGGCGGCATATTCGTCGAGGAGGTCTTGGGCGGTTTCTTCGAGTGCGGGGGTGAGTCCGTAGGTGGTGGCCAGGGTGGGGCGGTTTTCGGGGGTGATGAGGGCGAGGATGGCGGCGCAGGCGTTGGCGATGGTTTGTTCGGAGCCGTCTTCGAGTTTGCTGAAGCTGGTGTCGGCGGCGGCGGTTGATTCGGGCGTTTTCTCCCGTGGCTGGAGGCTGGTGGGCATGGTTGGAAAGCTGCGGTGACGTGTATGTCATCCTCTGAATGGGTATCAATAGTAAAGTGGCGCGTATTTGAAGAATTTTGCGGACGTTCAGGGGAAGTGTTGGTGCTGTCGGGAAGGATTGCGGTTCGGGTTTGGTTGTGTCACTCGGAGGGCGCGGGACGAACGTCGCATCGGAGTCCCGCGTGTGGGGTCATTTCAACTTCACGGGGCTCATTGATGTGCGGCTTCCGCCGTTTGGGGTACCCGGACGGGGCGTCCAGGGCACGATCACGAGCGGGGCGCTCGTGCCACGCCGCGCTGATGCGCTTCAACAGTAATCCACGTTTAAACAGAACCGGTGCCTTTTCAAAATGGGCTGCGCGCTTGACGGATGGCGTGCCGGCTTTAATCTCCGCGCCGTTTTATAATTCCGATTCCGACGTTTTTTTATGCTCAATACTACTGCTCTACTCCGTGCCGCCAATGAAGCCCGTGGACTCGCCATGGATGCCGTCCACGCTTGTTCCAGTGGTCATCTGGGACTCCCGCTGGGATGTGCCGAGATTGGGGCGGCACTTTTCGGCGAGGCGCTTTCGCATAATCCGGCGGACCCGAAATGGCTGAATCGCGACCGCTTTATCCTGAGCGCGGGGCATGGCTCAATGTTCCTGTATGGGTGGCTGCATCTGAGCGGGTATGCTTCGGTGGACCATGAGCAGGTGAAGAAGTTCCGCGCGCTGGGCTCGCATACGCCGGGGCATCCGGAATTTCACGAGACGGCGGGTGTGGAGGCGACGACGGGGCCGCTGGGACAGGGAATCAGCAACGCAGTGGGCTATGCGGTTTCACAGAAAATGGCGGCGGCAAAGTATAATACAGCGGCGCATACGGTATTCGATAATCATATCGTCTGTCTCGCGGGCGACGGATGTATGCAGGAGGGCGTGGCGATGGAGGCGGTGGCTTTCGCGGGGCATTTCCAGCTCGATAATCTGATCCTTTTTTACGACTCGAACGATGTGACTCTCGACGCGATGGCGATTGCCTCGCAGTCGGAGAATGCGGCGAAGCGGTTTGGCGCAATCGGCTGGGGCGTGCAGGTGGTGGACGGGCATGATCTGGAGGCGGTGCTGGGTGCTTTTGAAGCGGCGAAATCGGCGACGGGCAAACCGCAGCTCATCATCGCGCGAACGCTGATCGGCAAGGGAATCCCGGAGGTCGCAGGCACGGCGAAGGCGCACGGCGAAGGCGGCGCGAAGTTCATCGACGCAGCGCGCAAAGGCCTCGGGCTGCCGACGGAACATTTCTTTGTGAGCGCGGAGACGCGGGCGTATTTCGCGGAGCATGCGACGAAGCTTGCGGCGGCGTATGATGCGTGGAAGGCGACGTTTGCGGCGTGGGAGCAGGCGAATCCGGCGCTCGCGGCGCAGCTTGCTTCGGCGGTGAAAGGCGAAGTGCCGGCGGATTTGCTGGCGAAAATTCCGGCGTTTGCGGCGGACTCGAAAATCGCGACGCGGAAGGCGGGGAGCGACGTGCTTCAGCCAATCGCCGAGGCGGTGCCGAATCTCATCGGCGGCAGCGCGGACCTTTACGGCTCGACGCTCAATTACATTAATTCGAGCAAGGATTTCACGCCGGAGAACGGCTCGGGACGCAACATCCGGTTCGGCATTCGCGAGCACGGCATGGCGGGAATCATGAACGGCATCGCATACGACGGGCTGTTCCGCGCGAGCGGTGCGACGTTCCTGGTGTTCGCGGATTACTGCCGCGGCAGCATCCGACTGGCGGCGCTGAGCGGGCTGGCTCCGATTTACATTTTCACGCACGACAGCGTGGGTGTCGGCGAAGACGGTCCGACGCATCAGCCGGTGGAGACGGTGAGTGGTCTGCGAGTGATTCCAAATCTCGACGTGATCCGCCCGGCCGACCCGGAGGAAACAGCGGGTGCTTTCGCCGCCGCGATGCAGCGGACGACGGGGCCGACACTTCTGGCGCTCTCGCGTCAGGCGGTGCCGATGCTGAACGAAGCGTCCGCGCAAACCCGCCGCGAGGGAGTGGCAAAGGGCGCGTATATTTTAGTGAAGGAGACGGGCGCTTTGAAAACCATCCTGCTCTCATCGGGCAGCGAAGTGCAGCATGCAGTGGCCGCGGCGAAGACGCTGGGCGAAGGAGTGCGCGTGGTGAGCGTGCCGTCGTTCTATCGCTTTGACCAGCAGTCCGCAGCGTATCGCGAAGAAGTGCTTCCTTCCTCGTGCCGGCGCCGCGTGGCGATCGAAGCGGGCGTCTCTGCACTCTGGTGGAAGTATGTCGGGCTCGATGGCAAAGTAATCGGCATCGATCGCTTCGGCCTGAGCGCTCCGGGAAACAAGGTGATGGAAGTGTTGGGCATCACGGCGCAGGCCGTGGTGGACGCAGCGAAGTCGCTGGCCTAATCTCCAGCAATCTTTTCCGACGCGGCAAGCACGTCCCGGAGCAAGGGAAGATGCGCCAGGTCTTTCGGACGGCCGACAAATTCCTTGCTCTGGATGACCTTCGCGAGTGGCAGCACTTTCACACGGAAGCCCAGCCAATCCAGCACCAGAGCCCGGCGCGATTCGGTGGCGAATGATGCGACACCATCAACGCGATAGAGGAAATTGACGAGCGTATCGTCCTGTAGCGCGACCACCGTGTTTGCGAGCACCTTCGCGCCGAGTTTTGTGCATAGGTTGAGAACGCGGATGTATTGGCGTTCAGGAAGGTCGATCCACAGGTCGGCATCCAGCGTCGTCGCTGGAACACCCTGCAGAATCGCCGCGGTCATGCCGGCGACTTGAAACCGAATTTTCGCCTCTCCGAGAGCTTCGATAAGCCGAGCGAGCGGAGAAACGCCTGGCTCATCCGCCAGCGTTCGTCCGGCGTTGCCGCCAGACTGCGGGCGATCAGCAGTCTCTCGCTTTCGTCGAGGTGCGGCAGCGACTTTAGCTTTTCGGCGATTGCCCGGATTTTTTTTTCCACGGTCATATGTTTCACCCCGTACGTCCGGCCTCGCAAGCCTCAACTTGCGCCTCCGCGCTTCCATCCGGCCCCCTTCCTGCTACGTTGGGTGACCATGCCCGAGCCGATCCATCGCCGTGAGTTTGTCCGCAGTGTTGCTGCGGGATTCGGGGCTGCCGCTTTGCCTTCGACGCTGGCTGCGGAGGACTCGCCTCGCTTTGAAATGCGGCCGCCGGCCCGCACATGGGCGCGGCCTACGACGTGGATTGGTTCGGTTACGGACGGCGGAGCGATCGTAAAAGCGAAACTGCCCGCGGGCACGGATTGCCGGGTGGCTGTTCGAAAGGCTTCCGGCGGCGACCCGCTCTACTTCTTGCCAGACCAGCAGCCGATGCCGCTGAATGTCGCGCGCTTCCGTGTGAGCGGTCTCGAGCCGCTCACAGAATATGTTTACACGCTGGAGATTGCGGGACGTCCGTCCACTTTTCCCGCAGGCGTGATCCGCACGATGGCACCGGCCGGCCAGCCGTGGTCGTTTAATTTCTCCTTCTCCTCGTGCGCTGCCACGGGCTCGCGTCAGCCTGTTTTTTCCACGATCCTGCAACGGCGTCCGGCGGTGTTTTTACACTTGGGAGACTTCCACTACGCGAACATCTCGCGGCCCGATCCGCGGCAATACCGGGCGGCATGGGATACGGTGCTGTCGTCGTCCACGCAGTCGGCGCTCTACCGCTCGGTGCCGCTCGCCTACGTGTGGGACGATCATGATTTCGGGCCGAATGGAAGCGATGCCCGGAATCCCGGACGGAGTGTGGCGTGTGAAATTTACCGCGAATATGCGCCGGTGGATTCACTGCCGGACGGACGGATGGATGGTGCTATATACCACGCGTTTTCGATCGGCCGCGTCCGCTTTATCATGACCGATCTTCGGAGCATGCGTTCACCTGAAAAGACACCGGACGGGGCCGCGAAGACGATGATGGGCGCGGAGCAAAAAGAATGGTTCAAGAAAGAACTGCGCACCGCGGCAAGGGACAACGCGCTTGTTTTCTGGGCCAGCAGCGTGCCTTGGATCGGGACCGGGGAAGGAGACGCGTGGCAAAACTACTCGACCGAACGACGCGAGCTGGCGGCTTTCATGGCGGAAATCGGAATCCGGAACCTGTGCATTCTTTGCGGCGACGCCCACATGCTGGCGGCGGACGACGGACGGAACAGCGACTACTCCGGCACTGGCACACTCCGCATCCCCGTCCTGCACGGCTCTGCGCTCGACCAGGGCGGAAGCTACAAAGGCGGGCCTTACAGCGAGGGCTACTACACGCCGCGCTCGGAGGAAGGCTGCTTCGGCTGGGTGGAAGTCGAGGATGACGGGCAAAAAGTCGCGGTGAATTTCACCGGCCGGAATCATCGGGACGAGGTAATGGTGAAGCATCGATTCGACGTCTGAGTTTTCCCCTTCCGCTTTTTCCGGGCCGGAGTATGTTTTCGCCATGCTCACACTCACTGAAAATGCTGCCCGTCACCTTCGCACGATGATCGAGGAAAAAGGGGAACCTGGAAAGTGCCTCCGCATTTTCATCGAACGCGGCGGATGTGCCGGCATGAGCTACGGGATGACACTCGACGCCGAACAGCCGGGCGATTTCGCCGCGGAACGCGAGGGCGTGAAAGTGATCGTGGACGCGGAGAGCCTGCAATACCTGAACGGCTCCACGGTCGATTATTGCGACGATCTCGCAGGCACGGGCTTCCGGATTCAGAATCCCAACGCGTCGCGCTCCTGCGGGTGCGGAACTTCGTTTGAGCCCGCACAGGGCGAGGCTGCCGCGCACTAGACATGGCTCGCGGGCTTCTTGGCTTTGACGTCCCGGAACAGGCGACCGCGACGCGGAAGCGCTACCCATTTCTATGGAGCATCGTATTGCTCCTGCTGACCGGGACCGCGCTGGCGAGTTGGATCGGCAGTTTTTACGTGATCGGACATCCCGAGATTCCCCGCTGTTACCGGTTCCTGAAGAAGATCAAGAAACTCGAATCACCCTGGCAGTTTGGTGCCATCAGCGACCCTGTGAAAAGGGACGATCCCGCCCGAAAAGGCAGGCGGTTGGAGCCGCCGCGGGGAACCTTCCTCTCGCCAAAACAATTGCTGGAGCGGGCTCCCAAAGGCAATTCGGAGACAGAATCGCTGCTCGGCTTTGGCAAGATGGGCGCGAAACAGATGGCCCGGAACAACGCGGAACTCCTGCGGATGTATCTGAAAAACTACCGGGAAAACGGAAAGTCCGTGCCGTATGTGACGGGAGTGTTTGAAGTCGTGGAATCGCGCGAGCTCCAGAAGGGCGATTTTTTCCCGAGCGGCGTGGTGGCGCTCACCCAGGCGAAAGACTACCCGCAGGTGCTGGTGGAGATGGTTTTTCCGGCGTCGGGCGCGAGCACCAAAACGATCATGGGCCTGCTGCCGGCGGGTCGCGAAATCACGCTGGAACGCTCGAAGGATCTGGCTGCGGTGATTCATTGCGAACGCGTGTCGAGCTCCCAGATGCAGTTCACGGTGGTGCCGCTTTACTACGGTGCCTTTCAATTGAAAGACTCACGCGGAAGCTTCACGCTGAAGAGCCCGGAAGACCTGGAAGACCCGAAGTATGGGGGCGATCCGAAGAACGCCATCAACATCGACGGCGGTTTTCCGCTCGTGCAGGGCATGCGCCTCCAAAAGGCGCTCGCGACATTCGCAGAGCATCGGAAAAAAGCGCTGCTCAGCGGAGAGACCGATCGGCCGCCGGCCACCCAGATTGTCGCGCTCCGACCCGCCAAACCCGGCGGAGCTACGGTGGAAGTCGCGACGCCGGAGGTTATTCGTGAAGCACCGGCACCGCCTCCCGCGCCCGACACACCGCCACTGGTCGTGACTCCGCCGGCTTCGACCACCATCATTCCACCGCGGCCCCCGAAGCCGCCGTTAATTAACTCCAGCGGTCCCGCGCCGGTTCCCGAGCGGTTTCCGCTGCCGCCACGGCCGGTCGTTCGCGCTTTGCCGACCCCGATTCCCGAGGTGCCGAAAGAGGTCGATCCTCCGAAGCCGGTCGTGCTCGCCATGCCGCGCACCACTGCGCCGGTCACACCCGCTGTGAAGCCGGACACGAAACGCCGGGTGATTTCGACGACGGACGCCAGTGCCATGGTGGATGCTTTTGACCCGTCGCACGAAGCAGTGCTCGGTGGAGAATTCGTAGTCACCGGCGTGCTCGGCCAGCGTGTCGCGATGCGGGCGCGCGAGGCATTGCGCGATCCCGATGCCGACCCTGCCAAGGCGGGCAGCAGCGGAGCGATGATCGTGGTCGATTTTCCGCAAGGTACCACGCCACCGGAGAAGGACGAGACCATCTCCAGCGGCGACGCGCGCACATTTGTGATCAAGTCCGTGCGCCGCGGGGGCAACGGACAAATCACCATCTTCGCCGAGGAGCAGGCGAAACAGTGAAGGCATTCGGCTTGCGGCGGCGGGCGCATTTTCTATTCTGCCACGCAGTGAATCCAAACAGAGCCCAATCCACTACCGCCGCGCGTGACCGCTGAAAGGAAACAGTCCTCATGCGCCGGTCGGTTTTTTTCGGGCGCGCGAAACATCTTACTGTTCACCGTCGCTCTGTTCAGCGTCGGGGCGATTCAGTCGCGGAGTGTCACTGTCCCGAGCCCGGGTTCGCTGGGCCGCAAGTGGGCGCACTTTGAGGAGCAGGGCGACCGTTACTCGTTTGTGTTTATCGGTTCCAGCCGGGTGGCGCATCATTTCATCGCAGAGCAATTCGACGCGGCTTTGCGAGAGGCGGGACACCAGGTGAAGTCGTTCAACTTTGGTCAGGATGGAATGTTTCCGCCGGAGAGTTTCTACGTACTCCGAAAGCTGCTCGAGCAAACGCCTGCGCGGCCCCGATGGGTGGCGATCGATTTGATGAACTTCCGGCCGATCCTCAAGGGAAATGAGGAGGCCGAACGTGCCATCGCGTGGCACGATTGGCGGCACACGCTGCTGACATGCCGCATGCTGCTTTCGCCGGACTACACGCCTGGGGCGGACGAACCGGGGCTGTTTTACCACTCGAGGCTCCTGGCCACACGGACCATCGGGGAAGGCCGCTGGCAGGACTGGCTGCTGCGCCGGATGAAGCTCAATATGCGCCTGCCCGGTCCCGTCACGATGTCCGGATACGAGGCACTGGAACCGAGGCCGTTGGGCAAAAATGCCTCGGAGAAATTCGAACAGGACGTTGAAAAACTAAAAGGCGTGATTGCGCCGATCGAACTGCCCGCAGTGTACCGCCGTGAACTTGAGGAACTCGTGTCAGCGATTCGCGAGCGAGGCGCGGAGCCGGTTTTTGTCGTGTCGCCGGATATCCATGCGTTCCAGCGGTTCCGCGACTGGCCGCCGGCGGGAGTTGCGCAGTTTTCGTATGATCATCCCGAGACTTATCCGACGCTGTATTTGAGCGGTCAGCGGTATGATTCCGGCCATTTGGATAAAAACGGCGCGAAGGAATTCACACGAATTTTTGCCACGGAATTCGCCGACTGGCTGAAAAGGAAATGAGAACACTGCTGAACATCATTGCCTTGCTCGCCGGGTTTGTCGCAGTAGCTGCGGCCCTCTCGGCGCGAACGCCGGCACGGCATGTGCCGACGGTTTCGGAAAAGCTGGGCCGCTACGCAGCCGCGGGCGATGATTACGATGTTCTCGTGATCGGCTCCAGCCGCACATACCGGCAGATAATTCCGCAAGTATTCGACCAGGCGACCGCCGAGGCGGGTAAGCCCGCGCGGATGTTTAATCTCGGCATCGACGGCATGCGTCCGCCGGAAGATACGTATGTGCTCGAGAAGGCGCTCGCGCTCCGGAAGAAGCCGCTGAAGCTCGTAATCGTGGAATGCAACAACATCCGTTTTGAAATGCGCGATGAAGACGCGGGAACGGTGCGCGCCATCCATTGGCACGACTGGAAACGGCTCTCCACGATGGCCCGGCTGGCTTTTTACGCGGACAAAAAGAAGCGCGGCTTCGCAGACCGGATGAAGCGCCGGCTCGATGTGTTCCCCGAGTTCTGGGAACACACGGAATACTGGTTCCAAAACGTGACGCAGTTCGGTCGCTCCAACGAATTGTTATCGGACTGGATTTTCGAAACAAAGCTCGTCCGCAATCCCATCGGGCCTGATGGATTCAAGGATTCGCCCAATCGCGCAGCGCTGTCCGGCGCGGAACTCGCCGGCTACCAAAAGGAAGTCGATGCCATGCGCAACGGTCCGATTCGCGTGGACCGTTCGGAATGGGTCAGCCAGGCGGAACTCGATGAAAAGCGCCGAATCATTGAGCGCGCCGGCGCAAAGATGGTGCTCGTCATTCCGCCGTATCCGATGACGAAGCGGTTCCTGCCCGAGGACCCCGCAGAGCAGGCTGCCGTCCTCGATTTTTCGGATCCGAACGCCTACCCTAACCTCTTCGCACCTGAGCATCGCCTCGACGAAGGCCACACGAACCGGGCGGGCTCGGAGATTTACACGCGACTGATCGCCGAAAAGGTGATGTCCAGGCTATGAAACCGGCACGCTCCATCAACGCTGCGGCCTTTATCGCCGGCTTCGCGCTTGTGGCGACGATGCTCTCCGGTGCGCTGCCTCCTTTGCGTCCGCCGCAGATCGGCGCCAAGCTCGACTGGCTCTCGGAGCATGGCGCGGAATACGACACGTTTTTCATCGGGTCCAGCCGCGTTCACCGTCAGATTATCCCGGATTTGTTCGATGCTGAAATGGCCGCGCTCGGCGTGAAAACGAATTCCTTCAATCTCTCGGGCGACGGCATGCGCCCGCCGGAGGATGAATTCGTGATGGAGCGTGCGTTCACCTCCCGGACGGTTCCGGTGCGCGTGCTCCTCGTGGAATGCAATGCGGTGGAATCCATCATCAACGAGGACGACGCCGGAACTGCCCGAGCCGTTTACTGGCACGACAACGCACGGATGGCTCGTCTGTGGCGGCACTGCTGGGCGCGCTCGCTTGCGCCCGATTCGATCGGCAGCCGGAAGGCTTCCCGCGTGTGGAAGCGTCTGCGCCAGTTCCCCGACCATGTCCAGCATTGGGCGTGGAACTGCGGCCGCGTAGGACTCGGAAATGAGTGGGTGACGGAACTTCTCCTCGGCCCCGCATCCCGCAACGACGCAAAAGAAATCGGGGCCGACGGTTACCGTGTCCCAAAGACCGGCGAGTTGATGGGCGGCGGCTCTCTCCGAGCTTACGAAAAAGAGCTCGCAGCCGGGCGCAGCTCACCGCCCGGCCCCGACCAGCAGGACGAAGAAAGCCAGGCCTCGCTGGCATGGAAGAAGGCGCTCGCCGTCCGCATGGGGGCGCGGCTGGTCCTGGTGTCGTCGCCTTTTCTGCGGCCTGCGGTCTTTACGCCATACGACCGCACCGGCATCACATTTCTCGACTACTCGAACCCAAACCTTTACCCCGAACTGTACGCCCCTGAGAACCGCCGCGACCCCGGCCACCTGAATGTGAAAGGGTCTGAAATCTACACACGCCTCATCGCCCGGCAAATTACCGAGGCGCTGAAAACACAACCATGACCATCGCAGCCGTCGAATCCGCAAAACCCATTCTGTTCGTCGAATTCCGCTTCCTGTGGATTTTCGCGATCATCTTCGGCGTCAACTGGCTGCTCCGCTCCAACACAGCGCGAAAAGTATGGCTGCTCGTATGCAGCCACGCCTTCTACGGGTGCTTCTTTATCGGCAATCCGCTCGAGTTTTTTCCGAATCTCTTCGCTGGAAAGTGGTCGGAATTACCCGCGGGATGGTGGTTTCCGTCGCTCCTCGTTTTCAGCACCGTGATGGACTACTACGTGGGCCTCGGCATCAAGGACGCGAAGACGGAGCGAAGACGAAAGCAATGGGTGGCGATGAGCCTTCTCGTGAATCTGGGCGTGCTCGGGTTCTTCAAGTACTACGGCTTCTTTGATCAAAACGTCCGCGCTTTGTTCGAATGGCTCGGTCTCACTCCGAGTTGGGAGCCGCTGAAGGTATTCCTGCCGTATGGCATCAGCTTTTACACCTTTCAAAGCCTCAGCTACTCGCTCGAAGTCTATCGGCGAAAGCTGCCCGCCGAGCGCAGTTTTCTGAATCTGGCATTCTTCATCGCGTTCTTCCCGCAAGTCGTCGCCGGTCCGATCGTGCGGGCCATGACCTTCCTGCCGCAGACTCTGAAAAAAGTGGAGTGGTCTAGTGTCGATGTCCGCGGCTGTTTGGTGATGTTCTTTATGGGCTTCGTGAAAAAAGCCTGCATCGGCGACACGCTCTCGCAGGTCTCCGACCTCTATTTCGCCGCGCCGGAAAACTACAGCGCCTACAGCGCATGGGCGGCATCGCTTTGCTACGCGGGGCAGATTTACTGCGACTTTAGCGGCTATACGGATATGGCGATCGCCGTCTCCCGCCTGCTGGGATACGAGCTCTGCCAGAACTTCGCGTTCCCGTATTTCAGCGCCAGCATCACGGATTTCTGGCGTCGCTGGCACATGAGCCTTAGCTCCTGGCTGCGCGATTACCTTTATATCTCGCTGGGCGGCAACCGCGGCTCCAAGCTCTTCACCTACCGCAACCTCATGCTCACTATGGTCCTGGGCGGACTCTGGCACGGCGCATCGTGGACGTTCGTTGTTTGGGGGGCCATGCACGGCGTCGCGCTCATCGTCCATCGCGAGTGGTCGCGCGCCACGGCGGCGGCTGCTGGCATTGCAAAAGTCATGACGGTTATAGCCGTCCCGCTGACGTTTTTCTGGGTGCTGCTGACCTGGGTTCCATTCAGGGCAAACGACATTTACACCGATAAAACGCCCCAGAACGAGAAGACGTCGAAACTCCTCGTCCGCACTTCTGCCGGCTTTCAGGATGTGAAAGAACACGAGCTAATCTACCCGTTTTCCAAGACGATCGAAAAAGACGGCAAACCGGCCAAAACCGTCACCCTTCTCAAACACGACCCCAAAGCCGGCGCATGGGTCGGCAAGGGCGCGGACGGCAAGGATGCATCCATCCGCCTTCACCAAAGCGGGTTCGCACTCACCGCGAAGGTCTGGCAATCACTCATTTTCTTTAAAGACCACCAAAAGAAGAACGTCTGCGGCAATGCCATCTGGATCATCCTTGGCGGGCTCACCCTCGTCCATTGGCTCAATTCCCGCGGCTTCCTCGGAAAATGGTGGCGCGCCATTCCCGAATGGCTCTTTTCCATGCTCCTCGGTGCCGGATGGGCCCTCGCACTCAATATGAAAGTCGTGGCGTACAAGCAGTTTATCTACTTCCAGTTTTAGCCCGAATCCTATGACCGAGCCCCTCTGCATCGACACGAAATTGGTTGGCGTCCGGCAATTTCCAGTTGCACGCATGGCTTTTGCCGCCTAACTCCCCTGCCCCCTTGTTCAAGACTACTTTATGAAAACGCTCGTTATCGCGGAAAAGCCCAGTGTGGCTCAGGATCTCGCCCGTGCCCTGGGCATGAAACCAGGCCGTGGGGACGAGTTCTTTGAAAACGACCGCTACGTCGTTTCCAGCGCAGTCGGTCATTTGCTCGAGTTGGTCGTTCCCGAGGAGCACGACATCAAGAAAGGAAAGTGGTCGCTGGAGAAGCTGCCGCACATGCCGCCGGAGTTCGGGCTGGCCCCAATCGAGAAAAGCGCGCCCCGACTCGCGGTGCTGAAACGTCTCATCAAGCGCAAGGACGTCACCGATATCATCAATGCCTGCGACGCCGGGCGCGAAGGTGAGCTCATTTTCCGGAACATCATGCGCGCAGCTTCGGCGAAGCAGCCCATCAAACGGCTGTGGCTGCAAAGCATGACGCCGGATGCCATTAAGAATGCATTTGGCTCGCTACGGAGCGATGCCGAAATGATGCCGCTCGCAGATGCCGCGACTTCGCGCAGCGAGGCGGATTGGCTCGTGGGAATCAATTCCACCCGCGCACTGACCGCGTTTAATTCACGCGGCGGCGGCTTTTTGAAAACGACGGCGGGACGCGTGCAGACGCCGACGCTGGCGATTCTCACCGAGCGCGAAGAAAAGATCCGCGCTTTCGAGGCACGCACGTATTTTGAAGTCATCGGCGATTTCGACGTAACTGCGGGCGTGTATCGCGGACGGTGGTTCGACGAAAAGTTCGACGCGAAAGCCGCGAATGACGAGCAGGCAAAGGCCGAGCGCATCTGGGAGAAAGCAAAGGCCGACGCCATCGCCGCAAAGTGTGCGAACAAGCCCGGTGTGATCACCGAGGAAAAGAAGTCCGCCTCGCAGCTTTCACCGCTGCTTTACGACCTCACATCACTCCAACGCGATGCAAACGGACGCTTCGGATTCCCCGCGAAGATGACCCTGCAAATCGCGCAGGCACTTTACGAGAAACACAAGGTCCTCACGTATCCGCGAACCGATTCCCGCTACCTGCCCGAGGACCACATCCCGCAGGCGAAGAGCGTGATGGGATCGTTCTCCGGGGAACTCGCACGCCACGCCGGCAAAGCGATGCAGGCAGGCTGGGTCCACCCGAACAAGCGCATCTTTAACAACGCGAAAGTGAGCGATCATTTTGCAATCGTGCCGACGGGCACGCCGCCGAGCGGGCTCGACGACAAAGAGCAGCGCATCTACGAACTCGTCGCGAAACGGTTCATCGCCGTCTTTTATCCAGCCGCGCAATTTCAGGACACTACACGCATCACGCGGGTGGAAAACGAAGCGTTCAAAACGACCGGCCGCATCATCGTCGATCCGGGCTGGATGGCCGTCTATGGCAAGGAAGCCGAGGGCGTGGATAGCGAAAAAGCCATCGTCCCCGTGAACGCAGGCGAGCAGGCAAAAACCGTCGCGATCGAAGTCAAAGAGAGCCTCACCAAACCACCGGCGCGCTACAACGAAGGCACGCTCCTCTCCGCCATGGAAGGCGCCGGCAAGCTCGTGGACGACGAAGAACTCCGCGAAGCCATGAGCGAGCGCGGCCTCGGCACACCGGCCACCCGTGCGCAAGTCATCGAAGGACTCCTCACCGAAGGCTACATCATTCGCGACGGACGCGACCTCGTCGTCACGCAAAAAGGCATCTCGCTCATCACCCTTCTGCGCAACCTTCACGCCGACTCGCTCACGCAGCCCGCGATGACCGGCGAGTGGGAGTTCAAACTCCGCCAGATGGAGCGCGGCAAACTCTCGCGCGCCGCATTCATGCAGGAAATCCGCGGCCTCACCGGCGACATCGTCGCGAAGGTGAAAGGCCACCAGGGCGGCGAAATCCAGGGCAACTTCAAGCCACTCGAAGTCATCTGCCCCAAATGCGGGGCCACGTCGTTCAACGAGACATTCCGCAGCTACAAATGCACCGGACCCGGCTGCGAACTCACGCTATGGAAAACCATCGCCAGCCGCGAACTCGAGCGCGAAGAAGTCGTGAAACTTCTCACCGAAGGAAAAGTCGGCCCTCTCGAAGGCTTCCGCAACAAGATGGGCCGGACGTTTACCGCCGTCATCAAACTCGACAAAACCGAATGGAAAACGACGTTTGATTTCCCGAAAGACGACGGCACCGGCGAAGACGGAGCACCCGCCGTGTACGTAAATCCCGAGCCGCTCGGCAAATGCCGCGTCTGCGCTGACGGCCAGATTTTCGAGACCGAAAGCGCATTTGTCTGCGACCAATTGCCGACGAAGAAATGCACCTTCCGCATGGGCAAAACCATCCTCAAAAAGACGCTCATGCGCAGCGATGCCGTGAAGTTTTTGCAGGATGGAAAAACCGGTCTCATCAACGGCTTCGTAAGCTCCCGCACAGGCCGCGCCTTCAAAGCATTCCTCGTCCTCGGCGAAGGCGGCAAAGTGAACTTCGAGTTCGCTCCGCGCGCCGAAAAGCCCACGAAAGCGAAGATTGCCGCAGCAGTGAAAATCAAGCAGGCGGCTGACGAGGAGTAGTTATATTAGCAGTTCGCAATCGCGCCCACCCATAGATGGACAAACACGCCAAAGGCTGTTGCAAGGGAGAAGGCTAGCCCAAGTTCCGCACTTCGCGGAGGCCGGTCTCGCATCCATGCGGGTCCCCGGGCGGCGAACTCGAGTTTTCTGCACTACATTTGCCCGGCTCCGGCGGGGCTTGCGGCTGTAGGTGCGGCGAGGATTCGGTTGCGCGT
>JANMGP010000173.1:0-14461 GCA_031374705.1 Verrucomicrobiaceae bacterium | reverse complement strand
CCGCCCGCGCCGCCCGCTCCGCCCGCGCCCACGCCCCCGGTGGACGAGGAACCGACGTCGGATCCGATCGTGGATGCGCGCTGGACGGCGACACTGGCGAAGGTGACAGAATTCTGGTACGTTCGTCGTCGCAACCTGCCGCCTCCTGGGAGGCTGGCGGGCACTGCGCATGCGGTGGACGGAATCGGAGCGCCGAGGCCGCCGCTGGATGCGACTGAAGAAAGCACGCCGAAAAACGGGGACGGTCCGGTGGATGGAACAAGTCCGGAGCCGGACCCCGAAACCTCCACTGAGGACAGCCCCGCGAATGTTGAAAGCATCATCGCCGAGGAAAAACTGGCGGGCAGCTTTCTTAGCCTGAAGCTCGCTGCCGAGCCCAGGGAACACGCTGCGTTGGTGGCGTCGCTTGCCGTGCTGGGTAAGGGCCCGCGCATCTTGATGCACGAGGCAGTGGAGCGGATGCTGGCGGTCCTGAAGTTCGACTCGAACGCGCCCTCGAAGAACTTCACCTTCGTGCTGAATGGAAAGCAAACGCGGAAGCTCACGATCGCCGACATCCGCATGGTTCACGATGCGGTGACGGTGCCCGCGTTCATCGCCGGGCTGGAAAAGGCCCTCGGCGCGGAAGCGCTTGCGAAGAGCGCGCTGTTCGAGCCGCTCGCACGTTCGGGAAAGCTCGACGCAATTTCGACAATCGGAAACTCATCAGAGGAAGTGCTGGAAGCATTTTTGAAGCAGCGCGCGAAGATTCTTGATCACGCGCGAAGGCGGCGCCCGGTGGATATCGCGACGGCGGTGACGAAGTTCGTCGATGCCGCGAAGAAAAGGAGGCCGCGATGAGCACGGAACATATCACGCCTGAATTCGAGGGGGAAAAGCTGGCGCTCATTGAGCCGGCGCTGCGCCGATACGTGGACGACGGCGCGACGCGGCTGCGGTTTTTCTCCGGGCGCCATCTCACGAAGGAAAACCTCGGTGCTGAACAGGACGCGCACATCGCACGGCTCGCCGCGCGGGTGTGCGCGCTGACGGATGGCATCGTAGATGGGCTCGATGCACGGCTGGATTTCACGGGCAGTGCGCCGCTGCTGCGCATCGCGCCGGGGCGCGGGCTCACGGCCTCGGGCGAGGATGTCGTATTGCGCTCGGCGCATGTTGTGCCGTTCCCGGATCTGCGCGTACTGTCGTCGGCGACGGGCTTTGGCGAGCAGTTAAAGGGCGTGGTAACGCCGGAAAGGTTCTCGGGCGTCATCGTGCTGAAGCCGTGCCGCATCCGCGTCTCGCAGGCGGCGAAGATTCACTCCCGCTACTGCACCCAATTGGAGCCGACGGAATTTGGGAACGCCGAGGACGACAACGCGTATCACCGCGAGCGGTGGTTTGATTCGTTTGCCGTCGGCCTGCTGGCACTGCCGGCAGCCTTGCAAGTAGTGGCGTCAGATCCGGATCGCTGGAGGAATATCCAGTCGGCGAAAATTTTGCGGCGCGAGATAGCGCGTGATGTCATGCCGTGGCTGAGACACGGGATCGCCATTGCGCTTGTGGGAATGGAAAAGAACCGTCCGATTTGGCTGGATCGCCACGCGGTGGCGCGTGCCGGCGGGACACCTCGCCCGCGCGTGACGATGCGCGAGCGCGGAGAGCCGCGTGTATGGACGGCGCGCATCCTGCAAGGCTCCGAGCACCTCGCGGAGTTGGCGACGGCGGACGCTCTGGTGAAGCTCCGCCACCTCGCGCCAGCGGGGTTCCTGCCGGCGGGCGTCACGACCCTCGCGAAAGGAGCGACGCGGTGGGATGTGGAGCAGAATTTTTTCCCCGCGCACTGGGCGGTGGATGTTGTCGTGGTCCCCGCGGAACAGCTCGACACAGTGCTGGCTGGCGCGCGAGCCCTTGATGGCTACGACCTCGATTGTGCGGGGGCCGATCGCGTGCGGCTGCTTCTGGCGGTGTCGCAGCGGTTTTTCGATGCGCAGTTGCTGGAGATCGAGCCGCCGCCGGTAAACTTGACCCGTGCGGTCGCGGAAATGGAGGCAAGGCTGCTCGAATGGCGGAGTCATTCCTCCGAGCTGCACGCGAAGGGCGACGCGCTGGAGTTTGCGGCCGAGGGCACGCACCCGGCGGCGGAGGAGAAGCCCGCGCTCTTTGATTCCGCGGCTCCGCGCGATGATGCGTTTGGAACGACGCCGGCTGGCGCGCAGGCGTTCGCGTCGGCGGCGCTCACAGCGTTCAAGGATTACGCCACCAAGAAGTTTGATTCATGGCGGTGGAATGCGGGGGATGGAGTCGGTGGACTACACACGCCACTGGAGCGACTGGTGGCGCGGCAGAACGCGGTGACCGCTGATGAGACTGGGTCGCTCAACGCGCTCGGCACAACGGACGGCCTCGAGCAGTTCGCGAAGTACCTCGAAGGGCGGATCACGACCGCGCAGGAGACGCTGGACATCAACCATCTCCGCGCGCGCATCTCGGTGCGGCGGCTGTCCGACGTGATCGCGAACAATTCCCTGGCGACACAGTTCGCGCTTTCCGACAGCCTTTCCTCCGTGATGAAGACCGCGCAACCCACGCTTGACGCGACGCGCGTGAACGATTTCGCAGGCCGCCTTTTCTCATCGCTCGGACAGTCGGCAGTTGCGACCGGCTCCGGTACACCGGAGGAAGGCGGCGCGGTTAAGTTTGCTAAAAAATCAACGAAGTCAGCCGGAGGTATCGCCGGACTTGCCGCAGTGGATCTCGGGCACTTCGACAATGCGAATACCGCAATCCTCGAGGCTATCGGAACGGTAGGCGCAGATACACCGATCGGGAAGCAGCTCTCGGACATCCAGAAAAACCTGGGCGATGCCAGTTCTTTCGTTCGGGACACGATCGGCAGGACCGATACGCTGAAGGAGGTCATCGGACTCATTGGCGGCGGATCCCGGCAGCTCGGGACGGAGCAGATCCGTATCCTCGACATCGATCGCCTGAAGCCTCCGCTGCCCGCAGAGACGCGGGAGAATGTCGGTGCGGAGAAGGATGCGATTTTCGACCAGCTCGACGAATTCGACCTCGCGCTCGGCGGCATCAATGTGACGGATTTCATTGCGGACAAAGACGTTGAGGGAAAAGCCTTTCCCCCGGCGGCAGGGACAAAGTTTCCGGTGCGAAAACGGCTGAGTTTCGGTGCACTGTTGAGTTACCGAAAAACCATCCTCCCCGTGCTCGACTCCACTCAGCAGGACCATGAGGCGCGGCATTTCGCTGCCGGCGTTGAGCACGGTGACATGGCGCTCGCAGCGTTGCGTGCTGTGGGGCGGCGGCTCGATGAATACCGGTCGCTGCTTGTGAAATGCCGCGAGGCGCAGGCGACGGTGCGCGGGCAGCTCTCGGAACTGAATAAGCGTGCAGCCTTTGTAACGGGCGAGGTCGAGGAAGCGGCACAGGATTTGTCGGTGGCGAAAGCTTTGCTCGATGAAGAACTGGCGCGCATCAAGCGTATCAACGATCGGCGCGAGGCGGTGCTGCGGAAGCACCTCGCGCGGGTGCTCTACACGAGACCGCGCGTGGCGGATGCCACCATGGCCGTGCCTTCCCACGTGCTCGAACCGGCGCTGCCGAGGCCGCCGGTTGTAGCCTGTCTCGAAGACGAAGCGCTCGAAATACCGCCTGAGCTGGACGAGCTCCGTACGGCGTTCCGCTCGGCACCGGCGCGCTGGTTCACGCATGTGCCGCGATGGCTACGCTTTCTCGGAAGGCCGGATCCGCTTCGTGAGATGCTGCTCCGCATCCACGCTCTGCCTGTGGCGAACCCGAGGCCGAGCTTCTTTCCCTCGACGATGCCGATGCCGGTGGCGTTGCGTCCGGCGTTCGAGCTGTCCGCGGCAATCATTGGGCGCTATCAATTCCCGGCGATCCGGGTCGCTGCGCTGTCGGCGTTTACTTTCACCGACCTCGCTGCGCATGCGCGTGAGACACTCACGCTCGGGAATCTGCTCGATCACGCGCCGGCCAAAATCGCGGAATCCGCTTCCCGCGAATTGGCGGACATTCTGAAGGTCGCGGCGTGTCTGCACCGTGCATTCGGCGAAGCGCCGGTAGCGGCGCGGCTGGAGTGGGTCGAGCGGTTCAGCCAGTTCGACGGGCCGGCGGATTTCCGGGCCATCGAACGTTTGCCGCAATGGAACACGCTCGGCTACACGTTGCGGCAGCGGCTTGTCGCGGAGACGACGTGGCTTTTTGAACGCATGGACGGCAACGGCGACGCCGTTGAGCTAATCAATAGTCTCGTGCGCATGGCTCTGCTGCTCTCGGCGCATGCGCCGGTGAACAAGCTCATAGTCGGCAATGTCGCCGAACCAGTCCGGCCCGCCGCAGGCGGGCGCGTCCGGCTGGCGGTGGATGTCGCGCATGTGCGCATCGGCATGGAGGTCATCGTGCGCAACGGTGCGGGCGATGTGATGAAGGGAATCGTCGAGGATATCGGCGCGGGCGTCGCTTCTGCGAAAATCCTGACGGCACCTGGAAACCTTGTGCAGTTCGACTCGTCGGCGAGGGCGGAATTCCGGGGAGGGCCTGCGCGATGAGCGGGCTCCGTCGCATCCGCCATGCAAAGCTCGCGTGCGTCCGCGACGAGCACGCATGGCGCGGGCGGGTGCTGCTTGAGGATGCAATGCGCACTGCGAGCCTCGGCGACGAAGGGCGGCTGTTGGTCGTTCGGCGGCTCGACCTTGGACGAATCGGGCCGGGTGCCGGTGCGCAGAAGTGGAGCCTGCGATGCGAAGAAAGATTTCGGCGACTTTGCGAGTTCGCGGTGTCGGCCGAGTCACCCGTTGCTGCGTCGTCCGTTGTCGTGTTTTTTCGCGACGTGTCAGCAGTTTGGGTAGCGCTTGCTGTGAGGGCGGCCCGTGGAGTGGTGTGTGGTGAATGGTTCTGGAGTGCCGCGCGCGGGTGGTCGCCGGAGATGACCTCCGCGGAAACGCAGCGGTTGTGTTTTTCTGAACTGGTGAACATCGGTGGAATTGCTGCAACGGTGCGGCTTGGTGAGGCTCTGATTAGCTACGGGAGCATTGTTGATTTTCTCGAAGCGCTGGAGCGGAACGAGGTCGCGGGAGTTCTTCCAAGGGCGCGGGAATGTGGCGTCGCGATTGCGCTGCCGGAGTTGTGGCGGCGGGAAATCGCGCGTGCAGTGACGCGTTGGCATCCGACGGACCCGCGCGTGCGCTGGATCGCGGTGGTTGCGGTTTTGACGATGTCCAGCGGTCTGCACGTCGAAGCGGCAGTGCAAGCAGCGGATGCGACGCTCCGAGAGATTTCGGTGCGGTTGTTCGCAACGCAGGAGGGTGTACGGTTCAACGAATCTTCGGAATTCGCGCATCGCGATGAACGAGAGCCCTCAGGCCAGTGTGGCGACGTTGTCTCCCGGAAAGAGACGGGACGGGACGGACGCGCCCAGGCAATTGCGATTTCGCCGGATGAAGCAGAGCGCAAAGATTTGTCCCCTGACGCGCGAGCAGAACTTTCCGTCACGAAAGAGGCGACTGACGAGGATTTCGAGCGCGGGGTGTTTACGAAATGTGGCGGGCTCTTTTTTCTGGTGCCGCTCTTCGCGCGACTCGGTGCGTCGGAGATGCCTTTGGGCACCGCATGGCTCGGGCTCCGTCTGGCATTGGAACGGAGCCGACGCGGCGAGGACGACGCGTTGTCCGGGATGCTTCCGCAGGTATCGGCAGATGACGTCGGAGCCGAGTTTTCATTGAAGTGGCCGGACGAGGCTGTTCGAGCAATGACGTGGCGCGAATGGACTGTGATGCTCGATAAAACGGGGAGGCTTCCATTGCGTGCGGTGAGCCCCGGAGACCACTTGCTGCCGCGGTGGCCTGACACGATTCATCCTGCGGCTGCCGCTCTGGCTCTCGGTGCGCACCGGCTCTGCCGGAGGCTTACGAAGCTCGGGCTACGTGCCCTTGTTCGCCGGCCTGCCCGTGTGGCTGTCACGCGGACCCATGTAGATGTTTTCATGTCGCTCGCAAACGTGGATACCCGCATCCGCCGCGCGGCGCTCGACGCGGACCCCGGCTGGGTGCCGTGGCTCGGGCGTGCGATTTTCTTTCATTACACTCTCGACGATAGATGACGCCTGACAATTCGCTGGAACCGACTTTGCGGAATCTCGCACTCGCCTGCGTGGCGGATATCGTGCTTCCGGCGGAAGGTACCCCGGAAGAGCCCGAAGCTCAGCGACTGCGCGCTGTAATGGAGCGCTTTGGACGAGCGGCGGAGATCGCAGATGCGATGTCTGAGATCCGTCTTAATCCGCACGAAGACGATAGAAGAATCGTCGGCATCGCAGAGGAGTTCCATTTGACCGGGCCTGAGTTACTCGCGGTGGCGCTATGCGCGGGCGTGGATGATTCCTTGTGGACGGGCCGGCTCGTTGCGTGGGCGCAGCGCGGGCTCGCCGGGTCGAGGCCCGTAATGGGGCTTCTGGCGCGGGCCTTCGCGGTTCTCGTAGCGGATGAGAAATTGTCTGCGTGTACGCTCGCCGAGGGAGCGGCGTTTGGTGCGGGGTTGCTCGTTTTTACAGCGGAAACGGAGCCGCTGGCAGAGCGGGCGGTTTCTGTGCCGCTTCCTGTCGCGCGAGCGCTCGCCGGTCATGAAATGCCGTGGCCGGGCCGGATTGTGATGCCGATGGATACGTTTGCGCTGGCACCGTCGTTGCGTGAGCAGGCACGCCATTTCATGCGACTGCTGCGCGCGGCAATTCCGCCGGTGCTGATTGTGCGCGCTCCCTCACAGGACGACGCGCGAATGGCGGTGTTGGAGTTGATGGAGGACTTCTATGACGAGCCGTGGGATCCGGTTTTTTTGGGGCCGGATGCGCCGCTCTCTGGACTGGAACTGTGGATGCGGTTGACCCGCCATTTTCCGGTGTTTGTCGTGAACCCGGCACCGGGGGAGACGAAGATGGTCCCGTGGATTCCCTACCACAAGGGCCCCGTTTTGGTTATAGCCGGGCCCGACGGCGGCGTGGTGGCGGGATGGCGTGACGAGATCGAATGGCGATTGCCAATGCCTGCACCGGAGGAGCGCGAGTCGCTGTGGCGTCGCGTGCTTCCGGAGGACGATGCGGCGGAGCTCTCGCGGACTCACCGTCAGGGCGCTGCGCGGATCGCGCAAGTAAGCCGTCTGGCGAAACTGCGTGCGGCGCTTGACGAGCGTGCGGCACTGACGCTCGAAGATGTTCGTTCGGTGTCACGCTCGGGGGAAGGCACCGGGCTTGGGGCGCTGGCACAATTGATGACGGGCGACGTGGCGGACGACGCATTCATTCGCACACCGGACCTTCGCGCCCAGCTCGGGTCGCTGCTCTCCCGCTGCCGCTTGCGCGACGGGCTGGCTGACGAGCTCGGCCCATCTGCACGAGCCCGCTATTCCCCCGGAGTTCGTGCTCTTTTCACCGGACCATCCGGGACTGGAAAGACGCTTGCTGCGGGTTGGCTTGCAACGGAATTGGGACTGCCACTTTACCGGGTGGATCTTGCGGCGATCTCATCGAAGTACATCGGCGAGACCGAGAGGAACCTCAGCCAGCTCCTTGCTGCCGCAGAGCACTCAGCGGTCGTGCTGCTCTTCGACGAGGCGGATTCCCTTTTTGGAAAACGGACGGACATTCGTGATTCGACGGATCGGTTTGCGAATGCGCAGACGAACTACCTTTTGCAACGGATCGAGACGTTCGATGGGATTGCCGTGCTTACGAGCAACAGCCGTGCACACTTCGACGCGGCGTTCGCGCGGCGGCTGGATGCTGTCGTTGAGTTTCCGACGCCCGGCCACGCGGAGCGGCGCGCAATTTGGTTCTCGCATCTCGGCGATGTGCTGGAAGGCGAGGAGCTCACGTTGCTCGCGGAACACTCCGACCTGGTCGGCGGGCAGATACGAAACGTCGTGTTTGCTGCCGCGGTCGAGGCGCGGTCGCGCGGCGCGAAGCTCTCACTTTTACCCGTGCTGCGCGCAATCGTGGCGGAGTATCGGAAGTCCGGACGCACCGCGCCGTGTCAACTCACACAGCCACTCGAATGAGCCCGACCTTCGCTCCAGCCATGGCACGTCCCGCGCCGTCGCCCGCGGCACGGCCCGCCCCGGCATCGAGGGGTGCCCCGGCCGGAGTGCCACGGTTCATGTCGGTGACTCTGGGTGCCGGCGCTCCGTTGTCGTCGTCGGTCAAAGCGCCGCTGGAGCGCAGTTTTGGAGCGGATCTCGGAGGCGTGCGCGTGCATACGGAGAACTCCGCAAGCGTGGCCGCAGATGCGGTGGGCGCAAAGGCGTTTGCGCATGGAAGCGATATCGTACTCAGTTCGCGGGCGAGCGCAAACGACCTGGGCTTGATGGCGCACGAGACGGCCCATGTGCTCCAGCAGAATGGCGGGCCATCACGTGTGCAGACTTTTGGCGGCGCGCTCGGATGCGGCTTCGAGCGCGAGGCGCACAGCGCGAGCGCGGCGGCGATGCGGGGTGAGCGCTACCGGATAGCGCTATTCACGGGCGGGCCGTACCCGCAATTCGGGTTCTGGAGCTCGTTGGTGAGCGCGGTGACCGATGGCATCGGCGGTCTTATCGACAAGGCGATCGCCTACATCCGGGATAACGCGCGTTCGATTCCAGGTTACGATTTGCTCGCGGTCGCGATCGGCCGCGATCCGCTCACGCAGCAGTCGGTGGATCGCAGTGCGACGAATATCATCAAGGGCCTGATGGGCCTGATTCCCGGCGGAGCGGCGATGTTCGAGAATATCCAGAAAGCCGGAGTCATCCAGCGCGCGGCGGATTGGGTGGACTCGGAATTGAAGCGGCTGAATCTCTCGTGGGATCGCGTGAAATCGACGATCTCCGAGTTTATCGGAACGCTCGGCGTGACGGACCTCGCAGACCTCGGCGGCGTATTCACACGGGCAAAGCGCATCTTCGGCCCGCTCGTGAGCGACGTTGTCACGTTCGCAAAGGGCGCAGCGTCCAAGCTCTTCGAGTTCATCTTCGAGGGCGCGCTCGCGCTCGCGGGCAGCGCGGGCCAGGCCGTGCTCGCCGTCCTGCGCAAGGCGGGTGCTGTGCTGAAGCAGATCATGGAGGATCCCATTGGCTTCCTGAACAATCTGCTCGCGGCGGTTTTCGGCGGCTTCAAGCAATTCGGTGCGAACATCCTCACGCATTTGAAGAACGCGATCTTCGACTGGCTCTTCGGCGCGATGGCGGGCGCGGGCATCCAGTTGCCGAAGAAATTCGACCTGAAAGGCATCCTCTCAGTCGTGTTGCAGGTGCTCGGTCTCACGTGGCAGAATATGCGCGGCAAGCTCGTGAAGGTGCTCGGGGAGCCGGTTGTCGCGGGGCTCGAAAAGACGTTCGAGTTCATCAAGCTCATCGTCACCGAGGGCATCGGCGCGGCATGGCAGAAGATTCTCGAATTCGCCTCGGGCATCACGGACACGGTCATCGAGGGCATCAAGTCATGGGTGAAAACGACGATCGTCGGCCAGGCGATCACGAAGATCATCTCGATGGCGAATCCCGCGGGCGCGATCATCCAGGCCGTCATCGCGATCTACAACACGGTGATGTTCGTCATCGAGCGGGCGAAACAGATCATGGCGTTCGTGAACTCCGTGACCGACAGCATCGCGAACATCGCCGCCGGGCGAATCAGCGCGGCGATCAACTACGTCGAGCAAACGCTCGCGCGCATCCTGCCGCTGGTGATCAGCTTCCTCGCCCGGTTCATCGGCCTTGGCGGCATCAGCGCGAAGATTAAGGAAATCATCGCCAAAATCCGCGCACCGATCGACAAGGCAATAGACAAGATTGTGGACTGGCTGGCGACGCAGGCGAAGGCGCTGGCGGCGAAGGTGGTCCAGGGAGGAAAGAATGTCGTCGGAGCGATTGTGGGGTGGTGGCAAATGCGCGCTGGCTTCAAAGTAGGGAAAGTAGCTCACACGCTTAGCTTCGCAGGTGAAGGAAAGGGTGCGAAACTGATGATGGAGAGCACTCCTCAAGTCCTGCAACATGTGTTGCCGGGGTTGAAGAAGCCGCCCGTGCCGGCCAAAAAGGCAGCGGCGATCAAGGATGTTGAGGATCAAATTAAAATAATCGAAGACATCAAGACCAAGACCGGCGACGGTTGGGGGCAGACGGATGGCGAAAAAATTCGGAAGGCTTTCGTAGAGGTCGCACGCTTGATGCCGGCGATTGGCCTGTCGCAGGTTCCGAAAACGAGTCTGGGTGGCGGCTTCAAGACCAAGACCATCAAGGGTGAGGCTGTTGGTAAGAAGATGGTCGCCGAACCGCTTTCACTGAATCCCGGTTCTCTTGCAGGCAGCACTCCATACCAGAGTTCGAAGCTCTGGCTGGCCGTCAACCAACGGGCCTACGAATATAAGCGCGGGCACCTGCTTAGCCATAACCTCCACGGACCCGGACAAAATGAGAACTTGGTTCCGATTACCAATTCGGCAAATGGCCTGATGGAGAAAGGGCCGGAGGACAAAGTGAAGAAAGCGGTACTTGGTGAAGGGAAAGTAGTGTCGTACTCAGTTGGGGCGGATTTTGGCAGCCACGGAACCCGCCGACATATCCCCGAGGAAGCGGAACTACCGACCAAGCTGAGCATCAGGGCAGTCGAGATGGAGGATGACGGTTCGGGGGGCTGGAAGGAGGGGCCAAACGTCCTTTACGATAACGACATCCCCAACACTCTTCCACCTGATACGCCCGTCGGACTCGTGCGCGAGATGGTCAACCTGAGCACTGCCGGCCCGGTGACTTTGGGTAAGATTTTTGGCATCGGCCCGGCGAAGGCGGACGAGATTTACAGGCTTCGGCTTAAAAGGAAGCGGCAGGGATTCGATCAGTTTTACAC
Source organism: Verrucomicrobiaceae bacterium (assembly GCA_031374705.1). Taxonomy (GTDB): domain Bacteria; phylum Verrucomicrobiota; class Verrucomicrobiia; order Chthoniobacterales; family Chthoniobacteraceae; genus SXWH01. The sequence goes on along the minus strand of JANMGP010000173.1, from coordinate 3,570 downwards.
ATGGGGAGACTTGACAGGTGCTGATGGAATCGGAGACGCGACAGTTGACATGCTCAAGAAGGACAAGTGGGTCACACTTCACCCATAAGCCGTTCACCCGTAACGGGAACTCCGAGGTTATCCCCGGCCAATTACCGGAGTGGCAGCGCTAACGGGATTCGAACCCGTGTACCAGCCTTGAGAGGGCTGTGTCCTAGGCCTCTAGACGATAGCGCCGTTTAAAGGGGTCGGGAACCTAGTGGCCCCTTTCGGATTCGGCAATCGGAAACTTCCGCTGTTTTTCAAACGGGTCACCGATTCTGTTTCGCGAGGTAGTAGTCGCGGCGGCGGATGACGTCGTTTACGAAGGCGCGGGTCGGGGCGTCGTTGATGGCTTTCATCAGGTCTGCAGCGGTGCCGCCGGGGCCGGCCCAGGCGCGGACGGCTTCGTGGCCGGCGGCATATTCGGCGAGCATGAAAGGGATTGGGTCGTCACGGTCCTGCCAGTGGTCGAGGATACGGCGGAGGTACCAACAGCCCGCGCGGAGGCAGGTGTCGGGATTGAAAAGATCCGCCTGCATGAAGGTCGCGGCGCGGGTCGCGGCGGCCCAGTCCTGGCCGATTCCTTCGCCGAGTTGCATGAGGCCTCGTTCGTGTGAGGGGCCGATTTTTTGCGGGGAAAAGCTGCTCGCACGCCAGACAATCGATTTGATGAGCGTCGGATCGAGTTGCTCGCGGCCGGCGCTGGAGATGATGAGTTCGTTGAAGCGGTTGTGCCGCCCGAATGCGAGCCATGTGCTCAGCCGGTAGCCTGGATCGGGGTCGCGAAGGAGGACGGTCATGGCGGCCGTATCCGCGGCAAAAAAGAGGACGAGCGAGAAGATGCGGACGTTTCTTTTCAAGCGAAGACTTCGGAAATGGGGTTGCCGTCACTGAGGAACGCGAGACGCTCGCCGACTTTCAGGGCGTCGCGGCGCGTGAGCACGGAGCGATAATTCGGGCATGCGAAGCAGGACATGACGGGGAGTGAATCGCGGCGCAGCCGGAACGTTAGGGCGCTACCTGCGTCCGCCGAAGATGCTGCCGAGCAGTCCGCGCATGAACGAGCGGGCCGCCTGATTCACGGCACCTTTCGCGGCGCTCTCCATCATCCGGCCCACGGCGCTTGGCTTTGCTTCCGTGCGCTTGTCGGCCAGAGCCTGGGCCGCGCGGGCCTTGGCTTCGCGCTCGGCGACTTCGGCGCGGAGCTTGGCGATGCGGGCGTCGGCCTCGGCGGCTGCCATTTCTTCTTTGATGGTCCGCGCGGGACTTGTCATCGCTTGCGCAAACGAATTATCCGCCGGCGCGACTGCCGGCACTGCGCCCTGTCGGGATGCGGCACGCGCTCTTGCGGCGGCGATTGCGTCGTAAGGCTGCCCGGCTGCGGGTGCGGCGGGCGCGGCTTTTGGTGCCGCGGTCTGCGTTGTCTTGCCCGAGAGAATCTCGAACGCGCTTTCGCGATCGATCGTCTTCTCGTACGTCCCGAAGAGCTCGCTGCCTTCGATGAGGATGCCGCGTTCCTCGTCCGTCAGCGGCGAGAGGTCGCTCACCGGCGGCGCGATGAAGGCGCGTTCCACCATTCCGGGCGTGCCCTTTTTATCGAGGAGCGACACGAGCGCCTCGCCCACGCCGAGTTCGCTGATCGCTTTTTCCACGTCCAGTTTTGGGTTCGCGCGAAACGTCTCTGCGGCTGCCTTCACCGCCTTTTGGTCGCGCGGCGTGAACGCCCGCAGCGCATGTTGAAAACGATTGCCGAGCTGCCCGAGCACTTTGTCAGGTATGTCGAGCGGGTTCTGGCTCACGAAGTAAATCCCCACGCCCTTGCTGCGAATCAGGCGGACCACTTGCTCCACTTTTTCCTGCATCGCGGCGGGGAGGTCGCCGAACAGCAGATGCGCTTCGTCGAAAAAGAACACCAGCTTCGGCTTGTCCACATCTCCCATCTCCGGGAGCCTCTCAAACAGCTCGCTCAGCAGCCACAACATGAACGCCGCATACGTCCGCGGCGCCGTCATGAGTTGCGAGCCATCGAGGATATTGATCACCCCGCGGCCATCCTCCGCCGTGCGCAGAAAGTCGTTCAGGTCCAGCGCCGGCTCGCCGAAAAAGTTCCCGCCCTCGCGCTCCAGCGCGAGCAACGAACGCTGAATGGTCCCCACCGTGGCCGTGGCGACATTGCCAAACTTCGTCGTGTATTCCGCCGCGTTCGCCGCGACGTGCTGAAGCATGGCCTGGAGATCCTTCAGGTCCAGCAGCAGCAGCCCTTCTTCATCCGCGATGTGGAAAACCACGTTCAACACGCCTTCCTGCGTCTCATTGAGATTCAGCAGCCGCGCGAGCAGCAGGGGACCCATGTCGGAAATCGTCGCCCGGATGGGATGCCCGGTCTTTCCAAACACATCCCAAAACGTCACCGGGAATCCGTTGGGCGTCACCTCCAGCCCGAGTTGCGCGGCGCGCTCCAACACTTTCGGATGCGTCCCGCCCGGCTTCGCGAGCCCGCCGAGGTCGCCCTTCACATCCGCGAGGAAAACCGGCACGCCGATCGCCGAGAAATTCTCCGCCAGCACGCGCAGCGTAATCGTCTTCCCGGTTCCAGTGGCGCCGGCGACGAGACCATGGCGGTTGGCCATCTGCGGGAGGAAGAGACATTCGACGGTTCCTTGGGCGATAAAGAAGGGTTCAGTAGGCATATTCTGCTACTTTATAGCCGGTATCCGGCGCGCGTCTAGCGCGGCGGGTGGTTTCCCTGACTCCCAAGCGTGATTGAAAGTTGTCCAAAAAACGAGGATAGCCCGAATTTCTCACACTCTGAGAAGCAGCCGACGACCGCGTATGTAGATTTCCAGCAGATTCAGGGAGGCCCGCAGATTCTTTGCAGGTGGAAATCTGTTGGCCTCCCTGAAGCTGCTGGAAAAAGGTGTGAGAAGTGCGGGATAGGCGCCGTGGCTCGCGCAGCCCTTTGCGTGAAGCACCACACGCGAAGCGCGCTTCTCCTCGTGGCACGCTCTTTTGAACTGCTTCGCGTTGAGGGTTTCACGCGGAGGGCCGCGTGAGCCACGACTCGCTGACTCGCCGCCGCCTCACTTCCCGCCGCCCATATACGCCAGCAAGTCCGCCACTTCCTCCGCCGTCATGATGTTGAGCAGGCCGGGGGGCATGAGGCTCACGGGGGCTTTCTCTTTTTTCTTCACGATGTTGTGGTAAAACTCCCGCGAGGTTCCCTTCACTGGATCGGTGAGGATTCGGATGGTCCCGCTCGTTTCCTCCTGGAGCAGCCCGGTGACTTGTTCCTGGCCGCCGTCGCCTTTGATGACCGTCAGCGTGGTGAGCGCGTATTGGTCGCTCACGACTTTGTTTGGGTCGGTGATGGCTTCCAAAATATCGTGCCGCTGGAAGCGTTGCGCGACCGCCGTCAAATCCGGGCCGACGTTGCCGCCCGTGTCCTTGAACAAATGGCAGCGCGAACATTGCGCCTCGGCGAAAAACGCCTTTCCGCGGGCGACGTCCGGTTTGTAGCCTTTGAGCGCATCGAGCTCTTTTTCCAGCTCC
>JANMGP010000158.1:0-11665 GCA_031374705.1 Verrucomicrobiaceae bacterium | reverse complement strand
ACGAACGGTGACGTTGTTTTGCAACAAGCTCATTCCTTTATCCAGAATGTTGCGGATGATGCTGTCCTCGACCGTGACACTGCCCGCGAGCATATCAATGCCGTCGTCGCCGGCATTGGCGAAAACCGAGCGGCGGATATTCACCGGACGCCCGCCGGAGTCGTGAATGTAAATGCAGTCCTCGTCGTCCGGAGCACCGGATTCGCGATACGTCGAGAGCATGTCGGTGAACGTGGCGTCTTCGATCGTGATGGCGCTGCCGTCGGTCTCCGGACCCATGACGCAACGCCCGATATGCGAGCGACGAATCGTCATGGTCGTGTTTCCGGAATTCGTGAGTGTCTTGCCGGGGAGGTCGGTGATTGCGCCGTCCTCAAACGTCCAAACCGCACCGTTGCTCAGCCGGAACGCCGGACCCGTGCCCGTGTGACCGCCGCCGGGCGAGTGCGCTGCACGGGACACGAGACAGTATTGCCACGTAGTCGTGGAGCCGTTCACATTGATCTCGCCCCAACGCGTGGTCGCGGTGGAAGCGGTGATGCTGATGGGCTGCGCCGCCGTGCCGGTCGCGTTCACCACGCCGCCCGTTGCGACGATGATGTCCGAGCCTGCCGAACTGCCCGCCGTGCTGTCGCCCGCGACTAAAATGTGCGTGCCCGCCGCGATGTTCAGCGTTGCGCCGGAGGGGACGGTGACGTCGCCGGTAACGTTCATCACCCCGCTCCAGTTCGTCGTGCCCGCCGGAAGCGTGCCGCTCACGTTGGTCATGGCGGGAGTCGGCGTGAGGCTGGTGATGGATTTACTCGTGTTCAGCGATCCGATCGTTCCTGTAAGAGCGAAGTTCCCCGGATCGGTGCCACTGCCCGGAGATGTCGCGCGAAGTTCACAGTCGAAGCTTAGATCATTACTCGGTGTGCCCGTCGCGTGGAAATTGTGAACCTCCACGGCAAGCAGGTTGTCGCCGGGAACCAATGCGCCCAGGAACGCCGTGATGTTGTAAGTGTTGATGGCAGCCTCCGCAGCACCGGAGCGGTTGGTGTTTGCCGGCGTCGTGATCGTCGGCGACGCCGCTACGTTGTCGATCGCGACCTGCGTGCCGTTGAGATAAAATACCGCGCCGTCATCGATGACCGCGCGAATTTCGAGAGCGTTAAACGCGGACGGATCGGCAACGGTGAATACCTTCCTGAAGTAAAATGCCCGCCGCGTAGTGGTCCCGCTGGGGACGTTGATAAGCAGCGTGCGCTCATCGCCATCACCGGCACCCGCCTGCAAAACGCCAAGCGTCCACGCCGTGTCGGCAAAAGTGGTCGAGCTCTTCCAAGTCGCCGCAGGCTCGCCGCCGGTGTCGAGCATTCGCCATTGCGGCGCGGTCGCATTCGGAGCGGCCAATGTGCCGCCGGGCTGGATGAGTTGCGTCGTAGCGCCGCCGCCGCTGCTACCCACGGTCACCAGCGCGCTGCCGGTTCCGTTTGTCAGCGCCACGGTCGCGGGGTTCAAAGTCACACCGTTCGTCGCGGTCAGCGTCGCCGTGCGATTCCACGCCGTCCGATCGATGTTTCCCGCTCCGTCCTTGAGGTCCATTTTTACAAGGAACGGAACTCCCGGAATGTAGTTCGCCGGCACGGTCATCGCCAGCGAACCGCTTGGTGCGAGCGTGCCGGAGACATTCGTATAAGTCGCGCTCACCGGCTGCCAGAAGACCCGCGCGGTCAGTTCGCTCACGATGTTTCCGGTGCCGCCGAGGCCGTCCCAAAAACGGATAACGACTTGATTCGAGCCCGGCGAAAGCACGCCACCGCCGCCCGCGGGAACCGCAAGCTTCCAAGTCCCCGCAGCATCCGCGCCGACAGTGCGGTAAAACCACTGCGCGGCGACGCCGTTCACGGTGATCGAGTAGGTGCGCGCGACGTTGAACGTTCCGCCAAAAGTCGCTGCTCCATCATTCGTGCGCTTGCTGCCTTCGATGTCGGTGCCCGTAGTCGTGACCGCGAGCGAGTAAGCCTGCTGGATTTGCGAAAGCACATTCGTGCGACGCTGCCCGACGTATGCCTTGATCGCCGCCACAGTCCGCGCCGGAGTTGCAGCACCCACGCCCGCAGGCACCCAGCCGGTCATGATTTGATCCACGATTGGATCCACTGTGCCGTTCGTGAACCACGTATTCATCGCATCCAGAACCGCCGCATAGTAGCGCGGCACGAGCGCTGGATGATTGAACAGACGACGCAACCCGACGATGCCCGTATTGCCCTGCTGGACCAGCTCGTCGTAGCTGAAAAGCGAGCGCGTGATCGGATTTCCCGCTCCGCTGCCGATATCAAATACATCGTCCAGATCGTGCGGGATAAACTTGAACCGCGGATCCAAAACGCCGCGGTAGATCGACGCATCGTCGCCACGCCCGCTCTGCAATCCACCTTCCTGATTTCCGATCAATGCGTCGGCGGCGATAAACCGGTAGAACTCCTCCACATCAAGCACCGCAGCCACCGCAGCAGGATACGCCACATCGCTGATGGCAGGTTGCCCCGGCGCACTCGTCACCGGGTCCGCGCTCACCACGCGGGTGAAATTCACGAGGTCGGTGTAATCGTTTTCCTCCTTGTTCGTCTCTTTGTAATACGTGTCCGCGTAGCTCAGCGGGTCCGTGCCTTCGTAGCGGAATTCACCACGGTCGATATTCCCGGCGGGGACGCCGTTCGTTCCCGGCGCATGGTCATCGAGCCGGTAGAAATTGCCGTCCGGATCATTTGGAAAATGACTCTTCGTCCAATCGCTGCCGCGCCCTTCCAGACGCGCGTATCGGCCGAACATGAGACCGCCAGCCTGGGCGAGATCCGCACCGTTCACGCGCACTTTCACGATCACAGATTCCTGCGTCGCGAGCCCTGCGCGCTGCATCAGCGCCTGTCCGAGCGCCTGCGAGTATCCGTACTGGCAGTTCAGCGCCACGGAGCTGCGTCCGTTCCAAAGGTCATCGGAGCGGAAGCCCACGTGGTAGTTATTTGGCGGCCCGAGGGCACTTGCCTGACCGCGATTGCGGATGCCCGCGAGGTAGCGCGTCGAAACGCCCGTTCCGTCATGCGTGATCACCGTCCCGTTCATCGTCGCCTCGGAATCCTCCTGGCCGGACGTCGTCCCGATCTGCGCGAGTTCCGCGCGCTCTGCATCCGTCATGATCAAGCGGAACGTCTGATTATCAGCCGGAGTCAAAAAGGTCGCATTTGCATCAAACGAGTTATCCACCTGATAAAGCGCATTCGTCACCTGCCCGAACGTCTCCGGCAGCACACCGGGGTCGCTCGTCCGCGCGGGTGCCGGCCATGTGCGGGTGTTCGTTCCATCCGTCGCAGAGACATACCATTCCACCACCGCGAGGTTTGCCTGTGCCGGGATGGTCGCCTCCACGTCGCCATCGCCGTCCGTATCCATCATCGCCAGCGTCGCCCACGTTCCCGCATCCAGCCTCCAATGCAGCGTCGCCAGCGCACCTGGAGCCTCGTCTTCGAGATTCACCGAAACCACCACAGACTGCGTGGAAGACGGAATCTCCGGCTTGTGCTTCGCGTCTTTGATCAAAGGCGCGATGTTCGTCGAAGCCACCGAATTTGCAGCTCCCGGCGAACCCCCCACCGCCGCCGAGACGCCCCAGTTTTGCCCGCTTCCATTTCCGAGCGCATGATTGCGAAGCTCGAATGAGTAGCCATCACCATCCGCCCCGCAAAACCAGTCCCAGCCTTTGTGCGAAAAGCTCAGCACGCCACGCCCGCGGAGAGCCCACTCCCCTTGATCCGCATACGCGACATCGTTCACCTTATTCCCCAGAGCATCATCGAGCTGAATCTGCTCGCCGCCATTCGCGAGTTGTCCCGTCCAGCCGCCAATCACCGTGCCCGTGAAGCCCGGGTTCGCCGCATTGAAAGCCGCCACATTTGCCGCGACCACGAGGTAGCCGCCCGCCGGAATCGTCGTCGCCGCAGGAATCGTGAAGCTCACGCCTTTCGTAAGCGCCCAGCCCGAGATATCCACGGGTGTGGCGTCCGGATTCAACAATTCGATCCACTCCTGCGCGACAGGCTCGACCGCACCGGGTGGACGGTAATAGATTTCGTTGATGACCGGTGCCGCGGGCGCGGCGCAGGCAAGCGCGAGAGTGGCAAGAGTAATTCGGAGTCGCATAAGGAGAGTTGTTCAGTCTTCGGGTGAGAACGGGCACCGTAAGTTACGCCTGCGTTACGCGCAAGTGACTTCCTCTTTCCAAACGGTTACGCTCCGGTCACGAACTGCGGGGTAATTGCGGCTGCCGTCACCGGGCCGGGGCTGCTCTCAAAAACGCTTCCGCGAGCGCTGCTGAGAAGAGCGCAGCGCCTCCCGAATTCAAGTGATGCGGGTCATACCGATTCACTGCCTCCCATAACGCCGGAAACTCGTCGGGGTTGCTCAAGTCAATCACTGGCGCTTCCGGAAGTGGCGGGCGGTTTTTCCTAAAGGCGGGCATTTTTACAAAAACCACGGTCACACCCGATGCCTTCATCCTCGACACAAACGCACGCAATGCGGCTTCAAGCACCGGGTCACTGAGCGCCGGCAAATCGCGGTCCGGGCGGCGTGCAGCAGCGAGACGCGCGAACTCCGCACCGTCCGCTTCGGACATCGAGCGCTGGATCTGCAAACAGCCACCTTCTCCCAGATCTTCGCGAAGGGCAGGTTTCACCGGTTCGAGCCCGAGCCATTCCTGCCCGCGACCGATGCCTGCAAAATTTCGGAAAAAGAGAACCCCGTGCGACCACAGCAGCCCCGCCCGTTCGGCCATCGGAGGGCGGTTTGCGTCTGCGCAGATCGAGTGCATCACCATCCAGGTGTTTCGCGCCGTGTGCCAGTACTCCGCGCGCACCGATTCGTCGCTCGCGCCGCGTTGAAGGGCTCCGGACTCGACGAGCACCGTTCGCAAGCCGGGGACATTGCGCGCGGCGAGTTCGAGCATGTGAAACGTCTCCGGGAAATTCATCCCGTCCGCCGCGATGTTGTAAGAGCGCGTCGGGCGACCGAGCTCGCGCATCCGCGCATCAAAAACAGCCGGCACTGCCTGATGGAACATGCGGCTCGTGCCGATGAAAAGCGTGTCGTAATCGTCACCATGTTCGGCCAGCCACGCCAGCTTGCCGCTCACCACCGGGATATCCCGGCGGACCGGCATCAGTTGCCGGATGCCCGCGCAGACCGCCGCAAAGCCGAGACTAAACGCCGCGCCTTGCGCCAGCGCCCGCAGCACCTTTCCGCCGATGCTCACTTGAGTTGCCATTTTTTCCGCAGGAACCATTCGAGGCTCCCGACGAGAAGCAGGAGCAGAAAGAAAAGGGGTGACGACCACAGTTCGCCGTCGATGGTCGTCAGGATGCGCTCCGCCTTTGCCGAAATCGCCGCCGGGAGCTGCCAGAGGTTTTCTTCGCGGAAAAACGAACCGCCGCTCGCCTCGGCCATCTGCTTCAGCAGCGCCTCATTCATCGCCGTCTCGCCGCTTTCGTAGCGGGGCTCGCTCACGTTAAACTCCAGCACAGTAGCCGCATCGCGCTTCGTGCTGAACTGGTAGGTTCCGGGCGCGGATGCGATGAAATCCGCGCGATACGTCCCCGGCTGATCCGGCACGGCCCGCAGCGTGACGTCCTGCTGCGTGCCGGGCGCTCCCGCCGCGCGAACGACAAAGCTGGCGGGCACTGCCGGGTCGCGTAGCGCCGTGAAGTCCGAATTGTAGAGCCGCCCGGAAATACTCACACGCTCGCCCGCCAGATAGCTCTGTTTGTCCGCGGTCAATTGCGTGAGTTTGCTGCCGCCGAGGAGATGATGCAGCCCGAGCTTCTGCGCGATCTGGCCCCACAGCAGCGTGTGAAAACGCTCGCCCGTGTTCCTCCGCCAGCGCCACGTGTTGTCCGTGCCAAACCACATCACCCGCCCGAGCCCGAACTGGTGTTCTGCGGCGATGACGAGCTTGCCGTAACGGTTCGCGCGCGTCACGTCGGCATCCACAAGCAGCACTTGCGCCGCGGGTTTTGCGCGAAGGACGCGAGCCACCCAGTAGAGCTTCCCGAACTGCCTCCATGCACCGATGTTTTCCTCCTCGCTCTCGCTCAGTTTAAACATCGGGTGTCCCCTGCCCTGCGCCGTCAGCTCCACGCCCGTCCCCACGTTTGGAGCCAGTGCAGCCTGCGCGGCGGCGGGGTCCAGTTCCACCGGCAGGATCTTTTCGAACACCGTGCCCGCATACGCCGACGGAGAAAAGCGCGGCCCTGCGACAAACAGCATGCAACCCCCAAAGCGCTGCACGAACTCCTCCAGCGCCGTCATCTGCGCCGCGGAAAACTGCGTCGGCGCGACATCTCCGAAGATGATCAGGTCGTATTTGAAAATGTCCTCCTTCTTGTCCGGGAACTTCGCAAGGAACGGCGAATTCGCGCCCTCGGAAATCCCCGCATCACCCTCGATAAGCACCGTCTTCAGCTCCAGCCTCCGGTCGCGCAACAACGTGCTTTGCAAATACCGGAATTCCCACCGCGGCGTCGTTTCCACATAAAGCACCTTCACCTTTGAATCCACGACCCGGATGCGCTGCGCCACCGCGTTATTCTCCTTCGATGCTTCATCCGCGCGCGGCTCCACACTCGCACGCAGCTCGAAATTCCCGAGCTCCTTCGGCGTAAAAGGCACGGCCACCACCGCGTCTTCATCCTCCCCAAACGGCACATCCTTCTCCGCGACCACCTCGCCTTCCCCAGTCGCCTCGCCATCCTTTAGCGGGACCAGCCGCATGACGAGCTTCGCCGATTCCCCCTTCAGTCCCTGCCCGCGCACCCGCACCGTCACCGGCAGTTCGTCATTCACAAACGCCACCTCCTGAGTCGTCAGGTTGCTCACGATCACATCCCGCGGCGACGCGATTCCCACGCCGTAGATAAAGAGCGGCACTCCTTCCTGATGCGCGATCCTCGCGGCCTCCAGCGCCGGCGAACCAAAGTTGCTCGCACCATCCGTCACCAAAAAGACGCCCGCCATCGCCTGTCCGCGTTTCCTGTTCAGCAGCTCCCGCAATGCATCCCCCAGCGCCGTCGCCGTCCCCTCCGACTTCAGCGAATCCAGCCACGGAGCCGGGCGCGCATCCGCATTGACCGGCACCGACACATCGCCCGTGATCTCGCTCAGCGTCTGCCCAAAGCTGAACGCCGAAACGTCCAGCTCCTTTCGCAGCGCCGGCCACAGATTCAGCTTCGGCTGATTCAGCATGTCGCGCATCACTTCCGTCCGCGGGAGCAGTTTCACCGTCGCAGCCATCGACGCATCCAGCGGCTGCTCCAGCCCCTTCTTTATATCCAGCAGTCCCTTCGCAATCGCCGCCCGCTTCGAGTCCGCAGGGTCAAACCGCGGGTCCTGAATCTTCATACTCGCGCTCGCATCCACCAGCGTCAAAAGCGAACGCCGGATACTGCTCTCCACACGAAACGCCAGCACCGGGCGCAACAGCAACAGCAGCAGCAGCGCAAAAAGAAACATCCGAAGCCCCGTCAAAAAACGACGTTTTCCCGGCGTCAGAATCTCCCGTGAGTTCCGCCAGTATGAATACCACGCCAGCCCTGCCAGCAAAACGGCCAGCGCCACCACCCAACCCAGCCACATCGTATTACGCAGCGCAAAATCCACCCCCGAGACGTGCGACGCACCCTCGATCTTCAACCCGCAAAGCTTTAGGAGAAAGTCGGTCACTCAGCTCCCCGGGATCAGACTCCGCCTGCCGAATCGGTCATCGCCGGTCCGGAGAAAAGGAGTGAGTTTCAATTGCGCGCACATTCCCGCGCAGAATGCCGACTGCGCGCACCATGTCAATTCCGGCAGCCTCCGCCGGCGAGTCGGACGGTCGCAACTCGATCCCTCGTTCCCACGGGCTCCGCGCCGCGTCCATGTGCCATAATCGCCGAAGGCTGTTGCAGGCCTGCTTCGGCGAGCGGGTTTTTTGCGGGCTCGAATCTCACCTTTGCGCCGGGGCGAAAAGAGAACCGCTTATCTGCGCTCATCTCCGCTCATCGAACCCGCACCGCCGCGTCCTCGACAACCATGTGCCGTAATCGCCGAAGGCTTTGGACTGCGGCGGGAATCGCCGCTCTGTGCGACATCGCAGCCACAGCGACGCCACCAAAAGCGGTGATGCTCACCGCACTCCAGAGCCTTCGGCTTCCATCGCACGAGGCATTTTGTACTAAACATCAGCGCCGATGAGCGGAGATGAGTGGTCCACCTCGGCACCGCCCGCGCAATGCGCCGCACCGTGGCGGGGGAGCGGCGGCGGGTGAGGGCGCATTCCCAGACGCGCAGGACGCACCAGACATCGGCGCGAAGCGTGCGCGTCACCTTCCGGTCGTGGGCCTTGTTGCGCGAAAGTTTTTCAGTCCAAAACGCCCGGTTCATTGTCTCATTCCGCCGAATCTGGATCTCGTCCGAGCAATCGTGTCGCGATTTCCTCATCGGTGCCCCTCACAAGCACGGTGTCTCCCTCGATTCTCAATGCGAGCGAAAACTCGTCAGCGCGGGGATGTGGCCCTCTCCCTGTAAGAAACCGCATCAAGTCCGCAAATCCGCCACCTTCGGCCTTCTTTTTCTCTTTTGGCTTCGGCGCTTCCGGTGCTGCAAAATCCTCCGGCTGCACTTTTTCCCCGTCAGCCTCCCTCAGCTTCATTACGTGCTCGCGTTCCAGAAATTCCTCCCTCTCCTTTCTCATCTGCTTGAAGTGCTCATTGTCTTCGCGCTCCGCCTGCTCTTCCGAGCGCCCGGCCATCGCCCCCCCAGGTGCATCCTCCATCCAGTCCTCCAAAAGGCTCACGACGAACGTAAAGTCCCACTCAAATCGCGACCGAGAAAGCACCTTCCGCGCGGCATCTATCAGCTCCACCAATTGCTCCGCCGCATCCAGCGAGTGAATAATCACATTCGCAGTCCTGCCAAACGGTGCGGTGGTGTGGATAGAGCCCCAAGGGCCATCCCCGATTGCTCCATCGAGCGCCTTGGTTATCGACTTTTCAAACCAAGCGCCCTCGCGCTTCGCCGTCGCCTCGTCCCCATCGTAGTCCGGGGCCATCGGCCCAAATGGTCGCTTTCTCGTCTCCCACCGCTCTTTCCCTGCCAGCACATAGCGCCACGGCCCCAGCGGGCGCGATTCCGCCGCGACAAATTCCTCATCGTCATCGCCCGCAGCCTGCAGCGCTGCATTCAGCGCCGCGACTTCCACCTCGTTCGTCTTGCATCGCTTCACCGTCACCTCCCGCAAACGCGGAGCCTCCGTCAGCACCGAGTAATCGCGCGGCAGTTCACTGTCGATTTCCAGCGCCCGCAACTTCGGCAGCGCCGTGAGCGGTGCCACCGTGCCCAGACGGTCGCTCTTCAGCCCCAGCTTCGTCAGCCCGCGCAGCGCCACCAAGGGCTGCACATCCTCAAAACAACCGCTCAACTCCAGATTCACCAAATCCGGATACCGTTCCAGCCCATCCAGTCGATCGATTCCACCCAGCGTCAGCGACCGCAGGGCGGGCATCTCCGGCAGGCGCCGCGCATTCCGCAGCGGCAGCGTGGACGACACCCATACCGCGATAGCCGCCACCTTCACATTCGACAGCGCCGGCAGCCCCTCCAGCACGAGCGGATTCCCATTGAACGTCAGCGACTCCAGCTCCTTCAACTCCACCAGTGCCGATAAATCCGGCCAGGGGCGCCACGCATTGATCGACAATTTCCGCAGCCGCCGCGTCCCCCGGAGCGCCCCGAAGTCCTCCGCCACCTTCGCGCTTATGGTGACTTCCTCCACCAGCGCCAGCGTAGCAAGCGGCGACAAATCCGCTCCGTCGAAATCGGAAAGATGCAGTGACTTGAGCGCCGGCAGAAATCGCAAGACACCAAGATCCCGCAGCGGTCGGTCCGATGACGAGCTCAACATCAGCATCCCTGCCTTTTCCACAATCGCCGCCACCGCCACCACCTCCTCCCGCACGAGCATCGGGTCCCATGCGGGATTCAGCCGCCGGTAATCCTTCTCCTCCCGCGTCGGACGCGCGACATAGAGTGTCTCCGGGGCCACCGCGATTTGTGCCTGATGCCAAAGACCCTCTACCACCCGTAAAACTGCGAACCGTTCCTCGCGCGACCGTTCGGGTGACATTGCGTATGTGATGAAATCATTGGAGAGCGACATGCGCGCTTTATGCACGGCGCATTGCCTCCTGACAAGCCGGCGCCGCCGGCGCAATCAACCGCAACTCCGCAGCCGCTCCCCCGGATGCGCGACATCGCCTCGCTGCGTTTCGCTTTGGTGAAAACGTTGGCCATTGGCTCAGGGAGCCGCCGCCGCTCGCGCCCGGCAAATTCCCTAGGCCTCGCGCAACCGCCCGCGAAGGTCGTCCGCCGCATCGGCAATAAACCCCTCGATACGCGAAGGACGGATGAACTTGTGCCGGATCAACTCCACCACAAACGCCATATCCTTTTCCCTGCGCGCCGCGAGCTTTGCATACGCCAGATCGTGCGGGTCCAGACACCAGCCCACCGCCCCGCCCGTGTTATCATTCTCGACGCGCACCAGCCGAGTTTCCCATCCTGCGGGAAGCGTTGCCGTCTCCGGCCCCACACCGTCCACCCAGATACCGTGAGTCATGTGGAACGGCGAAAGTTCACCGAGGTTCCCGGCGAGATAGGGCGAGAGATCGGGCCTGTGTTTCGGGAACACATCCGCCTCGATGGAGGCCCGCAGGGAACGGGGTGCATCCGGATGTTTGCCGAGGATGGACTGGCTGCCGACGATAATAAACTCCGTCTCGCCAGTCGTTCCCTTACACGCCCGCAGGATGTGCTCGAGTTGGTCGCGTCTCATATTTTGCGAAAATCGCCGCCCGTTCGTCCTGCGGCATCAGCACCGCAAAGGGCGTGCTTTGGCGCAGACGCTGCCCCTCGTCGGTGCGGTCGCCCAATACCTCCAGCACCCGCGGCAGTCCTTGCCCGATGATCTCTTCCCATTCCTTCAAAGCATCCTTTCCCCGGTCGGAATAATCGGGGTCGTCGAGAAAGCGCTCGATCCATTTCACCCAGCGCAAGCTTCTGCGGCTCGGCGCGCAAAATCCGCGCAATCACTGCGTGCAGCTCCAGACTGCGTTCATCGATGACCTCATGCCAGTTCATGTCGCCAGAGGATAACACAGCGGCCCGCTTCGGCGAGCGGGTTTTTTGCGGGCTCGAATCTCACCTTTGCGCCGGGGCGAAAAGAGAACCGCTTATCGGCGCTCATCTTCACTCATCAAACCCCGCACCGCCGCGTCCTCGACAACCATGAGCCGTAATCGCCGAAGGCTTTGGACTGCGGCGGGAATCGCCGCTCTGAGCGACATCGCAGCCACAGCGACGCCACCAAAAGCGGTGATGCTCACCGCACTCCAGAGCCTTCGGCTTCCATCGCACGAGGCATTTTGTACTAAACATCAGCGCCGATGAGCGGAGATTAGCCCAAGTTCCGCACTTCGCGGAGGCCGGTCTCGCATCCATGCGGGTCCCCGGGCGGCGAACTCGAGTTTTCTGCACTACATTTGCCCGGCTCCGGCGGGGCTTGCGGCTGTAGGTGCGGCGAGGATTCGGTTGCGCG
>JANMGP010000153.1:0-12662 GCA_031374705.1 Verrucomicrobiaceae bacterium | reverse complement strand
CCGCGCACGTCCGCGAAGTTGAGCCTTGAACCGGACACGTGCTTTCGCGGACGGTGCGTGCATCAATGTCGGGAACGTCTTTTTATAAACGCAGCAACTTCGTCACGCACCTGCCCGTGGACTGTCTCTACAGCCCGTCGCACTTCTGGCTCGCGAATGTCGGCGAGGGAAAATGGCGCGTGGGGTTCACGAAATTCGCCACACGGATGCTCGGCGAGATTGTGGAGGTGCGGTTTGAGAAAGCGCCGGGCGATGCGCTGGCGAGCGGCGATATCGTGGGGAGCATCGAGGGGTTCAAGGCAATCAGCGACCTCTATTGCTGCGGCGCGGGGCAGTTCGCGGGAGGGAATCCGGGGCTGGCGACGAATGTCGATTCCGTCGGCGAAGATCCTTACGGAGCGGGCTGGCTCTATGAGTTCACGGGCACGCCGGACGATAAGTGCATCCCGCTCGCGGAGTATCGCGGGATGCTCGATGCGACGATCGACAAGATTTTGGAAAAACAAGGAGCAGACTACGGAGCATGAGCAAAGCACGATACATCATGATTGGCGGATTCCTCGGCGCGGGGAAAACCACGGCGGTCGCCGCGCTGGCGCAGCGCATGTCGGAGCAAGGCCTGCGGGTCGGGCTCATCACCAATGACCAGGGAAGCGAGCTCGTCGATACGGCCATGCTGCGCTCGAAAGGATTCGAGACGGAGGAGATCGTGGGCGGTTGTTTTTGCTGCCGCTTTAATACGCTGACCGATGCCGCGAAACGGCTGACGGAAAGCACGCGTCCGGATGTGTTCATCGCGGAGCCGGTGGGCAGTTGCACGGACCTCGTCGCGACGGTGACGTATCCGCTGCGCCGCATTTACGGCGACTCGTTTGCCGTCGCGCCGCTGAGCGTGCTCGTCGATCCCATTCGCGCCGAGCGTGTGCTGGGTATCGCGGGCGGCGGGCAGTTTTCGCCGAAGGTCACTTACATTTACCGCAAGCAACTCGAAGAGGCCGACGTGCTCGTCATCACGAAGACCGACCTTCTCGATGCGGAGCGGCTGGAGCGATTGCGGTCCGCGCTGGCGACGGCATTTCCCAATGCGGAAGTGCTCGCGGTGAGCATGCGCAACGGAACGGGGCTCGACGAGTGGTTCACGCGCATCACCAGCAGCGAGCAGACTTCCCGCGCGACGATGCAGGTGGACTACGAACTTTACGCGGAAGGCGAGGCGCTGCTCGGCTGGCTGAACGCAACCATCCAGGTAAAAGGCGCGACGCCGTTCGACGCCGATACGATTTTGAAAGGGCTCGCCAACGAAATGCAGCGCACGCTCACCGGCGAGATTGCGCATTTGAAGATGACCCTCAGCCCCGACTCGGGTCTCGGCGATGTGGCGGCGATCAATTTGGTGCGCAGTGATTTTGTGCCGGAGCTTTCGCTGCGGCTGGAGGAGCCCATCGACAGCGCACAGGTCATCCTCAACTGCCGCGCCGAAGCCTCGCCCGAAGCCATCCGCGACGCGCTGCACGGAGCCGTCGCCGCCATCCAGCGCGATGGAGTCACCGCGAAAATCGAGCATCTGGAGTTCTTCCGTCCCGGCAAACCCGAGCCCACGCATCGCGACCTCGTTCAAAGCTAGACCATGTCTGCACCACGCATCCTTTACTGCCACTGCCAATACGCGCAGGTCGTCCCGAAAGAAGTCAAAGCCGCCGTGCTCCAAAGCCTGTGCGACAGCGGAGTCGCGTTCGACGCCGTGGCCGATCTCTGCGAAATGTCCGCCCGCAAAGACCCCGCGCTGAAAGAACTCGCCGCGGGCTGCGTGAAAATCGCGGCGTGTTTTCCACGCGCCGTGAAAGGTCTCTTTCACCAATGCGCCGCCGACCTCGATCCCGCGCAGGCGGAGATCCTGAACATGCGCACGCTCACCGCCGCCGAAGTCACCGCGCGTCTCGCTGCGGACGATGTGCAGCCGAACGTGCCGGTGAAAGGGAAGTAGGGAAATGACGAATGACGAGGCGCAAGCGTAGGGCTCGATCAACTCGCCTGCGACTTCGTCATTCGCAATGCCTCTCCACTCTTCGCGCTGGCATCTTCCCTCACCGCCCCGCTAGCTTTGCCTCATGGGAGAAGTGACTAAAGAACAGGTAACCGAGATCCTCGAACACATCGCGACGATGCTGGAGCTGAAGGGCGAAAACATCTTCAAGATTCGCGCGTATCAAAATGCGGTGCGCGCCATTGAGACGTTCTCCGGCAGTCTGACTCAGGTGGTAGGGGAAGGCAAAGTGGCGGACATCGATGGCGTGGGGAAGGGCATCGCTGAACGAATCACGGAAATCGTGCTCACGGGAAACTGCTCGTATTACAACATCCTGAAGCTGGAGTTTCCGCCCGGAATCTTCGGCATGTTCGACATCGTGGGCATGGGGCCGAAGAAGATTCAGGCGGTGTGGAAGCAACTCAACATCACGACCGTTCCCGAGCTCGAAGCGGGATGCAAAGATGGACGCGTGGCCGGTTTGAAGGGCTTCGGCGAAAAGACGGCGGCAAACATTCTCAAGGGGATCGAGGACGCGAAGAAACACGCCGGGCGATTCAGGCTCGGCGATGTCGCTTCGGAGGCGGAGCACATGCGCGAAGACCTTCGCTCACTGCCGGAAGTCATCCGCGTGGAGGCGTGCGGAAGCTACCGCAGGAAGCGCGAGACCTGCGGCGATTTGGATTTCCTCGTCTCGACCAACTCGCCGGAAACGGTGAGCGAGTTTTTCGTGAAACACGAAATGGTGGAAAGCGTGATGGCGCACGGCGCGACCAAATCCTCGGTGCGCCTGAAGAGCGGTATCCAGGCGGATTTGCGCGTGGTGACCGATGATCAGTTTGCCTTCGCATTGAACTATTTCACCGGCTCGAAGGAGCACAATATCGTGATGCGCCAGCGCGCGCTCGCCCGCGGCTGGACGCTGAATGAGTATCGGCTCGGCCCCGATGAAAAAGCGCGGGTGACGCCGGAGCCGGTTCCCGCGGTTCGCGAAGAAGCGGACCTCTATCGCGCGCTCGGGCTGGACTACGTAGAGCCGGAACTGCGTGAGAATTACGGCGAATTCAAAGCCGCGGAAGCGCACACGCTCCCGAGCCTCGTCGAGTTGCAAAACCTGCGCGGCTGCTTCCACAACCACACGACGGCGAGCGATGGACGCAGTTCGCTGCGCGAAATGGCAGAGGCGGCGCAGGAGCTCGGGATGCAATATCTCGGAATCGCGGATCACTCAAAGGCATCGTTTCAAGCACGCGGGCTCGATGAGACGCGCCTGCTCGCACAAATCGAAGAGATTCGTGAACTGAATGCGGAATACAAAGGCGAGTTCCGCATTTTCGCCGGGAGCGAAGTGGATATCCACAAGGACGGAACGCTGGATTTTTCCGACGAGATCATGGCGCAACTCGACTACGTCGTCGCGAGCGTGCACTCATCGTTTCAGCTCTCCGAAGCCGAGATGACCGCCCGAATCATTCGCGCAATGGAGAACAAATATGTGACGATGCTCGGGCATCTCACGGGGCGTCTTTTGCTCCAGCGTGACGGCTACGCCGTAGACACCGGGGCCATTATCGACGCCGCTGCGCGAACAGGAACGATCATCGAGCTGAACGCCAATCCGCGCCGCCTCGACATGGACTGGCGGCACTGGGCCGCGGCCAAGGCAAAAGGCGTGAAGACGTCGATTAATCCCGACGCCCACCACACCTCGCAGCTTGCGTTTGTGTCGTTCGGAATCGGCTCCGCGCGCAAAGGCTGGCTCACCCGCGAGGACGTGGTGAACTGCCTGCCGCTCGGCAAAATCGAAGCCGTTCTGGCCGCGAAACGCTCGCGCTAGCTCTCACTTCTCACACCTTTTTCCAGCAGATTCAGGGAGGCCAACAGATTTCCACCTGCAACGAATCTGCGGGCCTCCCTGAATCTGCTGGAAAACTACATAACGCGGTGGTGGGGCGCTTCTCAGAGTGTGAGAAATTCGGGCTAGTTTCGCGGTTCTGGATTCTCAATCCTCGGGTTCGACCACTCCGGATTGCCGCAGGACGCGGACTGAGATTCTGGAAAGCAGGGTGAGAACGACGGCGCTGAGAAGAATGACGATAGTCCAGACCGCCCATTGCGAAACCGGGATCGCTGCCCGGTTTCCCGCAGCCTCGATTCCCTTGCGCGAAACACTGCCCAAATAGGCGTAAAGCAGGAGGCCGGGTGCCTGACCGGCGGCAATCCACAGAAGTGCCGGCCCGATGCGAAGCGCCGTCACGCCGTAAAGGTAGTTCAGGAGGCTGCTCGGCGCGAGCGGATGGAGTTGGGTGAGAAAGACGACGAGCGAGCCTTCTCTCCGGATGGCCGCATCAAGCGCGGCCCAGCGTGGCTTGCTGAGGAGCTGTCGTTCGATAAAACTGCGTGCGAGATGGCGGGCGATGAGCATGGCGGCCCATGCGGAGAGGACAGAGCCAACGAGGTTGAGCATCCATCCCGTCCAGACGCCGAAGAAAAGTCCCGCGCCGATCGCGAGAATGCCGCCGGGAAGCAAGAGGACGTTGCAGAGCGCAAAGAGCAAGGGATGGATGATCCCGCCGAGCAGCGGTGTTTTTGCGAGGAACGCATGGATGGTCGCGATTTGTTCCACGATGGGGAACCAGCGGGCCATTACGACGAGCCCTGCACCGAGCAAAGGCACGCCAAGCAAATGCAGGATGAGCGCGCGGTTGATCTTCGTCACGACGACCGGGGCTACAGTTTCTGGACGCGCAATTTGGAAAGTAGGGCCTCGATGTCCGGATCGCCGGGACGGAGGGCGAGTGCGCGTTCAGCGGCGTCGAGGGCACCGGTGTGGTTTCCCAGTTTGCTGCGAGTTTCTGCGAGGAGAAACCACGTTTTTGCAGGAGTGGCATCGAAGCGGAGCGAGTCGGTAAAATACCGCTCCGCATCCGCCCAAGCCTCGCGGCGGGTGGCGACGATGCCGAGATTGGTGAGCGCGCCGTTGTGTCCGCGGACTGGGTTCACGGCGAGCGAGATCGCCACGGCGCGCAGGTAACAGATTTCGGCGCGGGGAGTATCGCCCTTCTCCATCCAGAAGTTTCCCATCGCGAAGACGAGGTCGGCATTCTGGTCCACATAGGCATAGGCGGTCTCCAGATTCTTTTGCGCGCGGTCGAGCGCAGCGGCGGAGGATACCGAATCGCCTTTTGCTTTTGCGATGATGGACGCCTGTGTTGCGCGGATTCCGGCCTTGTAAAAATCGAGAGCCCAACCGGCATCCGCGCGACTGAGTGTGCAAAACCAAGCGGCACCCGCGAGCGCAGCGAGTGAGAGAACGGCCGCCCGCCATTCAGCGCGGGCGAGTCGATCCCAAAGAATCGCGAGACCACCGACACCCAGCAAGATCAGCCCCGGCGCTGCTGCGAGCCGATAGCGTTCGGTGATGAAAACGGGCATCAGCGACAGAACGTGCAGGCAAACCGCGCCGATGATCCAACGACTGCCCTTCCAGCGACTCCAACAAAACGGCAGCCCAGCCAGCCCGAGCACCGCGACGAATCCAAAGCGAAGTCCCGGCGGCACGGCGCCTTCGTCGCGCAGGAGTTTCAGGATGCTGAGGTCGTCGTATTGATAGACGTTCCAGAAGTTCTCGAATTTAACCCAAAGCAACTTGAGCCACGCGCCGGTCTGCTCCCGCATGAACGCGTGCGCCTTGGCTTTCCAGTAAGCCGAGATTTCCGAGCGTTTCATGGCATGCCCTGCTTCGGCCTGCGGAATGATTTCCGAGTCGCGGAGCATTCCCTCCTGAGAGGAACTCATCGTCGAGGGAATCTTCGTATAGCCGGTCGCCTCCGCGTGGTTGCCGACGTAGAGATTCAGGCCGTCATGTGCGGAGAGAAAGACCTTGTCCTTTGCGATGAGACGATTGTGAAGCCATACTGGCGAAGTCGCGACGTAAACTCCCGCGAGGAGCAGCGCCGAACGGGCAGCGACTTGCAAAAGCGACGGCTTCAGTCGCCATAGCGATGCGACCGCGGCGGTGGCGCCGAGCGCGATCGCGAGCCTCGTTCCGGTGAAATCGAACGCCGCGGAGAATGTGGATGAAACTGCGAACGCTCCGGCGATCGCCGCGAGGAGCGCGGTCAGCCTTTTTTCTTCGCGCCCGGAGGTCGCCGCGATGCATAGAATCATCAGCGGCAGGAGCATCAAAATCGTCGCGACCGTGGACGCGATGAAGCCGGTTGCCAGACCCACGAACAGCCAGGTCCGCTTCTCCGGAGGATACGAGCTCTGAGCGGCACGGAGCAGGAAAAAAGCGGCGCCCCAATATCCGCAGATGACCCATGCTGTCGGCATGAGGATCGCCGAAAACACCTGGGCAGGGGTCATGGCCAGCCATGCAACCGACGCGGCGATGGAAAGGCCGGTGCCGCGCCGGTCCGCGCCGAAAAAGCGGCGTCCGATGAGGAAAATGAACGTCGCAGTCAGCGCGTGAAAGGCAGCGTTGAGTTGACCGATTAGAAACGGGGACAACTCGTGGTGGTAGCCGCCGGTGAGCGCGTAGATCGCCGCGAGCGCGTATGCAAATCCTGGCATTCCATAAAACGCTTTTCCATCCGTCCATTGCCCGGAACCGATGCGCGTCGCCCAATCGTTGTAAAACTTCATGTCGTCGCTCTCCGGGAGGAAATATCGGGTCTCGGCGATTGATTGGAGAATGAAGAACTGAACGAGAAACGCCCCGAACAACACCCAGAAAGCCGGTGGCACTTGTTTCAGTCGAGCGGTTAAGGCGGAACTCATCGGGTGGATTTGGTAACCTTTTTTTTAATAAAAATCATATTTCGGCGATGCCGTGGCATCGTGACTGCTTAAAATCAATGCGTAGCAGGTAACTGCCTCAAAACTAAACAAAACAATAACCGAAATCATACAATGCTTCAGAAACTAAACACAAAACGCGGCGGCTTCACACTCGTCGAAATCATGATCGTGGTCGCCATTATCGCGCTTCTCGCAGCGATTGCAGTCCCGAACTTCCTCCGTAGCCGGCGCCGTGCGCAGGCCACGCAGGTTCTTCAAGACCTCCGCATGATCGATGCAGCCATCGACCAGTACGCCATTGAGAACAACAAGTCGGGTGGTGCATCAGTGAGCTGGGATGACGTCCGCAACTACCTCAAGGCAGGCAGCCGTCTGGAAACCTCCGGTGGCAATGACGTCATCGGCAACGCGATCGCCATCCCTGCGGTTGATACCGCACCGAAAGTGCCGCTCGCTACGTATAACGCTCTGTCGGTCGTCGCACCGACCTCGTTCTGGTCGCCCTTCAACCAGTAATCCGAGCCTGATTCTCTCCTAGCGGGAGGTCACAAATTCACAGCACCCGGCTGGCCGCAAGGTCAGCCGGGTGTTTGCTTTCGCCGGAAAGGCTGATATTCATCTACGCAATGTCCGTTCATCGCCGCGCTTTGTCCTATTTTCGTCCGTACGCTGGGCCGACGCTTGCCGCGATGATGCTCACGCTGGTTGCGAATGCGTTCAATGTTCTCCGCCCGTGGCCCATGAAATACATCGTGGACACGCTTCTCCCCGCAGCCAAGCAGCACCAAATCGTCGTCGAAGGATGGAGTAATGGGACGCTCCTAGCCGCTGTATGCGCGCTGATGGTGGTTTTTCACCTGCTCGCCGGTGGGATTGGATACATCGTGTCTGTCATCACGCTGCGTGTCAGCTTACGGACACTGCTCCGCCTGAGGACCGAACTCTACGCTTATCTCCATTCGCTTCCCCTGAAATTCCACGATCAGAGACGCAGCGCCGACAGCTCGTTCCGAGTGGCCTACGATTCTCAGAGCATCCAGGCGGTCTATTCCAAATGGTTTTTCGTTTTCCAAAGTATCATCGGACTGTTCGCGACATTCGGAACGATGTGGGTCATGGACAAAGAAATCGCGCTCCTTTCGTTGTTGGTAGTGCCTTTCATGATCCTCGCGATCTACTGGTATGCGAAACGAATCCGGGACCAAAGCACGGCGATTGCAGAGAAGGAAAGCGCGGTTCTCACCGTTGCGCAGGAGGGTCTCAGTTCTGTGAAAATCGTGCAGGCATTTGGCCGCGAAGAATACGAAGTGGCTCAGTTCCAATCAAGCGCTGCACAGAGCCTGGAGGCAAACCTCCGCCTCAACGCCACTTCGATGCGGAGCGCTCTGATCGTCGGAACCCTTGTCGCGGCAGGGAGCGCGGCAATGTTTTACGTCGGCTCCCAACACGTCGTCGAAGGCCGGCTTTCTTTGGGCGATATCTGGTGGCTCTCTACGCTTGTGCTCATGCTCTACCAGCCGCTCGAAGCATTGACCCACGTCGCGTGGGGATTGCAGGGCGCCGCAGCCGGGACGCAGCGTTGCTTTGAGGTTCTCGACCGCGAAAATGATGTGCCGGACGCTCCCGGCGCGAAGCCATTGCCGGCGGTGAAAGGCGAGGTGATTCTCGACGGTGTCGCCTTTGGATACGACGAGAGCCGGCTCGTATTCCATGATGTGAATGTCCGCATCGAGCCTGGGCAGACAGTCGCGTTCGTTGGCGGCACCGGCGCGGGAAAAAGCACCATGCTTTCGCTCGTGCCGCGCTTCTACGATCCTGTGAAAGGGCGCGTCCTCATTGATGGACACGACCTTCGGACGGTCACAAAAAGTTCGCTTCGCTCCCAGATCAGCATCGTGCTTCAGGACACGCTTCTGTTCTCCACTACCATCCGCGAAAACATCGCCTACGGTCGGCCCGACGCGACCGAGGAGGAAATCATCGAAGCCGCAATGCGCGCGCAGGCGCACGATTTCATCATGGCGATCCCCGAAGGTTACGCCTCGCAAGTAGGAGAGCGCGGCGGGCACCTCAGCGTCGGGCAACGGCAGCGCATCGGCATTGCGCGTGCATTCCTTAAGAACGCGCCGATTCTCATTCTCGACGAGCCGACCAGCGCGCTCGATCCGCAGACGGAAGCCGCAATTATGACCACGTTGGAGGAACTCATGCGCGGGCGCTCCACGCTCATCATCACGCATCGCATTGCGACGATTCACAAAGTGGACAAAATCGTCGTGCTCGGTGACGGCACCGTCGTCGAACAAGGCCGCGGCGATGAGTTGGTCGCGCGCGGCGGAAGATATGCTCAACTTCATCACGCAGCCCAGCTTTCGTAATTATGCGCCTTTGTCCCAGCAACCTTTCCATCGAGATCCCCGAATGTCCACCAACACCAATCGAGCCCGTCTTGGCTGAGGCGTTTGCTGCTGCGGAATCGTGGGGTGCTACGAGTCTAGATGAGCGCCGCGAGCGAATGAAGAACGCGCAGTCTGCGCTGGCTTCGGCGAAAGAGGAACTTGCGCGGGGCATCGCGTTTGAGACCGGAAAGCCGCTCACGGAGTCCCTCGGAGAGGTGGGCGCGGTCATCGCGAAAATCGATCTGACAATTGCCGATGCCATCGAGCACTTTACACCGAGGGCCGTTGACGACGGGCCGAATCCATCGCTGGTCCGCCGGTTGCCGATGGGCGTGGCGACGGTAATTTCGCCGTTCAATTTTCCGCTCCATCTAGGACACGGCGCGACCGTTGCTCACCTGCTGGCTGGAAATCCGGTCATCCTCAAGCCTTCGCCGCTTGCGGATGATGTCGTCGCACGGTATGCGGCGCTGATGGCGGCGGCGTTTCCTCGCGGAGTGTTTCAGGTGGTCCATGGCGGTGCGGCGGAGGCCGTCGCGCTGTGCACGGACTGCAGGACACGTGCGATTTGCTTCACTGGCAGTGTTGCTGCGGGACGGGCATTGAGTAGCGCGGTCGCGGATGATTTTTCCAAGGAGCTCGCTCTCGAACTCGGCGGACGGAATGCCGCGATCGTCTGTGCCGATGCGGATCTGGATGCTGCCGCAGACGGGGTTGCGGACGGACTTTGCCTCACGTGCGGCCAGCGCTGTAATGCGACGAGCCGCGTTTTAATCGACAGACGGATTGAGGCGGACTTTATCCCGCGCCTGCTTCGCTCGCTGGAGCGTTATGTGCCCGCTGATCCGCTGCTGCCGGCGACAAAGCTCGGGCCGCTCGTGAGCGCCGCATCGATGGAGCGTTACGTGGCGCTGACTTCCGCCAAGGCGGACTGGATTCTGCCGGGGCGCGCGCCGGGTGTCGCCGACGGCAGACGCGGGTATTTTGTCTTTCCTGCGGTGCGACGTGGATTTGGCGATGCATCGGTGGAGCCGTTTGCGCCGATTCTCGAAGTGGAAAAATTCGACGAAATTGACTCCGCCGTCTCCGTTGCAAATGCGACTCCATTCGGTCTCACCGCCACCGTCTTTACAAGGGATGAAGCGCTTTTCCGGCGGGTCGCGTCCTCGCTTCGCATGGGCAATGTGTATGCAAACCTGCCGACCACTTTTTCCCCCGGCACGCTTCCGTTTGGAGGGCTCGGCGCGAGCGGCAACGGACGGCCAGGCGGACGGGGTTTCATCCGCTTTTGTACGCACGAGCAGGCTCAGCAGTGGAAGTTTTGAGATGCATTGCGAACGTCGCGCAGCTATTTCTCAACGCACACATGACCCGTTCAAAACAACTTTTTTCCGAAGCCCTTCGATTCATTCCAGGCGGCGTAAACTCGCCGGTGCGGGCCTTTCGAGGCGTTGGCGGGGAACCGTTCTTCGTCGATCGCGCGAAGGGCTGCAAGATATGGGATGTCGATGGTCGCGAACTCATTGACTATGTCGGCACGTGGGGTCCGGCGATTCTCGGGCATGCGCCGCAGGTCGTGCTCGATGCCATCGCGGAGACCGCAAAAAACGGGGTGAGTTTCGGAATCCCGAATCCTCTCGAAGTCGAGATGGCCCGGACGATTTGCGAATGGGTGCCTTCGATTGAAAAAGTGCGAATGGTGAACAGCGGAACGGAGGCTACGATGTCGTGCATCCGGCTTGCGCGGGGATTCACCGGGCGGGGCAAGATTTTGAAATTCAATGGTTGCTACCATGGTCATGTGGATTCGCTGCTGGTGAAGGCTGGCAGCGGCGCGTTGACGCATGGGCATCCCGACAGCGCCGGCGTGCCCGCGGAGTTTGCGGCGTTGACGATCACGGTGGACTACAATGATTTCGACGCATTGAAGGCTGTGTTTGCAGCGGAAGGAGCGGACATCGCCGCGGTCATCGTGGAGGCGGTGCCGGCAAATGCAGGCCTGTATTTTCCAAAGCCCGGCTTTTATGAGCTCATCTGGAAACTGTGCGCAGACCACGGCGCGCTGGTGATTTTTGATGAAGTGATGACGGGCTTTCGCCTCGCGAAAGGCGGCTACCAAAGCATCATCGGCATGAAGCCCGATTTGACGGCGCTCGGTAAGGTCATCGGCGGAGGATTGCCCGTCGGCGCATTCGGAGGTCGTCGGGAAATCATGGATCAGCTCTCGCCAGATGGTCCCGTCTATCAGGCTGGGACGCTGAGCGGCAATCCGCTCGCAATGGCCGCGGGACTTGCGCAGTTGCGCGAAATGGAACGCATCAACGGCTGGGCAAGGCTGGAGGAGCTGGGTGCGGCGTTTGAAGCGACTGTCCGTGCGGGACTCAAGCGTACTGGACGTAATTACAATTTCCGGCGCATCGGTTCGATGTTTTGCACCTATTTCATGGAGGGCGAAATCTGGAATCTTGGCGATGCTCAAGCTTCTGACAAAGCAACGTTCGCACGCTTTTTTCACGCATGTCTGGAACGTGGTGTTTACTTTGCACCATCGCAGTTCGAGGCCGGATTCATTTCCCTTGCTCATTCAAACGAAGACATCGAAAAGACGGGCGAGATCGCAGTCGCAGCGCTCGCCGTGGCCTCATTCTCGTGAAAGATTCCCAACCCGATTACTATGCCGTTCTCGGCCTCGATGTCCGCTGCACGCTGGACCAGATACGCACCGCCTACCGGTTGCTCGCAAAGCGGCACCAT
Source organism: Verrucomicrobiaceae bacterium (assembly GCA_031374705.1). GTDB lineage: Bacteria > Verrucomicrobiota > Verrucomicrobiia > Chthoniobacterales > Chthoniobacteraceae > SXWH01. The sequence continues at coordinate 680 of JANMGP010000153.1, read as the reverse complement.
CCAGACCTGAATCCCGGGGACGCGGATGCCGTCACGACGCTTCAGGCAGTGAATGCAGCTTACGAAGTTCTGTCGGATCCTGCCCGGAGACGCGCTTACAATGAGGAGAGCAATTTTTCCGACTCCGACACGAGACCCGCACCGAGGGTGAAAACGCAGCGCAATGTCGCGCAGGACGCACGTCTGCGAATCGAGGATTTTCTTCGCGGAACGACGCTCGATGTTCGTGTGGACGATCCTGGAAACCCAGACGGCGAAGAACGCTATTCGCTCGTCATCCCGTCGGACACTGCGCCCGGTGCGCGTTTCCGGATTCCAAGGGCGGGCGTGATGAGCGGCGGCTTCGTCACCGTAAGATTGAAAGTGATGCCGGGGGCGCGGTTCAAAGCCAGGGGTTCGGACGTGCAGTGCGAACTCCGGGTGCAAAACCAGCGTGCTGCGAAAGGCGGCTCAGAGATGGTTCCCGGACCGGCAGGCGGACTTGTCCGTGTGGAGATTCCTGCCGGAATTGCGCGCGGAGAAATCATCCGTGTGCGTGGTCAGGGGCTGCCGAAGTCCCATGGCGGGCGAGGGGACTTGTTGGTGAAAGTCACCTACCGTCCGGAAGTTCGTATCGGTCGCGGCTAGTACTTACCTGTAAAAGTTCGCATATTTACTCTCTGGGGTCTTTTGTGCGACAT
>JANMGP010000143.1:0-5045 GCA_031374705.1 Verrucomicrobiaceae bacterium | reverse complement strand
CCCACGCTCATCGTGATGACCGACGTGTGCCTCTGCGAATACATGAGCCACGGGCACTGCGGCATCACGGAGTTTCACGGCGGAGTCGCGCACGTCCACAACGACCCAAGCGTCGAACTCCTCGCCGCCACCGCCGTCTCCCACGCCCGCGCCGGAGCCGACGTCGTCGCACCGAGCGACATGATGGACGGCCGCATCGGAGCGCTGCGCACCGCGCTCGATGAAGCGGGTTTTGTGAACACGATCATCATGAGCTACGCCGCGAAATTCGCCTCCGCATTTTACGGCCCGTTTCGCGACGCCGCCGAGAGCGCCCCGATGGCTGGCGATCGCCGCACTTACCAAATGGACTCCGCCAACGCCGCCGAAGCCCTGCGGGAAGTCGCCCGCGACATTGAGGAAGGCGCGGACATCGTCATGGTAAAACCAGGCCTCCCGTACCTCGACCTCGTCTTCCGCGTGAAGGAGCGCTTCGGCATGCCCACCGCCGTCTATAACGTGAGCGGCGAATACGCCATGCTCAAAGCCGCCGCCGAGCGAGGCTGGCTCGACGAACGCGCCAGCGTCCTCGAACAAATGACCGCATTCAAACGCGCCGGCGCCGACCTCATCATCACCTACTGGGCGAAGCAAGTCGTCGAGTGGCTAAGCCCGGCGTGAGTAGTCACCTGCTTCTCCCCTGGGAAACGGACACAATCATTTGGTGAGAGTGAGCGTTTTCCGCGATCAAAAGCGCACCCATTGCCGCGCACAAGGCTTTCCATATTGCGCCGTGTGCTGTTGGATTCGGCGCATACCGCTTCCTATGAACTGCATTCGCCACGCAATCACGTTCGTGTTCACAGTCCTGCTCTCGGCAACCTTGGTGCGAGGCGGCGACGCACCCGAAGAACCGGCCGTTCCAGTTCCAGTGGCAGCTTACGCCTACGATCTCGATCACCCGAAGCACGGCGAGCGTATCGTTGAGTTGCTCTCGAAGAGCGGTATTCAGGCTATCCACCAGAATCGGGAGAAGCAAACGGGGACGATTCGCGTGGCTCCGGGCGATGCTGCCGCTGCGCGAAAAGTGATCGCCGCTGCCATCGAAGCCGAGAAGCTCGATGTGCGATTGGTTTCGGAGATTCCGCTGTCCATCTCCATCGCGGTTCCCGAGACATACGGTGCACGGGTCATCAGCTACTGGAACGAGAAACCGCACTTCAATGTCGTCCTCACCAACCCGACCGACACGCCCGTCAATCTGTGGTCGGAAGGATGTTCCTGGGGCTATTATTCGCTGACTTTCGAAATCACCGACAAGAGCGGCAAAACACGGATCGTTCGGAAAAAGCCAATCGCGTGGACCCGGAACTTTCCTCAATTTAAAGTGCTCGGCCCGCAGGAAAGTAGCGTGATCGATGTGTATTTCAGCGATGCGGAGATATGGACCGGGTTTCCCCGCCCGAAAAACGGGACGGAGGAGGTCACCATGCGTGCGATTTTCACCAACGACCCGGACGAGGATACAAAGAAGCACAACGTCTGGACCGGCCGCCTCCCGACCAAGCCGCTGAAATATACATTCGAGCGCTGGCAGCAGAAATAGGGCGACGAGAAAGCACTCGGTTTGTCCCGGATGTTTGCACTATCCGTCCGGCAGCCAACTCCCGCGGTGTGTGCTCTGAGTTCAAATGACAAAGCTCGGCGCAGGCGAAGCGAGCCGGGCTGTTGGCACATTTTGGAGGCAAGGCATCCAAACCGGCATCGGGGGCCGATCAGGACGTGTATGAATGTTTCTTTTTGCAGCTCGCTCGAACGTCTCGAATCCCGCATTGCGCCTGCGGGGCTGGTCGCGGTCACCTTTGTCAACGGCCTGCTGACTATCACCGGCGTTGATGGGGCGGACCATGATGTGGAAATCGTGAAGACCGGGACGACCACGTTTCGCGTGGATGGAAACGCGACCGGGATTAATGACGCGGCTGTCTTTTCGAAAAGCTTTCGCGGGACGCTCAGCCGTGTGGTGATCGAGGGCGGTGCAGGGGCGGATTCTTTTGTCGTTACGAACCTGAGTCCGCTGAAGAGTTTCACTTTCAACGGCAACGCCGGGGTGGATTCGCTGAGCACGGCGAATCTGACAACCACGGCTGGCGGGCGCGTGGACATCAGCCTTGGCTCTGAGGCGGGCACGGTGAATTTCTTCGGGAGCAGAACTACCGTTCATGGCCCGCTGAATATCGATTTAGGGAGCGGCGGCGGGCTGGCGGGGTTCCGTTCTGCCGCCACCACCATCGACGGAAACGTCGTAATCACCGGCGGTGCCGCGAGCGACTCGGTCGCAATCACGGGAGATTCCGCTCTCTTCCGGCGTCAACTGACTTTTACCGGCGGCGATGCGGATGACTTTTTCAGCGCCACGGGGAACTCTCTGAATGTGCAGGGTGCCGTCTCGATGGACGGCGGGGCCGGCGCGAACGAGTTCACGTTTGCCGCAGCCCGCAATGCTTTCGGAACGGCTCTGGTGCCGGGCCAACTGGACATTAAACTGGGAGTCGGCGCGGGCCTCGTCACTTTCCTCGGGAAATCCACCAACGTTCTCGGCGACTTGAAGATCGACCTCGGGACGGGCGGCGGCACGGCACGGCTGAACTCCGCAGTGACGACTATTCGCGATCACGTGTTGCTCACCGGGGGCACGGGCGACGACACGGTGGAATTGAGCGGTCGGACGAGCATCGGGAAAAGCCTCTCGTTTACCGGCGGCGACGCGGACGACGCGCTGAGGGCGACGGGCGGATTGCTGTCGGTGAAAGGCACCACCAGCATGATCGGCGGCAGCGGAGCCTCGGTTTTCGACCTGAATATTGTGAGCCTCGCGCTGGCGCGCCTGTCGGTGACGGGCGGATTTTCAAACGACATGGTCAGCATCATCGGCGACGGCACCATCGCCGGCGTCGCCGACCTGCAACTCGGAGCCGATGGCACAGGGCCTTCCAGCACGGTGATTCAAAGCCGGGCCGGCATTGCCAACGGGCTCAAGTTTGACGCGACACTGACCATCGACATGACCGGTGCGACGGTTGATTTTCTGACCATCGCCAACATCCGCGTCGCAAAAGCGTTCGCCGCCCAAACCGGTGAAAACGTGAGCACGGTGCTCATTTCCAAGCTAAACGCGAAGAGCAGCCTCGCACTCCGAACCGGCGCCGGCGCTGACGTGGTGGACATTAGTAACGTCAATGCCTTGGATTTCCTGCTGGATGCGGGAGTCGGTGCCGACGTGCTGAACATCGACAACTTCAATGTCCGGGACTTCTCCGTGGATACGGGAATCGGCGCTGACGAACTGCGTATCGAGCGCGACGCTTTTTTCACCGGCACCTCGCACGTCCTGGGCAATGCAACCATCCTGACCGGCATCGGGGCCGACCAAATCCGCATCGGCAATGGGATTGACCGCGCAAATCTGAAGGTGTCATTCATGCGCAGCATGACATTGGACGCTGGCGACGGCCCGAACATGCGCAACGACATCCTGGGAAGTAACTTCTTTGAGCTCGTCCCGAAAATCAGCGCAACGGGCGGCACTCTGACCCAGACCGAGGCGGTCTAAAAACCACCTTTCAGAAATAATGAGACAGGAATGTCGCCGCTCCTTGTCGCTGTCGCGACTCTGAGCGGTTTGCCGGTTCAATTCCCCAACGCAAAAATAGGCTGCAAAAGTTGATTGACTCCCCGCATTGATAGTATTTCATCCGCCTCGCGATGCGAACGACAGCCTACAAATTGTCCAAGACATCCGAGCCGGCCCTCGCCCGCCCGTCGCAATTTTCTTCCCAAAACGACGCCTTTTTTTCTTCCCGCCACGCGTCCGCCGCGAAAAACCACGCCTCTTTTTCCACGCACCACGCGTGGGGAATGAAAAACCATGCGTGGGATTTCATCCCCCACGTGCCAATTTTCAAAAAATCCCGCATGGGCGACAAAATCCCATGCATGGGCGGCAGAAAACTCGGCGTGGGCCACAGAAAACCACGCGTGGTTTCCCATTTCCCACGCGTGGGATTTCATTCCCCACGCGTGGTTTTTCACTCCCCACGCGGCTTTTTTACCTGAATTTGCATCCGGACAGACAACACAACACTAACACAAACATATACTTATGGCAGTTTTTACAGGATTTTACCCTGATAACAATGGCGACCAGTGCTCATTTCTCTCCAATCTCGGCGATAAATGCGACAACTACACCGTCCAACTTGGCAGCAACGCCGCCGAGATGACGCTGGTGAAGTCCGTTTGCCTCCTCCTCGTCTACATCAAAGGCACGTGGGTGGATGGGCTCCAAAAGCAGGCCGAAGCCGCCGTGGCGTTTCGCAACGCCATCGAGACCGGCAAAGCGCCGACCGTCCCTACCGTCCCAGTCGTGGTGACTTGGGACCCGCCCGCCGGCAGCGCCAGCCCCACGATAGGCCTGCTCACCTGGCTCTTCACAATCATCGCCCGCTGGAAAACAGCGCCCGGTTGCTCCGAGTCCATCATGCTCGATCTGGGAATCAAAGGCAGCGCCCCCGAAGCCAGCACCGAGCCGCCGGACATCAGCGCAAAAGTGGACGGCAGCATGGTGAAAGTGCGCGTCGTAAAGGCCGGCAACAAAGGCTACGTCCTGCAAAGCCGCGTCCAAGGCGACACCGGCTGGACGGACCTCGGCCCCACCACCGCCGCCACGTTTGAAGACAAACGCCCCGTCAAAACCCCCGGCACCGCCGAATGGCGCGAATACCGCGCAAAGTTCTGGGACGGCACGGAGGTCAGCGGGGCTTGGAGCGAGGTCGTGCGCGTGACGGTGGAGGGATAGAACGAATGGTGCCCGCTGATTGGGTGCAAGACTGATAGTTCGAACCTAGCCCGAATTTCTCACACTCTGAGAAGCGCCCCACCACCGCGTATGTAGATTTCCAGCAGATTCAGGGAGGCCCGCAGATTCTTTGCAGGTGGAAATCTGTTGGCCTCCCTGAATCTGCTGGAGAAAGTTGTGATAAGTGCGGGCTAGCGCTTCCTTAGAG
>JANMGP010000073.1:0-34026 GCA_031374705.1 Verrucomicrobiaceae bacterium | reverse complement strand
CCGAAGCACCAGTCCATCCTCATGGGCAACCACGGCGTCATCTGCTGGGGCAAGTCCGTCGAGGACGCCTACTTCAAGATGGAAATCACGGACGCCTACTGCCGCACCGTCATCCTCGCGCAGGCCATCCCCGGCAGCGCGTCGATTCCGTGCGACAAACTGCCCGAGCTTCTCACCATCAAGAAATCGCTCGGACTCCCCGACGACCGCTACGACCTCAAGCCAGCCGGCCTATGCGACGTGGACCCGTGGGTGCAAATGTGCGGTTCGCACGGCTGCTCCTCGCCCGTCACACCCTGCAACCCGATGACCAACGCCACCACCAGTGACTCGGAAATCGAAGCGCTCGTGCAGAAGCTGACGAACGAGATCATGGCGAATCTTGGGAAGAAGTAACCGCTGAGTCGCAAGGCAACTTGCGCAGTCATCGATTCGTTGATATTTACCGGCCATGAGCTTCGCCGAAGTAAAAGAGGAAATCCGAACGATGCCGCGCGTCAAACGGCGTCAACTGCTCGCGATTCTGACCACCTTGGAGCGTGAGGAAGGATCTGCATGGAGGGCGGAGATCGACCGCCGCAAGCAGGAGATGAAGCGCGGCAATAAGATCAGCCGTGAAGAAGCGATGAAGCTGCTCGGCATTACTGAAAACGATCTTGGCGCAGCGCGCTAATGAGGCGTCACTCGCTGTATTTCTCACGCGAGAGCATCGCTGCACTGGCCGCACTTCCTCCGCGTCGGCGCGTGAGGCTTTTCAATATCCTCGACGCGTTGGCGCTGTTTCCGTTCGATGGAGAGACCCTGTCGGGCGATGGCAGGAAGGAGCCCATATTCGCACGGTCTTTTGGCGAGTGGCGGCTCGTGTGGTGGGTCGATGTGCCAGTCTTTGAGATCCAAGTGCTGTCGATTGAAAGCAGAGGGAAGCAATGAGCGCGGACGCAATCGAAGCGCTCGTGCAGAAACTGACGAACGAGATCATGGCGAATCTCGGGAAGAAGTAACTGCTGAGTCGCAAGGCAACTTGTCATACAGTTGATTCGTGGCTATTCCTCGGCCATGAGTTCCGCCGATGTCAGAAAGGAAATCCGCACGATGCCACGGGCCGCGCGGCGTCAACTGTTCGCGATTTTATTACTCCTCGTAGCGTCCACCTTAGCCGCGAGCTACATCAACGGGCGATACGCTGTATTTGCGTTTCTGTTCCCTTTGAGTTTCCCGTTTGCGCTTGCGAGTTTCGCGGTTGCGTTCCACTTCATTGCTAAAGGCTGTATTTCAGGCTTGAAACAGTCCCTCCCACGAATCGGGAGCGTCCTTGCATTATTTGGACTCGCCGTTGCCCCGAGCTACTTCGGGTTCAGTTTCTACGATGCCGGCCTACGCGACCATGTTCGCTCCACTTTCACCGCTGAAGTAATTGACCAATTGCGGAAAACGGCGATTCAAAAGATTGGGCAAGGCGAGTCCGCTGAACTAAGCGATTCCGATATTCCAGCCGCGATAGGCGATTCCCGCTGGGGTTTCCCCCATCACCGCGTAACGGTTTATCTCGGCACAGAAGGTGTAAAGTTATCACTCGAGTGGGGAGGTGCATTGATCGGGCATCACGGCATCGTCTTCTCCGATTCCCCCATTCCTCCGAAGGATTTTCCAGTGTATGGCGGCGATGACCCCGGCCCGCAGTGGAGCGGTAGGACTTACACGCCATGGCTGCACGACACCTATATCATGGTCGATATTCATTAACGACTCCTTCGTTCCAATTGCGGATTCCGGCTGCTTGTCGGGAGACTCCTTCAGTTGGATTGCCGAGAGAATAATCAGTCAGAGAATAATCAGTCTGTCCCCGCCGCGGGGCGCGGTAATCGAAGCGCTCGTGCAGAAGCTGACGAACGAGATCATGGGGAATCTTGGGAAGAAGAAGCGGGTCGGAGCTGTTTGCTCTGGGCCGATTTCGTATTTGCGAGAGTTCTGAAACGAGAGCAGTATCCCGCCATGAGTACGGAAACGATCGAGCAAAAGATTTCGGAACTAGAGCGAAGGATGGACGCAGTGGAGGCCGCAACCGGCCAGACTAAGCCGAGAGGCAACTGGCGTGAAATCGTCGGATGGGAAGAAGACGACGCGCTGTTTCGTGATGCCGTGAAACTTGGTGCGGAGTGGCGTGAAAAAGCGAACGTCGAAGGCCGATAACTGATGTTTGCGGTACTCGACACGAATCATTTCGTCGCGCTGGCGGCGGGCGGAGAAATGTCTCGGAAACTGATCCAGCGTGCGGACATGTCGGATACGGATTTTTTCATTACAGTGATCACCCCGCAGGAGATCACCCAAGGATGGCTCGCGGCTATAAATCGTGAGCCTGCAGGGCCGAAGCAAGTTTATGCTTACCGTCGATTTCTCCACAGCTTGCTCGGTTTTCCAAAGCTCACCATTCTTCCGTTCGATGACGAGTCTGCGAATGAGTTCGTTGCGCTCCAAAAACAGCGAGTACGCGTCGGAACGATGGATTTGAAAATCGCGGCGACTTGCATTGCACACGATGCGCTCCTGCTCAGCCGAAACCTTGTCGATTTCGACAAGATTCCGGGACTCCGCGTTGAGAACTGGCTGGATGCCTAGTCCATCGCAAAAAAACTTTGCAACATTCTCACCATGCAACTCATTGACCAAGTAAGACAAGCAGGCGTTGTCGGCGCGGGAGGCGGCGGATTTCCGGCACACGTGAAGCTTGGCTCGAAGGCTGAAATCATCATCGCGAATGGCGCGGAGTGCGAACCGCTTTTGCACAAGGATGCCGCCGTCATGGAGCACTACGCGAAGGACGTTGTGCGCGGCGTTCAGCTCAGCATGGAGGCCACGGGTGCTAAGGAAGGAGTCATCGGGATCAAGGCCAAGAAGAAGGGCGCGGTCGAAGCGTGTCAGGAAGCTTGCAAGGGGACCAATGTCCGCGTCGAGTTACTCGGCGACTTTTATCCTGCGGGTGACGAGTATGATCTCGTCTATACCGTAACCGGCAAGCTCATCCCGCCGGGCGGCCTGCCCATTCATGTCGGCGCGATTGTGAACAATGTGGAGACGCTCGCGAATATTTCACACGCGACGAGCGGCAAGCCGGTGACGCACAAAACCATCACCATTGCCGGAGCCGTGGGCGAGCCGGTATCGCTCACCGTGCCGATTGGGATCAGCTACCGCGAATGCATCGCGGCGGCGGGCGGCGCGACTTGCGACGACCCGGTGCTCGCGATCGGCGGACTCATGATGGGAGAGACGAGCGACGACCTCGACCGCCCCGTCGTGAAAACCAGCACCGGCGCAATCATCCTTCCTCGCGACCACCACATCATCGAGCGCAAGCTGAAGCCCCCGAAAGCCCAGGCGGCCATCGGCAAAAGCGCTTGCGACCAATGCCGATACTGCACCGAAATGTGCCCGCGGTTTTTGCTCGGCTACCAGGTCGAGCCGCATCAAGTCATGCGCTCCCTCGCATTCACCGGCACCGGTGCGGACCGCTGGAACGAATGGGCCGCGCTTTGCTGCTCGTGCGGACTTTGCTCGCTCTATGCGTGCCCCGAGGAACTTTACCCGAAGGAAGCATGCGACGATTCGAAGGCGTATCTGCGCAAACTGAACTTCAAGTGGACGGGAAAAATGGACATCAAAGTCCACCCAATGCGCGACGGACGGCACGTGCCGATCAAGTCGCTCATGAAGAAAATGCACATCGAAATGTACGACAGTCAGGCACCGCTGCGTGCCGGAATCGTCGAGACGGACAAAGTCGTCCTCCCGCTCAAACAAAGCGCCGGAGCACCGACGGTCGCCATTGTGAAATCCGGCGATTCGGTGAAAGCCGGGCAGCCAGTTTCCGAACCCGCGGCCAATGCACTCGGCGCGATCATCCACTCACCGTTCGCTGGAAAAGTCACCGCCGTCACGCCAGCGAGCATCGCGATTTCGCGGAAATGAATTCGGCGCACACGAGTAGTGGCACAGGCGACCTCGCCTGTGAAAGTGCATCCGGCGACTCGCCGGAAAGCGGGCGAGTCGCCCGCTGCGACTAGACAGGCGGGTCGCCTGTCCCACTACCGACACTCAACCTTCAACACTCATCTACATGAACGACAAATCCATCGGCCTTATCGAACTTTCCAGCGTCGCATCCGGTTTCAGCGTTGCCGACGCCGCACTTAAGGCGGGCAACGTCAAACTCCTGCTCTCTCGCTCCATCTGCTCAGGCAAGTACATGGTCCTTGTTGCGGGCGAAACCGCCGCCGTGGAAGCCGCAATCAGCACGGCGTCGGACGTCGCAAACGGCTGTCTCATTGATCACATCACCATCCCGAATCTGCATCCAGACGTCTTCCAAGCCATCGGACGCAACTCGCCCGCCGAACCGAACGGCGCGCTCGGAATCGTCGAGTCTTTCAACGTTGCCACGCTCGTTAAAGCCGCCGACGCTGCCGCAAAAGCCGCTGACATTCAGCTCCTCGAAGTCCGGCTCGCCATGGCGCTCGGAGGAAAAGCGTTCTTTACGTGCACCGGCGACGTCTCCAGCGTGCAAGCGGCTGTGCAGGCTGCGAAGAAGGTCATTTCGGATGCGGGCGTCCTTGTGAACGCGGTGGTGATTCCGCGGCCGCATCCAGATGTCTATCGCGAGGTGATTTGATTTTATCTGCGTGAGTCGCGCGCAATGGGGACGCTTCAGGAGGCCAAGACTGTCGAAGCGACGTTTTGCGTTTGTGCGCAGTTTCATCCGGCAGCGTGCTTCGATGCCAAGACATGGGAGACTGCCCGGCTAAGATTTTTCTTACCGTTATCTTCACTTCCCATGAAACTACTTCTGCTCGCACTTTCCTTCGTGTCCGTCTCTGCCATGAATGGCGCGATTCCCCGTGATGCCGTGCCGCTGGACGCTGCCGAGTGGCCTGCGAACTATCGCTTGCATGTGGAGTTTTCAGGCGCGGCGGGAGGCGCGGTGCGATTTGGGAAGGATTTTGTTGTCCCGCTGGCGAACGGCGCAGAGCATGATGTCGCGGTCGAGCAACCGGCGAAGGGCGCGCCAGTGCTGCGGGTGTGGACCGGAGGAAAGTTGATGCGCGGACCGGAGGAAGTGCCGGCGCTTTCGTCGTCGGGTGTCGGCAGCGTATTTCGCGATGCGAAGCTGAACCTCGGTGCCGACTTCACGGCGCGCGTCACCTTCGAGAATCGCGGCGGCGGGACCCTGTTTGCGAAGTGCCCGCCGAATGGACAATGGGCTGCCGATTCAAAAGCGTTGTTCATTCGCGACGGACGTCTCGTTTACGATATCGGCTGGCTCGGGGCGGCGACCGGCGGACCAAAGGTGGATGACGGCAAGCCGCATACCGCCGTCCTCGCAACGAAAGCGGGAGCGGTCCGGCTGTGGGTCGATGGCAAGGTGGTCGCGGAAAACGCGCGCCTCTCGAGGCCGGATGTGGCGGCTCATGTTTTCAAGGTGGGAGCGGCATCTTCGGATTTCGCTGGGAATTTTGCGAAGGGTAAAATTGAGAGCGTGAAAGTGTGGTCGCGTGCGCTTGAGGATGGCGAAATTGCGTTGCTGTTCAAAGACGGCGGCAAGGGCGCGAATACCCCTGATTTTGTCCATGTGCCCGGGGCGGAAAAAGTCCGTCCGGTGTTGGAACCGGCGGCGGGTGGCAGCGTGAAGTCGGCATGGGTGCAGGCGCTGGAGCGCTCCGACCACGCGGAGCTGGTGGCGGGGTGGGACGCGAAAACGCTGGATGAGGGAAAGCAAATCTACTCGACGCTCTGCGTGGTATGCCACGGGACAAAGGAGCAACCGGGTTCACTGCCGACGGCGCTTCGGTTTGCCGATGGAGCATTCAAAAACGGTGCGGACCCGCTCTCAATGTTTGGCACTTTGACAAAGGGCTTTGGCCAGATGGTACCGCAGCCGCAATACACCACCGCGCAGAAATACGCGGTGATTCAGTATATCCGCGAAACATTCCTTCGTCCGCACAACGCGTCGCAGTTCGTGGAGGTCACGCCCGCATATCTCGCTTCTCTGCCGAAGGGCCTTGCGCGCGCCGAAGCTGAGAAGGAAGATCGTTCGCTGCCGCAGTATCAGCGGATGGACCTCGGACCGGCGCTGTTTTGGACGTATCAAATCGAGAAGGGTAACATCGCGCAAAAGGGGATCGCGGTACGGCTCGACGACGGCCCCGGCGGCGTCAGTAAAGGACGCGCATGGATGGTGTATGATCACGATACCATGCGCGTGGCCGCTGCCACCACCGGGTCCTTTGTGGACTGGAAGGGCATCGCGTTTGACGGAAGTCACGGAACGCACACGAGCCTCACAGGCGACCGCCATTTTGTAAATCCCGTCGGCCCCGGATGGGCCAGCCCGGAAGGAAAATGGGACGACGCGCGCCTGATTGGCCGGGATAAGTTGCCCTACGGCCCGCTGCCGCGTGAGTGGGCTCACTACGAAGGGCTTTACCAGAATGGCGGAAAAGCGGTCGTCGCCGCGAGCGTTGGCGGGGTGCGGGTGCTGGAATCACCGGGATGGCTCGACTACGGAACGACGCCGGTTTTCACCCGCACTCTGAATATCGCCGTTGCGAAAAAGTCACCGCTCCTGCTGCGTGTCGCGCCGGATACCGTCAGCGTCGCACTCGCGGGCGACGGTGCCCTTCGCAAGGATGGAGGCTTCTGGGTGGCCGAACTTCCCGGCGGAGCGAAGACGCGTCTCTTCATTTCCCGCGCGGATGCAGCGTCGCTCGAAGCGCTCGCAAAGACATTCGTCGCGCCGCTCGACCTGTCACCGCTGATGAAAGGCGGCCCGACGCAATGGCCGCAGGAAATCACAACGACATCCGAGCCGGGCAAGGACGGCGGTGCATTCATCGCCGACAATTTCCCGCTTCCGGTAGAGAATCCGTGGCAGAGTTGGATGCGTCCCGGCGGCTTTGATTTCACGCCGGATGGAAAAGGCGCGATCGTGGCGATGTGGAACGGCGATGTGTGGCGGGTTGATGGAATCATGAACCCTGCACCGGCACCGCTCCGTTGGCGGCGCATCGCGGGCGGGCTCTTTCAACCGCTCGGCGTGAAGTTCCGCGGCGATGAGCTGTTCATCACCTGCCGCGACCAGATCGCACGGCTGCGCGATTTGAATGGCGATGGCGAAATCGACTTCATCGAGAACTTCAACAACGACCACCAGGTCACTGAACATTTCCACGAGTTTGCGATGGGCTTGCAGACGGATGCAGCGGGTAATTTTTACTACGCGAAATCCGGACGCCACGCGCTCGTCGCGGTCGTCCCCCATCACGGCACGCTCCTGAAAGTGAGCGCCGACGGGCTGCGGACCGAAATTCTTGCGACCGGCTTCCGCGCGGCGAACGGTGTGTGCCTCAATGACGACGGCACGTTTTTCGTGACCGACCAGGAAGGATTCTGGACGCCGAAGAACCGGATCAATCGCGTCAAAGCTGGCGGCTTTTACGGCAACATGTTCGGCTACACCGATGTCACAGACACGGCGGATTCCGCGATGGAGCAGCCGATGGTGTGGATCACCAACAACAAGGATCGCAGTCCTGCGGAATTGGTGTGGGTGCCGAAGAACGCGTGGGGTTCTCTCGGTGGTTCGCTGCTGAATCTCAGCTACGGCACCGGTCGTGCATTCATCGTTCCAAACGAGGAGGTCGCCGGCCAATGGCAAGGCGCAGTGTGCGAACTCCCGATGCCCGCATTTGCCACCGGAATCATGCGAGGGCGCTTCGCAGCAGACGGCGCGCTTTATACCTGCGGCATGTTTGCCTGGGCGGGAAATGCGACCGCACCGGGCGGATTCCACCGGATCCGCCGGGACGCGATCCCGGCGCATGTGCCGCTCTCCATTCATCCGACGAAAGGAATGTTGACGGTGACTTTCAGCGAGCCGCTCGATCCTGCGAGAGTAAAGACCGACGCTGTCGCCTTCAAAGCATGGATGCTCAAGCGGAGTGCAAACTACGGTTCGCAGCACATCGGCGAACATCCCCTGACCATCAGCGCTGTCCGACTCTCGACCGACGGGCGTGTGGTGACTCTGGTGATTCCGGAACTCGCCCCCACGCAGAGCTACGAGCTGAATACCAAGTTCCGAGGGGCGAACGGCGAGAGTGTTGAGCGCTCGATTCACGGCACCATTCACGCCATCGCCGAGAAATAGTCCGCGCAGCCCGTGCGCAGAGATTCCTGTTTTAATCAGCGTTCGCTACAGGCTACAGGACGCAAGCCACTCGAAAGTTGCGTTCATTTAACCGCCGAAACCGGTTAAAAAAGCGCGATGTGATATTTCGCGCCAAGACCGCGTAGCGCGCAGCAATCAAGCCGCTCCGGCACTGTTCAATTGCTCACTGTTCCGACCGGCTTGTTCACCGGCAACGCGAGGAGGCGTTTGCTTTCCGAGAGCAGCCATTTTACATCGCTAAACGGCTTGCTGGAAATGTCCTGCCAGCGCACGTAGCCGGCGGCGTCGATGAGAAAGGTGCCGTGCAGTGATTGGTTCTCGAAATCGTCGAAGGCGCGATACGCTTTAAACGCGGCGAGACCTGGATCGGCGACGATTGGAAATGGAAATCCCTGCGCGTCCTTGGCTTGAACAAATGTCTTGTTCAACTCGTCTGCGTTGTCGGTGCTGACGGCAATGATGTCGATGCCCGCGGCTGTATATTCCTTGGCCACGGGGCCGAGGGCGTTGAGCTGCTCGATGCAGTGGGAGCATCCGCTGCCGAGATAAAAGACGAGCAATGTCGGGCGGCCTTTGTGATCGGCAAGGGCGTGGGCTTTCCCGAGCTGATCGACTGCGTGCCAGTCGGGAGCCATGTAAGGCGACCAGCGGAAAGGCCCGAGTTTCGCGAGGTCCGGGCGCACTCCGGTGTCGCCCAGCCATTCCAGCTTCGGTCGCCAGTCTGCCGGAAGTTTGAGGTCATCGACGATCGGTTTCAGCCGGGTAAAGACGATGTCGCCGAGATCGGCTTGCGAACAGAGCGGACGGAGTTTTTCGAATGTCTTCTTTGCTTCGTCTTTCTTTCCGGTTCGCCATTGGATGTCGGCAAGATTTGCAAGAGGGAGCACCTGGCCATCGGTGTCCTTGGCCGCGCGTTCCGCGGCTTCGAGAGCCTGCTTTTGGTCGTCCAGCTTGAGATAGATGCGGGAGAGGCGAATCGGGTGGATGTCCTTGTTTTTTTCCAGCAGGGGTTTGATTTCCAACATCGGTTTCGCTGCGGCGATGGCCTGAAAGAGGTCAACTTCCGACAAATACCTTTCAAGCGTCTTCAGCTTTTCCGAATACTTGGCCATGGCATCCGCCATCGCTTTTGCCGGGTCTTGCGAAGATTTTCTTGCCTCCGCTTCGGCGGCCTCGGCTGACTCGATCCGATCCTTCCGGGCCTTAGCGATTGCATGCTCCAGCGCCGCGCGCTTCTCGTCGCCCTTCGGTAAATTGTTGCTCTGATATCCGGCGACCGCCAGCGTGCGCAGACGCCGACCGTCTTCGGTCGGATCAGGACTTGGCTCGAGGTATTGGGTTCCGTCGAGAGCGAGCAAGTCCTCCCAGTGACCCCAAAGAAGCAGGAGTTCGAGCAGACGTTTGCGGCCCATTTGGAAGCCGGTGTTCCCTTCTCCGTAGCCCGTTTTTCCAACCAGGCTGTATCCGTTTGCGAGGCGTGGGAGCTCGATCATGTTCTTCGCAAGCTCCGTGGCCTCACGGACACGACCGATGAAGCCGAGGTTCTCGACGAGCCAGTCATTGTTGTGCGCGTAATTGTGGATTTGCTCCGGCATGATCCGCGCGGCGGTCATGTGCGCATGGTCGGTGCGGGCGCTGGCTTCCTGCTGCCACGCAGCGTCGGCGTAGCGCTTGAGCCGGACAAAGGTGTGCCCCGGCATGTGCCACATGTGGGCGATGCCCTGGGCGGTCTGGCCGAGAACGGCGGCGCTGGCGAGCGCACGGCGGTCATCCTCGTAGTTCCAGAGATGAATCAAATAGTGATGAATGCCGGGATGCTGCGGGTTCTTCGCGAGAACGGATTCCGCGAGCGCCGCGGTGGCCGTGTGGCTACCGTTCGGCATGCCTTTTTGCGAATTGTCCCAGATGTGGAAAACGAGAAATGCACGGGCTTCGATGTCATCGGGGTACTCAAAAATGATCTTCTCCAGCGCCTTCACAAGACTGCGGCGCTTTTCGTTGTCCGGACCCTTTCCCCCGGAGAAGGCGGCATGGTATGCCGCAATCCATGCCTGTTCGCGGAGTGAGACTTTATCCTTTCGCTTCTGCGCTTCCTTGATGAATTCAGCGCCTCGCTTGTTGTTGTTCTGGTTGGAAAGAGTGAGGCCCCAATAGCCCATCGCGCAATCGGGGTCGAGTTTCAGCACCTGCCGGAACGAGCGCTCTGCTTCATAGTACCAGAATCCATGGAGTTGAGCCACGCCTTGGTCAAAGAACTTCGCCGCTTCCTCCGATTTCGTCGTGACGTCGAAATGAACATTGCCCATCGAAGGCAGAAGGATCGCGGCCTGCCGCGGGCCTTCGTCAAAGGCTTCGCCGTGCACACTATGCCCGAAGAGCGGTTTGCCATCCGGACCGATTGGTACGTCGTCGGCGCGAAGGACGGCTGTGCATGCAATGGCTATGAGAAGGAGTGAACGGGTCATTTGGATGTGGAGATACAATCCGCCATTATGCCGAACGCAAGGCAGGAAGTGGCGGAATTTGGCGGACCGGGCACATCAGCCGGAAGAGCATCGTCGAACAAACAGTAGCCAGCAGCGGAAATGCACCGGATTACGACCAGCAAGCTATCGCAGCACTGACGGTTCGCTGAAGCGATGGACGTGTTTAAATGAACACAACCGCAAACAGAAGTCTCTAAAACTCGCCTTCAGCCTCAACGACGTCGTTCGGCTGGAGTTTCGGATCCGTGCCGGGGTTCGCTTTGATGGCTTTGCGGCTGTAGCGTTCGACCTGACCGTTCCTGGTAAGCCGGACGCCATCTTCGATAAACTCTGCGGGCCCGCCGGCAGCTATGATTGCAGCGGTAAGCGTGAGATTCGACGTCCAAAGCTGGCGCCCCGGTGCGCGGACCGCGCCGCCGACGATCACGAAGCGCTGCTGCCCAGCCATGATGTTGATATTGATATTCGCGACAGTGAAAATCTTGTGATCGATCAACTGCTTCTCGATTGCATTACTTAGTTGCGCAGGCGTGAGTCCAGCCGCCCGGATCCGCCCGATCATCGGGATTGTCACAGTTCCATCGTCAACCGCCAACTCCATCGAGAACTCTCGCGTATATTCCTCCGGAGGTCCGCTGAGACGCATCTGGATAACATCGCCGTTTTGCAGGGCCGTGGATGCATTTGCATTTGCGGCATTCACCGCAAAACGTGGCGACGGTGCGGGAATGGGTTTCTTGCGGCTGAATAAGCCTTGCGCATCAGCAAATGATGGCAAAAGCGCTAGAATGATATGCAGTAAAAATCGCATTGTCGTTTAGTAGTCTTCGTTGTTGTCGGTGCTCTTTCCCACTGCGAGCGGTGCTTCGGCCCGGTTTTTGGAGCCGTAGTATTCGGAATAGTTCGCGTAGTAACTGTAAGCGTCGTCGTTTTTGGTATCCACGTTGTTCATTACGACACCGCGGATGTTGCCGCCGACGCGGTTGACCGCCTGCTTGACCCGCAAGAGCATCGCGCGGGGGAAGCGACGATGCTGAACAACCATGATCGTGTTCTCGATCCAGCTCGCAAGGTTGGAGGCGTCTGATACTCCAAGAATCGGAGGCGAATCGAAGAACACCACGTCATATTGGCCTCGGACCTGGTTGATAAGATCGATCATCTTCTGCCCATTCAAGATTCCTGCATCGTCATGCGGCAATTTACCGCTTGGAATAAACTTGAGATTGTCGAGCTTCGTAGGCTTGACGATTTCGTCGATCGACGCACGACCAAGGAGATAGTCAGCAAGGCCGAAAGCATTATCGACGCCGAAGAATCGGTGCTGGGACGGGCGGCGCAAGTCGGCGTCAACTACCAGAACACTCGCGCCGTTTTTCGCGTACGTGAAGGCGAGGTTGTTCAGAGTCGTTGATTTACCTTCACCGGGACCGCCCGAAACCAGGGTGAATGTATTCGAATCCCGATCTGCACCACCGAGTTCAAGATTCGCCTTCAAAATGCGGTAAATCTCCGCATCGTGACCATCCCGGCGCTGATTGATCAAGACCGAGATATCGCGAGGGACGACGGCAAGCACCGGGAGTTGAAGGTAGCGCTCAATGTCCTCGATCGTCTTCACGCTCGTATCGAGGTATTCGATGAAGAACGCGAGCGCCACTCCGAGCACGGCACCCATCACGAGCGACAGTCCGATCCACGTCAGGATTTTCGGCTTTGCGGCGCGGCCTACCGAAGGCTCCGCTTTCTCGCGAATGACGACAGGCTTGAACGTTACCTGGGAATCAATGCGAGCCGCCGTGTGCCGTTGATCGAGAATCTGCATGAGTTGCTTCGCCATGAGGTAGGCGCTCTTTTTCTCCACGTATGGCTTGAGCATTTCCTTTTCCTCGCCGTGCTCCTTCCGAGCCAGTTTCTGCTTCTCGGAAAAAGTCTTCAGAGTGTCTTCCTGAATCTGGAGATTCGTCGCGAGAGCGCGCCGCATCCCGTCCAACTGGTCCGCAAGGATTTTCGCATACACTTCCTTCTGACTCCGAATCGCCCGAACCCGAGGGTGCATCTCACCCACACCGGATGCCATGATTTTTGCTTCCTCTACACCAGCCTCCAGAAAAAGCGGGAGCTTTCCGGTGATTGTAGGATCATCGATGTTCAAAATCCGGAGCGCTTCCATGAGTTGCTCGGGCTTGAGCTCTTCGATGCGCTTTAGCTGGCTTCTCAATTGCTCCACCTTCGCCTGCTGTTCGCCGACCTGCTGCTCCACCATCTGGACCTGCTTTTCGACGCCCAGTCCGATCAGGACGTTTGAGTTTTCAGGATCCGGGTCCACGATGCTGCGTTCCTGCCGGAGGAGAGAGCATTCTTGATTGAGACTGCCGACGAGCTTCTTCTGCTCTTCAAGTTCTTGTTTGATCTCAGCGAGACCGGTCTTGACGCTCGATTGCTGCTCCTCGATTCGCGATTCCTGATAAACGCTCGCGATTGTATTCGCGATATCCGAGGCGAGTTGCCGGTCGGCGTTGTAAATGCCGATCTCGATCAAAGACGTGTTCCTCTTTTCCTGGACCTCCATGTCGCCGATCATGACGTTCGCGATGGCACTTTTGGGCCATTTCTGCCCAGCGGGCGAGAGTTTCGAAATAAGGTCGAGACGATCGATGACCTTGTAAAGAATCTCATTTTTCTGAAGAACTTGAAACTGCGTCGAGATAAATTGCGGATCATACGCCCGATACGAGGCGGTGCTTGGACCAAGCGGATCGACAGCGCGATTCGAATCTTGTTTGATTTCGAGTGTGACCTTCGACAGATACTTCTTCGGCAGGAAGAAGACGTAAACACTGGTCGTCACAACAACGAGGAAGAAGGTGAGCAAAATCAGCCCGATGCGCATCTTGATGACGCGCCAGTAGTCGAGAAAGTGGAGTTTGACCTCGTTTTGTTCGTTCATAAAAGGGTGAGAAGTTGGTTGGTTAGAAATGCTGGAAGAAAGCAGGCAAAGTTCGGTTCCGCAACCGAAGAGCGTGTTTCTTTGACTCGATCTTTAAGACTCCGTTCAAAATTCATACGCTCCGGTGAGAAAAAGACGGCTTTTGTAGTAATCCGTGAACCCCGAGTCGGTCTTGCTGTCGGTATAGTTGTAGGATGCCCCCATATTGAATTTCCGGGAGAAGATATACTTCAGACCCAGCGACGCATCCAATACCGCCTGACTAGAGGTGCCTAAAGGCGATTTGTTTTCGTACGAGATTCGGTTTAACGATGCACTTCCAACGAACTTGGGGTTGAAAAGGCGCTGATACGATAATGAAGTCCGAAATACCAACTGCTCCGCACCGGGGATTGAAGACTCCTCGAACCCGTACCGGGAACTTGCAGTGTAAGTGTCCTTCCGACTCGGCTGATACGAGAGTGTAAACTCACCGTAAGGCGATGCGGACTTCGTTCCCACCGGATCAAAGCTACGAATCGACTCGCCAAGTCGCGTGGTCGCACGGAGTCGGCGGGTGACGTCCCAATCGGCACCCGCAAGGAGGGATACCGTTTTGCTTCCCGAGTCACTGTCGAGGTAATCGACGAGCGAATATCGCAATTCCGCTACGTAAGTAAGCTTGGGCGACCAAAGATAGCGAAACTCCTGCCCCAGCCCATACGAAGTGTAGCTGCTTCCCGCCCCGCCAGTTCCATTGCTGGCTCCATTCTCCTGCTGCCTCAAATCCGCACTGAGACTCGTGACCGTGCTAAGGTGACGATTCCAGCGGTAGGTCAGATCCGTCTTGGATGAAGCCAGTGTTGAAGCCCCGGAGACCTGCGCGTCCGCAGCCGCATTGAGCCGCGAAAAATCGGGCTGCGTCTGGTAGGAAGCAGTGACTGCAGTTGAAACCTGCAAGCGCGGAGAAAACCGTCTGATATACAAAAGAGACATGCTCCCCTGATACTCGAGCGGGTCCGTCGAGCGGCTCCAATAATAGTCCACGCCCGCGCGTGCATCCATTGTAAATGCCCGGCGCCCTTTCGCCCACTGGGCCTGATAGCTGCCGCTAATTTGGGAGATCACGCTCGACTCCCGATCGCGGCCCGGAAAGCCCGGAATACGCTGCACAATCTCCTGTTCGGCCACAAACGGACGGAGAATCACTTTCTGCGAAACTGTCCGGAAAACCGGGACGAAACTTCCATTGATCGGGCGAAACTCCCCGGTTGGGACCCGCCTTTGGACGATTGTCGATATCTCAGACTGGCCCGGGATCACCTGCCGAAACACCTGTTCCTCAGTGCCAAGGCTGTCCGTCGGTGCCTGTTGCGTATTATCGTCAAATCCCATGCCCGCCGTGACGCTGTACTTTCTGCGCGGCTTGGCCAATCGCCCGGTGCCCGTCGTCAGCGAGACACCGCCGCTGCCATAAAACCCTGATGCGCTAAACGTCGTCGGTGCTTCAAGCGGCTTGGGGCCACCAGTATCAGGGGTCACCCCGGTCGTATCAGTCTCTCCCGGCTGGTTTAATTGAGTGCCGAAAAGGGAGCTTGCACCGGAATTCTGCCGTCCGAAGGGGGAGCTCTTCTGCTTTTCCTCAGGCGTCGCGGGTGCCGGCAGGGCAAAAGGCGACGCTTGCGGAGTAGTTCCTGGCTGGGTGCCTCCTGGCTGCGTTCCGGGAGTTTTTGGCGGCGCAGTTCCCGTGTCCGGAAGCGCCGATCTGGGCGGCGGGACCGCCTCAGTCGCTGCAGGCGCGGCAGGCGCAGGCCCGCCTCCGGCAGTGCCAGCCGTACCTTGCGCGTACAGGAAACTCGCCCACGACGTCGTCGCAAGCACGAGGCTCGCGACGGACTTCGCCGTGGGCATATTTAGGTAATTACTGGGTTGTCCGGATCGCAAAAAAGGCATTTGCTTAGCGGATGCCACCCTGCATGGCAAGGACCAGTCTGTGTCGGATTAAATTCGTGTTCATTGGGGCGGTCATCAGACCGCGCACGTCTTATTTCCGTTCGATTATTTTATCGAAAAAAACACATTTTTGAGAAAATGGAGCGGGTAGAGGGAATCGAACCCTCCTGGCCAGTTTGGAAGACTGGAACTTTACCACTAAGCTATACCCGCAATGTAAAGACTGGGCCGATATTGGCGGAGTCCCTCGTTTTCCTTCAAGTTCAAAATTACAATTTTTAGACTTCGTTGACGAAAACATTGGTGCCGACTCCGATTTCCACCGGTGCATCCGGGCCAAACACGACCCTCGCACCACCGACCTTCACAGTCCCGACATCCTGCGCCACGATGCCCGAATTTGACGTGAATCCATCACCCGAAATACTCTTGATAGTAACGCTCGCGATCCGCGAAATCAGTCGCGCCGAATTGATCACTCCCGTTGCAGGCGCAAAATCGTCCTCCGTTCCAAACTGGTCGTCCCCTCCAGCGCGGGCACCTGCCACGATGCTGCTTCCGACGAAACTACCGATGACCACTGAGCCGATTTGCGCGTCTGCGTTGGAGAGCGTACCACGTTTCGTTTCGCCGGCGGAATAACCCGCCAGGATTTCAGCGAACTTAAGCGCGTTAATGTTGATACTCCCAATCTTGTTCACCGCCGAGAGCACTACCGCGCGGATTCCGCCGGTGACATCGTTCCCTTCCACGGAACCTTTCACCGTCAGCGAACTGATCGAATCAGCCGAGAAAATCGACGCTCCTCCGAATTGATCAGCTCCTGTCGCGGTTCCGGCCTTGATGTCTCCGGTAACGAGCACGCTTCCGATATCCCCGGCGAGAATCGAACCAGCGCGTTGAATGGGCGATCCGGAGTTGGATTCACTCCCTGCCCCGATGAGGTTTGCGAGTTTGACCTGCGATAATTTGCCATTCACCTGCACGCTTCCGGCGTTGCTGGCATTCGCGCCTTGAATTGTCCCTGCGGTGAAGGAGTTTACCGAGCCGAAAACCCGCACTCGTCCGGACGATTCACCATCGCCGCCGACCAAATCGCCGATCGTCATTTTCGCGACATTTCCGTTTGCGAAAATCATGCCCGAGTTTTCACCCACCCCTCCGCGAATATCACCGACCATGTTGACTGACTTGATCGTGCTGAATGAGACCACCGCGCCGCTACCGACTTGCGCGAGAATTTGCGAAGCAGGGAGGTCGGGATCAGGGCCCGCATTTCCGCCAATGATCCCGGCTTTAACGGCCGCCACACCGCGTTTCGCAGCTTTCCCGAACTCGACCTTGCCGATCGACTGGCCGATGACTTGACCGGAGCCGACGCCATCGCCGCCCTCAACATCGCCCAGCGCGTTGAGTGAACCGATGGAAGTCGTCGCCTGAATCTTGCCGGAATCCACTCCGACACCACCGACAATTCCGCCCACGGAAATCTTCCCAAACTTCGAGTTCGAGGAGATGAAGCCCGATTGATCCGCCGTTCCGCCTATCACCTTGCCGTCGATGATAAGTGAGCCGACCGCGCCGAGTCCCTGAGCGGCTCCGTTGGCAATGTTCACCGTCGTGCCCACAAAATACATCGAGCCTTCAACATCACCACGGACTTTCACCGAACCCGCTTTTCCGAAGAAAATTGACTGCGTGGCAACATCCCCGGACCGCTCGACGACACCCAGCGAACGGACATCCAGTTTCGCGATGCTCGTCGGCTGAAGCGTGCTTCCCGTGATGATTCGACCGAGGTCGCCATCGATTTTCACGCTACCGAGATTCACGCCCTGTTGGAGCACTGCGAATTGCTGGAAACTACCGAATGCGGTCGTCGCAGAAATAACCTCACCCACGTTCACCCGGCCATCCGTCACCTTGTCAAATCCCGCCTGTGCCTTGCGGCTGACGGTGAGATTTGCTCCCTCAAACTCGCGCCCGGTGCCGAGGAAGCTGATGGACGAAATCGACTTTCCTCCAACGGTGCCTGCGGGGTCGAGGGTCACGATTCCCCGCGACTGAAGTACTCCAAATGCGTTCGCCCTAAACAACGCGCCTTTCGATACCTTGATGTTTACCAAATCGCCGTCTTCGTCGATGAACTCAAACTCCCGAGAACTGATGATGCGCTGGTCGTCATTGTAGATGACTGCCTGCGCGCTTGCTGCGCCGGAGACGAATCCAAACCCGGCAGGAAGCCCGCTCAGATCAAGGTGGAAGTTCTCGCTCGCTTCGAAGAGCGTGTCGGCCCTTGTCGAAACTGTCACCGTGGCCGTCTTGGACGCAGCCCCGTTGATGGTGACCTGCCGATTTGTTTGCGAGACAAAGTCTGACGAATCAGCACTTCCATTCCGCGTATTGGCCGTGAACGAAAAGCTGCCGGCGGCGAGCGATGTGAGTTCGAGCGTGAACGCCGCAGCGCCACCCTCTACGACGGATGTGTCCTTCAAGAAGACACCGATTGTTGAGTCACCCTCGTCAAGAATCGTGCCGGTTGCACTTGCGACCACGATCTGCGCGTCGCCAGTGGCGTTAGTCATCGTCACGTTCACTGTCTCGTCGCCTTCCTGCCATTGGTCCCCTTTCACCTTCACTTTGATCTCCCGCGTCTGCGACCCGATTCCTGCGAGCGGGCTAAACGTGATGATTCCGTTCTGCCCGATGTAATCCTGGATGACGCCGCTCGATAAAGCCGTTCCGTCCGATGTCGCAAAATTGACGCTCACGTTGCTCGTGATTTCGCCCGTGAGGCTCACGGTGAATACGAGTTCCGTATTCGGTGAACCCGCAGCTCCTTCGCCCACCTGCCCTGCACTAATCGTCAACTGCGGCCCTGCGTCATCATTCTGAATAGTCCCAACCACGACCGCTGTTTCGGCCGCTGAAGCTCCGGCGAGCACCCCATTCACGGCCGCACTCAATTCGACCGTGAAGGTCTCATTCACTTCGCGGATCGCGTCGCCTTTCACCTTCACCACAAACGTTGCCTGCGTCGCTCCTGCCACGATTACAACATCGCCCTCAGCCGAATCGAAGTCAGTCGCGTTCGCAGTTCCGTTCTTCGTCTTGTAATGGAACGTCACCGGGAATGTCACCGCCGCCGGAATCGTGGCGACGAATGTCATATCCGAAAGCGCTGCATTGCCCTCGGGCTGGCTGACGGGATTCACGGTGATGACCGTGTCGTCGTTTCGGATGGTTCCGGTGGCGTCAATCGCCGCCGACGCAGGAGACGTCGCTCCGAGCGGGAGGAACGGATTCATAATCTCCACGAGTCCGCCAAAGTTCTTTTCTACCTTGCTGAGATGCACCGTCATCGTCTCTTCCTGCTCCGCAACCGCGTCCTGCGCGGTCGGAATGGAAATTGTCACCTGGCTCTGGCCGACCGCGAAATCGATGGTCGATACCGCCGTCGAGAACGCGGCTGGAAAGTCATCCAGACCTGCAACCCCCGCACCGGCGGTGCCCAGAACGGCTTGGAACGTAACCTTGATCGGGTATGCCGCGTTCGTCGATACGCCGGAGGAATTGACGAGCTTCACGACAAACGAAAGATTTCCACCTTCGCGGACAAAAGCGTTTTCGATCCGGACAAACGGATCAGGCGGGACATCGTTGTCGTTGATGGTCACAGGCTTCTCTCCATCGGTCGCGCTGACCACTCCGTTGATCACATTCGTGAGTCGAACGAGGAACTTCTCACCGTCGAGTTCCGCAACCGTGTCGTTCACGACGCTAATCTCGATAAACTGATTGAAGTCACTGCTGTCGTCCTCGCCCGCGGCAAACGAAATCTGCCCGGTCTTCGCGACGAAGTCATTGCCCGCGACTGCCTTCATTCCCGCGGCAGCCGTGGCGTCCTCGATGGCCGCATACGAGACCACCGCCGGGAAATCCGCAGCGCCCGTACGCACCACCTTGAATTTCGCCTTGCCGCCCTCGGTGACTGCTTCCGATTCGCCATTCGCAAGGAATCGCTCCAGCTTGAACACGGCTTCGTCGGCTTCGATCGTTCCGGTTGCCTCGGCATTTCCACTCAATGCAGCGAAGCCATCCGCCGGGATGCTAATCTGCAATTTGAACGTCTCATCGAGTTCCGCGATGTTGTCCGCGACTATGGAAATCGGGACCAGCTTGCTCGTCTCGCCCGGCTGAAAAATCACCTGTCCGGTCGCAGCCGTGAAATCATCTGCCGCAAATGCGGTACCCGCCACCGTGGTGTAATTCACCTTCACCGGTGTGGACGATGGGGCTGCGTCCAGACGGATGGTGAAATTGAGGGTCGTTGTCGCGCCCGTTGCGCCTTCGACGACGCTCGCGTTCAACACCGTAGCTACGCGCAAATCGTTTTGCGGAATAGTCGCGATCCCGACGCGTTTGCCGCCGGCAAATGCGAGCGCGTCAGCGATTGTGGTGCCCTGGGTAAAGTTCGCCTCGAGCAATGCGACACGGAATTTCTCGTCCGCTTCATCGAGAGTGTCGTTCAGAATTCCAACGCTGATGATCCCTTCCCGCTGGCCTGCAGCAATAGTAAGCGTCTGATTCGTCAGATCCGAAAAATCACTTCCTGCCAACGCGGTGTCGGAAACGGCGTCCCATTTGATCGTGATGTCGCGCTCCGTCACGTTGCCGACGAGCCTCACGACAAACTGCGCTGCGGAGGTCGATTCCTGCACCGAGATATCCGATATCTGGATCTCCGGTGCCGCATCATTATCCGTAATGGTGACGACCGACTTGAGATTCTCCGCGGTTGCGTCGAGAGTCGCGCCGGTGACTCCGGTCAGCGTGATGACAAATTTCTCGTTCCACTCGTCCGCTGCGTCATCAGTGATATCCACTTCGATGAACAAATCCGCCGGAGCCGATCCTGCGGCAAACGTCTTCGTGAGAGTTGCCGGCGCGGTGTAATCCGTTCCAGCCCTCGCCGCAACGTCGCCCGCGCCGGTCGGTGCCGTGATGGTGTACGTGACCGTGAACTCTCCCGGAATTGGTTCAATCTGCAGGTTCACGCGCGCCTTCGCTCCGCTCTCCGCAATCGCCACCGCGCTATCGCCTGCCTTAATCCGCAGAATCCCGTCGTCGTCCTGAATCGTTCCGTCCGCAGCGGCGTCGGAAATCACAATCGCACCAACACCGCGCTTTGCATCGCTGATCGTCACGGAGAACTTCTCATTGCCCTCCACCACCGTGTCCGGCGTGATCGGCACCTCGATGTCCACGAACTTCGTACCCACCGGAATCGTGCCGGTCTGATTTGCCAGCGCTGTGAAATCGGACGCGCCCGCAGTTCCAGCCGCGGTGTTCCACTTGAATGTCACATCCGCGTTGGCGACCTCGGAGAGCGCAACCCGGAACTTCATCACCGGTGTTCCCGAGTTCCCTTCAACGACCTGCGCATCCGCGATGCTCAGCGTCGGTGCGGGATCCGAGTCTTCCGCAATTGTGCCTGTGCCCTGATCCGCCACAGCGATCGCTCCGGTGACTTGCGTGAGCTTTACCTTGAATGTCTCGCCACCCGGTTCGTCTACCAGATCGCCGAAGATCGGAATCGAGATTTGCGCAGTCCTCTCGCCCGCAGGGATCGTCAGCGTTCCATTCGTTACCGCGCGGTAATCCTTGCCACTCAAATCCGTCGCGCCCGGTGCCGCTCCGGTGGCGGTTCCATCGACGGTGATGTAATTAATTACTACCGGATGCGAAGCCGCGATCGGCATCGAAACCACGAAAATCATCTGCTGCTGGCCCGCGTCGCCCTCCGTCACGAGTGCATTTCCGATCGAGACGTTGAACTCATCGTCCTGGATTGTTCCCGTCGCCGAAGACTTGAGAATCGCAGTCACCGTCTGTGCATTTAACTTCGCATTGCTGATTGTCAAATTCAGCGTCTCATCGTTCTCCGATGCGGTGTCACCGATGACCGGCACTGTCACCGTGAGAATCCCATTCGCCGTAAATGTCAGCGTGCCGGAAGTCGCCGTGTAATCCTGCCCCGCGATCGCCGTAATGTTCGACGTCGTGTAGTCCACGGAATACTCCGTTCCGACGGAGAACACAGCGTCGGTGAGTTCGATTTGGAATACGAGATTGCTCGTACCGTTGTTTCCCTCGATCACGCGCGCTCCGTCGAGAAGACGGAATATCCCGTCATCGTTTGTGATCTCTCCCGTGCGGCTGTTGTGGGCTGTATCCGCAAACCCTCCCGTCACGTTCGTGATGTTGACCGTGAATGTCTCGGCCAGCTCGCCCACCATGTCGCCGGTGATCGGGACGAGCAGGCTGCCGCTCGTCGCGCCGGCGAGGATCGTAATTGTGAGCGTCGTCGGGACCGTAAAGTCACTCCCGCTTTCCGCCGTTCCACTCGCGACCGCAAATGTGACTACGACGTCCGTTGTCGCGGCCTGATTCAAGTCCACAAAGAACTCCATATCGGAACTTCCCGCATTGCCTTCAGCCTTCGAAATCACCGTTGGCCGGGCGAGGTCCCCGCCATTGCGGAAGCGCACAGTCACATCGTCTTCGAGGATCGTTCCCGTCGCACTCTTGTCTGCATCCGCGACGACAAATGCATTTACAACATTACTCAGCGAAATGCGGAACGCTTCGTCGCCCTCGGCCACGGAATCGCCGTTCAATGAGACCTCGATCGTCGCGGAGCTCTGACCTGCGGGAATCGTCACCGAGCCCGTCAAAGCGAGGATATCGTCTGCCTCGGCTGCCGTCACTCCGGCACCGGTGACCGCATCGAATGTAATTGCGTAATCAGCGGTGACCGCTTTCGCAGAACTTCCCGTCCGCACGACGGTAAAGACCATCTTCGCGGGAGTCCCCTGCGTGCTTCCTTCGAGACGGCTCACGTTCGAAATCTTGATCGAACCAACGTCGGCATCCGCGATGCTTCCGGTCGCATCGAGTGTCGCGCCGCCGCCGGCGAGCGTGCCGACGGTTGCTTCGGAAAGCCGCACGAGGAAATTCTCTACTCCCTCCGTCGTGTCCGCATCGTTGCGGATCGTCACAGCGTACGACTTGGAAGTCTCGCCCGGAGCAAAAGTAATCGTCTCCAGTCCACGAGCGGTAAAATCCGCAAGCGCACCCGTTGATATCGCGGTCCCCTCGATCGTCTCAGCCTTCACCGTCACTGGCGAGGACGCCGCGCGGTTGAGTTTGATGGTGAACTGGATCGTCCCGGCGCTTTCGATTACGCCGACATTTGCGACGCTGATTTCCGGCGCGGCATCGTTGTCAGCAATCGTCACAGTGGACTCGTCATTTACGCCTGTGGTCACCTTGACGTTCTGCGAAGTCCCGTCCTTCAGCCGCACGATGAATGTCTCGTTGAGTTCACTGATTGCGTCGGGCTTTACTTTGATGACGATGTTTTTCGTCGTCTCACCTGCCGCGAAAACCACCGTAAGCGGCGACGGAATCTCGAAATCGGTTCCAGATACCGCATGCGATACTGTCGTTCCCGTCACCAACTCGTACGCCACGGTCACCGTCTGCCCGACAGGCACGGCCTGCGAGAGTGTCACGGGAATCAATACTTCCACGAGCCCGTCGCCTTCCATCGTGGACACGGTCGTCTGAATGGAAGCTGTTATCTCGTCGTTTCGAATCGTTCCCACGGCCTCCAAATCGCCGCCCGCCATAGGGATGTTATCGAGCCGCGGATCGACCACTTGTACAAGGAACGTCTCGTCCGCTTCTACAAGGGTATCACCAATTAGCGAAATGCCGCTCAGCGTCACGCTCGTCGAACCCGCGGGGATAGTCACCAGCGTGCCGACGTTCACCGGGACGTAATCGACGCCCTCTGTTCCGGGATTTCCGCCACCCAGAGCCGTGCGCCACAGGAACGTCACGTCTTTATCCGCCTTGCGGCTCAGCGACACGACAAACTCCATCAACGAAGTGCCCGAGTCACCTTCAAGCTGACGCACATCAGCGATGGAAACCGTCGGGACACCCTCGTCATTGATGATCGTGCCGCTCACCGTTCTTGACGTTCCTCCGACCGTGTCGGGTGATTGAAGCTCCGCGCCCGCCACATCGGAAATCAGCACACCTACGGTCTCATTCGACTCATGAATGGCGTCCTTTTTGACCTTCACGACGAATGTTGTGCTGGTTGCGTTGGCGGCGATCGTCACCGTATTCAGCGCCACTGAAGTGAAGTCGTCGCCAGGTGTCGCCGTGTAAGGAAGTCCGGAAAGCGTCTGCCAGTTAAAGGTCACAGGCTGGCCCGCTGCCTTGTCGAGCGTCACCGTAAACGTCATGTTCGTAAATTCGGGTAACTCGTCGGTCCCGCCCGTCCCTTCGGAAACAGATGTCGGCGTGATCGTCAGCTTCGAAGCCACGTCGTCATTCGTGATCGTCACAGTGCCACGCGTCCCACTACCAAGCTGGGCATTCGTGACTCCGATGAGATACACGTCAAATGTCTCGTCCGCCTCGAAAATGGTGTCGTTCGTCACCGGCACGGGAACCGTTACCGAGGTCTGTCCCGCAGGAATGGTGACCGTCAGCGACGTCGGATCTAAAAAGTCCGAGCCCTTCGTTGCCGTGCCGTTGGTGAGCGAAAGTGTCACCGTCACCGGCGAAGTCGAGACACTCGAGAGCGAGACCGTCATCAGCGCGAGACCGCCAGAGATATTCTCTGCGACTGTCAGCGCGGAATTGATCGAAACAAACTGTTCGTCGTTGAGGAGTGTTCCAACGCCGAACTGATCAGCGATCATCATCGAATCCGCGCCAACCTTGCCGTTCGAAAGGACGACCGTGAACGACTCGTCCGCCTCCGTCGCCGTGTCACCGAGGATGTCCACCGTAATCGTCACCGATTTACTGCCCGCGGGAATGGTGCCGACCATCCCCGAAATCGCCGTAAAATCCTGTCCGCCCACCGCCGTGTTGGGTGCCGTGCTGTAGTCGAAAGTCACATCCCGTGACGCAGCGAGCGGGATCGAAACGGTGAAGCTCAACTGGCTCGTGCCGGAGTTTCCTTCGATGATTGTCGCGTCCGAAATCGACAGCGCGATCGCATCATCGTCAGTGATCGTGGCCACGGCCGGCGTGATTGGATCCTGTGGCAGCACGGCTCCGCCGGTGGGCAGACCATTGCTGTCGAGCGTCGCGCCGACGCCCGCCTTGACTTCGTTCACCTGCACGGAGAATGACTCCGACTGCTCGGCCAGCAAATCGTGCAGAACCGGCACCACCACACTCCCGGAGCGGGCACCCGCAGGAATGATGATCCATTTCTCTGTCGCGATTCCGGTCGCTTCGTAGTCGGCACCCGCGGTCGCGCTGCCATCGAGCGTGGATATCCGTACGGCGATGTTCTCCGGTGCGGATTTGTCGAGATTGATGGTAAATGTGAAATTCGTTCTGCCATCCGTCGAACTACCCTCGACAGTCGCCACGGGCGCGGCGATTGAAATTACCGGCTCGTCGTCCGTGATCGTCATCAAACCGCTTGCATCCGTGATCGTGAGTGCCGTCGCCCCGCGCATCGCGTTTGAAATGCTCACGGAGAAAGTCTCGGAGAGCTCCTTCACCAAATCGCCCGTGATGTCGATGTCCACCGATTTACTCGTGGCACCCGCAGGGATCGTGACGGTCACCGGCGTAAGCACCTGAGTGAAATCCGAGCCGCTTGCGGCGTTTGCTCCCGTGTCCAAAATCGTCACGTAGTCGAAGGTGATATCCGTATCCGCCGCATTCGAAAGCGTCACGACGAACGACAGTTTTTTCACTCCGGTGTTCCCTTCGGAAACCGTCGCATCTCCAACCGAGATTGTCGGCTCGTTGTCGTCATCATTTATCGTTGCCGAAGCACTGCCCGTCGCGATTCCATCGAAGCTCGCACCACCGATCTCGAGGCTGTCGATTCTCAGGGAGAACGTCTCGTTTACTTCCTTGCGGTTGTCCGGTTTCACTTTCACCGGGACCACGATATCCTTGATGCCCGCAGGGATTGTGAACACCGCGCCAGTGAGGCCATCGAAGTCGCCGGTGACGGCGCCCACCGTCGCCGTCGCGGTGCCGTTTACCGTGGAAACGCGCACAACCACAGTGTCCGCAAGCGAATCCGTTTCGCCGCGCGAGATGCGGAAGAGCGCATCGCGATCGGCACCGGTTGTTCCTTCCGTGATCGGCCCGGCCGGGGCGATCACGCTAATGCCAAGCGAATCCTGCCGAATGGTGCCGAGAGCCTCACTCCCGCCTACCGCAAGCGTACCCAGCGATGGGTTCGAGAGATCCACGCGGAACGTTTCATTTCCCTCCGCCACTGAGTCACTCAAAATGGTCACCGGCAATTGCACGCTCGTCTGGCCTGCCGCAATGGTGACAGTCGTCGCCACCACCCCCGTAAAGTCCGCGGCTGCCGTCGCCGCATCAGCGCCAGACAATTGCACGGTGTTCCAGGTAAACGTCACGTCTCGATCGGCGGCTCCGGAGAGCTGCACGGTGAAATTCATCAGCTTCGTTTCAGCCAACGGCTCCACGGTCGTGGCGGCCTTTACCGAGAGCGTCGGCGTGGCTTCATCATTCAGGATTTCAACACTCAGTGGCGCCAACGGGAAGGCGATCGTCTCACCGTTCATTTTCACGTCATTGATCTGAAGCGAAAACGTCTCGTCGTTTTCAAAGATGGAATCCGCCATCACTTTGACTGGAATCGGAATCGTCGTTTGTCCCGCCTGGACGACAAACCGCTGGTTCACGATGGCCGTGAAGTCCGTGCCTGCCGATGCGGTTCCCGGCAACGTGGAGACGAACACCTCGATGTCCTGCGATGCTGCAACATTCAGCTTGATGGCGTAATTGACCGTCGTCTCGCCACCACCGCTTCCCTCGTTGGGGCGCGGGCTCTGGCCCGCCGCAAACTCAAGCGTCACATCCGGCTCGTCATTTAGAATGGTCCCCGTCGCCCTGTTTTTATCGATGACAAATTGCAACGGCGAACCGCCCATCGAGGCGCTGCCGCCCTGAATCTCGAACAGTTCGTTCTGTTCCTTTACGGTGTCCGGCGTGATCTCCACAAAGAGATCCACCGTCGTCTGTCCGGGGTTGATGGTGCCGGTCGCGCCGCTCACCGCCGTAAAGTCCACGCCCGCGGTCGCCGATCCGCCGCCCGCCGGGAGTTCCAGAGTTGACCAGTTAAAAGTGATTACCTCGCTCGATGCATTCGTGAGCGAGACGGTGAACTTCATCTGCTGGGTCCCGATGTTTTTCTCCACAGCGCTCGCCGGCGCGATGCTCAGTTTCGGCATGGCGTCGGACCCGTTCAGGATCGTCCCCACCGCGCTCGACGCCGTTCCCAACGAGTGCCCGGATGACGGCTCGCTCAGGACCACCGAAAATGTCTCGTCACGTTCAAACTTCGTGTCTCCGTTTACTTTCACCGTAAACGTTTTCTCCAGCGTATTTGCCGGGATGCTCACCACAAATCCCGTGAGGGCCGAAAAGTCGTTGTCCGCCGCAGTGGCGGTCCCGTCCAACGTGCTCACCTTTACGGTCAGCGGGATCGGCGACGGGACGTCGAGGAGCACTTTGAACGTGAAATCAGTCTGGCCGCTATCTGGTTCGCTGGCCGACACGGGTCCGGCGATGGTAAGGACGGCAGGCGCGATACGCGCTTCCAATGGCTCGATGCTAGGGATTTTCATAAAAATGGACTAAAGAAATGGGCGCGGCAACCTACTGCGAGTCAAAAAGTCGTCAAGACGTGGAATAAAAAATTTACCATGTCTTTTGTTTAATGCGCCGGACAAAGGACAACTGCCCTCAGGAATCGTTCAATCCTCGCAAAGAATTGGCTTCAAAGCCGAAAACCTTGCTTGGCCAATGTAAGAACTCTAGTTACACGAGGTAAATGATTCAACCTGTTCGGAAAGCCGTGATTCCCGCTGCTGGCTACGGTACTCGCTTTCTGCCGATCAGCAAAGCAATCCCCAAGGAGATGCTCCCGGTCGTGGACAAACCGGTCATCCAATACGTTGTCGAGGAAGCCGTTTCCAGCGGGATTACTGACATCCTAATCATTATCGGCCGCAGCAAGAGAGCGATCGAAGAACACTTTTTCCCAAACAGCGAACTCGAAAGCGAACTATCCGCAAGTAACAAATCCGACGCTCTCGCCGCCTGCCGGCACGTCTCCCACCTCGCGAACATCCACTTCGTGTGGCAGCGCGAGATGCGCGGCCTCGGCGACGCTGTCCACTACGCCCGGCATCATGTAGGGAACCAGCCGTTTGCGCTCCTCATGGGGGATACCATTGTCGAGCCCGCGGCCGGTGAACCGCCGGTGACGCGGCAGCTTTGCGACGTCTGGGAAAAGCGCGGCGGCAGCGCCATCGCCGTAGAGGAAGTCCCTCTCGACCGCGTGAGCCGCTATGGCATTGTCGGCGGCACCGAAATCAGCCCTGGACTCATTAAAGCAGAAGTCCTCGTCGAAAAGCCGCGGCCCGAGGACGCGCCAAGCCGGCTTGCCGTCACGAGCCGATACGTCCTTTCGCCGGCGATATTTGATTGCCTCGACCACACCCCGCCGGGGAAAAACGGCGAAATCCAGATCACCGACGCCATCGCCCAGCTCCTCAAACGTGAACCCGTCTTCGGCTGGCGTTACGGCGGGCGTCGGTTCGATATCGGCGACAAGCTCGGCTTCCTCAAAACGAACATCGAATTCGCCCTGCGCGATCCCTCAATCTCCGACGACCTTTTGACATTCATCGCGGGGCTGCCGTAGCGGGGCATCAATCCCCTCGCCCGCAGGCTTGCACGTTTTCCCCTTTGCCCCGCCGACAACCTCCGGCACACTCACGCATGACCAGCGCGGAGAAAACCAAGGAACTATACAACCAGCTACGCAAGCTCTCGTGCGAACAACTGTGGGACGAGGAAGTCCCCTCGTTCAACAAAGCCACGCCGCGCGAACGCGCCGACCGCGTCGCTTTGGTCCGCGCAGTCGGCGTGGTATTCTCCGAGGCCGGCTCGAAGGCCGAGAAGGAACTCGTCCGCCCATGGCTGCGCTCGCTGCTCAAAGATCCCGACGAAAAGATCCGCCGCTACGCCATGGCCGCCCTCCCGAAAGTCGGCGCGAGCACGGACGACGAAAGTGAACTCCTCGCCCTCATGAAACAAACCACCGGCGAGCGCGAAAAGAAATTCCTCGGCGAGAGCCTGGAAAAAATCGGGGGTGCAGCGACCCTTCAGCAGCTCCCACGACTCTCCCCCCGCACCGAGCAGAAAGTAAAAGCCTCCATCGCCCGCGCCGAGAAGCCCAGCGTCATCCGACTTGACCGCCAACTCGATTGCGACCCGGCGCTCCGCATCCTGTTGCGCGGGCGCGACGGCCTCGAAGCCATCGTCAGGGCGGAAGTTGAGGAAGCCGTACTCCGCACCGGCAAATTCCGCATCCTCTCCACGGCGAAAGGTCTCGTCACTCTCGCGCCCGCCGCTCCGTTTACCCTCGGCGATCTTTACGCGATGAGGTGCTTCGGTACCGTCGGTTTTCTATTGGGAAAAATCTCCGGCGATCCGGTTGAATCGCTCGCGCAACTCATCACCTCCCCGACCGCGCGGAGCATCTTTGAAGCATTCACCGAGGGCTCCATTCGATACCGCATCGAATACATCGACAAAGGCCACCAGCGCGCAGCCGTGCGCGACGTCGCCGTGCGCGCGTACGCGCTCTGCCCCGGGATTCTGAACGACTCCCAACAATCCCCGTGGATGGTCGAAGTCCGCGGAGACACAGTCGAACTCCGCCCGCGCATCTCTCCCGACCCGAGGTTCGCGTATCGCGCGTTCGATGTTCCCGCCGCATCCCACCCGCCGCTTGCAGCGTGCATGGCGAGGCTCGCCGGACGCATCAACGATGAGATCGTGTGGGATCCTTTTTGCGGCTCCGGCGTCGAACTCGTCGAACGCGCCATCCTCGGCGGCGTTCGCGAACTCCACGGCACCGACACCAGCCCTGGAGCCCTCGGCTTCGCCAGACAAAACCTCGCAGCCGCCGGTCTGGAAAAAATCACGGCCAAGTTTGCCTGCACGGACTTCCGGCAATATACCGGCCTCCGCCCCGCGAGCGCCACGCTCATCATCTCCAATCCTCCGATGGGCCGGCGCATCCCGATTCCCAATATGCGCGGCCTCTACAACGATCTCCTCGCTAGAAGTGCCGAAATCCTAAGACCCGGCGGACGCCTGATTTTTCCCAATCCGCTCAAGATGGAAACCCCGCCCCGCGGTCTCACCCTCGTAAGCCGCCAACCCGTCGATCTCGGTGGATTTGAATGCAAGCTGGAGCTCTATCAAAAATAGCGCCCAAATCCCGTCATTCGTCATTCGTCATCGCGCTCATCCACTCGAGCTCCGTCTGCCCATGCGCGACTTCGGCGAGAATGGGCACATCGAGGATGTCTTCGATGATGGAGCGGTTCGTGACAACGGCCGGGTCCCCGTCGGTGTGGCTCGTGTGATTCAGGATGAGCCCGGCGCATTTCAGGCCCGATGCGCGGATGGCTTGCACGGTGAGAAGCGTGTGATTGATGCAGCCGAGTCGATTCGCGACGACGACGATTGCGGGCAGTCCAAATTCCACCGCCATGTCAGCCATCGAGTAGTTTCGCTCGACGGGCACCAGCCAGCCGCCCGCCCCTTCGACGATGACGGTATTCGCACCGGCGAGGCGCGCAAAATTTTCGCGAATGAGCGAGAGGTCGATCCGTCGCTCTTCGATGATCGCCGCAGTGTAGGGCGCGACCGGCGGGCGCATCCAGACAGGGTTTACTTCATTCACAGAAATCCCGCTCGCCGTTGCGAGAAGCTCGGCGTCGGTCCGCTCGCCGCAGCAAATCGGCTTGAACCCGACTGCGTTCTCGCCGGTGCTCCGCAATGCGCGGATGAGCATCGCCGCGACATGAGTCTTGCCGACATTTGTGTCCGTGCCGGTGATGAAATAGCCTTTCATAAATGGTGACTACGAAGGCCGCGAAGACTCTGAACTTCGCGATGCGATCATTTCGCCTCCACGCTTTTCGCGACGGTGGCGTCGTCGCGATAGAGGTCGCGATTACTGCCTTCGAACTCGGCTTTCAGCTTCACCTTGAAGCTCGAAAGGTCCACGAGCTCCCAATGCGCGAAGGTGCCTTTGTCGTGCTCGAAAGCCACGATGAGGTGATTCGCATCATCGTTCACCTTGTTCGTTTCGCGACGCGGAGTGAAATAGAACGTCCGTAGCGAACTGCCCCGCGATCCTTTGGCATAGAGCTTTGGGTCGAGATATAGGATGCGTCCCGTCGCCTTGTCCACCAGTCGCAAATCGGGATAACCGCTGCGCTGTTTTGCGCCGGCGGTCGTGTGCGGAACTTCGCACGAAAAGCCCTCGATGCCATTGAGCGAGGCCCGCAGCGCGTCTTCAAAATGGCTGCTCATTTCGTTCACTCGCCCGCCTTTTTTGATCGGGCTGTCCGGCGCGTTCATCTTCACGAGAACGGCATCCAGCGCTTTGCCGATGCCCGCGATGATGCGCGCGGTTTCCTTGTCCTTGCGGTCGATGGGAATGACGCGCTTCCCGCTCGTTGCCGAGATCACATCGGCGAACGGAATGCCTTCCAGTTTTTCATCCGCGTCCAGCAGCCAGGGAATAAGCGCCTTTACCGCCGACGGTTTTTCTTCAGCGAATGCTGTGATTGCGACGAGGCAGAGGAGAATGATTTTCATCGGAGCAGTTGAGCGACGGCTTCGATGCAGCGTTTCTCAAGCACGAATGAGGGATGCATCACGCCCCATACGCGGACATTATTCGCAGCCTTTTGTTCGCTGTTTTTCGCCGGGACGATGATCGTATCGAGCGGCGTGTAGAGGCTGGTAAAGCCCACCTTTTTCAAAATATCCGCATCGCCATCGAGGTCGCGCAAAAACGCGCTGCCCGGACACATCTGCGCGTGGCCCGCCCCGGAAAAAAGCCGCGCCATCACCGTCCCGCGATGCGGTGTGGCCAGCGTGACGAAGCGCCCAACGCGGTCGATGCCGCCCAGCCGCTGCACATAGTAGCGAGAGACAAGTCCGCCCATGCTGAAACCAATCAAATCGAATTTTCCGGAGGGAATCTCGCGGTCTGCGTACTTCGCGAGTTGTGCGGCGAGTGCTTCGATCGTGGCGTTTCCATTCGCGGGATCGAGCGTCGGCGTGAATACGGGATGGCCGTCCCGCCGGAGGTGATTCGCCAGCCGCGTCATGTCTGCGGAAGTGGAGTAAATCCCGTGGACGAGAATAATCGGCGTGGCGTCCGGCTTCGGCGGAGGGACCGTTCCATCGAAGTGGGAAAGCGCCCCGGCGAGCCAGGCGACGAGTTTCATGCGGGCTGCTGGAGATACCACTCGTAGGTCGAGCGGATACCGTCGCGGAGCGCGATTGAAGGCGTCCAGCCCATGGCGCGGAGGCGCGCGCTGTCCATCAGTTTGCGCGGGGTGCCGTCGGGCTTTGTGGTGTCAAATTTCAGCGCGCCGCCAAAGCCCACGACCTCGCAGATGGTCTCGGCGAGTTCGCGGATGGTGACGTCGTCGCCGTAGCCGACGTTGACGAGGTCGATGCCGTCGTAATTTTCCAGCAGGAATCGGCAGCCGTTCGCGAGATCATCGACGTGGAGGAACTCGCGGCGCGGCGTGCCGGTGCCCCACACGACCACTTCGGAATCATTGCGCAGCTTTGCTTCGTGGACTTTCCGCATGAGCGCGGGGAGGACGTGCGAATTGTTCAGATCGAAGTTGTCGCCGGGGCCGTAAAGGTTCGTCGGCATTGCGGAAATGAACCGCTTTCCGTGCTGCTTCGCGTAAGCCTGGCAGAGCTTGATGCCTGCAATTTTCGCGATGGCGTAGGCCTCGTTCGTGGGCTCCAGATAGCCACCCAATAACTCGGTTTCCGGGATGGGTTGCTTCGCGAATTTTGGATAAATGCAGGAGCTCCCGAGGAAGAGCAAACGCTCCACGCCGAAGTCCGCCGCGGCTTCGATGATGTTGTTTTGGATCTGCAGATTCCACAGCAGAAACTCGACGGGAAAATCATTATTGGCCTTGATCCCGCCGACTTTCGCAGCGGCGACGACGACGGCTTGCGGGCGCTCTTTTTCGAAGAATGCACGGGTCGCTTCGCGGTCGCGGAGGTTCAGCTCTTTCGACGGGCGGGTGATGAGATTGGTGTATCCGCAGCGCTGGAGTTCACGGTGGATGGCTCCGCCCGCGAGACCGCGATGTCCCGCGACAAAAATGAGGTCGTTTTTCTGCATGAGGAACGCCCTCCGCTACTGCGCAATCGCAGGTTTCGCGATGTCTTCGATACTTGTCGCGACACTCGAAGCCTCAGCTGGCGTGAGGGTCCGGGCGGTTTTCGTTTTTGGAGTCGCAGCACTCTCCTTGTTCATCGCGATGAGCTCCGAAACGGTGACGAATCGGAAGCCCTTATTGCTCAGTCCGTCCAGCGTGCCCGCCATCACGTCGATGGTCGATTTGTGAATGTCGTGGCAGAGCACAATCGAGCCGGCTCGCGTATTTGCCATGATGGTGGATTCTGTTTTCGCCGGGCTTTTCTTGTTTTGCCAGTCGTTGCTGTCCACATCCCACAGGATGCACTTGTAGCCCCAAGTGCCGTGTGACCATGCCTGCTGGTTCTTAGTAAATCCGCCGTACGGCGGACGCATGAGCGTGGGAGTCACGCCGGTCGTCTGCTTGATGACATCATGCGTCTTTTGCAACTGCTCGCGCACGCTCCCCTCCGCCATATTGGTCAGGAGCGGATGATCCCACGAATGGTTCGCAACTTCGTGCCCCTCTTCCACTATCTGCTTTGCAATTTCCGGATTCTCCGCGACGCACTTGCCGACCAGAAAAAATGTGGCGTGGATGTTCCGCTCCTTGAGCATCTTCAAAAGGCGCGGAGTCTGCGAGACGTGTGGGCCGTCATCAAACGTCATCGCGATGTAGGGCCCTTCGACATGACACTGCGAGTAGGTAATGCGGGCCGTCGAGGGTACGGGGGCCACCGGAGCCGGAGCCGCCTTCACCGAAGCGACCTCCTGCGCCTTTGCCACAGGGGCGGCGGGAGCGGCCTTCACTGCTGCCACAGAAGCGGGCGCGGGTTTTGCCGCCCCCTTTTTTTCAGCCTTCGGTTTGTCGGCTGGATGTGGAGTGAGTGCGGCGAGAAGTGCGGCGGCAATGGCGATTGGCGTGCGGATCATGTAGTGTTTTGTGCTACCCGATTCCATGCCATTCAGCAAGCTGGAAGACGGCACCCCTCTTCCCGTAGTGTCACCGGCACTTTGCTCACGCTTGAACCGCGGGGAGAAAGCGCACCCTCCGTGCACCCACAGTTGCCCATGG
>JANMGP010000051.1:0-2128 GCA_031374705.1 Verrucomicrobiaceae bacterium | reverse complement strand
CCGCGAGTCCCTTCGCGGCGTTGTGTTATCGGCGAAACCGTATGAAAGAAGTATTACCGCTTCGCGGAAGACAGAGGGCCGCGAAGGGACTCGCGAGCTACTTTTCGCGCTCCTTCATTCCGTGAGCGTGACAAAGTAGAGTCGATTAAAAGTGGAGCACCGCGAGTGAAACGCACCTGATATGAAGACGGGTGGCGCGCCCATGTGAAGAGACTGGCGCAGGGTGGTGCCCGCGCCCTCGCAGGCTGTGTCTGCGTCGCCCCCGACGCAGCGGTGCGGTTCGTTCCAGCAACATCGCCCAGGCGTCTTCCCCCACCTTCACCAAGCGAGTTTTTGCGAGGGCGCCCAAACCAGCCTGCGAGGGCACAGGCGCTACCCCGCGGCCGTTTTTTCTTACCACTCCAGCTCGTTCGTTCCCGCTTTTAATCCCACCGCGTCGCGCGCGCCTCTCACGGTCACGCCACGGTCAGGCCACGGCAATCACCGCGCACTCCGCGGTCGGCGGGAGTTCGTGCAGTGCTGGGTCGCGAAAGCCCGCTTGAGTCAGCATCTTCGTATATTCGGCGAACGT
Organism: Verrucomicrobiaceae bacterium; assembly: GCA_031374705.1. GTDB lineage: Bacteria > Verrucomicrobiota > Verrucomicrobiia > Chthoniobacterales > Chthoniobacteraceae > SXWH01. The sequence goes on along the minus strand of JANMGP010000051.1, from coordinate 1,557 downwards.
GTAAGCATCGCCTTCCGGAGTCGTGCCGAGCATGACGAGGCTGAAACTAGCGGCGGACGGCGGAGTGACCCGGTCTTCGTTCGGGACAAATTCGACGATGACGACACTCCCGCCCGGACGCAGCGCTGCATGGACGCGGCGAAGAAAACGCGTGCAGTCGGCCGCGCTAAAATGATGCAGGAAATTCGGCACAAGCACGACATCGTAATTGGTGCCGAGGCCGACGGTGAATGCGTCGCCCACGATCCTGCTGAAACGATCTGCGATTCCCGCAGCGCCCGCATTTTCACAAGCAATCGCGAGAACGTCTTCCCAATCGAGCGCAACGAGATGCGAGCGCGGATTCCTTTTGGCAAAGGCGATTCCGTAAATGCCGTGGCTCGCCGAGATATCGAGAATCCGTGTATCGCGCGCGGGGTCGAGCGGCACCAGCTCGGCAGCGCCTTGCGCGGCAGGAACCATCATCGGCCCCATTGCACGGGCAAACTCGACCCACGCGGGATGATTCGGCGCGGTTGTGCCGTGCTCAGTCGTATGGAGCCTTCCGTTGCGAATCGTGGATGCAAGGTCGCTGAACGCCTCCGTGAGTCCCGGCGCGAGCAGAAATTTCACTGCGTCGCCAAAGTAAGCCGGCGATGATTTATCGAGGAAGACCGAAGACGACGGTGTGAGAGCATAGAGCGTCTCGTCCTTTGTCAAAAAGCCCTGAATCGTGAGGAAGTCGCACAATATGCGGATGCCTCGCTCCGGGCATTCGCAGCGAGTGGCAAGCTCCGCCGATGTCGCGGGAGTCGCGCCGATGGCGGTGAACAAGCCGAGATCCACTGCAGCTTTCAGCGCGCCGGTTTTTTGAAAGGCGTTGATCGTTTCGAAGAAAAGTTGCGGCGATGGATGGGAAGCTGAAGTAGGCATGGTCGTGGACAGGATATCGGAAAAGACGTGAGCCGAAAACGTTCACGGAGCGCAAGGGAATTGCGCGGAGGTGCTTCGTGCCCGCGCTCCCATGGGAATGTCGTGGCAAAGCGCCGCGCGAGGCTGTAGAACAAACCATGAAGTTGGAACAAGGTCAGATTTGGAAGAAGGGCGACGAATACTTTCGCATCGTCAAGTGGTCGCGGACGGCAATCGCCTACAAGGCGATCACGGACCTTGTGCTGAAGAAAGGCGACGTGCACGAAGTCACGAAAAAGGAATTCTGCCGGCTCATCAAAGGCGCGGAACTTCTGGCGAACGACAAGACTTTGGCTGCTGCACCCGAAGACCCTGCGGAATCGCCGGACCCAAGTTGATGGGTGATTAATTGCCTCTCTTCCCGACGTTCCATCTCCCGCTTTTAATCATCACCCGATTTTCCGATTTACCAAACTCGACACATCACCCCGCCTAGATTCCGCAGGTTTTCGCCGATTAAAAATCTGGTTCTTTCGGGAAAAAAGTGGTAAAACGAGCGATGGGAGAGAATAAGGAGGGGAACAGCGACCCCTGATGAGCTACGCTCAACCGGGGTGGCCGCACTGGAGAAAAAAACATGCAAGATTGGGAGCTATATCAAACACT
>JANMGP010000049.1:0-7947 GCA_031374705.1 Verrucomicrobiaceae bacterium | reverse complement strand
AAAACAGCGATTTCCCAATGATTTTCCACCTCAGAACTCCCACCGCAACCACCCCTCGTTTCACAACCAGCCTCAACTCGCTTTATTCAGCGTTTCCCTAGCGGGGCCGTCCCGGCCCCCATTGGCGCGTAGCGCCAAGCGCAACCTGTGAAACTCCGAGCCCCTCAACAAGGTTTCTCCGTACCGACGGGGCCGGGACGGCCCCGCTACTTTTGCGCGTCCCGGCTTTTTCAACGAACCAATGAATAGTCCCCGAATGAAACATTCACCTCACAGGCGGGTGCGTCACTTTGATCGATGGTCTATTTAGTGCCTTTTAGCGCCTTTAGTTGATCAAAGATTGCCGAAGTTTGGATGAAAAAGTAACCTGAGTATTGAGTTTGTAGTCGTACCGTGCGTGCGGGCGGCTTAAAAAGTCATTTTATAACACGACCGCACATGCAATCACTTTAAAAAATGAAATTGTAACACTGCAGCGTGCGCGACAGGGATAGAATCCCGTATTTTAAGACATCCGCGCATGCGGTAGCGTATAAAACTCATTTTTTCTCAGAAAACGGCGGGGACAGACCGATTATTCTCCATGAATGAACACGCACTAGACCCAAAGCCTCAATCGAGAGGACGCCGCTGCGAGAAAACGGCGGGGACAGAAAACGGCGGGGACAGACCGATTATTCTGGACCGATTATTCTGAAGTTGCCCAGCAACACAGGCGCTTGAACGTCTTCACAAATGAATCCAGATGACGCCGCTCGAAATCGCACGCCGTTTGAGTTGAGCTTATCGTGAGCACCCGGTATTGTCTGCACATGAGTATGACCGTTGAACAAATCGCTGAGGAGGCGCTTTCTCTTCCGAGCGAGGCGCGTGCGCTCCTTGCTGACCGTCTCGTGGAGAGCCTTGACCCGGCTGAGGACGGCTACATCCGGCAGCTTTGGGCAGCCGAGGCTTTGCGCCGCCGCGATGACGTTCGGAGCGGGCGCGTCAAAACCATTCCCAGCGACGAGGGTCTGGCTCGCGTCCGGCGCGCTGTCGCCCGATGAGATATGAGTTTCACCCCGAGGCTCTCGACGAGTTTGAGGGCGCCGCTCGCTACTACGCTGGTTGTCAGGAGGGTCTGGAGCTTCGGTTTATCGCGTGCGTCGAGTCGGCGTTTCGACAGGTTTCCGAGGCTCCGACGCGCTGGCGAATCTTCGAGGAGGACGTCCGACGGGGCCTTGTCCATGTGTTCCCGTACGCTGTGCTTTACTCTATCGAGTCCGACTACGTGCTCATCATTGCGGTCATGCACTGTAGCCGGGAGCCGGGTTATTGGCGTCATCGCATCGAACGCAGCGCCTAAATTTCTTTGAGGGCATTCGGGCGAAGCCCCGGTGCCACCAGGGGGGGCGTAAAAGGGCGAGTGAGCCCTGCCGTGCCTACTGCATAGGGAGAATCAGCTCCACCGGCGCCGTGCCGCGCAACACGATCACCTTCACTTTTTCTCCTGCGCGATGGCGCTCCAGCAGCCAGCCGAGAAGCTCGCCTTCCGTCCTGACTGTGCCACGCTCGCGACGTGTTCCGTCGTTGCCGCAGCGGATGCTTCACGTTACAAGGCGCCATGCGCACTGACTTTGTCCGAACCATTTGCGTCTTCCTTCTCGTGAACTCCGCACCGGATTGTGCGGCTGCCGCGGATATCGGAAAGCCCTACCGGCTCGAAAGCGTGGACCTCAAACAGCGCATCCTATGGAGCGCGGAATGCCTCGAACCCGCGGGCGGCGGGCTGGCGTTTGGCGGACAGGATCAGCAATCGGAGGACGGCGTCGCGCACACGCGAATCATGGAAGGCGGCGCATGGAAATCCATCCACGAAGAGCTACGCGCGAAGAACCCAATGCAGCCATTTCGCGATCGCACATGGGCACTCCGCACCGAGACGAAGAACCTTCGCGCGCGAATCCGGCATCAATACTTCGAGGGCCGCACCACCGGGGAGGATGCGTCTTTTCTAAAGAGCGAAATCGCGCCGCAACAGGCAGCGCTCTCCAAGAATCTCGGCGTGCTCGCGACTGCGCTCGGTCGCGATGCGGGAGAATATACAGTGGAGTATCTTCAACGAGCCGCGCGCACGATCGGCGAGCCGCTCACGGAAATCACGCCCGACGCGCTGCGTGCAATGGCGGTTGCGCAGATCCAACTTGAACTCGCCGCCGAATCACTCGATGCCGAGCCCGCGCCGCGCTCCATTCTTTGCGACCCGCATCCGCGCGCCGACGGCATCATTTACGAGCCGAAGACCAAGCTCTATGTGATCTTCGGCGGCGACCACATGGACTACCTCACGAACGATACGTGGGTCTTTGATCCCGTACACCGACGATGGACCCAGCTCCGTCCCGCCGGTGCGCCGCCGCCGCGTGCGAACCACCGACTCACCGCGACGGGCGACGGAAAAATCACCATGACCGGCGGATACACCTACGCAGCAAACACGGACTACCTCGGCGGCCAATACGCCGACTTTCGCGACGGCCCGTGGACGCTCGATCTGGAAAAACAAACGTGGAGCGGCGGTGACACCGCTCCCGCCGACAGCCGCACCTACCGCGCCGGTCCGCTGCATCCCGACTTCTACCTGCAAGGCCCGCGACCCGACGCAGCGGCATTCCAAGCGAAACTCCAATCGCTCCCCGTCAACGAATGGGTCGCCACCGATCCGCTTTACCGTCCGAAGCTCAACCGCGATTGGGGCACTGCCGTCCTCGATCCCGACCGCGATATCCTCCTTCGCTGGAGTGGCGGCCACAGCGCTCACGGCGGCACCGACGTCCCGCATTTCCACTTCGCCACAAACCGCTGGGAACTCCCGTTCCCCGTGGAGTTCCCGCTCGGCCAGGTCTACAGCAACACGAGTTATCCCGACGGCTTCAACTACAACCTCCGCCCTTGGATGACCGGCCACACTTACCAAAACTACGCATACGACCCGCCCAGCCGACTCATGGTGAAAGCCGGACGCCCGCATCATTTCTACCTCTACGACCCCGCCATCGGCGACTGGATCGGACGCGGAGACAAGCCCACGGCCATGAGCTACGGCGATTGCTTCTACACGCTCACGCTCACTCCCACTCCGCTCGGCGCGTTGTGCTGGGGACAAAATGGAAAGCTTCATCGCTTCGAACACGCCGCCGGAAAATGGAACGAACTCACGCTCACCGGCGACCGTTTGCCCGGCGCGGAAGTGGACAACTCGACCCTGGCCTACGACTCAAAACGCGGCCGCGTCCTGCTCTTCCGCAAGCCCTACGGCAAAGCTCCCTACGACGGCAAAGTGTGGTCCGTCGATTTGAAGACACTCACCGTCACCGCCCTGTCGCCGCCCGGCATGGCCTCTGCGCACCGCTTCGCATACATCGACCGCTGCGTCTTTGATCCGGCCAGCGATCTTATCATCATGGCATCCTTCCTCGAAGACTCCGGCGAGCAGACGCCGACGCCCGCATTTGACTGCGCCGCAAACCGCTGGGTCACGCTCGACCTCAAATACAAATCCACCAAACACACCGATCGCATCACGCGCGATTTCCCGCACGGCCGCTCCTGCGGAATTGTCTTCGACCCAAAGCGGAAGCTCCTTTGGGGCACCGACACGAACAGCCAAATCTACGTCCTCCGCCTCGACGCCGGCGCGGCAAACATCAAGCCGCTCGAGTGAATACGCATGCAGCCTGCTGCGGAAATGGCGGTGACGGACTCATCGGCATTCTCCACCCGCGGTGGCGGTGGCGAGGAGAAACTGGCGGCGTGTGAGCGGGTCAAGGATTCGCTCGGGACCATGCATTTGATTGCGTTTTGTGTCTTGCACACCGCCGCCGCCCGTCGCACAAGACTCCGCCATGCATCGTAGATATTCGTCTTTTGGTTGCGACTCCGACACACGGAACACTGGCAAAGAATCCATCCCCACACGCAACGACGGCGCATCACTCTGATCTCACGCACTCCGGTTTTCCTTCCGCTCACTTTCCCTCGAACAAACTAACAACAACAGCGACGACAACAATCCATGAACATCCTGACGAAATCCATCATCACGCTCGCGGCCCTTGCGGCCACGGGGCTCCACGCCGAAGTCTTCCCGATTGCCGAGGATACTTTTGGCACCATTTCAAAAAACACCATCCTCAAAGCGAGCGGCGCTGCGAAGTCGGTCACCGTCTCGGCCAAGACCAAGGCGTACATCGGCTTTGATGTCGGCGGCTCCGGTATCCCGGCCTCGTCCGTCACCGGCGCGCGGCTCACTGTTTATATTGCAAGGGCGACCAAGACCGGCACCCTTTATCTCGCAAATGCCACCGGCGCTTTTTCCGAGACGTTCACGGATAAGTCGATACCCATGCCGACGGATGCCGTCATCAGCACCACATCTCTCACGGATGCCTCCAGCCGCGAATTCGTCACCTTCGACGTCACCGACCAAGTCAAAGACTGGCTCACGAATCCCTCCAGCGAGCACGGCTTCGTCCTCGCTGCCGACGGCACCCTCGCCCTCACCATCGCCACCAAGGAAGGCGCGGGCACCGGCCACCCGGCGGTGCTCGAAGTCGATGTCATCAATGCCGACGCAAACGGCAACTTCATCTTCAGCGGCGGAAATGTCGGCATCGGCACCACGACACCCGGCGCAAAGCTGGAGATTTCCGACGGCACCACCTCCCTTCAAATCCGCCTCGGCGAGCTCAACGGCGTCGCCAACGCAAGCGCCATCAGTCTTGAATACCCCGGCTTCGGCACCATCGGCATCCAGGACAGCCTCGAAGTGGAGCAGCAGCTCAACGTCCGCGGCAGCTACTACGGCTTCGGCCACATGTTTCTCTACGCATTTGAGGGCGAGAACAACGACGGCACCGCCTACGTCCAGGCCCGCGACAACAGCGGCACCAGCAGCATCGGCCTCCAGTTGCGCACTCAAAACGCCGGCAACATCGTGGACACAATGTTCCTCGCCCCCAACGGCAATGTCGGCATCGGCACCTCCAACCCCACCAAGGCAAAGCTCACCCTCGTTGGCGGTAACGGCTCCAACTTCCTCAATGGAAGCAATGGCCTCCTCGCGGCCGGCGGTGCGGGAGTCGTAAACAACTTCACCGTCACCAACAACTCCATCCACGCCGACGGAAACATCACAGCCTTCCAGATGTTTGCGTTCTCCGATGCCCGCATCAAAAACATCATCGGACGCTCAGACGCCGCCACAGACCTCGCCACGCTCCGCAACATCGAAGTGACCGACTACACCCACAAGGACACTCTCACCAAAGGCACCGGTGCCGTCAAAAAAGTCATCGCCCAGCAAGTCGCGAGCGTCTTCCCGCAGGCCGTGAGCAAGACCACCGAGATCATCCCCGACATCTACAAAAATGCGGACATCAAGGATGGCTGGGTGCAGCTCGCCACCGACCTCAAAGCCGGCGAGCGCGTGCGCATCATCGACATCAAAGGCGAAAGCCTCGCGGAAGTCGTCGAAGTCAAAGACGGCGCATTCCGCACCGCCGCCCTCCCGGAAAGCGGCCAGGTCTTCGTCTATGGGCGCGAAGTGAAAGACTTCCACACCGTCGATTACGACGCCATTTCCATGCTCAACGTCTCCGCCACCCAGGAGCTCGCGCAAAAAGTGGAAGCCAGGGACGCCGAAATCGCCGCCCTCAAAACCGAACTCGCCGCGCTGAAAGCCGCCAACACCTCGCTCGAAACCGGCATCGCCGCCCGCCTCGCGAAACTCGAAGCAGCCGCCTCCTCTACCGTGACCACCACGCCGGTAAACAGCACCGTTATCGACGTGAAATAGCACTGGGAGTGGCGGCTGAGGCCGCCGTTTTAAAACACGACGCCGCAGCGCACTCTGAAACGGCGGGGACAACGGCGGGGACAGACCGATTATTTTTTCGCACACGTTCGCAGGCGAGCTTCGTGGCGAAGCTGAGGTCTGTCAAAAAACCCCGCGCCGCAATTCCGTGATGCAGGACAATCCGACGGGGTCCATGGCGTCGTGCGGCACGCTGAATGTCTGCACCGCGATATCCTTGATCGCAAAGTCCGAGCCCGTCACAAAAATTCGCCAGTCCTTCGCAGGGGCCGGCGACTGCCGCTTCAGCGCCTCGGATGTGAGAGCATTCGCAAAAACCGGCGCCTGAAACTGTCGGCACCACGCGTCCAGCCCGCCCGCATGATCGCCGTGTTCATGAGTGAGCAGGATCCGTCGAGCTCGAGCGGGTTCACGCCGCACAGGCGAGCCGCTGCTTGATTTGCACACGACTCAGCCCGCCGTCGAGCAGCAGACGCGTCTTTGACGTCTACACGAGCGCGCAATTGCCCGCACTTCCGCTGCCGAGGTGACTATTACATCCAGTGAGCGGCAGACCCCAGCAGCACGATGCAAAGACCCGACCCGCCTACTCCAGCAGCCCGTTCCGCATCGCCCACTTTACGAGTTCCCCCTGGTCGTGAGTCCCGATCTTTTTGTGGATGCTCTCGCGGTGCGCGCCCACCGTCCGGTCCGACATCGCCAATCTCGACGCGATTTCCTTCGTTTGCTGCCCCTCCGTCACCATCGAAAGAATCGCAATCTCCATTTGCGTCAGTGGAATCCGATCGCCCCCCAGTTTATTGGTCCGCTCCATCACCGCCTTTGAGATGTATCGTTCGCCTGTCGTCGCAGCCTCAAACGCCTTGCGCAAGCCGTTGAGCCCGTCATCCGAATGAATCACTGCGGACGGATGCGCCTCACAGGCCAGCGCCAACATCAAAGCGCATTCGCTGCCAGTGTGGACCATCACTCCCATGCCTTGCAGGCTAAGCTTTAGCTGCGTGATCAGCGCAATTCCGTTGCGCTTCGGCAACCGCAGATCCGTGATCAGGACCGACGGCTTCGAGCGCAAACAAAGCTCCCGCGCCTCGTCCCCATCCGACGCTTCTCCCACGATCGCACAAGTCGGGAACATAAACTTCATCGCGATGGCGAGGGCTTGCCGCGTCATGACCGAGTCGTCGGCCAAAACTACGGTGTGCGTGGGCTTTGTTTCATCAACAGATCCCGGAGAAAGAGATGGAGGAGTAGGCATATGGAAGGTAATTTCCTCGCGACATCAGCCATCCGACGGATTGGATGTAAAACAAAAAACATGCCCCTTCCATGTTTTCCTGTCCCTCAAATCACACTCCCACCCCAGAGAACCGCGCCGGTTCTCTGAAATTGCATCCGCACCCGATACGCATTTGCAGCAACACCCAATCTCCATCTGCCACCATACCGGATACCAAATTGCGGCTGGACCCGATCGAAATTTGCAATCAGACCCAATAGACGATTCCTAGGGAAATCGGCACCCTCGGCAACTTTAAACCCAATGCCGCCTTTCGCCATCAAATGCCAAAAACTCGCATACGCCAATGGACGCCCCACCTATTGGAAGAGTGCATGTGTGAACGGCGTTTCTCTCTCCCGTTTCGGAACCACGGCTATCATCCCAGGAGAACGGACACTGGTGAGATCGCAGTTGGGAACAGCAGGTCCGACATTCCCGCGCCCCGCCAGGGGCGCACACATGCAGATCCGATATGGTTCCTCTCCCGCCCGGCATCCGGAGTCCCCGTGCAACAATCGGCGACGACGAAGTCGGTGAACCGACCGACATCGTTGAGGCCACTTTCCCACCGTAAATCAAAAGACGACAATCAAATCTGACCACTTTATACCCACAAGTCCCGGATCCGCCGACAAACCAAGTCCTTAGGAAACCAACACCACGAAAGGCCATGGGGTTCTTTCGGGAAAAAAGTGGTAAAACGAGCGATGGGAGAGAATAAGGAGGGGAACAGCGACCCCTGATGAGCTACGCTCAACCGGGGTGGCCGCACTGGAGAAAAAAACATGCAAGATTGGGAGCTATATCAAACACT
>JANMGP010000239.1:0-9769 GCA_031374705.1 Verrucomicrobiaceae bacterium | reverse complement strand
CATCGCCGCGCTCAAGCCGAAGGGCCGCCTCCACACCGTCGGCGCCGTGCTGGAGCCCATGGCCCTCGCCGCCATGCCGCTCATCATGGGCCAAAAATCCGTCTCCGGCTCCCCGCTCGGCAGTCCCGCCACCGTGGATACCATGCTGCAATTCAGCGCCCGCCACAGCATCGCCCCCACCACCGAGACCTTCCCCATGTCCCGCGCCAACGAAGCCCTCGAACACCTCCGCAGCGGCAAAGCGCGGTATCGGGTGGTGTTGGTGAATGATTTGGTGGGGTAGCCGGTTCGCTCCGCGAAAATCGAACCATCCCTTAGAATTAGAATTCCTGTGTTCCCTCGCTTCGAACGTGAGTCGGCCCTTGAGTTTGGTGCGTCTGGGCCATATCAGGAACGACGTGTGAACACACAACCGAATACTTTATGAAGCTCACAAGCCCTCTCCGTTATCCTGGCGGCAAGGCATGTCTTGCGAAATTCTTGGCTGAAACCATTCAACTGAATGGCCTGAACGGGTGCCGCTATTACGAGCCCTACGCAGGTGGGGCTGGCGCTGCACTAAGCTTGCTGGCGAGTGATTCGGTGTCAGAGATTTTTATAAATGACGCAGACGAGCGAATTCACGCATTTTGGGATTCCGTGCTAAATCACAGTGAGCGGTTCATCGAAAAAATTGAGACGATTCCCCTCTCCATTCAGGAATGGCATCGACAGAAGGACATATGTCGGGACCCAACCGGGCAGTCGCGTTTCAACCTTGGCTTTTCTGCGTTCTACATGAACCGGTGCAACCGCTCAGGTGTTCTAAGCGGTTCGGGACCAATTGGCGGATTCGCGCAAGCAGGCGAGTGGAAGCTGGACGTAAGATTCACACGCGAAACTTTACAGCAACGGATTCAGAATTTGGCGCTCATCAAAGAGCGGATTCATGTCTCGCACCTCGATGCGATTGATTTTTTGAAAAAAAGCGTCCCGAAGGGGCCAGCTCGGAGGCACGTTTTCGTTTACCTCGATCCGCCGTACGTTGAAAAAGGTAGTCGGCTCTATCTCAACGCTTACTGCGAGCGAGATCACCGCGCACTTGGTAAATATATTTGCAAACAGAAAGCGCTTCCGTGGCTGATTTCCTACGACGACGCCGAGTTAATCCGCGAAATATATTCGAGCCAGAATTTGGGAACGAAGCCAATCAGATACTCGCTGCAAGGTAATCGAACAGCGAACGAACTGATTATTACACCCACCCACGTTTCTCTCGGACCGACCCGAGAAACTCACGAACCAAACATCCTACCGCCCGCATGAAACAAACTTTCGAGCAAAAACTACTCAATGTCGCTGATTTGGAATTCGACCGCAAAAACCCACGACTTGCGGAGTATGGAATAGAACCAACGACCAAAGATCTGGAGATCCTCAAGACACTCTGGGAGGCGATGGACGTGATGGAGCTCGTCCAGTCCATTGCTGCGAGCGGGTTCTTCCAGCACGAACCGCTAATTGTGTCGAAGGAGGATGGCAAAAATATCGTTATCGAAGGCAACCGTCGTCTTGCCGCGTTAAAAGTCCTCCTGAACCCAGCTATTGCAAAGGAATCGGGATGGGAGATCCCGAAGATCTCTGAAAAGGCCAGAAAAGACCTTGAATCAGTTCCCGTAATTTCCTGTACGAGGGAAGAATCTTGGCGTTATTTGGGATTCAAGCATGTCAACGGCCCTGCGAAATGGACAAGTTACGCTAAGGCTAAATACATCGCAGAGGTGCACAGAACGTTCGCCGTGTCTCTTTCTGACATCGCGCAGCAAATCGGAGATCGGCACTCCACCGTCCAACGACTGTATCGCGGACTAATGGTGCTTGAACAGGCAGAGAAAGCGAAGGTTTACAATCGCGAAGACTGCTACGGCCCACGTATCTATTTCTCTCACCTTTATACAGGATTGGACTATGAAGACGGCATCGGAAAATTTCTAAATCTCGCTCCAAAGGAGAAAGAAACCGACACGCCCGTTCCGGAAGCGAAAAAGAAAGAGCTCGGGGAGCTTTGCGTTTGGCTTTTTGGAAGCAAAAAAGAGCAGCGGCCTCCGGTCGTTGTTAAGCAAAACCCCCACCTTCGGATGCTCAACGCGGCCGTAAGCAACAAGGAATCGCTTGCGGCGCTTCGGAAGGGAGTGGCGTTAGACAAAGCGTTTGAAATCAGCCGCCCACCAGAAGCAGTGTTTGAAGAAGCGGTTTTTGCCGCGAAGAGAGAACTCGGCGCTGCCGCGGCATACCTCGCTTCCGGTTACTCCGGTTCCGAGGAACTATTGCGAACCGCCGGAACTGTCGCAGAAATGGCGGCCACGCTTTACGACGAAATGGAGCGAAAGAGGAGTGGAGAACAAAAACGTGTGCGAATGACAGAAAACTAACATGTTCATGTTGCCCTCACCTCCGTCATCCAAGGATGAAGAACATGAGCTTGCCGATTTTGCGGAATTGCTCGCTATCAAAAACGGATCGGTTTCGTCGCGTGAGATCGTCTCATATCTGAGTAAGCTGTGCGACAATCACGAAAACGTCGGGTGTGACGATGACGAGTCGGAGACGACAGACGAAATGGAAGAGGTCATGGCAGAATTGGACCGGAGAATGAAGGCATGCGGGAGCGGCTATCCGTTCACGCTTGCCCATTCTGGCTCCACGTTGCGCCACGAAAACGGTTGCACAAACCCCCGTTCAACAATTTACCGATACCTTCTGCTCGCCACCCGATTAAACATGAAATCCGCGAGGGTCCATAAACGAATTGATGGCACTAAGCTGCTGGAAGATCTGAGTGCAGTTGTGATTAAGAACTACTTGGGTTCTCGCTCCCGTTCATTAGTGTTTGGAACTGCGGTTTCAGGTGGGTTCGCGAAAAAGATCTCTGGGTTGTGCCAAGAGCTTCGCGAAGGCGGACAATTCAAAAACCCTGATATTGACGACGTTGATGAAAACGATGGGGGTATTGATACCGTCGGATGGGTTCCGTTCAGTGACCGAAAACGTGGGCAATTGATCGTCTTCGGACAGTGCAAGACAGGAACTAATTGGCGAGATGAAACGGTGAAACTTCGCCCGGATGATTTCGTCAGGCTCTGGATGAGCGATCCGCCGCTACTAACGCCGATCCGAGCATTCTTTATCGCGGAGTCTGCCGAACAAGGGCATTGGGTTAAACATGCGACCAAAGCTGGCCTTTTATTTGATCGGTGTCGGCTCGTAGATTTTAGTGAAACCGTCCCAAAAGATCTAATCGAGAAGATTGAGACGTGGACATGCGCAGCGTTAGATTCGGTGAAATTCTGAAAAACTTCGACGAACAAAACCTAGCGCTGACATTCTGACCGAACTCCTTCCTCAACAGAAAAATCACCCCACACTTCCCGCTTGCCCCGCCCCACCTTTTTGCTAAATCGCCCGGCATATGACGATGACCGGAATCCATTTTCTATACGGGGTGCGGGCGGGGGCCGCGGTGGGTTGATTCGTTTGTAGTTCTCCTCCGATGAAATCGAAGTTCCCTCCAAAGAAGAACGGCACAGGTGGTGGTTCGCGGGGTGGGGGCACGGGGCAGGCGGCGCTTTTTTTGGAGAAGCGGGAGCAATTGATCGTGGCGGCGGTGGCGGTGATTCGGGAGGAGCGGGAGGCGCTGGGGCTTTCGAAGCGGGGGGCGGCGTTGAACCCGAACGCCGCGATAGTTGTCCGCAGATTTCGCTGATTTACGCAGATTGCGAGGATGGCATGTGCGATGGCGAAAAATGCTATTGTGCGGTTCTGAAATGAAGCAAAGCATCACTGAATCTGCGTAAATCGGCGCAATCGGCGGACCAAAAGTGGCGTTCGGGTTGAAGGCGAAGATTTCGCCTTCGCAGTGGGGGCAGGTGGAGCGGCCGGTGAATGGATCGAAAGAGGTGAGCAATAGGGTAACAATGGGCTCGAATCGTTTCTCTCTGTTCAACAGAGAAGAAATCCGTCTCAAAAACCATCGAAAACGACTCAGTTTTTCAAAAGATGAGGACATTTTTGCGTTTCCTGAGGACAGGAACGGGCTTCCTGAGGACAGGTTTTCGGAACTTGATGGGAGGATTTCATTTCCTGACATCAGGCTTGCGTTTTCTGATGACCCTTTTTGAACTCCTGAGGAAAAGAATGTGTTTCCTGATGTCACATTTTCAGTTTCCGACATCAGGCTTGGTGTTCTTGACCTCAGTTTCCCAGTTTCTGAGATCAGGTTTTGGACACCTGGTGGGAGGGTTCCATTTCCTGGGGTCGGGCTTGCGTTTTCTGATGACATCTTTTGAATTCCTGAAGACAAGAATGTCTTCCCTGGGATCACATTTTCAGTTCCCAACATCAGGATTGGTATTCGTGACCTCAGTTTCCCAGTTCCTGAGATCAGGTTTCTTGTGAAGACAAACAAACCAGCCTCTCTTCGCGTGGCGAAGCGAAGCTTTTCAAAAGCAAGCGTCGGAACCTATTTGAAGCGAGAATTGCCCCGTTCTCAGCCGTCCCTTCCCCGCTTATCCGGTTTATTGACAAAGGGCGAAAATCGGAGGGGAGCGGGGCTTTCCTAATCCCCGTCTGCGCCGAAGGTGCAGCCACGGATGCCGCTGCCGCGGCAAACGGGGCTTAGGAAAGCCCCGCTCCCGTTCGCGTCAGGCGCATTTTGTCAACGAACCGGATAAGCAGGGTCCCTTCGGGACTACTAAGGCACGCCGCGACATGCCGTCCGCGGGAAACTAAGCGCTAAGAGTCCCGTCGTGGGCTGGTGGTCATTTCGTTCACGTTCAATCGATGAAACGACCACTTTTCAACTCCGGCACTCGCACCGCCATGCCGTCCACTTTCCGAATCACGACGCCACATCTGCACGGTGGTGCGCTTTGAAATTGCGCGCTGCCACAACGCTCGCGTTCGCGCTCCTCGTTTCGCAGTCCTTTGCAGTTCAGGAATCCCCGTCGGCGGCGATGGCGATGCGGCTGCTGAAGGCAAATTGTCTGTCGTGTCACAATGACGAGAAGAGCAAGGGCGGGCTGAAGTTGACGAGTCGGGAGGCGATGATGAAAGGCGGCGAAGATGGAGCGGTGGTCGTGGAAGGAAAGCCGGACGAAAGCCTGCTCATCAAAGCGCTCGCCGCGGAGGCGGACCCTCACATGCCGCCGAAAAAGCAGCTCTCCGCCGCGAAAATCGGGCTCTTGAAAGAATGGCTTCGCGCCGGGGCTCCGTGGGACGCGGCTGCTCTCGCCGGGCAGCCTTCTCCGCCGCGCGCTGTGGCGCTGGCTCCGGTGCCCGCAGCTTACAAACCGATCATGGCGATTGCGCTTTCGCCCGATGGCTCGCGGCTCGCGGCGGGGTGCCGGAATGAAGTGGTGCTCTTTGATGTCACTCCAACAGCGCTGACGTTTCGCGCGAGGGCCAGTGCGCATCTCGATCCTGTGCAGTCCGTCGCGTGGACACCGGACGGGAAGCGGCTGCTCACCGGAGCTTTTCGTCGGGTGATTGTTTGGAACGCCGAACCGCTCACGCAGCAGCGCGAAATCATCGCAGGGCTTACCGACCGAATCATGGCTCTGCGGCCGTTGCGGGATGGCACACTCGTTGCGTTGGCGGATGGACAGGTTTCCGAGAATGGCATCGTCCGCATTCTCGACATCGCATCGGGACAGTTGGTCCGCTCGTGGCCGGCGCACGAAGATACGATTTTCTCCATGGCTGTGAGTGCCGATGGAAAGCTTCTCGGCACCGCGGGCGGCGACAAGCTCGTGAAGATTTGGGACATCGCTGCGGGCAAGGAGATTGCGAAACTGGAGGCGCACTCGACTCAAGTTCTCGGCCTCGCATTTAACCCGGACAGCACGCAACTCGTTACGGCAGGCGCCGACCGCTCACTGAAAGTATGGGACGTGAAGACGCGGGAAAACACGATCGCGTTGGCGGGCAAATCCGCTTCCTTCAATGCCGTAAGTTGGGGCGCCGCCGGACCTGCGATATTTGCTGTGACGGATGACGGAGCGTTGCTGCGCTACAAAGACCTGAAGACCCACACCGGCGCGCAAAGCTCGGATACAGGAAACGAGCGCGAGCTCGGTCGCACGGACTCCGCGTTATATTGTGTCGCGGTGACCGACAGCGGCGAACGCATCTTTGCAGGATCGAGCGAGGGGCGGATTCTTGGCTGGGATAAAGACGGCAAGATGCTCGACAACATTGACGCCGCCGTGGTCACGACGGTCGCAACCACTGCGCCTGCAAAATGATTGCACGACTTTTGTCATTCCTGATTTCCGCCGCGCTCGCGAGCCACTGCATTGCGCAGGAAACCGAGATCGTCGCGCTCGTTGGTGAGCCGCCCGCGATCCGAATGACAGTCGGGCAGCGCGCATCATTTCTCATCACCGAGCGGCGAAAGGATGGGTTTGAGGTCGATGCCACCGAACGCGCAAACGTCGCCGTAAACGCCGCGGACAAAGCGACGCTCGACGCCGCCGGAGTCCTCCGGGCGCGGGCCGTCGGGAAAGTTGTCCTCACCGCGACGGTTGGAGCGCAGCACATCGATATCCCCGTGGAAGTCGTCGAGCCATCCGGCGAGCCTCTCACGTTTTTGAATGACGTGCTGCCCATTCTCGGGAAGGCCGGATGCAGCGCGGGAGCGTGTCATGCAAAGTCCGATGGACAAAACGGATTCCGTCTCAGCGTCTTCTCGTTCGATCCGAAATCGGATTATCAAAGTATCGTTCGCGGTGCGCGGGGACGCCGCATTTTCCCATCGGCTCCGGCGGAGAGCCTGCTCCTGCTGAAGGCGACTCAGAGTGTGCCGCACGAGGGCGGCGAACGTTTCGAGCGCGACTCGGATGCGGCTAAAACCCTCGCCGAATGGATTGGCTCCGGGATGACGTATCGCAAGGAAAACGAACCTGCGTTGACCGGACTCCAGGTCTTCCCGCACGAGCGGCGCTATCGAAAAGGCGCGACTCAACGACTCGTGGTGCACGCCCGCTATTCCGATGGAAGCATGCGCGATGTCACCTCGCTCGCGGCGTTTGCATCGAACGACAAACAGATCGCAGCCGTCACCGACGACGGGAAAATCACCGTGGATCAACTCAGCGGACAGGCGGTCGTCGTCGCGCGCTTTATGGGAATGGTGGGCGATTCGCTGGTCGTCGTTCCTTCGGACAAACTCCTGCCGGACGAGAAATACAAGGATCTGCCCGTTCGCAATTTCATCGATGAACTGGCCTACGCGCGCTTCCGGCAGTTGGGGATTTTCCCTTCTGCCCCGTGCAGCGATGCCGAGTTCCTCCGCCGGGCGTCGCTCGACACGCTGGGTATCCTTCCCACGCCCGACGAAGCGCGCGCATTTCTTTCCGATCCCGATCCACAGAAACGCATAAAGGTCATCGACCGTCTGCTGCAACATCCCGCGTACGCCGACCACTGGGCCGCGAAGTGGGCCGACTTGCTGCGTCCGAATCCCGACAGGGTGGGTGTCAAAAGCGTGTATATCCTTGACCAGTGGCTGAGGGAAAGCTTCCGCGAAAACAAACCGTATGATCAGTTCGTCCGCGAAATCGTGCTCACCCAGGGCAACACTCACGTTTACGGGCCGGCGGTGATCTATCGCGATCGCCGCGAGCCTGCCGAACTCACGACGATATTCAGCCAGCTTTTTCTCGGCGTGCGGCTCGATTGCGCGAAGTGTCATCACCACCCGAACGAGAAATGGAGTCAGGAGAACTTTTACCAGATGGCCGCGTTCTTTGCCCCGCTGAAACAAAAGGGCGGCGGGATTTCCGCGCCGATCTCGGGCGGCAACGAAACTTTCTATGTGGCCGCGGGCGGCTCGCTGAAGCACCCGGTGTCCGGCGAGGTGATGAAGCCCCAACCGCCCGATGGACCGCCTGCCGTCGTCGCGGAGAAGACGGACCCACGCCGCGCATTGGCCGACTGGATGCTCGATCCGGCGAATCCCTTTTTCTCACGTGCCATCGCGAACCGCGTTTGGAGCCAGTATTTTGGAAAGGGAATCGTGGACCCCGTGGATGACTTCCGGTTGTCCAATCCACCGAGCAATCCCGCGTTGCTCGATGCGCTCGCTGCGGAACTCGCGCGCTCCAAATACGAACTGAAGTCGCTCATGCGCACCATCATGAACTCGCATCTCTATCAACTGGCGAGCGAGCCGAATGACACCAACGCTGCCGACACGCGGAACTTCTCCCGCTTTTACCGCCGCCGCATGTCCGCCGAAATGATGGCCGACGCCATCTGCGACATCACGGGCGTCCCGACAAAGTATCCGGGACTTCCCGATGGGAGCCGCGCCGTGCAAGCGTGGACCTACAAGATCGATTCGAGGACGATGGATGCGTTTGGACGTCCAAACTCCAGCAGCGATTGTCCCTGCGAGCGCAACGTGAAGCCGACCATCGCGCAAGCGCTGCACCTCATGAACTCGGACGTGCTCAATGGCAAGCTGACGAGCAAAGACGCCGCGTCCCGGCCGCAGCGACTCGCGACGAGCAGCGCATCGCCGCGCGACATTGTCACCGAGCTCTACCTCGCTTGCTACGGACGGCTTCCCTCGGAGGAAGAACTGCAACTTTCCACCGCACCATTTACCGACGACCCGGCGACCCGGCGGCGGGCTATCGAAGACGTCCTTTGGGCGCTCGTGAACTCCGCCGAATTTGTCTTCAACCACTAACGACTCATGGCCACACATCTCAACTGCGACGGGCTCCTGCGCCGCGACTTTATCCAACTAGGACTGCGCGGAACGCTGGGCCTTGGACTCTGCGATTTGCTGCGCCTCAAAGCGCGGGCTGCTGCGAATCCCGGAGCCGGAGGAAAGAATATCAATTGCATCATGATCTGGCTCGATGGCGGACCTTCGCATTTCGAAACCTTCGATCCGAAACCCGACGCTCCTGCCGAAATCCGCGGTGTTTTCAACACCGTGCCGACCTGCGTGCCTGGCGTGCATTTCAGCGAGCCGGTCACGAAACTCGCGGGCGTGTTCGACAAATTCAGCGTTGTCCGATCCATCTGCCACAAAGACCCGAACCACGGCGGCGGGAATCACTATATGATGACCGGCGCACCCACGCCCGTGCCCGTAGGCTGCGGTGCATTCGTGACATTTCATCCGTCGATGGGTTCCATGGTTTCGTATGAGCGAGGCGTGAAGAGCGGGCTCCCCGCCTACATGGCGATGCCGGGCAACACGCGCTCGGGCGGGCCGAATTTTCTAGGAGGACAGCACGCGCCGTTCATCGTCTCGGGCGGTCCAAACTCGGATGCTTTCCGCGTGAACGATGTCGTTCTCCCCGGCGACATCGCGGAAGGACGGGTGAAATCCCGGCGCGACTTGCGCACCGCGCTCGACCGCATGAAACGCTCGAATGAGAAGGTCGTTGAAGATCCGGCTGTGGAATTCGATCGCTTCTACGAGCAGGGATTCGACCTCGTCTCGTCCACCAAAGCACAAGCGGCGTTCGACATTCAGCGCGAAGACCCGAAGGTCCGCGAACGCTACGGTCGGAATGACATGGGCCAGCGAATGCTTCTCGCGCGGCGACTCGTGGAGGTCGGTGTTTCGTGGGTGACCGTGAACTGGGGCGGCTGGGACCATCACGGAAAACTCGCCGACGCCTACAAGGGCGATCAGCTCAAGACGCTCGATCAAGGCGTCTCCGCGCTGCTTGCGGATTTGCATGAACGCGGCCTTCTCGACACCACGCTG
>JANMGP010000035.1:0-8947 GCA_031374705.1 Verrucomicrobiaceae bacterium | reverse complement strand
TTCCTCAGCAGCGGCATCATCCGCAGCGCGGACTACACGATGGAGCTGGTCATCGAAGTCGCGCGGAAGCTTCGCGAGGAACATCAATTTCGCGGCTACATCCACCTGAAGACGATTCCCGAGGCGTCGCCCGCGCTCATCGAAATGGCGGGGCGCTACGCGGACCGCATCAGCATCAATATCGAGCTGCCCACGCAACAGGGACTCACGAAACTCGCGCCGGAGAAAAACCTCGCACGAACGCAGGATGCGATGGGTCACATCCGCGAGAAAATCGACGAGCGCCACGCGGAAAAGCGCAAGCCCGATGCGCCGAAGCCGCCGCCGTTTGCCACTGGGCAAAGCACGCAGATGCTCGTCGGTGCGGATGATTCCACGGACGCGGTCATCCTGCGGCGCGCGGATGTGCTCTACGGCGATTACCGGCTGCGGCGCGTTTATTACTCGGGCTTCAGTCCGATTCCCGAGCCGTCGTCGCTGCTGCCCATCAAGCCGCCGCCGCTCGTGCGAGAGCACCGGCTTTATCAGGCGGACTGGCTGCTGCGCTTCTATGGATTCAAGGTAGATGAAATCACCACCGACGCCGCGCCGAACCTCGACCTGCAACTCGACCCGAAGCTCGCGTGGGCGCTGCGCAACCGCGCGATTTTCCCCGCCGACATCAACAAAGCCTCGCGCGAAATCCTGCTGCGAGTGCCGGGACTCGGCGTTCGCAATGTGGACCGCATCCTCGGCGCACGCCGCTACACCCGACTGCGGCTCGCCGACCTGCTGCGCCTGCGCGTGCCGATGAAAAAAGTGCTGCCGTTCATCATCGCCGCCGACCACACGCCTGCGCGGCTCGGGCTGGATGACGACGCGCTGCGTGCGCGCTTTCTGCCGCCGCCGAAGCAGACAGAACTCAACTTCGACGCTCCACCGCCGCCGGTCGCGAGCGACATCGACTCCGTGCGCTCGGGGGAACTGTAATCATGCGCACCGTCGTCATCCAGCCGGCCTTCGAGTCATGGCGCAATCGTGCGCGCGAACTGCTCGCGCTGCGTGTGCCGCCCGATGAAGTGCTGTGGTCCGACGACGCGCAGGAGCCCGGCCTTTTTGCCCCGGGAAACGACGAAGCCCCACGCGGCGCAGTTCCGAAGGTGCCGCCCGCATTTCTCGACATGGCCCGCAGCGTCGCCGCGCACAGCGACGCACGCCGCTGGGGCGTGCTCTACCGCGTACTCTGGCGTCTCACGCATGGCGGCGAACGGCATCTCCTCGCCGTGGCCACGGACCGCGACGTTCGCCAGCTTGCGCAATGGTGCAAGGCCATTGGCCGCGACATTCACAAGATGCATGCGTTCGTCCGCTTCCGCCTCGTGGGGAAGGACGAGGCCACGGGCCGCGAGCAATTCGTCGCGTGGTTCGAGCCCGAGCACCGCATCGTGCGACTCGCCGCGGGCTTTTTTGAAAAGCGCTTCGCCGGCATGGATTGGTCCATCCTCACGCCGCACGAATGCGCGCACTGGGACGGCAGCGCGCTGCATTTCACCCCCGGCCTGCCTCGCAGCTCCGCGCCCGATGACGACGCGCTCGACGACCTCTGGCGCACCTACTACCGCAGCATCTTCAATCCTGCGCGGCTCAAAGTGCGCGCGATGCAATCCGAGATGCCGAAGAAGTATTGGAAGAACCTGCCCGAAGCCCCACTCATCGCCGAACTCATCGCCGGCAGTGGCGGACGCGTCGACAAAATGCTGCGCACCGAACTCCGCCCCGCCAAACCCGCGCCAAAAAACGCCTATCTCGATTCGCTTCGCGAAATGAACGAGCAACAACCGCCCGCCGAGGAGCAGCCATGAAGGGTGTGAAAAAACAGCACCTCCCCGAAAAGCCATGCGCCACCTGCGGCCGCCCATTCACGTGGCGAAAGAAATGGGAGCGCGTGTGGGACGAAGTGAAGTTTTGCAGCGATCGCTGCCGGATGATGAAAGGCAAGGCGCTGACGGGCTGACATGGAAACACACGCGCCACTTTTCGAACGCTACTTCGGCATCGACTACTCCGGTGCGGAAACGCCCTCAAGCAGCCTCACCGGTCTGCGACTTTACGCAGCGACCCTGCCGCAGCCGCCGATCGAAATTCATCCGCCGCCGAGTTCGCGGAAGAATTGGACGCGTCGCGGACTGGCCGAATGGCTCGCCGCTGAACTCCACGCCGGACCGCCGACACTTGTCGGAATCGACCACGCATTTTCTTTTCCGCTGCGATATTTTGAACAATACCGTCTGCCGGCCGACTGGCCTGCATTTCTCGACGACTTTCATCAGCATTGGCCGACGGACGACGACCTCATGTATGTGGATTTCATTCGCGAAGGACTGCACGGCAATTGCGCAGCGCGGGGCGGCAATGCACGGTGGCGGCGGCTCGCGGAGGAACGGTGTCGCGCGAAGTCGGCGTTCCATTTCGATGTGCCGGGCAGCGTGGCAAAGTCCACCCACGCCGGACTGCCGTGGCTGCGGTTCCTGCGCAACCGGCTTGGCTCACGGCTTCACTTCTGGCCGTTCGATGGTTGGAAGCCGCCGCAAGGTCGCTCCGTCATCGCTGAAATCTATCCCGCTTTGTGGAGCCGCAACTTTCCACAAGAAGAACGGAACGACCATCAACACGATGCCTACAGCGTTGCGCGCTGGATGCGGGAAGCCGATGCTGCGAGGCAGTTGGGCGTTCACTTTGAGCAGCCCTTGGAACCGACCGAGCGCATCATCGCTCAGACCGAAGGATGGATTCTCGGCCTCGTGTAGTCAGTCGTCGCAGTCCGCAGACGCGGGGCCTTTGAGGCTTCGTTCGAGCAGGCGGCGGTGCTTGGTGATGCGACCGCTGACCCGCTTTCGCCACAGACGAAAGCTCGACGGCTTGAGCTCACGACGCATGATTTCGATGACATCACGCTCCACCAAACCAGTGCGCTCTTCGATTTCCTCGAAGCTGGTCCGATCTTCCCATGCGAGTCGGATGATGTGGGAGATTTGCACGGGCGGCAGGTTGGTTTTCATACGGCGCAATCGGAACGGAGGTGGCGGCTCATCTTTTCCCAAAACGGGAAAAAGCCAGCGCTCGCGAGGGAGAAGGCGTGGGCGTCGGATGCACGCTGGATGAGGGTGAGGCGGGTGCCCGTCTCGGCGAGTTGGTTCAACAGGCGCGGGACAATGTCGCGGATTGGGCCGACGGTTGGCGCGAATGCCACGACCTCCGTGAGTTGATGCGAACACGCCCACGCGCAGATGCTCGTGGCAGTGTCGTCCGCATCGGTGAGCGCGGTGGGACATCGGTAGTGGGCCGCGGCCCGCGCGATGCCATCGGCGAGAACCGTGCGCAGGGCGTGGATGCGATTTTCGCCTAGGCGGTAATGCTCGCGATACGTCCGCTCGCTCGTGAAGGCCGCCACGGCATCGGGAGCGCAATCAGCCAGTGGACCCGTCTCCGGCGCAAGGTCGTCCGTATGCAGCCACAAGCCTCTCCGTCCGGCGCGTTCGGGCAATGCGGTTCGGAACTCTGGCAGCGGGCATCTGGAAGTATCGGCGCGGTCTTGCTGGAGCGAAGGCGTCACTGCGCCATCGGCGATGCGATGGCTGCCACGACGGTCGTGCAGCAAACCGGCATGCGCGTATTTTTCGAGATTCGAGAGTCGCACGAGGTAGGTCTTGCCGGGCGTTTGCAGGCCGGCCACCCAGCGCCACGAGAGCGTGTTGCTGGCGGGGTCGGCGTCGAGGAGATGGCGGAAGAAAAAATCCGCGCCCAGTTCCCACGGCAGACCTTCCGCGTGAATCCAGAAACTCGCCCACCACATCCGCGCGTGATTGTGGAGGTATCCGGTCTCGATGAGTTCCCTCGCGATTTCATCCATGCAGGCGACGCCACTTTCTCCGGCAGCGATGGCGTCCGCATTTCCCAAAACATCCGGCGGCAAAGTCGCGCGCAACTCCCGCACGCGCTGCCGCCAGCTCGTCCACACCTGCGGACGCATCTCCAGCCAGCCCTTCCAGTATCGGCGCCAGCACACTTCTTGGAGCCATTTCTCCGCCGCCGCGAAACTGCAATGCGCGAGCGTGTCGCGGATCACTTCGTCCTCGGTGAGCAGGCGATGCCGCAGCGCTGGGCTGAGTCGCGAGACGTTGCCGTGGCCAGCTTCCACGTGGTTCCTGCGCCCCGCGTATTCTTTCACCCGCGGCAGATACGCAGCCCATGACGCCAGCGAATCTCTGCGAGTGAGCGGCGCGGGAGTTACGGCGGAAGGGGACGCGTTTCCTTCACTCACGGGATTGCCCACAAGAATCTGCGCGAAGCTCTGCAAAACATCAGGCCGCCTTCTCCGCGTAGCGGTCGAAGCGATTCGAGAGAATGAAAAATGGCGGAGCCCACAGTCCGACAAAGATTCCGAATCGCTCGGCGTGCGCCTGAGTCTCGGCGAGCTGTCCGCCGGTCAGGAACCAAATGGCGATGGAGCCGATGATGGACGCGAATCCAAGAATGAAGCAAAGTTTGCTGAGGAGTTTGAGTTGAGCGGATTTCATTGTCGTTGGATGTGGCGAAAGAAAGTTCGCCACGGCCTTCGCTCCAGACGCAGGTTTTTCGGGATGTCGCGTGCAATCGGTTCTCGTTTTGAGCTGCCGCCGTGCGTTCGGGTGCGTATTTCCAATCCATGAAATCTGCCGCGAAACTAAGAAGTCTCATCGTTGTGCTTGGCGATCAACTCGACGAGCGCTCCGCGGCGTTCGACGGTTTCGATTTGAAGGCGGACGCTGTCTGGATGGCCGAGGTCGCCCACGAGTCTGAGAAGGTGTGGGTGGCGAAACCGCGCATCGCCATTTTCCTCGCGTCGATGCGTCACTTTCGCGATGCGCTGCTGGAGCGGGGCTTGCGGGTCTTTTATCGCGCGCTCACGACGAAGTCAGCGGAGTGGAGCGGGCTGCCCAGCAAGGGAACGCCCGGTGAAACGTTCGCCGCGCAACTTGCCTGGACCATCGCGCAGACGCATCCGGAAAAGCTCATCGTCGTCGAGCCTGGCGAGTGGAGTGTGCGTGAAGAAATCGCCGCCGCAGCGCGCGACGCGGGAGTGCCGCTGGAGATTCGCACTGACCGCCATTTTCTCTGCACAGCCGCGGAGTTCACCGCGCACGCGAAAGGGCGGAAGCAACTACGCATGGAATATTTCTACCGCGAGATGCGCGTGAAGACCGGCGTGCTCATGGACGGCGACAAGCCCGCGGGCGGCGAGTGGAATTTCGACCACGATAATCGCGAATCCTTCGGCAAAGACGGCCCAGGCTTGCTCCCCGCGCCGCGACGTTTTCCTCCCGATGCGACGACGCGCGAGGTCATCGCGATGGTGAATGAGCGGTTTGCGAAGCATCCCGGCGAGTTGGAGAAATTCGACTGGCCCGTGACTGCCGCCGACGCACGCGGAGCGCTCGATGATTTTATCACGAACCGGTTGCCCGACTTCGGACGCTGGGAGGATGCGATGTGGTCGGGCGAACCATGGCTCTACCACTCGCGGCTCAGCGCCGCGATGAATCTGAAGCTGCTCGACCCGCGCGAAGTCCTCGCCGCCGCCGAGCAGGCGTGGCGCAAAAAGCGCGCGCCCATTGCGAGCGTCGAGGGCTTCATCCGGCAAATCCTCGGATGGCGCGAATATGTGCGCGGCGTTTACTGGCGGTTCATGCCGGACTACGTGGACCGCAACGCGCTCGGGGCCGAGCAGCCTCTGCCGTCATTTTACTGGACCGGCGAGACGGAGATGAACTGCCTGCGCCACGCGCTCCGCCAAACGCTCGACCACGGCTACGCGCATCACATCCAGCGGCTCATGGTCACCGGGCTCTTTTCGCTGCTGCTCGGAGTGCGCCCGCGCGAAATCCACGAGTGGTATCTCGCCGTCTATGTCGATGCCGTGGAATGGGTCGAGTTGCCGAACACGCTCGGCATGTCGCAGTACGCCGACGGCGGCGTGATGGCGTCGAAGCCCTACATCGCGACCGGCAAATACATCCAGCGCATGTCGAACTACTGCGCCGGCTGCCGCTTCAATCCAGCCGAGCGCATCGGCCCGCGCGCCTGTCCGTTCACCACGCTCTATTGGGATTTCCTGCTGCAACACGAGCCGTCGCTCGCGAAGAACCCGCGCATCGTGATGCAAGTGCGCAATCTCAAGCGCCTCACTGCGGAGGAGAAAGATGCGATCCAAGAAAAGGCGGCGCAGGTGCGCGAAGCTTGCGCGGTTTAACCATGGATGTGACGCGTCCTATTTGAGAGGGATGAGTTCCGGGGAGGCCGTCGCGGCTTGCGAATCGCCAGCCAGCGCCGATGGCGATGGCGACTCATTGTTTGGCTCTCGCAGGGTGTCCGGCTTTCGGGTGTTCCAGCGCTTCACGGCGCTAGAAGCGTTCGCGACGCTACTGATTCCATTGCGCTCGCGCTGGAGCCGTCTTGTATGATGTGGTAGGCACCCTGTGCGGATGATTCGACGAACACAAACATCCTACGCTATCAACGAACAACTTGATCGCGTGGAGTCATTATGGGCGGGAATCGGCGCGATGGCAGACCCGGTCGTCGAGGCACGTGTTTTGGAGCATTTCGTCAGATACCCAAGCGATAGCCGGGATATGCTGAGTATCGCGGCGGTGGCATGTCGGGTTCGAGATGCACTTGCGGCGGAGATGAGGGCAGAAGTTGCTGCCCCGATAGAGAAAATCGTTTCGCACTCGCACTAGACCGCCATGATTAAACGCAACGGGAAGGTGGATGGCCGAGACGGAGGACAACTCAGTCTATTTGATTTTACCAACAACTATGCAAACAACAGAACCACACTACTTGAACCAATACGGACTGATGGCGGAGCGGCATTGGCGGGAGTTTCTTCCGAAGATGGTCGCGCGGATGGAGACGGAGGGGCGGTTGATGGCGGCGCTGGTGGAGGCGCAGGAGACGACTCTGGAGGAAATGGAATCGCTTACCCGGAAGTTGGAACGGGAGGAGGCGATGATGCCGGAGCAGGCGCAGGCGGCGGCTTGGGAATTGGTGCGGGAGAAGTATATTCTCCTGCCTCCAGAGAACCGGAACGGCTGAACCTTCGCAACTACCGGATTGGCGCGGCTGATGGGCTGGGTAGTGGTTCGTTGAAGCAGAAGGCGCGGGACAACTTTGCGGCGATTGAGCTGGTGCATCGGCTGGATGCGGAGGGGCGCGGGGCCACGGAGGAGGAAAGGCACGTGCTGGTTCGGTATGTGGGCTGGGGAGGGATACCGCAGGTGTTCGCGGAAACGGGGCCAGCGGAGTGGCAGGCGGAGCGCGAGGAGTTGAAGCGGCTGCTATCGCCGGAGGAATACGAATTGGCGCGTGCGACAACACTGAATGCTCACTACACTTCACCTCCGGTGATTGCGGGGATTTTCGCTGCGGTGGAGCGGTTTGGGTTTGCGGGTGGGCGTGTGCTGGAGCCTGCGCTGGGTGTGGGACATTTCTTTGGACTGATGCCCGAAGCGATGGCATCACGGTCGCGGCTTACTGGCATTGAATTGGACCCGATCACAGCCTCGATCGCTCGGCATTTGTATCCCGATGCGGATGTTCGTGCGGGTGGGTTTGAGTCGGCCCGGCTGGTTGCGGGTTCGTTTGATTTGGGCATCTCAAATGTGCCGTTTGGCGACTACAAATTGCACGATCCGGAGTTCAACGAGCGTAACTTTCTGATTCACGACTACTTCTTTGCGAAAGGGCTTCAGCAAGTGCGTCCGGGAGGGTTGATGGTCTTCATTACGTCGAAGGGGACGCTCGATAAGACCAGCTCGCGGTTGCGCGATTACCTGGCGGATAAGGTGGACTTTCTCGGCGCGATTCGACTGCCGAATAGCGCGTTCAAGCAGAATGCAAACACGGATGTGACGGCGGACATTGTCTTCCTCCGCCGGCTGGCTGATGGCGAGAAACCGACTGGTCCCGCGTGGCTGAATTTGGCCGAGCACACGAACACTGCGGGGGAAGTTTTCCACATCAACGAATACTTCGCGGCGCACCCGGAAATGATGCTGGGGACGATGGCGAACACGTCGAGCATGTATCGCGCGAACGAACCCACGCTGGAGTCAGACGGGCGCGAGCTTGGTGCGGCGCTACTTGAAGCAGTAGAGCGGCTTCCGCGTGGCGTTTATCGTGAACTCGAAATCCGCGGGGAGAAGCAACGCCACGCACCCATCGTCGCGCCGGACATTGTAAAAGAGAACGCGTTCACGCTGCATGACGGGGCAATCGCGGTTCGCACCGGCGCGACGCTCACAGTCCTCGAAAACATGCCGGAAGAAACCGGGCGGCGGATTCGTGCGCTGATGAAGCTTCGCGACGCGGTGCGCGAAGTTCTGCGCACGCAACTCGAAGACGCGCCGGATACCGAAATCGCGAACGCCCGATGGCAGCTCAATCACCAATACGACAAACTCGTCGCGCGGTTTGGTCCGGTGAACAACACGGCCAATCGACGCGCATTTCGCGCGGACCCGGACTATCCCCTTCTGTGCTCGCTTGAGGACTACAACGACGAAACGAAGCGTGCGGAGAAAACGTCGATCTTCCGCGAGCGGACGATCCAGACCGCAAAGGTTCCACGGGCTGCTGAGACGCCGAAAGACGCGCTTATCCTTACTCTCAACGAAACCGGTCGCGTGGACCTCGAACACATCGAATCACTGCTCGGTCGTCCTCCGGGACAATTTTTGCAAGAGTTGAGCGGACTCATTTTCCGCAATCCTCAATCGGGCCACTGGGAAACGGATGACGACTATCTTTCTGGCGACGTCCGCGCAAAGCTCGCCGACGCGCGAGTCGCTGCCGAGCGCGATGCGGCATACTCACCAAATGTCGCAGCGTTGGAGGCCGTGCAGCCTGCCGACCTCACGGCATCGGA